>JACRMI010000126.1 GCA_016215025.1 Chloroflexota bacterium
CATGTTCTTGACATAGTCGGCGTGCCCGGGGCAATCGATGTGGGCGTAGTGTCGCGCATCGGTTTCGTATTCGACGTGCGAGATGGCGATGGTCAAGATTTTGGTATCATCGCGGCGACCTTGTTTTTCAGACGCCTTGGCGACTTCGTCGTAGGAGACGAAATTCGCCTGTCCCTTCAAGGACAAGGTCTTGGTAATCGCGGCGGTGAGCGTCGTCTTGCCGTGATCGACGTGTCCAATCGTGCCAACGTTAACATGCGGTTTCGTGCGTTCAAATTTTTGCTTCGCCATTTTAACCTCCAGTGAACAGTGGTCAGTGGACAGTGAACAGTCAGCAACATTCCACTGTTTACTGTTCACTGTTCACTGTTTACTGATTACTTGTCTTCTTCCCGCCAACAACAGCTTCAGCGAGATTGGCAGGCAATTGATCGTAATGATCGAATTCCATCGTAAACGTTCCACGACCCTGGGTCGCCGAACGCAAATCGGTCGCATAACCGAACATCCCTGCAAGTGGAACAAACGAGTGAATCGCCGTTGCACCGCCAGCGCGAGGTTCCATGCCTTCGACATGCGCGCGTCGCGCGGACAAATCGCCGATGACGTCGCCCATGTAACTTTCGGGTACAACTACTTCGACTTTCATGATGGGTTCAAGCAGAACGGGCCCACCTTTTTGCAAACCAGCTTTGAAAGCCATCGAACCGGCAATCTTGAACGCCATTTCGGACGAGTCGACTTCGTGGAATGAGCCATCGACCAAGCGCGCCTTGACATCGACCACCGGATAACCGGCGATCACACCGCTATCCAAGGATTCGCGCACGCCTTTTTCGACGGCGGGGATATATTCGCGCGGAATCGCTCCACCGCGAATCGCATCTTCAAATTCAAAGCCCTTGCCTTTTTCCAAAGGTTCGAGTTCGAGCCAGCAGTGACCGTATTGACCGCGACCGCCGGTCTGTCGCACAAAGCGACCTTCGGCTTTGACCGGGCGCGTAATGGTTTCGCGATAAGCGACTTGCGGCTTGCCGACATTCGCCCAGACTTTGAATTCGCGGATCATGCGATCAACCAACACGTCGAGGTGCAACTCGCCCATGCCGCTAATCAGCGTTTGACCGGTTTCTTCGTCGGTGCGAACGCGGAACGTCGGGTCTTCTTCTGCCAATCGACGCAACGCTTCCGCCATTTTGTCTTGATCAGCTTTGGTCTTGGGTTCGATCGCAACGTAAATGACTGGCTCTGGGAACTTGATCGCTTCGAGCACGATTGGCTTGTCGCCATCGCTCAACGTATCGCCGGTCAATGTATTCTTCGGACCGATGATCGCGGCGATGTCGCCTGCCAACACTTCGTCGATTTCTTCGCGCGAGTTGGCGTGCATGCGAACGAGACGACCAATGCGTTCGCGCTGATTGCGGCGCGTGGTGTTGACCAACGCTTGTCCCGTCGAAATCTTGCCCGAATACACGCGAATGTATGCCAAGCGACCCACGTACGGATCAGTTACGATTTTGAATGCGAGCGCCGCCGCAGGTTCGTTCTCGTCTGCCTTGCGCGTCAATTCCTTGGTTTCATCGTCAGGCGAAACACCGCGCACCGCGGGAATGTCCAACGGCGACGGAAGAAGATCGACGACAGCATCCAATACCCATTGCACGCCCTTGTTGCGGAGCGCCGCACCCGACAAAACAGGCACGAGTTTTCCGGATATGGTTGCCCGCCTTAGAGCGGAACGCAGTTCTTGTTCGGAAATCTCGTGCCCTTCGAGATACTTTTCAGTTAGGGCTTCATCGGTCTCGGCAATCGCCTCGACCATTGCAGCATGACGCTTGGCGGCGTCGGCTTGCAGTTCGGGACGGATATCACGAATCTCCGGTGCGGCATCAATATCCTCACCGTAAACAACTTCTTTCATTGTGAGCAAATCGATGAAACCCACGTACGCTGATTCAGCGCCAATCGGCATTTGAATAGCAACTGGATGCGCGCCAAGACGATCGACAATCATATCGACCGTGCGATAGAAATTCGCGCCGATGCGATCCATCTTGTTGACGAATGCCAATCGCGGCACGCCAAATCGATCTGCCTGACGCCAAACGGTTTCGGATTGGGGCTGCACACCGGCAACAGCATCGAACACGACGATACCCCCATCGAGCACGCGCAACGAGCGCTGCACTTCGGCGGTAAAATCGATGTGCCCTGGGGTATCGATGAGGTTGATCTGATGATCGCGCCATGAGGTGGTGGTTGCGGCAGACGTGATCGTGATGCCACGTTCGCGCTCTTGGACCATCCAGTCCATGACAGCTGTGCCTTCGTGGACTTCGCCGATCTTGTACGTCTTGCCAGTGAAATACAAAATCCGCTCACTGACTGTTGTCTTACCAGCGTCAATGTGCGCAATTACGCCTATGTTTCTAATTCTTTCGAGCGGAACTAATCTAGCCAATGTAAAATTCCAAATTATCTAATGACAAATGACAAACGCCGTTTTGGAATTTCCATTTTGTCATTTGTCATTGAATTTCTACCAGCGAAAATGTGCAAAAGCGCGGTTGGCTTCTGCCATCTTGTGCGTTTCTTCTTTTTTCTTGATCGTCGCGCCTTGATTGGCGGCGGCATCCATCAATTCGCCTGCCAATTTTTCGGCGAAGGTCTTGCCACCACGTGAACGCGCATTGGCGATAAGCCAACGCATGGCAAGTGCGGTGCGACGAACGCTCGGCACTTCGACCGGCACTTGAAGCGTTGCACCACCCACGCGGCGAGGGCGAACTTCGATACTGGGACCGGCATTGCGCAAGGCAGTTTCAAAGACTTCGACCGGATTCTTTTTGGTCTTTTCTTCGATGATGGCGAACGCGTTATAGACCGACTTGCTGGCGGTGGTTTTCTTGCCCGCCATCATCAAGCGGTTGATGAACGAATGAATCGTCACATTATTGTACTTGGTATCCGGTGAAACCGGATGGTGCTCAACATGTCCTCGTCGAGGCATTTCAAACTCCTAATCGTCAATCAGTCAATTGGTTATCAGGCAATCAGGAACTGATCTGCTTAGCTAGTTGCCTGATTAATTGGTCGCCTAATGAACTAGGCAGCAGCGGCTTCGGCCTTTGGTCGCTTGGCGCCGTACTTGGAACGACCCTTGCGGCGCTTTTCCACACCGGTCGTATCCAACGCTCCACGCACAATGTGATAGCGGACGCCCGGCAAATCCTTCACACGACCACCGCGGATCAGGACAACCGAGTGCTCTTGCAACTGGTGACCTTCACCGGGGATGTACGCCGTAACTTCGATACCATTCGTCAGGCGCACGCGGGCGATTTTGCGCAAAGCCGAGTTCGGCTTTTTCGGCGTCATCGTGCGGACCACGGTGCAAACACCGCGCTTGAGCGGCGCGCCCTTACCACGCGCTTGACGATTGCGAATCGTATTCAATGTAATTCGCAACGCGGGCGCTTTGGTCTTATTGGATTTTGATTTGCGACCTTTTCGAACCAGTTGATTGATCGTTGGCACCTAATTTCCTCCTCGCAGTCCAATCACTGCGAACCGTTCTAATCTGCCTGAAGCAGGCAACAAAATGCCCTTCCGCATTTTCGACCGTAGCTTGGCGACAAAGGTCAAGCCACGAGGGAAGGGCATTCGAATCCCTTGAGCGGATGATGGGTTCGCCAGTTCCCGTAAAGGTTTCTTGCTTATCGACCGCGTCTCCATGTTTTCTCTCATGGACAACGGTCGTTTACGGAAACCTTGTGCGTCCTCCCAAACAACAAGAGGACGGGCGACCCAACTGAACGTGAATCGCTATTTGGAGACAGAAAATTTTCTAAAGCTCAAATAATTTTTCTATCACGATTCACGGCGACTGATTATATGCAGAACACTATTTGCTGTCAAATTAACAACAAGATGTTGATGAATTTGACATCGAACGACCCGTAGGGCGATCTTGCAGGTCGCCCTACATCCAGTACTATCCAGCTAGTTCGCTTGATTCTTCCGAAATATCGTCGACGGTGACCGTCGGCGCGGGACCGAGATCAATAGCCGTCAGCATTTCCTTGCGGAAACCACTGCCGACCGGGATCAACTTGCCGAGAATGACGTTTTCCTTCAAACCACGCAGTTGATCCACGCGACCGCGCACAGCGGCATCCGTAAGCACACGCGATGTTTCTTGGAAGGATGCGGCAGCCAAGAACGATTCGGTTGCCAGCGCCGAGCGTGTCAAGCCGAGCAAAATCGGCTGAGCCGTGGCGGGATTGCCACCGGCTTCCGCGACACGCGAATTACGTTCATCGAACGCCTTGCGGTCGAGGATTTCACCGGGCAGCAAGTCCGTATCGCCGGAGCTGCGCACACGCACACGACGAAGCATTTGGCTGATGATGATTTCGATGTGCTTGTCGTGGATGTTCACGCCCTGTGACCGATAGACGCGCTGGACTTCTTCGAGCAGATAGTTTTGAGTCGCGTCCTTGCCCAGAATGCGCAGAATTTCGCGCGGGTTCTTTGAACCATCGGTCAACTGATCGCCCGCCTTGACGACCTGCCCCTCTTCAACGCGCAGACGCGCTGCCGCAGGCAAATCCAAAATCGATTCGTTGCTGATTTCGCGGCGAACGGTGATTTTGCCTTTTTCGACAAACGCCTTGCCATCGCTCTTGGCGACGATTTCCTCTTCGCCCTCGGCTAGCACTTGGCCTTTTTCGACTTCATCGCCATCTTCAATGGTGGCTTTGATGCCCTTGGGCAAATCGTACTCGTCTTCTTCGATGTGCGAATTGCTAATGCGCAATTTGCGCTCTTCACCTTCCGTGTAAACCTGAACGGTTCCGTCGATCTCGGCCATGAGCGCTTCACCCTTGGGATCGCGCGCTTCAAACAATTCTTCGACGCGAGGTAGACCGCTCGTGATGTCTTCGACACCCGCCACACCACCGGTGTGGAAAGTGCGGAGAGTCAACTGC
Organism: Chloroflexota bacterium; assembly: GCA_016215025.1. Taxonomy (GTDB): domain Bacteria; phylum Chloroflexota; class Anaerolineae; order UBA4142; family UBA4142; genus JACRMI01. Next base: position 4,995 of record JACRMI010000126.1, read on the forward strand.
GTGCCAGGTTCGCCGATTGACTGGGCAGCAATCGTGCCGACTGCTTCACCCATGCCAATCGTGCCACCGCGCGCGAGATCGCGACCGTAGCATTTGGCGCAAATTCCATGACGCGCTTCGCACGTCAGTGGACTGCGAACATAGACTCGATCAACTTTGGTTTTTTCGACCGCTGGCCAGAGCAATTCGGTAACCAGTTCGCCAGCCGGAACAATGACTTCGCCGGTCTTGGGATCGACAATTGACGTTGCGGCGACGCGACCGATCACACGCTCGGCGAAACTTTCGCCGGTGCGATCCTTTGAACCTTGATCGACCCACACGCCGGATTGAGTTCCGCAATCGTCTTCCGTGATTATGACTTCTTGCGCAACATCGACGAGACGACGAGTCAAATAACCAGCGTCGGCAGTACGCAACGCGGTATCAGCCAGACCTTTGCGCGCGCCGTGTGTCGAAATGAAATATTCTAGTGCGGTCAGACCTTCACGGAAGTTCGATTTGATCGGCAGCGCGATGATGCGACCGGCGGGGTCAGCCATCAAGCCGCGCATACCTGCCAACTGACGAATCGGTTGGAAACCACCTTTGGTTGCGCCGCTATTTGCCATGACGCGAATGGGTGACGACTCACGCATACCCTTTGCGACCGCTTCGGTGACTTGTTCGGTTGCTTCTGTCCAGAGTTCGACCGTCTTGACGTACTGTTCATCTTCGGTGATGAGACCTTTACGATATTGCTGTTCGACTTCGTTGACCTTGTCGCTGACGCGCCCCAAGATCACGTATTTTTCTGGCGGCACGGTGATATCGTCGATGGCGATGGTCAAGCCACTGCGCGTTGCATATTTGAAGCCAATCTCTTTGATCTGATCGACGATTTCGGCGGTACCTTCCCAACCCATTTTGGCGTAGACCTCGGCGACCAATTCCTTCAGTCGCTTTTTGTCCAGCGAATCGTTGACATAGCGAACTTCGGGCGGAAGAATTTCGTTGAAGAGAACGCGCCCAACAGTCGTCTCGACCAGGTCGCCTTTCTTCTTCGCGACTTTGCTGCCGCTCTTGTCAGCATAATCCGGGTCGTACGGAACTTTGATCTTGGCGTGAAGCTCGACGTGACCCAGGTCGTACGCGAGTTGAACTTCATCAGGATTGGTAAAGACTTTGCCTTCGCCCTTTTCGCCTGCCTTGTCCATGGTGAGATAGTACACGCCGAGCACCATATCCTTGGTCGGCTCTACAATCGGTTCGCCCGACGATGGCTTGAGCAAGTTGCGCGATGATAGCATCAAACTACGCGCCTCTTCCTTCGCCGGTTCCGATAGTGGAACATGGACTGCCATTTGATCGCCGTCAAAGTCGGCGTTGAACGCGGCGCAGACGAGTGGATGAATCTGGATCGCACTACCTTCGACGAGAATCACTTCGAAAGCTTGGATACCCAGTCGATGCAACGTCGGCGCGCGGTTAAGGAGCACCGGATGATTCTTGATGATCTCTTCCAGCACGTCCCAAACTTCGGACGAACCGCGATCAACCAAGCGCTTGGCCGACTTGATGTTGTGCGCGTAGTTGTATTCGACGAGCTTGCGCATGACAAAGGGCTTGAATAATTCGAGTGCCATGCTCTTAGGTAACCCGCACTGATGCAGTTTCAAGTGCGGACCGACGACGATGACGGAACGACCGGAGTAATCGACGCGCTTGCCGAGCAAGTTGCGGCGGAAACGACCTTGCTTGCCCTTGAGCAAATCGGAGAGCGATTTCAGTTTGCGCTGACCACGCGACGAGACGGCTTTGCCGCGCTGCGAGTTGTCGATGAGCGAATCGACGGCTTCCTGCAACATGCGCTTTTCGTTGTTGACGATGACTTCGGGTGCGCCAAGATCGAGCAAGCGGCGCAAGCGATTGTTGCGATTGATGACGCGGCGATAGAGGTCGTTCAAATCGGATGTGGCAAAGCGACCACCATCGAGCTGCACCATGGGGCGCAAATCCGGCGGAATCACTGGCAAGACAGTCAGCACCATCCATTCGGGACGGTTGCCCGCTTTGCGTAATGCTTCGATCACGCGCAAGCGTTTGATTTCTTTTTTCTTGGTTTGCTTGGAACGCGTCGCTCTGATGTTGTCGCGCACAACCTGCGAAAGTGCATCGAGGTCGAGACCTTTGAGGATTTCATGGATCGCTTCTGCGCCCATGCCCGCCTCAAACATCGTGCCCCACTTTTCGCGCATTTCCGCAAAGCGCGCTTCGCTAATGATTTCGCCGACGCGGATGGCTTTCAACTCGTCCATCTTGTCGTCGTGCTGGCCGCGCACCTTGTCGGTGCTGGCGTCCATCTTCTGACGCAACTTGGCGATTTCATCGTTGATGGCGTGACGCTTTTGATCTTTTTCGGCATCGAGGAACAAACGCTTGTCGGCTTGCTTGGCGCGAAGATCTTTTTCAATTTCGCCGATCTGAGCTTGCACCAGTTCGTTCAAGCGCTTGCGATGCTTTGACGTAATCGTTTCGCCTTCATCGGCGATCACGTCGCCGGTCGGCTCGAACACAATGGGCTTGCGAATCTCTGAACCCTTAGCTTCTTCGATTCGATTTTCCAATTTCTTGGCGACGCTGACGATCTGATCGGTTTTTTCCGCAAGCTGTTCTTCGAGCTTCTGCACGGCGGTTTCAGTCTTGCGCGTCAAACCTTCAGTTTCTTTTTCCAGTTGTTTTTCAAGTTCTTCGATCTCGGCTTCCGCTTTGAGTTCGAGCTCCTGTGCCTTGTTTTGGGTTTCTTTGCTGAGGCGCTGCATCGAACGCTTGCGCTGATCTTCATCGACTTTCATCACGATATATTGCGCAAAGTACAACACGCGCTCCAATTGGCGCGGCGACATGTCGAGCAACAAGCCAATGCGCGAAGGCACGCCGCGCACGTACCACAAATGCGATACAGGCGACGCGAGTTCGATATGTCCCATGCGTTCGCGGCGGACACGGGCGGGCGCAACTTGGACGCCGCACTTGTCGCAAATAATGCCGCGATTGCGAATCTTTTTGTACTTGCCGCACGCGCATTCCCAGTCACGCGTTGGACCAAAAATACGTTCGTCGAAGAGACCGTCGCGTTCTGGACGCAGAGTGCGGTAATTGATCGTTTCAGGTTTCAGGACTTCGCCGTATGACCACTCGCGAATTTTGTCGGGAGATGCAAGACTGACACGAATTGCGTTAAAATCTTTGAGTTCCATTATTTCTCCAAGTCATCTAGTCTGTTAGTCAGTTAGTCATATGGTCGAGTAGTCAACAGATATGCGGACTAGACGACTAATCGACTACTTGACTATTTGACTATGAGACTATTCTTCTGCTTCTGGCTCTTCCGCAGCGGCTTCCTCTTTGTCTTCACCGCGACTGCGACGGCGGCTAATCCGTTCACCGCGCGCAAATCGTTCGCGACGCTCACGTTGAATATCGCGCTCGCTGCGTTGCATACCTTGCGCGGCTTCACCATGAAGCAAGCCCATGCCGAGCTGCGGCACCTTTTCTTCGCTCTCTTCCTTGCCGAACTGCATCTTTTCGCCTTCGGTGTTAAACACTTCGACCGAGAGACCGAGCGATTGCAATTCCTTGACCAAGACGCGGAACGATTCCGGTACGCCAGCTTCCATGATCTCTTCGCCCTTGACAATCGCTTCGTAGGTCTTGACGCGGCCAGTGACATCGTCCGACTTGACGGTCAACATTTCTTGCAAGGTATGCGCTGCGCCGTAGGCTTCCAGCGCCCAGACTTCCATTTCGCCAAAGCGTTGACCACCGAACTGCGCCTTACCACCGAGTGGCTGTTGCGTGACCAACGAGTATGGTCCCGTCGAACGCGCGTGGACTTTGTCTTCCACCAAGTGCGCAAGCTTCATCATATAAATCGTACCGACGGTGACGGGCTGATCGTACGCCATACCCGTCTTGCCATCGTGCAACGTCATCTTGCCGGCGGTTGGCGGCGGGACCTTTAGTTTCTGACTGACTTTTTCGATCTCCGCCTGCAATTGTTCTTCATCCCACTTTTCCGGCGCTTTGTGGCCATGCGCTTCAAGCCACAAGCGATAGCATGTGACGCGCGCGGCTTTGTCGCACGCCAAGCGTTCGGTCGGCGTGCGTGAGTCGTCTTCAAACGACAAAATATCCTCTGGCTCGTAACCCTTCCACGTAAGCCAATAGCGCAACACTTGGCGGCGCGCATACACGCGATCATTCGTCAGCTTGCGGCGGTCGGCATCCTTGAGCAACTCTTGCAAATACAGAACGCGCGCTTCGTTATCGTCATTCAAATCGTCGAGATTGTATTCTTGCTCTTTGAGCCAAGCCCAGGCGCGATTCGTGATTTCGTACCACGCCTGATCGATCATCCAGGCGCGCGCAAGCTCGGCGCTGATTTCGGCTTCGTCCGCGCCGTCAAAGACTGGCGACACGACCTTGAAACCGAGTCGATCTGCTGCCCAACCGAGGTGCGTCTCGAGAATCTGTCCAATATTCATACGAGCGGGCACGCCGAGCGGATTGAGAATAATATCGACGGGTGTACCGTCTTGGAGGTACGGCATGTCTTCAATCGGAACGACTTGGGAAATGACGCCCTTGTTGCCGTGACGACCTGCCATCTTGTCGCCTTCGGTGATCTTGCGTTGCTGCGCGATGGAAACGCGCACGAGTTTATCGACGCCAGCGGCGAGTTCGTGATGCTCATCGCGTGTGAACACTTTGACATCGACGACTTTGCCGCGCTCGCCGTGCGGCAATCGCAGCGACGAGTCCTTGACTTCGCGTGCTTTTTCGCCGAAGATGGCGCGCAAGAGTTTCTCTTCGGGCGTCAGGTCGGTCTCACCTTTCGGCGTAATCTTGCCGACGAGAATATCGCCGGGACCCACTTCAGCGCCAATGCGGATGATGCCTTCCTCGTCCAAGTCCTTCAACACGTCTTCGCCGACGTTTGGAATATCGCGCGTAATTTCTTCGGGACCCAATTTGGTGTCGCGAGCTTCGATTTCGTGCTTTTCGATGTGGATGCTGGAGAACTTGTCTTCCCACGCCATCTTCTGGCTGATGAGAATCGCATCCTCATAGTTGCCACCTTCCCACGACATGAACGCAACCACGACATTTTGACCGAGCGCGATCTGTCCTTCGTCGGTCGAGGATGAATCGGCGATGACAGTTCCCTTTTTCACCTTCTGCCCACGATTGACAATGGGACGTTGATCGATGCAGGTCGATTGATTGGATCGATTATATTTTCGCAGGACGTAGGTACGTTCTTTCTTGCCACTGCGAATCTTGATTTCCTTCGCGGTGACACTCGTCACTTCGCCGTCGTCTTCGGAAACGATCACCTGCCCCGAATCGAGTGCGGCTTGCGCTTCCATGCCCGTGCCGACGACGGGCGCTTCGGGGCGCAAGAGCGGAACGGCTTGGCGCTGCATGTTGGAACCCATGAGCGCGCGGTTCGCGTCATCATGTTCTAGGAATGGAATAAGCGCGGCGGACACGCCGACGATCTGCTTCGGCGACACGTCGAGATATTGCACACGGTCGCTGGATTCAGTCAAGAAGGTTTGGTGGCGTCGAATTTCAACACGCTTGTCGACGAACTGCCCCAACTCATCTACCCGGGCATTTGCCTGCGCGATGGTGTACCGGTCTTCTTCGTCTGCTGCAAGGTAGACAATTTCGGGCGTCGCATAAGCGCGAACCGGAATGTCGGTGCCTTTGGGGAGCGCCGCCAATTTCGCGGCATCATGCTCGTCAATGATTATGCCAGCTTTGGCGATGACTTTGTCGCCGTCGGCTTCGGTTACGTCGTCGCGCAAGATGCGACCCAGCATTATGTCCTTTTTGTTCGGGACCTCGTTCTTGACGATGCGATACGGCGTTTCGATAAAGCCAAACTCGTTAATCTGCCCGTACGTCGCCAAACGACCAATCAAACCGATGTTCGGACCTTCGGGCGTTTCGATGGGGCAAATGCGACCATAGTGGCTGTGGTGAACGTCGCGCACATCAAAGCCTGCACGTTCACGTCGCAGACCGCCGGGACCCAAAGCCGACAGCGTGCGCTTGTGCGTCAGCTCAGCCAAGGGATTCGTCTGGTCCATAAACTGCGACAACTGCGAGCCGCCAAAGAATTCGCGCATTGCGGCGACGACCGGGCGGATGTTGATGAGGTTGATCGCCGTCATTTGTTCTGGATCACGGACGCTCATGCGCTCGCGGACGACGCGCTCCAAGCGAAGCAAGCCAATGCGCAGGTGATTCTGAATCAATTCACCCACGGTCTTGACGCGGCGGTTGCCGAGGTGGTCAATATCGTCACCACCTTCGATGCCGTTGTTGATCAAGATCATGTGCTCGACGACTTTGACCAAGTCGTCGGCGCGCATGATGCGCTCTTGGGGCAATTGATCACCGGGAATATCCGTGCCGTACAAGCGACGATTCAATTTATGGCGACCGACGCGCCCCAAGTCATAGCGTCGCTGCGTGAAAAGCAAAGTCGTCAAAAATGCCTTGGCGTTGTCCAGCGTCGGCGGATCACCGGGGCGGAGTTTTTTGTAAAACTCCATCAACGCCTCGTCGATGGTTGTCATCTTGGGCGATTCTTTGTCGAGCGTGGTACGAACGTACTCGTGCTCTGGATTGTTGTCGGCACCGGCGAAAATATTGATGAGACCGTCGTCGGTTCCGTCGCCTACGCCGACTGCTTTGAGCAGCATCGTGACAGGCACTTTGCGCTTGCGGTCGACCTTGACAGATAAAATATCGCGCTTGGAAGTTTCAAACTCCAGCCACGCGCCACGATTCGGGATCAACTTGGCGGAGCAAAGCACGCGCCCAGTCGCGCGGTCTTCGGTCGCACTGAAATAGACACCCGGCGAGCGAATCAACTGTGAAACGACCACACGCTCAGCGCCGTTAATAACGAACGTGCCGTGCTCGGTCATGAGCGGGAAATCGCCCATATAGACTTCTTGGGTCGTCGCTTCGCCCGTCTGATTGTTGACGAGCGCGACTTTGAGGTGCAGAGGAGCCGCAAAGGTCATATCCATTTCGCGGCATTCCGCTTCGGAATATTTGGGATCGCCGAACCAATAAGTCAAGTTCAGGCGTTTGGCAATATCGTTGTCCCCTGGGAAGAATAGACTGTATTCCTTGTTAAACGATTCGATGGGAGAGATTTCGTCGAAAAGCTCACGGAGACCTTCGGTCTTGAACCACTCAAAGGATTCGATCTGAACTTTGATGAGGGTTGGGATGCTGTGAACATCGGGGATTCGAGCGTAGGACTTTTGATCGGGCATCAAGCCGTTAATCATGGGTGCCATCGTCAATTGACTCATTCGCAACTCCTTGAACAAAAAAATCGTGCTTGAGCGCGTGACTCGGCAAGCTCCACTGCTTGACCGCCGTCAACGAGGGGAAAAACCGCGCTATAGATTCATGGCAATTTTGCTTTGGGGACGAGGAGAGCCGGGGAATCCAGTTCAATCGGCATATGCCGCTCAATGAACTTGCTCTCACATCAGGAAGGCAATGCGTCGATCAAAAAGGCATGCGGTCATTCGAGGGACAGAAAAACAAAGCAAAAAAGCTAAAATTTCAGCGCACCGATAGCAACAAAAAATACCGACCGCCGCCTGTGATGGCGTCTTGCGCCCGATTGAGTGATGTCCTTAAGCAAAGACAGAATATACACGAAAATCATTTTTTTGTCAAATTAAATTTTCGTTAAAGCAGAGGGCTAACCCAAACAAAACGAAAACCCCGCTAGGAGAATCTCCTAGCGGGGTTGGAATTAGTTTTTCGTTTTTATGGCGTGCTTGCCATGTGACAAGCGGCACACGCAGGGTCCATTCGTCCCTTATGCGAGGGTGGCAAAGCGGGTGTTTGCAATGTCGTATGGCAATTTAGACACGTCGTCAACTTGACGTGACTCGCGGGTTGGGGTTTAGCGCCCGCTGCAAAGAATTCACTAGAGTCTGGGATATGACACCCTGCCATGCAGTCCTCTTCCTCTGCGACGGCAGAGGGTGTAGCAGTGGGAGTGGGGAGTGGTACGGCTGTGGAAGTGGGTACACTGGGAGCCGATGATGTTGCACTTGAAGAAGAAGAAGATGATGATGATGATGATGATGGCTCGACGGTTGGTTTCACCGATCGATCGGGCATCGGTTGACACGCTGCCATCGCAATGAGCATGACTAGAGCAAAAATCCAAACTTGCATTAGACGCATTCGTATTTCTCCATTGAAATATTTGCGATGGGTCGTCTCAATCGCACTAGTTCGATTATAGCAGGACAGGCTGTCCAGGGAAATCCAGAGCATCATTCGTCTTGAAAATAACTTTTCGCGTCTGACGTCCCCAATGCCGCCATCAGTTTGATGCGCGCTTTTTGTCCATTCAATCCATTAGCGAACCAACAACCGATCTGAGCCAAATCCCGATGACCGCCGACGTAACCGTAGCGATCGATCGTCCGTCCTGCCCCCGTGCGTGAGGCAATAACGATTGTCACACCTTGTTTGATTGCACGCTCGATGGTAGGCAACCACCACGGTGGAACCCTGCCGCCACCTAGCGTCTCTAGCACAATGCCACGCCCGCCAACCGTATCGACGAGATATTCGAGCAAGCCATCGCTCATACCCACCGCCAGCTTGAGCAAGTGCACGTTCAATTCGAGCCGCGAGGTGGGAACGAACTCGCGAAGGGTTGGCTGACGCGCAATGATCACACCACCCAGGTCAATTCGACCCAGCGCGCCAAATTCCGGCGACAGAAACGTTTCCAGCGCCGTCGTATTCGTTTTCGTTACATCGCGCGCGGCATGGATTTCGTCGTTAAAGACGACCAGCGTGCCGCAGCCGCGTGCATCATCGCTCGCCGCAACACGCATCGACGCTGCGATATTCGCCAAACCATCGTAGCCCAACTCCGATGCCGTCCTCATCGCGCCGGTGAAAATAATCGGCTTGAGCGTATCGACCGTAATATCGCAGAGATATGCCGATTCTTCCAGCGTGTCGGTACCGTGCGTCACGACGACGCCATCGACCTGAGGATTAGCAACGAGTGCGGCAACACGGCGCGACAAGTCCCAAACATGCTCAAGCGTAAAATGCGCGCTCGGCAAATTCGAAAATGCTTCGAATCGAGTGTCGGCGATGTTACGCGGCAGAGCATCTGCGAAATCCCCACCCGCAAGCTGCGGCACTGCTCCGCTTGCACTTGCATCCGCGCGCATGGCAACGGTTCCGCCGGTCGTCAAAACAGTGATTCGCTTCATTGAGACACCTAGACCGCAGACAGCCGACCGCCGATCACACTCGTTATCCTGAGCAAAGCCAAAGAGACTGCGATCAGCGGTCGGTCGTCCTCAATTGCTCTATCCGACAGAGATCATCGGAATGTCCGCCATCGTCACCACGCCTGGAGATGCCGCGACGATTCGGCGAATGCAGTTTGCGGCCACGGCTGCCGTTGACAAATCGCCGTGGACGCCGCGAACGACCGAATGAATCGACGGCTTGCCTTCGAGCCAGACTTCGTCCACGCCTTCGCCCGCGTCGACACACATCTTCAGATGCAGCTCGATCAACTTTTCGCCGTTGCAATAGCCATAGCCGTACTGTTCAACGCCGGTAACATAGCCCGGCACAACGTCAAAGTATTCGGTCTTGCATGGCGCTTGCGCGACGACTGGTGCAATCGTCTCTTCGATCTTGTCGATCTTCCAGCGCAAGGTGCGCGCGATCAACGCGACCGATTCCGTCAGCCCAACGTGTCGAATCTCTTTGCCGGCTTTCCGTTTGAATTCTTCAACCGTCATGCCCGTACCAATTTTTGCCTGAAGCGGGCGACGACGCTTGGACGCATCGACCACACGATTGACACGCACGCTTTTGACCTCTTGGCACACGCCTGTCAGCGTAAGTGGCAGTGTATCCATCATAAAGCCAGGATTAATGCCGGTGCCAAGCACCGAGACCTTGTGCTTTTTCGCCAGCGTATCGAGCCGTTTTGCAATCGCTTTTTGCCCCCAGGGTATCGACAATTCTTCGCATGTCGAGACGATGTTCTTGCCCGCTTTGATAATCATCGTCAACTGCGGTTCTGCTTTGGCGAGTGATGAGACGGTGCAGTGCATCACAACATCGGCTTTCTTCTTCAACACTTTCGCCGCATCGTCCGATACTTTGACGCCCAAATCATGCTCCAAGCCGATGAGCTGTCCAATGTCTTTGCCCACTTTGTTTGGATCAATGTCGATTGCACCGACGAATTGAAAATCGGGACGGGTGGCGATCACGCGCGCCACGCCTGCGCCAATCGGTCCCAAGCCGAATTGAATCACACGAATCTTTGCCATCTTGAAGTCTCCCTTGAATATAAGGTTCGTAGTGCAAAATTTGTTTCGCGAGAAAGCGCGATGAATCGCGCACTACGAACTTGAATTTTGGCGTTCGCTAATGAACACGCCACGCTTAATTATATCGCCGGGTGACAGGGTGTCAAAAAAGCAAAAAACCCGCTTTCTCGGAGAAAGCGGGTTTCTGATGCGATCATCGCGTTTTAGCCGTGAGCGTTTGGTACACTCGCAAGAGATTGCTGCGATGCAACTGTTTTACCAAACCGTCAAGTGCAATCGGCGAATAGCCGCACGATTCGAGTGAGATTTCGTTGACCAAGCGCTCCTTTGACGTGCGCGTCGTCAGCTTGGCTTTGACCTTATCGTAAATCATATCGAGGTACGCAACACCTTGATCGAGTGTTTCGTCGATTTCGCCTTTGAGCAAAACTTCGCCGTGACCTTGCACGATATTTTCCAAATTCATTTCTTTGATCAGTTTCAAAGTCTCTTGTTGCACCACACGGTCGCCCCAGAATATGTACGGCAATGGCATGACAGCATCGCCGGCAAAAAGAATCTTGTCGCCTTCGATGTAGACCCCAATGCCATCGGGCGTGTGTCCATTCAACGGCATCAAGCGCACAATCCGCTCACCCAGATGAAGCATAATCTTGTCCGGGAAGACAATGTTCGGCAAGCGCAAGGTGACTTGCGCCAGTTCCGGCGTCTGGGCCTTGGCTTCGGCTAGATTTTTTTCACCGGTCTTGCGCATGATCTCGCGACATTTTTCGCTCGAAACAATGTCGGCTTCTTCAAACAAATAATTCCCATAAACATGATCGGCATGGTGATGCGTATTAACAACGTATCGAATGCCACGACGCGATTCACTGCGCAAAAAATCGATCATCTCGCGCGTTTCGCGCGGGAACGGCAACGTATCGATGACAATGGTACCTTCGTTGGTGATGATCGCGCCCGCAGTGACTTGGGCATACGCTTCACTAGTGAAAACGTAGACGTTTTCCGTGACTCGTTCTTTACGCATTACAAAATGACTCCACGACTAGTTTAATGAATTTTGAATAATTAGACGCCGCCGAGAATAACATATTGACCAAGTGATGTCAAGCCCCCATCCAAAAATAAATTTGCGACGCACCTAGAAGATGCGTCGCAAATGCTTGCGCCCAAAAAGAGCAATCCCCACCATGCCGTGTGCGACCAGAGTTGTGAACCCGGTTTCCCAGGTGGGTGACTACTCGTCGAGTGGTCCGGTCTCCGAAGGAGCGGGCGCGCTCTCAGCAGAATCGTCTCCCAACGTACAAGTGTTGGCTCAAACGCCAGATGACGCATCACGTACACAGCAGGGCTGCGATTAAGATGTTAACACCAGAAAAAAGAAAAGTCAAATTAGAAAAATACAAATCAATGGGCAAATGACAAACCGGTTGCGTTTGGTTTGTCACACCTGCACTTGCGTGCGGTGCAAGTGTTTGACATTTGCTAATTTGTAATTTGTAATTTTAGGTCTTTCAACTGCGCTTCGTCGATTGCCGATGGCGCATTCGTCATCAAGTCGGTGGCGGCGGCGGTCTTTGGGAATGCGATTACTTCACGAATGCTCGTCTCGTCGCAGAGCAACGCGACCAGGCGATCAATCCCAGGCGCAATACCACCATGCGGCGGCGCACCGTACTCGAAGGCGGTAAGCATGTGACCGAATCGCGCGAATGCATCTTCCTTGGAATATTTCAGGAGCGCCAAAATTTTTTCTTGCACATCGCGGCGATGGATACGAATACTGCCGCTCGCCAGTTCGAATCCATTGCAAACCAGGTCATAACAGTTGGCGCGTACACGTCCTGGGTCGGTATCGAGATATTGTATGTCTTCGTTCTTCGGCGAGGTGAACAGGTGATGCGTAGCATCCCAGCGATTCGTTTCCGCATTCCACTCGAATAATGGGAAATCGATGACCCAGGCAAACGCGAGCATATCTTTTCCGGCGAGGTTCAAGCGACGCCCCAGTTCCAAACGCAATGCGCCCAACGCGTCCGCAACGACTTTGGGCTTGTCGGCAACAAACAATAACAAATCGCCTTGCTGCACCTGCAAGCGATCAATCAAGCCGCGCATTTCAGTTTCGCTCAAGAATTTGGCAATCGGCGATTTAATTTCTAATTCGGTCAAGGCAACGGTGGCGAGACCCCGCGCGCCTTTGCCTTTTGCCATCTCGGTCAATTCGTCGATTTGCTTGCGGGTGTAATTCGCGCAACCTGGGACGCGAACGCCTTTCACTTGCCCGCCGGCTTGCACCGCCGATGAAAAGACTTGGAAATTGGTCTTGCCTGCGATGTCGCTCACGTCGATCAATTCCATGCCAAAACGCATATCCGGCTTGTCGCTGCCAAAACGCGCCATCGCTTCGGCGTACGTAAGGCGAGGGAAAGGCGAGGGAATTTTTTTGTGCGGCGTCACAGTGGGAATCATCCCCGTGAAACAACCTTCGATCACATTCAAAATATCTTCTTGCTCAGGAAACGCCATCTCGAGATCGAGCTGCGTGAATTCGGGTTGGCGGTCTGCGCGCAAGTCTTCATCGCGGAAACAGCGCGCGATTTGATAGTATCGATCAAAACCAGAGACCATCAGCAATTGCTTGAGCTGCTGCGGCGATTGTGGCAATGCATAGAACTGTCCCGGATGTACGCGACTTGGCACGACGTAATCGCGCGCACCTTCAGGCGTGCTTTTGATAAGGATGGGCGTTTCGATTTCGATAAAGCCGCGCGCGTCGAGATAGTCGCGCATGTACTTGATCGCACGATGACGAATCGTCAGGTTGCGCTGCAATCGCTCGTGGCGCAAATCGAGATAACGATATTTCAGCCGCAGCGTTTCATCGACGTTTTCTTCGACGTTAATCAGAAACGGCGGATTCTTCGCATCGTTCAAAATCTCGGCGCGGTCCACGTAAACTTCGATATCACCTGTTGCAAGCCCAGGATTTTCCTGTCCGCTCGGTCTCGGCGACACTTGTCCGGTCACGCGAATAACGAACTCAGCGCGAAGATCAGTTGCCACTTTATGCGCCTCTGGCGAGGTATTTGGATTCAAAACAATTTGCGTTAGCCCAAAATGATCTCGTAGATCGATAAAAATCAGTCCGCCATGGTCGCGTCGCCGATGCACCCAGCCTGCGAGCGTGACGGTCTGGCCAATATTTTCTTTTCGTAATTCACCACATGTGTGTGTTTTCAGCATTGAATCGCCTCAATAAAATTTTGCAGATTATAGCACAGATTCCGCCAGCGTTAGGAAAAACCCATCAGCGTGCGAAAAAGAAAATCGACGGGCGGGCCGATAATTCCGATCAAAATGTTCGTTCCCAGAAATCGGTCTGAAATCACCAAACCGAGGACCACAAACAAGCCGATGAGTTCAAAGCGCGCAATCAAATAATATAATTTGGTCGGCAAAACAATTTCCCAGAGACGCGAACCGTCGAGTGGATTGAGCGGAATTAAATTGAACACGGCTAATGCCAAACTGAGCGCGACAATCGTTTGAAATAACGATCCAATCCCGACATAAACAGCGGGAACACCTAGGGGTAAAAAATCGAGTGGAATTCGGATGTCATCTACGAGCGGAAACCATTTCAAGCGCAATGGAATCACAAGCGCAATCGCCAATAGAATATTCGAAATCGGGCCGGCCGCAGCGACGAGCGCCATTCCGACTTTGGGTCCTGGCTTTAGATTTTCCGCTTTGATCATGACGGGCTTGCCCCAACCCAATCCGACGAAAAGAATCATCAACGCGCCATACGGATCGAGGTGCGCAAAGGGATTGAGCGAGAGGCGGCCACTTTGCTTGGGCGTTGGATCGCCAAGCCAATTTGCCACCAACGCATGGCTCGCCTCATGAATGGTCAGCGCCGCCAAAAGCGCAATGATACTATAAATTAGTACGATGGGATGTTGATTCCCTTGCATGAAAAGCATTTTATTTCTCCAGTGAGCGTTGAGCAGTGAACAGTTTCCAGTATTCAGTTTTCAGTATTCAGTTTTCAGTTTATGACGCTCCAATTTCTGCTGTTTACTGTTTACTATTTACTGATTACTGGTCTTACGGGAATACTGCGCCTTGTGTTGCGCCGTGATTTGTTTTGGTATCGTAATCGACATTTGCTTTGTCGATATCAGCATACTCTTTTTTGAACAGACTGCTGAGCTGCAACTTTAATAAATCGCAACTCATCGCGGGCAAAAAATTGCCCAGGTTGCGCCGAAATTCTGTAGCACCATTGATACCCAGCTTGACGTGCTCCATCTCATGCATTACCGTGTTCGAAATAAAATTGTCCCACCGCGTCGCCGCTTCGGGGAAAAGATTCGATGGATTTTCCAGCATGGGCAACGTCATCGTGATCGTCATGGTGATAGCGGCGTTCGCGACTTCGCAACCGGAGATGGTCGGCTTTTCATCCCAGCTTGCGCTAAGATGCCACGATGTCAACGCGTAATGTCTGCCAAACGGATTATGCGAATCCTTCATCGCGTTCTTATCCAGCGATGCCGATAATTGTTCAGTCGTCGAACCTGTGACTGGATAGGTTACGACTTTGAACGGGCTGGCGAATTTGACTGGGTTTTTCATTTGCGGTGCTACCGGTGTCATAGCGACAATTCCGTAAGGCACGGTAGCCGTTGGCGTTTTGCCGATGATGCCCAATGGCGGCAGCGGCGTCCCAGGTTGAATGACAAGCGTATACGTCGGTCCAGGCGTGCTGGTTTTCGAGGCAGTCGCCGTCGCTATTGGCGTGCGTGTTTCGGTTGGAGCTTGACGAACCAATTCGACAGTTGCCGTCGGCATGGGAGAGACAATCATCGAACATCCCACTGCAACAAACATACTGAAAGAGATCGCCAACAGAATTTCGACGAGCGTCAACCGGTCACGCGAAGAATATTTCATTCGTTGCCTTCTTTTATTTTCCCGTCGCGCACGCGGACGATGCGCGATGCTTTACGCGCGAGCATCTCTTCATGCGTCACTAACACAATCGTCTTGCCGGTGCGATTCAATTCCAGCAATAGTTCGACCACGCGCTCGCCCGTCGCCGTATCTAAATTGCCCGTCGGTTCATCGGCGAGCAAGATCGGCGGATCATTGACGAGCGCGCGCGCAATTGCCACGCGTTGCTGCTCGCCGCCCGACAACTCCGATGGCAATTGCGTGGCGCGTTCTGCCAAGCCAACCCGTTCCAATGCCATCGCCGCACGTGGGCGTCGTTGATCGGAGTACGTATTGCGCAACTCCATCGGCAGCATCACGTTTTCCAAGGCAGTCAGGGTTGGCAGCAACTGAAAAAATTGAAACACGATGCCGATGTTCGCGCCGCGCCATTTTGCCAACGCGTTCTCGCTCATCACATCGACACGCACGCCATCGACCCAGACGCTGCCCGTGTCCGGCTTGTCGATTCCGCCAATCAGGTTTAGCATCGTCGATTTGCCGCTGCCAGATGGACCGACAATGGCGACAAAGTCACCTGCATGAATCGACAGCGACACATCGCGTAGCGCATACAACTGACGTGAGCCAGTCGTATACAGGCGCGTCACGTTATCCAAATGAATCAAACCATCTTGCATCAAGCTAGAATCCACGTATAATCCAGGTTAATTTCAGATTTTGGATTTCAGATTTTAGATTTACGAAAGGTCTGTCATCAAATCTGAAATCATAAATCATAAATCTGAAATGACCCATGCATTCTTTTCGCTTACCTGAATTTGAAGGTCCGCTCGACCTGCTGCTCCAGCTCATCGAACATCGCGAGATGGATATTACGCAAGTTTCGCTGGCAACCGTTGCCGATCAGTATCTCGAAATGATTAGCAAGCCAGGCGCGATTGAATTGTCTGCGCTCGCCGATTACCTCATTATCGCCGCAAAGCTGATTCTCATCAAATCGCGCATGTTGCTGCCGCAAGCGGAGGAACCCTCCACCGAAGAAGAATCGACCGGCGATGATCTCGTGCGTCAACTGCGCGAGTACAAAATGTTCAAGCAGGTCGCTGCCTTTTTGCGCGAGCGTCAGCAAAAAGGCTTACGCACTTATCCGCGCACCGCACCGCCGCCACAAATCAAACCAACCGTAGTCAAACTCGAAGGCGTCAATCCCGACGATCTAGCGCACGCGTTGATGCGCACGTTGAAAATTCGCCCTGAGCTGCCACAAGGAACGCTCACAGTTCCGCTTTCGGTTTCTATCGATCAGGAGATTCACAAGATCATCGAGTTCACCGAACGCGAGCCGCACGTTCGCTTTTCGCATTTGCTGAATCGCGCGCAAACACGAGTCGAAATTATCGTGACGTTTCTCGCCGTTCTGGAACTCATCAAGCGCCGACAAATTCGCGCGCAGCAAGAGGGTCTCTTTGGGGAAATCGTCCTGGTGCGTCGGACCGATGCCGAGCCACTGCCCGATGTCTTTGACACCGCAGCGAACTGGGAATGACAAGTCTCAGATCGCAAGTCACAGGTCGTAGATCGTAGGTCGAAGCGTGTGGCTTGAAGCTTGAAACTTGTAGCTTGTAACCTGTGACCGTGACTTGCGACTTGTCACTTGACGAACAGCCACACAGACACAGACAGTCCAACCACGATGACGAACGCACGGATGTAATGTGGCTTGACTCGCTTCGCCGTCCGCGCGCCAACGTATCCGCCGATGATTGCGCCAATCGCCATCAGGATCGCGAGATTCCACACGACCAGTCCTTTGAGCGCAAAAAAAACAAATCCGATCACGTTGATGACGGTTCCCAGGATCGTCTTTAGTCCGTTCATGCGATGAATGTCGCGCAAGCCCATGATGCTAAGCGAACCTAGCATCAAAATGCCAATCCCCGCGCCAAAGTATCCACCGTACGTTGCCACAAAAAGCTGAAACAAAAATCCCCACACACGTCCAAGCGCTGTAACGCTTTCTTCGCCGTTGCCTAAATTAAACAAGCGATTGATTTGATCGCGGAACGCAAACAACAGCGTCGCAAACAAGACAAGGAACGGTACGATTCGGTCGAATATTTCTGGCGGCGTGACGACCAATGCGAAAGCACCCAGCAACCCGCCAAGAGCACTCGGCACCAACAACGGCACCAACAAATCGCGATACAGTTTTGTGTCTTTGCTATACGCGACTGCGCTGCTCAATGTTCCAGGCCACAACGCCGCTGTGTTTGTCGCATTCGCCGGAATCGATGGAACGTTGAACGCGAGCAAAGAGGGAAACGAAATAAGGGTACCTCCGCCTGCCACTGAATTGATGATACCTGCAATCATTGCCGCACCAAACAACACCACCAAGCTAATGAGATTGTCCAACGATAACCACCTTGCAAAAGATTCTAATGTCTTCCCCTCACCCTTGAATGTGGCGTGACTGTGCTGAACTGGCGTGCGGACCCCAGCACAGTCAGCACAGCCATTCGCCACAGCCACCTCTCCCTTGGAGGGAAAGGTAAGGTGAGGGTGGTTTTACTCTTAAGGGTCTCGGTTTTAGAACGTTTTCAACTGTGCAATAATTTCTGTTGCAGAGACTAGGCTGCCTGCGTCGCCGCCATAAATGCCGATGCGCGGAACTTCGTTGCGGTCAAGAATGAGCAGCCAGGTGCCGCCCGGACGAGCGCCGAGATCATCAGGCAAAAAGTTGGCGAACTCTCGCTTGACGGAACCATCTTCGTCGGCGCGGACCTCGACACCGGGAACATAGTCTCTTGCCCAATCTTCGGTGCTTTTTATGTCGGTGTGCAACACCATACGCAGATGCGTACCCAGCTTGCGAAAGTCACGGGCACGCAAACTGAGTTGCTTGGCGTAGCCCTGACACACGCGACAACCTTCACTGTGTGCGAAAAAGACAATGTACTTGGTCGGATGCTCAAGCGGATGCCGCGCCAACACATCATAGCGATGCGCAGGCAACTTGGTCATGTCGGGCGCGTAAGAATGAAGGCGCAAAACATCCGCACTGGGCGGCTTGATGCTATAGCCCGCTTTCGTCAACGCATCTTCCAACTCTTCGATGGTTGGCTCGGTGATGACGATCTGTTCATTGCCGAACACAAGTGTTGGCGTTTGCATCAATCCCGAGTTGTATTTTTTCAGGACCGCTCCGACACGCTCATCGTCCTCTTTCATCGCTTGTTTAAAATGCACACGCAGTTTATGCAAGCGATCGCGCACAAATGCAGTATCCTCGCACGTGTATGAGCCATACATCACAAGTGGTAATGTCATTCAACGTCTCCTGCAATGGGTATGATCAATGCGGACGGACGCGCCGCATCGTGATATATTGTTTGGTCGGCGACGATCATGCGCGTTGCAGCCGCGATTGGCTCATCGGTTCCCAGGTTACGGGCAAAGCGCGGATGCTGTCCACTCATGACGAGCAAGCGAATTTTATGCCCGCGCTTGAAGCGATTCGCCGTCGCCCATAGTTCGATCAGAATCCGAAAGCTGCCATCGGGTTGCAACTCGACGGTGCGGACATTGACGCGCGTGCCGCCATCGCACAAGTTGATCGAGCGACCGTCGGGATAAACATCGCACAGCCGCGCAAAGAAATCCGCCGAAAGCGCACTCGTGCGCGCGTACAATTCCAAGAACACGTGACCGATCACATCGACATCCGATTCGAGCGGTGACGTCGAAAAACTGATCACATCGTGCCGCGCTTCCAATGGTCGATTATCGACCACGCCGGCACCGGGTTGATACATAGGACCGCCGAGCGCCGGCGTCGGATGGGCGGGATCGTATCGATAATGATCGGGCAGGCAATTCTCAGGCGGCGCATCGACTCCAAGTTGTCCTTGGCCTTGCAGATAAAATCGAATTGGTTGGGCGGGCGGGGGCCAACCATCGTATTCGAGCCAGCGATTTGCGCTCATCAAAAAAATGCGGACGGGTTTCTCGCGCAATCGATCTGGCTGTCCTTTGAGATGCGCGTCGTACCAATCGATGCTGCTTCGCAGCGTTTCCCAGGCGCAATCGATATCGACGTGACGCCAGTTGCCAATGGTGAGATACGGTGTGCGACCCGCCTCACGCAACGCTGCATAATCGCGCAAGGCTTGCGCCAGAAAAATATCGTACCAGCCGCCGATGATGTGCGCCGCTGCGCGCACTTGTTGCATCTTTGTGCCATGTGCCAACGAGCGCCAGAACGTCGCATTCGTGTGCGCATTCTCCGGCAAAATCCACTTGCGAAAATACGGCACCGGCTTGCCGATCACTCGTTCGTCGATCCCACCAATCGGCAATTCGTTAAATGCTTTTTGCAGCATTCGTTCCATCGGCGCAGTGTACAACAGTTGTGAAAAATCAGGAAACCAGGATCGAATGCCGCGCTCGGTGCGAGAGAGAACCAGCATCCAGCGGACAATCCCATCGACGACGAACGCACTCTCGACGAATGGCGTAATCTCCGTCGCCGCCACGGAAGGCACAATCGCTTTAAGGCAATTGGGCGCATCCGCCGCGGCTGCCCATTGCACATAGCCGCCGTAACTCGATCCCCACATGCCGATGTGCCCATCGAACCAGGGTTGCTGCGCGATCCATTCAAGGGTGGCTACACCATCGCGGCTCTCATCGACAAAGGGTTCAAACTCGCCTTCGGAATCAAATCGCCCGCGCGTGTCTTGAAAGATGACATTGTATCCGCGTTCGGCTAAACGCTGTGCGAAGAAAATATTTAAGGTGCCCATCACCCCGCCCTCTTCGTTTCGACCATACGGGGTGCGCATGAGAATCGTTGGAAACTTGCCCGGTGCTTTGGGTGCATAATGATCGGCGACCAGTCGCACGCCATCGGGCATCGGTATCGTTATTCCACGTACGACTCGGACAGCATACTTGGACGGTGTGAGTCCGAGCAACAGTCCCAGCCATTTACGTCGTGTTACATATGCTCCGATTCCCAACAAACCGATCATCGTCACAATATATTTTCGTACCATTTTTAAATTGCCTCTCTGTACGTAGCTGCTCGAACCTTGCAGGCATGGACGCAGAGACGCTATGAGCAAGGTTGAGAAGCGACTCAACAGCCCACTCCGCAACGTGAGAGCGGGCGACCTTGCAACTTGTTTTGTAACTCCGATTATACAAACGCCATGCGATTTTTGCAAAGGCGTTTAGTCCGGTGCGTCAAGTCTGGACTCTTATATCTTCTCGGAAGTATGCGCCGATGATTCAGCGATGACGCACAAAACACGACAACGAATTAAGAAACAAACGAATTGCAAACTGCCATTTCGTTGTTTTCCAAATTCGTTGTTGTCCTTCGCTTTGACACCCTCTTCCCTTCGCGGTAGAATGTCCGCGATGAAAAGCAACGTCGCTCCAAATTCCATCCATTAAGTGAACCCGTCACGCGCATTGTATGCTTGCGCGCTGACGGGTATTTTGTTCGACGAGATAACAAACCTCATGCGACCAGCCATCGTTTTGCCTTTTCACGACCCCGACGGTTCGGCATCGATTTATTTGCAAAGCATCTTGCCAGAACTCGCCATGCTGTACGATTGCGCATACATCGGCATCTCGCCGACGACTGCACGAACGCAACCCAAGCTGATCGAGCAATTGCGCGCCAACGATTTCGTTCGACTGAGTTTCCGCTCAGCCAGTGCGCTCATCGGCGATCAATTCCTCTCGACCTTTGAACACGCTGCGACGACAAGCCCATCGAATCAAATTCTCCATCTGTGCTTTCCTGACCGCGTCGCATTCATACTGCACAGCGAGCATCGCGCCGCTTTCATCGCCGATATTCAAGCCATCGATTCTACGCAAACGCCATTATTGTTTCAACGATCCGATGCCGCGTGGCGTACGCATCCGAAAAATTATTTCGAAACGGAGCAGATGGCAATGCAAGTTGGAAACCTGCTCTACGGCCGGTCGCTTGATTGGGCGTGGTGTCATCTAGCGATTCAAGCGCGCCAACTCGCAGAAATTTTGCCGCGCATCGATTTGCATGGCTTGGAGATGCTGGCGCAAATGGTATTCCTGCTAAAAGATCGACTCAAGACCCAGGATGTCGATTGGCTTGCCTGGGAAGACCCGTATATTCTAAATCGCGATGCCGATGAGCTTCGCCGCAAGCGCGAAAACAGCATGGCAGAAAATCGCAAACGATTGGCGTACGTGATTCCGACAATTCAATTTCTTTTCGACGCGGAGGCAAACGATGTGTGATACGATTGTTGCGCTCGGCAATGTGACGGCTGATGGCGTAACCCTCTTTGGCAAAAACTCCGACCGCGAGCCGAACGAAGCGCATCATCTGCTTCGAATTCCCGCCGCGCGGCACTCAATCGACGATCAAGTGAAATGCACCTACATCGAAATTCCCCAGGTCGAGCAAACGTACGAGGTATTGCTCTGCAAACCGTTTTGGATTTGGGGCGCGGAGATGGGCGCGAACGAACACGGCGTCACCATCGGCAACGAGGCGGTGTTCACAAAAATTCCGTACGCCAAAGACCCAGGTCTAATCGGCATGGATTTTCTGCGCCTCGCGCTGGAACGCGCGCGCACCGCCCGCCAAGCCCTCGACGTGATAACGTCTCTCCTCGCCGAGTACGGGCAGAGCGGCAACTGTTGTTTCACGCACACGATGTATTATCACAACAGTTTTATCATCGCCGATCCGCATGAAGCATGGGTACTTGAAACGGCAGGCAAGCATTGGGCAGCAGAGCAGGTCAAAGACATTCGCACGATTTCGAACGGCATTACGATTCAGAATCAATGGGATTTGCAATCGCCCGATCTCGTGTCGTACGCTATCGACCGGGGTTGGTGTAAGAGTCGCGACGATTTTTCTTTTGCGCGCTGCTACTCTGACATGATCAACACCAAGTTCAGCCGCTGCAACGAACGCCAATGCCGCACGATCGATGCGCTCGCCGCTCAACACGGAAAAATTACCATCGAAACGATGATGCGCGCGCTGCGCGATCACGAGAGCAGCGACGCAAGTTGGTCGCCGTCGAAAGGCATCACGACCTTCTCCGTTTGCGCGCACGCCGGTTTCGGTCCGATTCGCGGATCGCAAACGACTGGCTCGCTGGTGTCGCACCTCGCACCCGATGTGCAAACGCATTTCGTCACCGCGACCTCTGCACCGTGTACAAGCATTTTCAAACCCGTTTGGCTCGGCAGCGATTTGCCCGACACAGGACCCATACCGACCGACGAATACAACTCAGCGACGCTCTATTGGCGACACGAAGCCCTGCATCGTGCGACGCTGCGCGATTATGCGGCGCACATTGCGCTTTACCGCGACGAACGCGATGCACTCGAATCGTGCTTTGTTGCCGACGCGCTCAAATGCGATTCGTCGCAACACACGCAATTCTCCAAACAATGTTTTGAGCAAGCCGATCAAGCCGAAGCGCGCTGGCTCGACAAAGTGTCGAGCAATAGAACATACCCAGGATTTCTGTACGGCTCGGCGTGGAATGGATTTGATCGAGCGGCCGGAATAAACCGTAAAGTGTAAAACGTAAATTTTCTCCGCGAGGCATGTCATTCTGAGCGAAGCGAAGAATCTAATTCGCGTTGATTCGCGTGATTCGCGGATGAATCATTTCTAGACAATGACGCATTCCTCACCGCAAATTCAAACCGACTTTGACCGGCTCGCCGTGTTCTCAACAGACGGCTGGGATCACAACAATCATTATCACGATTTTTTGCTGCGGCATCTTCCACCGCACATCGAATCCGCGCTTGATATCGGCTGTGGTACCGGCACATTCTCAAGACGGCTTGCTCAGCGCAGTGAGCGCGTTCTCGGAATCGATTTGTCGCCGCAGATGATTCAGCTAGCGCGTGAGCGTTCGAGTGCGTATCCGCACATCGAGTACGAAATCGCCGACGTGATGACGAAGGAGCTTGGCGAAGAACAATTCAATTGCATCGCGTCCATCGCCACAATACATCATCTTCCATTCGACGAGATATTGTCGAAAATAAAACGCGCGCTCAAGCCGAGCGGCACATTGGTCGTGCTGGACTTGTATGAAGGACAAGGCATCTCCGATCCGATGAATTGGCTCGCCACGCCAGCCAGCATCGCTTTGCAATTCATCAAGACCGGACATCCCAGGAGATCGGCGGAAGAGCTTGCCGCTTGGGATGAACACGGCAAACATGAATCGTATCTCACATTAGCACAAATAAAACAATCGTGTTCAAACATCATACCAGGAGCACAAGTTCGCAAACACTTGCTCTGGCGTTATTCGATTGTGTGGAGCAAAGATGCAAACTCCCATTGAAGACAATCTCCGACAAGAAAAGAAACTTGAACGTCGTTCGTGGTTGGGATGCGCTGCCTTGTTTATCGTTGGCGGAATTTTGATGGCAATGGTCACAGGACTCATGGATTGGATCATCCCTAGACGTCAGACACCAGGGACAATAGATGGACTTGCGATCTTATTTGTCCTACTCGGTCTAGTTGTCATCGTGGCTGTAAGTGTTGGCGGTATGCTTCTGATGTTCCGCATCATGCGCTGGTCGATGACCGCCGAGATCCAACGACACCAACGCGGCTCACAGATCTTCAAACGTGCGTTGCCTGAATTGCAAATCGATCAAGAAGCGCAACCGTCTGCTACCAAGTCGCCTCCTATGGATTGGAAAACTCGGCTGTCGCGGATGGTAATCTATTTCGTCGGGCTAGTTGTCGTTTTTATCGCCGCCGACTGGCTCATTGGTCAAATCTGGCACGATGCGCCGGGCATAATCTCGACATTCGTCAGTCTCGCAATCCTCGTGCTTATCGATCAACTCCTTTCATCATTCAAAAAACGATCACAAGCACAACCTGGAAGCCAGATTCGCGGAACACCCTCACTCGACAGGATGCGTATCGTAAGCTCGATTCTCTTCTTTGTCGTTGTGATGCCACCCGTTTTAGGCGTCATTCCATGGGTCACGCGATTGCCCGTTCCCATGCCGATCATTCCAATGCTTGCGCTGATTGTATGCACTGGCATTTTCATGGTCATGGTCATGC
Source organism: Chloroflexota bacterium (assembly GCA_016215025.1). Taxonomy (GTDB): domain Bacteria; phylum Chloroflexota; class Anaerolineae; order UBA4142; family UBA4142; genus JACRMI01. The sequence goes on from JACRMI010000126.1 coordinate 29,514, forward strand.
TCTATATGCTGGTTCCCTACTTTTGGATCATGGCGGCGGTCAAACAGTGCAAGTACGACGTCGCAAGTGGTCGCGCGCACATCGTCGAGAATTTGTCGATATTGCGTGGATTCTATTTGAACACGCACGGCGTCATTCTGTTAACGGCGGGGCGCTATGACGAAGCGAGGGCAATTTTCGAGACAAGCATCGGCGAACAACGCAAAGAAATCCTTGGCGGTGGCAGTACCGCGTTGGAAAATATCGGCTGTGCGCTCGCATGGCAAGGCAAATACGATGAGGCGATCAAAATGTTCGAGGGTTCGATTGCGATTGCGCCGCGCCAAGCGATGGTGTACAACGATCTCGCCGAAGTGTACCTGCATCAAGGCATTGAATTGCCGCGGGGGTTGGAACTCATCGACCGCGCGTGGCAAAATCACCAGGCTTCGTTTGAAGCGCGCTGGTTAGGTTCGCATCAAGCTGGACAAATCCTGTCCACGCGCGCGTGGGCATTGGCGTTATTAGGACAATACTCGGAAGCGCAAGCCACCCTGCAACGAGCATTCGTGCAGGCAGATAAAAACTTTAGACCCGTCCTCGCCGGAGTTTACGTTCGCGCCGGATATGTGATGCGCTTGTGCAATGATGAACGCGCGGCGCGTGAACATCTTGCTCATGCACTCGAACTGGATCGCGCGGGACATTACGGCCATCTCGCGCAACGCGCGTTGCGCGCGCAATGAGGCAGGAGACACGCATGGCATTATCCGCATCCGATCTGGAACTCCTAACAAAATTCGAACGCGGGCTTGACCCACAACACCCAGAGCGCAGTACGATACCCGCGCGTATTCTTGGCTATGGCGAAATCAGCACGGTGTTCGAAATCGATGCGGATGGTTTGCGTGACTTCGCGTTCAAACGGCTACCACTTTTCTACAACGCCAACGAAGTCGAAAAATACACCACCGTCCACGCCGAATACAATCGATTGTTGGAAAATGAAATCGGCATCCGACTTCCGTCGCACGATTGCGCGATCGTGTCGAATTCCACCGGTCGCCCGATCGTTTATATCATTCAGAAAAAATTGCCCGCCGCCGCGATCGGTAATCGCACGATCCACACGCTGGCACACGACCAAATTCTCACGCTAGTAAAGCGCGTTCTGCACGAACTAAACAAAGTGTGGGAATTTAATCGACGACAGACGCGCGCGCAAGTTGGCATCGACGGTCAAATCTCCAACTGGGTGATTGATTCCAATGACGAATCGCTTTTGTACGTCGATACCAGCACGCCGCTGTTCCGCATCGACCAAGTCGAACAACTCGACACGGAGCTATTTCTGCGCAGCGCACCATCGTTCTTGGTGTGGATCCTGCGTTGGCTCTTTTTGAAAGACGTGGTGAATCGTTACTACGATTTTCGTCTCGTCGCCGTTGACTTGGTTGCAAATTTCTACAAAGAACAAAAGCCAGAACTGATTCCCGATGTAATTCAAGTCGTCAATGATTTTTTCAGCAGCTTGAACATTCAATCCATCACCGAAAAACAGGTGAACGATTACTATAAGGAAGACGCGCTCATCTGGTCGCTCTATTTCAACATGCGCCGTGTGGATCGATTTTTACACACGCGCATCTTGCGCAAAGAATATCCTTACATTCTGCCCGGAAAGATCAAACGGTAATTACCGGTGAGTATCATTTCGAGCGGAGCGAGAAATCTCGTTTCACGAAAATGAGGTTTCTCGACGCAAGATCGGCGTCTCGAAATGACAGTCATGGATAACAGGAGCGGAACGATGTCTCTCATCGCACAGGATCAAAAAGAGCGCATCGTCGAACGATTCGGACGATATGTCTCCAGCGGCAAAGTTGAATTCTTCAAACAATTCGGCGTCGATTTAATTTTCGGCAAGCGTCAAGGCGTTTATGTGTGGGACCTCGACGGTCGGCAACTCATCGACTGTCACTGCAACGGCGGCGTGTTCAACCTGGGACATCACAACCCGCGCATCGTCGCTGCCCTCAAGCGCGCACTCGACGAACTCGACATCGGCAATCATCACTTTGTTAGCGAGCATCGCGCGCTTCTCGCCGAACGTTTAACTGCGTTGTGCCCCGGCGATTTGAAACGCGTCGTCTTCGGCGTCAGCGGCGGCGAAGCGATTGATACGGCGATCAAACTTGCGCGCGGAAGTACCGGGCGAGCGAAAATCATTTCGGCGCATGGCGGTTACCATGGACACACGGGACTTGCGCTTGCAACTGGCGATGAGCAATATAGTGCACCGTTCAAGCCGCTGCCGCCGGGTTTCGCGCAAATTCCGTTCGGCGATCTGAATGCGCTTGAGACAGCCATCGACACAGACACAGCGGCAGTTATTTTCGAAACGATTCCTGCGACGATGGGGATTGTCATTCCACCGGAAGATTTCTTTGCCGGCGTACGTCGATTGTGTGATCGCGTCGGCGCGGTGATGATTATCGACGAAGTGCAGACGGGGCTGGGACGCACAGGACAAGTGTGGGGCATCGATACGTACAACGTGGTGCCGGATATTCTTGTCACGGCGAAAGGTCTGTCGGGTGGAATTTATCCGATCACGGCAACGATCTATCGTGAACACTTGAATGCATTCCTACACGCGAATCCATTCATCCACATTTCGACGTTTGGCGGCGCAGAGGTTGGATGCTATGCGGCAAGCGAGGTGCTAAATATTTTGGCGGAAGCAGGATTTTTAGAGCACGTGCAAAAAATGGCGGGATTGTTCGACACAGGATTGCATCAGTTGCAGAGCAAACATCCAAACTTGCTGGTCGAGATTCGCCAACGCGGGTTGATGATGGGAGTCAAAATGGCTGACCCAATGCTGGGACCGTTGCTGACCATCGCCGGTTTGAAACACGGACTCATCACGATTTACGCGAATCACGATCAAGCGGTGAACCAATTGCTCCCGCCGCTCACGATTGAAGAGAGTCAAGTCGCGCAGGTGATTGAGACTTTAGATCGAATGTTATCTTGGGTCGGACAGACTATCGGAAATCCATAATCGCTTGGAGGACATCATGACATCGCAAAACGTGTACGATTTGAAATCGGTCAAACTACCGCGTATGGCAAGCGGCGCATTTCGCTTGTTCGTCGGCTTGCTCGAAAATCCGCTCACGCGGGGATTGCTCATTCCACAACTTTTGCAGAGCGGCGGCATCACCGGCTTTCGCGATGTGGTCATCGACGATCCGCCCACTTACCTCCCCATTGTGCCAGCCAAAGACCGCAGCATGGCAAATGAGGTCGATTTGGAAAAATTCGCGAGACAAAAAATCGTCAATCCCAAAGGATTGCCATTTGCGACTGTCCTTGATTACGCCGATGCCTATCGCGCCGGTGCGATCACGCCGGAAACCGTCGCCGAAAATTTTCTCGCGGCGGTCAAGGAAAGCGATGCGCGTGACCCAGCTTTGCGCGCGTTCATCGCCATCCAGCGCGATGACGTAATGGCACAAGCGCGCGCATCGACCAAACGCATTCAAGCGGGAAAACCGTTGAGCGTATTCGACGGCGTACCGGTCGCGTTCAAAGATGAAGCGGATATGGTACCGTACGGTACGACGGTCGGCACAAAATTTTTGGGCAAGACACCGGCGCAGGAGGATTCAACCGTCGCAGCGTGTTTGCGCCGCGCGGGCGCATTGCTCGTCGGCAAGACCAACATGCACGAGATCGGATTTGTTCCGACGGGCATGAATCCGCATCACGGGACGCCACGCAATCCCTACAATCCCGCGCATTACACCGGCGGCAGTTCGAGTGGCTCGGCGGCAGCAGTTGCATCCGGCTTGTGTCCAGTCGCGATTGGTGCTGATGGCGGCGGATCGATTCGAATCCCGGCGGCGTTTTGTGGCATCGTCGGACTAAAGGCAACGTACGGTCGTGTGAGCGAATACGGCGCGGCACAACTCGATTGGAGCGTCGCGCACAAAGGTCCGCTCGCCGCGACCGCACACGATTCGGCGTTGATGTACGCGGTTATAGCTGGCGCCGACCCACGCGATGAAAACTCACTGTATCAATCGGCGGTCACGCTTGAAGACTTTGACAAGACCGACATGCACGGATTGCGTGTGGGGATTTTTTCGCCCTGGTTTAAACACGCCACTGGTGAGGTGGTCGAGGCGTGTGAAAAAATGGTTCAACAATTTCAAGCAATGGGCGCGCAAGTGTGCGAAATCGAAATTCCTGAGCTCGATGCGGCGCGCGTGGCGCATTTGATCACGATTGCAACCGAGCTTGCCACCGCGATGGACCCGTACGCCAAAGAGCACGACCACGATTTCGGCTTGGACGTTCGCACCAATCTCGCGCTGGCGCGGGCGCTCACCTCGCGCGATTACGTCCACGCGCAACGGATGCGCACACGCGCCATGACACATCTCACGCGCGCATTCGAGCAAGTCGATGTCATCGCCACGCCGGCGACAGCGTTGGTTGCGCCGAAAATTCCAATCGATGCGCTCGCCACCACCGAAACGGATTTATCGACGGTGATGGAAATTATGCGCTATGTGTTCCTTTCGAATTTGACCGGCAATCCAGCGTTGACGTTCCCGGTCGGTTATAATGCGAACGGTCTTCCGATTAGTCTGCAACTGATTGGACGACATTGGGAGGAACACACGCTCTTTAGGATGGCATACGCGGCGGAACACGTTGTCGAACGACGCACGCCGCAAATTTTTTATCGATTGCTTCAGTAGAGCAAATTTCCAATTTGCCGCATCCACGCCGAATGAAGGCAAATTGGAAATTTGCCCCACAAGGAGAAAAATATGCGTTACGGCATTATGACGATGCAACTCAGTGCGCTCATTCCAAGCGGAGTCACGTCGCCCCAAGCTGCAATGGCACAAATCGCCCAGTTCGATCTTTCGAGTTTGGTGCGGCAACTCGTGTCGCATGGATTCAAGACGATTGAACTTGGCGGCGATTTGGCGATGTTCATGCCGCATACGTTCGCGCCGTCGTCGATTGAGAAACTCGCCGCACTGAAAAAAGATTTGGCCATCACGTACACCGTTCACTTGCCGCTCTGGTCGGTCGAGCCATCGACGCCGGAGATGCACGTGCGCCAAGGTTCAGTGCGCGCACTCGTGGACATTATTCGCGCGACGCAGCCACTTGAGCCGGAGGATTACGTCTTGCACGCGTACGGCGCACTCGCGTCGGAATTTTATCGCATGAACATTCCTGAATCGGCGCGGATGCTCATCTTACAAATCTTTCAAGCCAACGCACGCGACAGCATCAAAACAATTCTTGCGGAGACGGGCATTCCCAGCCGCAAGCTCGCTGTCGAGACGATTGAGTTTCCGCTCGACATGATGCTCGCGCTCGCAAACGAACTCGACACGTCGATCTGTTTCGATACGGGGCATGTGCTGGCAGGCTTTCCTGGTCCCATCGATTTCTTCGACGCACTTGAAAAATGTTTGCCGCGCATCGCACAATTTCATTTGCACGATTGCCCATCGCTCGCGCGCACCGGACAAATCGGTTACGGCAAGGATCATCAAGCGCTCGGCAAAGGCGATCTCGATCTGGCACGCTTTCTCAATCGACTCAAGCAAGTCAACTTTAGTGGACCACTTGTCTATGAACTCACTGTGCCGGAAGCACTTGCATCGATCCAAGTGGTAAACGCAATAAAATAGAACGCGGATGAACGCGGACAAACAGAGATAAAAAGCTGCGACGCACCTTGGAGGTGCGTCGCAGCTCGTCATTTACACTATCGCCTGCGCCAACGCAATCGCGCCAAGCACCCCCGCGCGCTTGCCTAGCCCTGGTGGGACGATATAGTTATCAATACGTTCGAGAATTTCAGGCGAGTGAATATAGCCGTTGAGCAATTGCTGGACCTCGCGCCGAATCATCGGGAAAAGTTCCGCTTGCTCCATCACGCCGCCACCCAGGATGATGCGTTGCGGCGACAGAATGCAAATATAGTTCATCAACGCAAGCGCGATGTAATGCGCCTCCAATGCCCACGCCGGATGATCGATAGGCAAATTTTCGGCGCGCTGCTGCCAACGTTTTTCCATCGCGGGTCCCGACGCCAGTCCTTCGAAACAATCGCCGTGGAATGGACAGACACCGTCGAACGGATCGCGTGCGCGATCATGCGGTAGGTAGCCGTGCGCCATCTCTGGATGAATCAATCCATGCAACAATTTGCCACTGGCTAGTCCGCCTCCGCCAATCCCCGTGCCAATCGTCAAATAAATAAATGTGTCGAGTCTTTGCGCCGCGCCCCAGCGATGCTCGCCGAGTGCCGCTCCATTCACATCGGTATCGAATCCAACCGGCACATTGAACGCGCGCGTGATCTCTCCAACCAGATCGACGTTTGCCCAGCCGGGTTTCGGCGTCGTCGTGATGAAACCGTACGTCGGCGAGTCGGCATGAATATCGATGGGACCGAACGAGCCGATACCGATTGCCGCTAGCGATTGTTGCTGCTCGCGGAAAAACGCAATCGCCCGGTTGATAGTTTCGCCGGGCGTCGTCGTTGGAAAACGCGTCTCGCGCAAATCGTCGGGACCGGTTCCAATCGCGCAAACAAATTTTGTGCCGCCCGCTTCGATGCCGCCGTAGAGATTGCTCATTGTTGCCTCAAAAAAATAATTGGACGCGGATTAACGCGGACGAACGCAGATAAAATCAGTTCCGCGTTCATCTGCGCTCGTCCGCGTCCTAATTATCCCTTAACTGCACCGGCTGTCAAACCGCGGATCACATAGCGTTGTGTTACAAGCGCAAGCAAAAGAACGGGGAACGTGATAATGACCGCCGCTGCCATCAACCCACCCCAATCGATTTGGGCGTAGCCGATAAAATTGTAAATCGCCACGGGAACAGTCTTGGTGTTGCTCGTCGCGAGTTGAACCGAGAACATGAAATTGTTCCATGAGAAAACAAATGCGAGAATTGAACCGGTGACGATGCCGGGACCGCTGATCGGCAAGATGATTTGGAGGAACGCCTGAAAAATCGACGCACCGTCCACGCGCGCGGCTTCTTCCAATTCGTGGGGAATCGATTCAAAGAACGGAACCATGACCCAAACGATGAACGGCAAACCGACGAGCATGTGCGCCAGAATCAGCGATTGATACGTGTCGATCATTTGAAGCTGGCGGAAGAGAATGAACAATGGAATGAGAAACGTGATGCCGGGCACAATACGCGCAATCAGGATCGCGGTCGCGATGCCGTACTGTTTGTATCGCGCGATGCCGTATGCAGCGGGCAATCCAAGCACCAATCCAAAAAACGTCGAGCCAGCGCCGATGATGATGCTGTTCAGCAAATACCTGCCAAAGTTTTGTGAGCTAAACACATTCTCATAATTTGCCAGCGTCGGAGTGAAAATAAAATCGGGCGGCATCTTGGCGATTTGGAGCGGCGTCTTGAGTGAGTTGAGAACCATCCACAGAAACGGCGCGAGGAAAAAGAACAGGATGAGGAAAACGAGCACATAGAAAATGAGATTGCTCAGAGTCTTCGACATCTAAACCTCCAGCGTCCGTCGTGTGTAGGTGACGAGCAAACTCACACCGAGAACAATTGCAAAAAAGATGACGAGCACCGACGAGGCGTAACCAAAATTGAAATATTGGAACGCTTGGACAAAGGCATAGATGTTGAGCGTTTCAGACGTAAAGCCAGGTCCGCCGCCCGTCATCGTGTAAATAATGTCGAACGTTTTGAGCGCATCGATGAGCCGCAGCAACATCGCAATCGTAATTGTCGGCATCAGCATGGGCAGCGTAATGTAGCGAATTGTTTGCCAACTGGATGCACCGTCCACGCGCGCCGCTTCGAATGGATCGTGCGGCAGCGCCGTCAAGCCCGCCAGACAGATGAGAATAATCATCGGCGTCCATTCCCAGATATCGACCAAAGCAAGCGCGGGAATAACTGTGTTGGCACTGTAGACCCAGAGTCCTTCGGGCAGACCGAGCGAGCGCAAGACAAAATTGACGATGCCGGACGTTGGAACGTACATCAACAACCAGACCATCGCAATCGCGACGGGTGTTGCCATCATCGGCAGGAGAATGATCGAATTGATGAATCGCTTGAGGGGAAAATCGCGATTGAGTAAGAGCGCAATCGCCACGCCGAGAACGACTTCGATGACGACCGCAAGAATCGTAAAGAATAAAGTCCGAGAAATCGATGCAACGAAACGCGTATCCTCAGGCAGATTGAAATAATTCGTCAGTCCAAAAAAAGTGGCGGGTCTCCCAGCGCTGATACTCCATGGGGTCATGCTGTTCCAAACGGTGTACAAAATCGGGAAGACCATCATTACGAGGATGAACAAAATCGCGGGCAAGGGGAAGAGCCATTTCACATTGCGGTCGATAAAATTTCCCATGGACGAATCCTGGTCTGCAAGTAATTCTTTGCCACAGAACCACACGCCAGTTGTCATGCTGAGCGGAGCAAAGCATCTCACTCTTGCGAAATACGAGATACTTCGCTCCGCAAAGTTCGCTTCGCTCAGACTGACATTCTTTATTCCGTGTGATTCTGTGGCTAAAGAAACTACCTACGACGAGAAATTATTTGGGTTCCGAGTCGAGCAACTTTTGGAAATCGGCGTTGGCTTTGTTCGCCGCGGCGGTCACATCCTCGCCATTGATCGCAGCAGTAATAATGGTGCCAATAATGTCACGCGCTGCGCCGACCTGTACGACCAATGGTCGATCATACCCGCGACCATTCGCGGAAGCAACCTGGGCGGCAACCCAGTCAGCGGGGAATTTGGACTTGCCAACGGGATCCGCCCAAACCGATGCGCGCGCACCGGGATTGGCGCCGTCACCTTGGGTTTTGAGAACGATTTCTTTGCTCGTCGCCCACTTGACGAATTCCCACGCGGCGTCCTTGTTCTTTGACGATGCGGCAATCGAGAGACCCCACGAGGTCACACTATACGGTACCGAGCCTTTTGGCCCCTCTGGGAAAACAACCACACCCGTCTTGTCGGCAACCGTCGATTTGGTTGGATCAAGCAAGTTGGCAAAGATCGAGTTCGCATCGGTGTACGATGCCACGCTGCCTTGCGCGAACACGGCAACCGCTTGGGGCCACGACATGTTCGTCGTGCCGGGCGGCGCATAGTTCTTGTGCAATTTGCCAAAGAGCGTGAACGCGGCAATTGCTTCGGGCGTGTTGAGCGTTGCCTTCTTCGTGCTCTGATCGAACCAATCGCCACCGAACGAATACAGGTAGCTAGAGAATTGGGTTACCGCGGGATTGCCTTGACCACGCGCAATGAAACCGAACTGTTGTTTACTCTTGTCGGTTAGTTTTGTAGCCGCGGCTTCCAATTCGGCGAGTGTCTTGGGTGGCTGCAAACCAGCGGCTTGGTACAAGTCCTTTCGATAGTACAACACTTCTTGTTCGGTCACAATCGGAATACCGGTCAACATATCTTTGACCGTCTCGGTGCCAACCGCCGCTTTTTGGAAATCGGCAAAGTTGTAGCTGTCGGGCGTTTTTTTCGAGTCTTTGACGTAGGTATTCAAATCGACATACCAATTGTTCTGTGCGAACAGCTTGCCTTCTTGCAACGGCCGCTGCATGAACGCATCGACGTTCGATCCACCAGCGGTGAATTCTGTCGTCAATTTTTGCACGAGATCGTTTTCGGCGTAGTTTTCCATGTTGACGGTGATGCCCGTCTGAGTTTGAAAATCGCCGACCAACTTTTTCATGGCGTCGTACCATGGATGATTCGCGACGAGAATACGCAGTGTCGTGCCTTTGAAGGGCTGCGTGGCGGCTGAACTGCTGGGTGCCGCCGAACTGCTTGCTGATGAAGATGCCTTTGGGGCAGCCGTTGGCGGAACCGGCGTTGCCGTCGGTGCCGGCGCGCACCCGACGATCACAGCAAGCACGATCACGAGCACGAGGAATAAACGAACTTTCATGAGAGTCTTCTCCTTCTTGAGTATGGCTCTTCTTGAGCCAATTTGAATCGAAACTGAATTTGCGCCTTTGCAAATTGGTTTCCCCTTTTCACCTCCTCCCTAACTCTAAGTCAAACCAGGATGCAAGTCAATCGTATTTTGGATGACAAGACCAAGTCAGCCGTTAGGGTTTGAGCATGACCTTGATCCAATCGGCGTTGCCCTTTGCCAAGTCGTTGATGATGCCTGAGCCGTCTGCCAACGCCGCGCGCTTTTCAATCAACCCGGTCGGATCAATACGCTGGGTGCGAATCGCCTCAATTGACAATCCAAACTCGTCATTAAAACCGTAGGTGCCTCGCACGGTGAGTTCGCGTGTGACGATTTGCTGCATGTTGATGGTGATCTCTGGGTCGGAGTTCCCAATCCAAACGACGTTACCACCATTGCGCGCCATGAACAACGATTGCTTGGTCGTCGCCGTAATGCCCACCGCTTCGATCACTGCCGGCGCACCCTTGCCATTCGTCTGTTGCTTGACCGCATCGATGGCATCTTCCTTGGCCGGATTCACAACCACGTCCGCGCCTAATCGCTTGGCGAAATCCAATCGATGCGCGCTCACATCGCTGACGATAATTTTCCCTGCGCCCTTCATCTTCGCCGCGAGGATCGTTAGCAAGCCAATGGTTCCTGCGCCGATAATGACGACCGTGTCCATCAATTGCATCGGCGTGAGGTTTACGGCATGCATCGCGACAGCAAGCGGTTCGACAAGCGCGCCTTGCTCCCAGGACATTTCGCCGGGCAGCGGAAACACCATTTTTTGCGAGACTGAAACGTAATCGGCGTACGCGCCATTGAGATTGACACCCAGCCCGCTGCGATTCTGACAAATGTTTGGAAAACCGGCGCGACAGTTATCGCAATAACCGCACGTCAACAATGGCGTGACCACCACGCGATCACCGACTAGAAAATTCTTGACCTCGGCTCCCGCCGCCGTAATCGTTCCGCTAAATTCATGTCCCATGATGATCGGCGGCTTGCGGCGACCAGTCGTACCTTTGAATCCATGCACATCCGATCCGCACACGCCAACGGTTTCCACTTTGACTTGGACCTGATCCGTCCCAGGTTCTGGTATCGGAACATCGCGCATCGGCATCTGCCAAGCGCCCTCGTAAACCAGTGCTTTCATAAATTCTCCAGTATTCAGTAGTCAGTATCCAGTATTCAGACTGAAAACTGAACGCTGGAAACTGAATACTACTTTCGACTTCTGATCTTGGTTGCTTTCGTTCGCTTCACCAAGTCTCGCAATATCACTTCGAGATTAGGATCCGCTGGTTTGAACTCAGTGCCGCTAATCACGAGCGGCGCGCCAAACACGACGATTTGCGCGCCCATCTCCAACGTCTGAATCGCTTGATCGACGCTGAGACCGCCGACGGCTTGCACCGGAATCGAGACGGCGTTCAGCACCGGCTGCAAATCATCGAGCGGCGAAAGACCTTTAATCATGTTGCGTTCGTCGAATCCAGTATGAACGATGATGTAATCGACGCCGAGTTTTTCGGCTTGACGCGCACGCCCCGGTTTATCGGGACACAACATCACATCGCACATCACCTGGCCGTTGTAGCGCTTTGCCATCTTCACTTGCTCGATGATGCTGGCATCGTGCGCTTGTCCCATCACGACGACAAAGTTCGCGCCCGCTTTGAACATCATTTCCGCTTCGAGACCCGCGCCATCCATTGTCTTCAAGTCGGCGACAATCGGCGTGGTTGGAAATTCTTTGCGCAGCACCTGCACGCCATGCAAACCTTCGGCGAGAATAAACGGCGTCCCCGCTTCAAGCCAATCGACGCCGGCTTTCATCGCCGCGCGCGCGACGCTCAACGCTTCGTCTATGGTTGTAAGATCGAGTGAAATTTGAACGATTGGTTCCATGTTTTACTCCAGTAAACAGTGAACGGTGAACAGTGACCAGTTTTACTGCTGACTGTTTACTGAACACTGATAACTGACTTGATATTCGCGCCTTCCTCCATCTTCTCAAACGCTTCGCGCCATTCAGTCAAGGGATACGCGCCGCCGATAACGGGTTTCAAATCGATCTGACCGGTGGATAGCAAGCTAAGCACGCGTTCCCAGGTTGTGTAGGTGTGGCTGAACGATCCTTGCACCGTCACCGCTTTGCCGACGATTGGATCGAGACTGAAATCCAGTGGCTGCGGTCCCCAACCGATTTTCGTAATGCGTCCGTTCGGCCGCACCATCTCCATCGATTGCTTGAACGCTTTGCTAACGCCTGTCGCATCGACGATCAAATCCGCGCCGAAACCATCGCCCAGCGATTTGACGAACTTGATCGGGTCTTCGCGCTGAATGTTCAGCGTATGCGTCGCACCGAGTTCTTTCGCCACCTTCAATCGATTCGCATCAATGTCGGTTCCTAGCGCGATGAGTGTGCCTGCTCCGCGCAGTTTGGCAATCTGCAATGCCATGATGCCAATCGCGCCAACGCCTTGGATGACGACGGTCTCCCCCGGTTTGATGAGCGTCTTTTCGACGAGCGCGTTGTACGCGACACACACCGGCTCCGTGAGCGACGCTTGCTCGAACGTCACATTCTCTGGAATACGATGCAGAATTTGCGGGCGGGCGACGACCAAGCGCGTCATCGCGCCGTCGATCTGATTGCCATAGCCCTTGCGATGCGGACACAAGTTATAGTTGCCGCTCAAGCAATAAACACACTGACCGCAAACTTCGGCAGCTGTTTCGCACGCGACGCGCTCACCTTCTTTGAATCCAGTGACGCGCTCGCCGACCTTGGCGACATAGCCGCCAAACTCATGTCCCAACACAACGGGCAATTTGATTTGCCACGATTGATTCTCGTGCCACATGTGAATATCGCTGCCGCACACACCGACCGCTTGCACTTGCAACAAAACTTGATCGGGTCCGATCTTTGGCTCCGCCACATCGCGCACCTCAACATTCCCATCTTGTCGTCCGAATTTGACTACTGCTTGCATGTTAACCCCATGAAGGATGAGGGATGAAAGATGAAGGATGAATTATTCTTTTCATCCTTCCGCCTTCTGCCTTCATCCTTGGAAATATTTTTCCCTCATCCTTTTCAAAAAATCTATGGACTCTTTCATCTCGTCCATGCCGTTCATGCCGTCTTCGATGCTGATCCAGCCGTCGTAATTCACGCTCTTGAGGATGCGGAAAATCGCATCGTAATCGTTCGCGCCTTGGCCGGTGACGCCATGCGTCAACCCTTTCGGATAACCGAGCGTGCCATCGGCTTGACGCATATCTTCGATCTTGAACCCCGGTTCGATATAGCGGTCGCTGGCGTGCATCGTCTTGACGCGATCTTTCACAACTTCCAACAACTCAATCGGGTCATCACCTGCGACGAGCGCATTGGATGGGTCGTACTGCACGCCGAAATACGTGCGCTCTGGAATCGCATTGACAATTCGCAGAAACACATCCTTCTTTTGCGCGAACTCGCGATACTTCCAGTAACCGTCTTTGAAATGATTCTCCATCGCCAGCACAATATCGTACTCGCGGGCGACAGGCAGCACTGCGTTGATACACTCGATGACCCATTCCACGCCTTGCTCGATGCTCACTTCGGGGTATGCTTGCCCGCTGAGAACGCGACACGCCGCGCGTGGTCCGCCTAAGCGTCGCGTGATGCGAATCATCTCAGCTTCTTTATCGATCTCGCGCTTGCGCTCGTCGGCATTGGGATTCGTAAAGTTAGGCGAGACGCACAGCATCGGCATCGCAAAGCCAGCGCTGCGAATCGTATCGCCGAGTCGGTCGATGTACGCATTGTCATGCGATTCGAGAAAGCCCTCGTACATTTCGAGACCTTCCGCACCAAGCGGTTTCGCCATCTCGACCCAGTCGAACACGGTAAATTTTTTTTCGACGCTAATTGTATCGATATAACATTTGGGGAAAGCTGAAATCTTCATAGGAATCCTCAGAAACCTGGTTTCTATATGCTTTTACAACTTGCTCGTTGAATTAGCTCTGCTTTGAGAAGCACATCGGGCAAGATGGTTTTCTCTACCGATTTGCTTCGCTGATGGGTCAACGCTTGCTGAAGTGTGTTGATCGCCGCATCACATAATTCCGCGACGGGTTGGCGAACAGCAGTGAGCGGCGGCGTGAACAACGCAACCCACGGATTGTCGTCGAAACAAATCAACGAAATATCATCAGGGCATTTGAGATGACGGTCTTGCATCGCTTGCAAAACGCCGAGCGACATGATTTGATTCGTCGCAATGATCGCCGTGGGATGTTGATTCGATGCAAGCAATTGGCGCGCGGAGTTGGCAACCGCGGCAAGATCGTGTTCGGTGATCGCGATGAGCGATTCGTCGACAGTTAAACGATGATCGATAAACGCCTGACGATAACCACCCAGTCGCCCCATCACAGTTGAGAGCATCGGCTTGCGCGCTAGAATTGCAATGCGCCGATGTCCCAATCGCAAGAGATAATTGGTCGCCGCATAACCGATGGCGTGATTGTCGACCGCGACCAGTGGACCGTGAGGGTGCGGCGGCTTGCGGTCGATAAAGACAAGTGGAATGCGATGGCTCGCAAATTCGTGAAAGAGAGTTTGCGCTTCGCCCGTTGGCGCGATGATGAGTCCATCGACACGACGCGCGAGCAGCAGTTCGAGGTAACGCGCTTCACGGTCGGCTTGTTCGTCCGTGTTGCAAACGATGAGGTTCAAGCCGTGCGGCTCCAGTCGATCTTCGATGCCGCGCACAATCGACGCAAAGAACGGATTGGTGATGTCGGCGACCAGTACGGCAATCGTCCGCGTTACGTTCGTGGTGAGACTGCGCGCAATCGCGCTCGGTCGATAATTCAATTGCTCAATTGCGTGGAGGACTTGCTGGCGCGTTTCGGGCAAAACGGTACGGGAGTTGTTAAGAACGTGGGAAACGGTGGCGGTGGAAACACCAGCCAATTTTGCAACATCACGAATAGTGGGCATCGTTGAACCACTCTTTCAAGATAATCGCTTAGTTAATCGGTTACGTAACCGATTACAATATACACCATTGGCGCGGAGATGTCAAAAACGACACCAACAACATCGAAAATTTTTCACACTTTGAGTGAGCGGTATTAGAATCGCCGTAAACGGTTTATCGATTGCGCTTCAATCTAATTGCCACTTTCGATACTCTTGAACTCAACCTTGCTCGTTGACTCGCCATTTTACGGTCTAATCTTGTATTTTTGCTAACAGATGGAGGCTCTTATGGTTAGTCAACCCGATTACTTTGATTTGAATCCCTTCACGAAACGTTAAGCGCAAACAAATTAGTTTTGACTCGCGTGATGCCGCGCGGTGAATTTGCCAGTCCAGGTAGGCTAGGCATTAGTAACCGTTGCGTCCTCATCGACTCGCCCATTCCCTTCAGCGCAAAGGATGGGCGATTTTTATTTGCACAGACGAAAAAAGACTCCCCAAGCTTGATCTGACGATTAACAATAATCTGGATGCGTAGAAACTTGACTGCTATAAAATGGACGCCAAGGTCATGTGGAGCGAATGGCGTAACCGACCAATAGATATTCTACTGGTCGGTTTGTTTTTTGATTGTCCACGCCATACAAGAAAGGAGGTGGGGCAGGAAAAGGATGAGCTATTTGTCATGCTAGACCAATGTCATGCAGCAAACCCTTGAGTCGAGAAAAGGCTCAGAGTTTAACAAGGAGACCACAATGAAACTGTCACGACGAGAGTTTCTCAAACTGAGTGCCGCGGCAGGAGCAAGTTTGGTTATACCCTGGCAGTTCAATCAACCCATCACCTACGCGGCGCAAAGTCCGCAGCTACCCCTAGCCCCAAATAAAATTCCCCAGTTCGTCGATCCGTTGCCAACGCTTGCAAGTCCGGGGGGAATCGCATCGACCACCGGAAACTCGCTCGAAATTTCCATGCAAGAGTTCGAATCGTACATCCTGCCGACGGGAACCTTTGGTCCTGGCGTTAGGACCAAAACATGGGTATGGGGCTATCGTTTAGGGCAAGCACCGGTTTCAGGAACGCCTGAAACTTATCTCGGACCTGCCATCATTGCCACGCGTGGTGCACCAACCGAGATCAAGTTTCTCAACAATTTGAAATCGGGTGCAGACACCAACGTACTCGCTTGGAAATACTCAAGCGATCAGACGTTACATTGGGCAGACCCACTCAATGACGAAATGAACATGTGGAATCACATGGCGATGCCACCCGCGGTTGGGAGCGCAGGCGCGCAAAATTATGCCGGACCCATTCCCGGCGTCGTCCACCTACACGGCGGCGAAGTTCCTCCAGTCCTCGATGGAGGACCGGATGCTTGGGTGACCAGCGATGGACTAAAAAGAGGTCACGGGTTCTACAGCAAAGATGGTGCAACCACGGGCAACTATCATATCTATCGTTATCCCAATAGCCAAGAAGCATCAATGATCTGGTTCCACGATCACGCGCTGGGAGCCACCCGCTTGAACGTTTATGCGGGTCTGGCAGGTGCTTATCCTATCATCGATCCAACCCTCACCCTTCCGGCTGGCTTGACGGCTGCCGGCATCGGCACGGAAACGATTGTTCCGTTAATTATTCAAGATCGCATGTTCGATACGAATGGGCAACTTTTCTTTCCGGCGGATAGTGTGGCCGGTTTGCAATGGGCACCGAATCCCGATCATCCCTACTGGGTCCCCGAGTTTGTTGGCGACGTAATTTGCGTCAACGGCAAGGCATGGCCCTTCCTCAATGTTCAAGCCAAACGTTATCGCTTCCTATTCCTCAACGGTTCGAATGCCCGCACCTATGAATTGTTCCTGGTTAACCCAGTAACGAAGGTGATGGGTCCGCCTCTTTGGCAAATTGGCACAGATGGTGGTTATCTTGACAGCGCCGTTAAGATTGATCCGAATACTGCAGCCAATAACAAACTGACGATTATGCCGGGCGAGCGCGCCGACGTCATTATCGACTTTGCTGGCTTGGCGGGTCAGACCTTGATTATGCGGAATACGGGGCGCACCCCGTATCCCAAGGGTACAGCGCCCAATGGTTCGACCACCGGTCAAATCCTACAATTCCGAGTTGGCACTGGACCAGCGGTAGATGCCGGTTACAATCCCGCCACGGGCGGAGCGATTCGTCCAAATGGCAGAAAAATCATCCGCTTAGTCAACCCGACGACGGGCGCATTGGCGGTCACCGCGCAGAAGACTCGCCAACTTACACTCAACGAAGTAATGGGCATGCCGCAAAATGCCATCAATCCGGTCACGGGCGTAATGACGGCTTATCCCGGCGGTCCATTGGAAATCCTGGTCAATAATACCAAATGGAGCGGTGAACGAGTAACCGGTGTGGCGAACGGACACTATGTGATGGGTACGCGAAGCGATTTTCAAGGAGTCACCCTCAACGGTGTTACCACCTATTATTCCGAAGTACCGAACGAGGGTGAGACTGAAGTTTGGGAAATCGTCAACCTCACCGCCGATGCTCATCCGATGCACACCCATCTTGCTACTTTCCAATTGCTTAACCGCCAAAACTTTAACACGGGCAACTACCTCAAAGCCTACGCGGCTGCATTCCCCGGGGGTGGATATGACCCAATGACACAATTGCCGTACGCGGCTGGTGTCTTCATCCCAGGATTTGGTCCGCCCCTCCATTACACCACTGGCAACGCGCGCGCACTTGGCGGGAATCCAGATGTGACGCCCTTCTTACAAGGACCGGTTCAACCACCACTTCCGCAAGAAGCCGGTTGGAAAGACACAATAATGACTCCGCCGGGCATGGTCACGCGGTTTGTCGTGCGTTTTGCACCCACAGATACGCCGGTGGACACCCTGGGCACCTATCCCTTTGATCCCAATGCCGGTAACCATGGATATGTTTGGCATTGCCACATCATCGATCATGAAGATAACGAAATGATGCGACCTTCCAAAGTTAATCCCAAACCGGGTGCAGTTAGAACGTTTAATCAAGGGACTCAGTACTAGGGATACAGAGCAGTTTGTATCCGATGCATAAAATAACAGGCGGGAGATTTTCCCACCTGTTATTTTATTTCCATCCATCAATACGATCTTTGCATAACCTTTGCCAGAAATCGGTAATGTTTGTCGGTTCAATTGTCAACGGTGCGACTAGTGAATCGTCGAACTCGCCAAATACGGATTTGGGCAAATGGTCGATTCCGAATTCGCCGTTGTAACTTTCAGCGTTGGATTGCATCTAAAAGTTAGAAATCTATTAAACGAAGAGGCAACCTCAAAATGGAAATGGTAATCGATTTTCCCGGCGGCAAACGCGTCGATGCGCACTTTGGACCGTACGATCTCAAGACCGACCAGCCACAGCAAGTAGGCGGCGAGGGTTCAGCGCCGACGCCGTTCGCAACGTTCTTGGCATCGATTGGAACCTGCGCGGGAATCTATGTGCTTGGCTTTTGTCAACAACGCGGTATCCCGACCGATGGCATCAAAATTGTTCAACGCATGGAAGGTGATCGCGTGACGGGCATGACGACGAAAGTTTATCTGGACATTCAGTTGCCGCCTACCTTCCCCGAAAAGTACAAAGACGCCGTGATTCGTTCTGCCGATCAGTGTGCGGTCAAAAAACATTTGGCGCATCCACCCGAGTTCGCCATTAGTGCGACGATTGGCGCCGCATAAATGAAACGTGCGACGCATCTTTGAAGGTGCGTCGCACGTTTCACCGTAGTACCCAGTCTTGAATATTCCACGTCAGAAAATTCGGGTCCGCGTAGGGCTTGACGCCGGTCAAACCCTTTTTCACTCCGATTAGAGAATTCGGCGCGTAGAGAAAAAGACTCGGCAATTCATCATTCAAAATCGCGCTTGCATCCAAGTATGATTTTTTCCGATCATCGGTCTTGTAGATTCCCAAGCCCTTGCTTTGTAAATCGTCGAACCTCTGATTGCAATACCCCATCACCAATTGTGCCCAACCCGCCTTGCACGAGTAGAACAATGCACTCGCGCTCGGATCTGCACCCAAGCGACCGCCAACGTTGCGAATCAAATCGCCATCGCCGTTGATCGCCGATTGCGACAGGTCGGCGCTCGACGTGTAGCGCGTCGTCAGTTGAATCCCAATCTTGGCAAACATCTGTTGAAGTAGATCGCCCAAGCGTTGTGACTCGTCGCCGTTAGTGGCGAGGTACGTCAACACAACAGGCTTGCCTTCATAGACGGCATTCCCTTGCAGATCGATGATGACGCCTGCGTCTTTCATCAACGCTTTGGCTTTGTCCAAATTATAGTCGTACTTTTGCAAGTTGGCATTGATCGCCCAATCCGGTCCAAAGATCGCGCTGTAAACTTGCGTCGCCTCGCCGCCCATCACTTGCTGGATCACGGCTTTTTGATCGATGGCGTAATCCAAGGCTTGGCGGAATCGTTTATCGGCAAGGTACGGCTTGGGTGTTTTCAGAATCGAATAACCGAAACCACCCAGCTCGCGCGGCTTGCTCAGCGTCGCAAGCTGGTCCTTGTTGCGCGCATCGACATTCAAATACGTGTACGCGATGCCTTTGGTCGATAAAACATCGAGTGTTGATTTGCTCTTGAATTTTGCCGCTTGATCGGCAGAAATCGGCGCGACATGGACATCGCCTTCCTCAAGCGCAGTCAGCAAATCCGATGGCTGATCGAATATCCACACAAAGAGTTCGTCGACGTTGACGACTTTGCCCCAGTAATTCGATTTCTTTTTTAGTTGAATATACTGCCCCGGCTCGTACTTGACCAATTCGTACGGACCCGATGTGACTGTGGGCATATCGACGTATGAACTCGTCTCGATATTCTTCGGATCGATTTTGCTCAGGACCTGCGACGGCAAAATTCCCAAGTAGGTATTGAACAAGAACGCGCCATTTGGCTCTTTTAGTTCAAACCGAATCGTCTGATCGTTGACGACCTTGATGCCATCCACATCTTTTCCGGTACCTTTTTGATACTCGGCTGCGCCTTTGATGCTGGCGAGATTGATGCCCCACAGCGTCGGGCCAATCGCAGGATCAAGCGCGAGCTTGAACGTGAATTGGACATCTTTCGCCGTAAGTGGCGTGCCATCGCTCCACACCGCATTTTTCGGAAGCGTAAACGTGAATATGGTTGCATCAGCATTCACATCGACTTTGGTTGCCAAGTCCATCACTGGCTGCGCCTTGTCGTCGAACCAAGTCAACGCAGGGAGAATCAATGGAAACGACAAATATTGCGGCGCGCTATTCAACCAAATTGGATTGAAATGTTTGGCGGTCATCGCGCCTGCGCCAATCACTAAAACGCCGGGGCGTTTCATTGGGATCAAAGTAGGTGTTGGCCTGGGCGTCGGAGTTTGCGTGGGGGTTGCCGTCGCCGTCGGCGGAATTGGCGTCGCGGTGCGAATCGGCGTCGCGGTGCGAGTGGGAGCGATGCCGGTCGGAATCGGTCGGACGGAACAGGCAATGGTCAGCAACAAAACCAAAATGGGGACGATCAGTCGTGCGAGGTTCAGTAATCGATGCAACATCAGTCTCTCCCGAAAATTTTCTGCGGCTGATTAAATCATGTGCAGGGAGAACTGTCAAGTTGCAGGTGGCAGGCGGCAAGCGCCAAGTCACAAGTTACAGGTTACAAGTCAAGTCACAAGCGACAGGCAAAAATGCAATCTGTCATTGCGAGAAGCGGCGCAAGCAAGTACCGTCAACAGGAAATAAACAGGGCGACGAAGCCGCGTACGCGTCCATCTTGGTTGGGGATTGCTTCGCAAACACCGCTCGCAATGACGTTTCGCTGTTACGCTCCAGCTTTTCGGTATTTCTCGACGACCTCATACATCGCGAAAATGTTTTCGTCGGGCGTGCCGTGGTCCATGTTGATGCAGCAAATGCCGACGTTTTCCAACCGACCCACCGAACGCAACAAACTCTCGGTGTCGTCTGCAATTTCGCGGGGCGTGCATTGAAGCACTCGGATCGGACTGAGCCGCAAGTTCAAAAACGCATTCGGTAATAGCTCACGACAACGCGCCACATCCGCGCCCCAACCCACATCGACAAAAGCCGGCGACAGCTTTGCGTACTCCGCCGCAACGATATGCAAGTTGCTGCCGCAGTGATGAATACCAAACGGCTGCAAGCGTTCTGCCATGCGTTGTTCAATCGGCAGTTGCATCGCGCGATAGCTCTTGGGCGAAATCATTTGCACCGAACAATTCGCATGAATGAACGGCGTCGGCGAAAGACGCTCCGCCATGCGATTGACCGACATCGAATAACTCTTCGTGCGTTGCTGAACGTAGCTTGCGACTTGCGTAATCAACTCACCGATCAACTCCAACAAGCGGCGCGCGCGCTCTGGCGCTTGATAAAAATCGGCAAAGAGGTCTTGACCGTAGAGGTGATACGCCGCGTTCAGCAAACCATCGGTGTTGAGATCGCCCATCACGTAGCCGTACCGCCCTTCGAGTTCGTCCATCTGCGCGATGAGTTGCTTCATCGGATAGATGTTTTTCCAATCGGGCATTTCGAACTTGTCGATTTGCTCCATCGTCAAATGAACGGGTTCCGGTTGCGGCGCCGCATTCGGCTCAAAGCGAATTTTCGCGCCGAGCAACGCGGGAATCACAAATCCGCCCGCGACATGCACTGAACCGATAATCGGACGCGGCTGCGGATTCGCTTCGCCCAGACCCAGCGCGCCATATCGTTCGTGCAACACGCGCCGCATGGTTACATCGTTCTGAATACGCGTGTCCGCGTCGAGATAGAACTTTTCGTCGAACGAGATCCCGACAGCGTTATGCCACCAATTGGGATTGAAGACAAGTTCGAGTGGAAGAATGGTTTTTGAAACGATTTGCATTTACATCTCCGTATTGCGTATTGCGTGAATTAACAGAACACGCATTACACACCACGCATGGCTTCTATCATCGCCACCACATTTTCCGGCGGCACGTCTGCTTGGATATTATGCACCGTATTGAAAACGAATCCGCCGCCGGGCGCAAGCGCATCGATATTTCTGCGCACGTCGTCCTTCACTTGCTGCGGTGTACCGCGCGGCAAAATGTCTTGCGTGTCCACACCCCCACCCCAGAAAACAATGTCCTTGCCGAAATCGCGTTTGAGCGCAGCCGGTTCCATCCCCGTCGCCGTGATGTGAATCGGATTGAGAATGTCCACGCCCAGTTCAATGAAATCGGGCAAGAGCGGACGCACGTTGCCACACGAATGGAAAAAGAGTTTTGAGTTTGGCGCGAGTTGCTTGATGCGCGTGAACAATGTTTTCAAACGCGGCTTGATTTGCTGGCGGAACATGCGCGGCGAAATCAGTTGCGAGAGTTGCGTGCCGTAATCGTCGGCTTCGGAAATCACATCGATCACATCGCCAAGCTGCGGCAGCGCCGTTTCCCAAAAAGCCAGCTTGCATTCGACCATCTTGTCGAAGAATGCGCCCGCCAAATCAGGCTTCGACGCCATGTCCATCAGCAAAACTTCCATGCCGCGCACGCGCTGCGACATTTCGAAAACGCCCGCCAGCACACCCTTGATCATCACCGCTTTGCCTTGCGCGCGATAGGACAAGGCTTGTTCGCGCAAGCCCGCGATGCGATGTGGATCGCCGGTTTGGGGCCAATTGTGCTGGCAAATATCGTCTTGGGTAACCGATACATCGGACAGCGGCGACCTGACCATCGAATAGTACAAACCGTCGAGCTTGGGTCGTCGATGCGTGACGCCCCACTCGTCGAGATATTCCCAGTAATCGCCAACGTCTCTATTCACAACTTTCCAATTGTGACTATTGCGCGGGAACAGTCCGCGCACATCGACGCCGAGTTTTTCGACTACGTCGTAATCTGGCAGCGCGAGTTGCTGGATCACATCGCACATGATCGGCTTGACTTGAGGCAATCCCAGGTACTCGCGCAATCGCTGGTACGCAACGACGTGAATGCCCGTCACCTGCGTGCTGCCCAAATCAAATGGAATTCGATCTGGCTCTTGATGATTCAATGCCGCGAGTATACGTTCGCGAGAATTCATTATTTCCTTTTTTCAGGACGCCGACAAATGCAGATGAAGGTGGAGAATTTAAAAATCAGCGTTTGTCCGCGTTCATCCGCGTCCAATTCTTTATCACTCAACCGAAATTCTAGCCCCATTTTCACACGAACGGTAAATCGCTTCCATGATTTTCCAAGCGGCGACGGCTTCTTCGCCGGGAATTAACGCGGGCTGTTGGCACAGCAAATTCGGAATCAACTCGGTGATAAAATCGCTGTGCGCGGTACCGGAATATGGGAAATTGACCAGTTCAGGATTTTTGCCGCGTCGCTCCAATTTCCAAAACCCTTCGGCGAGCGGTCCACCCAGGATGCGCCCTTCCGTTCCGAGAATATCAAACTCGTTGATGCTGGCCGGCGATTCAAACGTCAGCAGCAACGAAACGAGCGCGCCATCGCGCGTGCGCATCTGCGCGCTGAGCGTATCTTCGATTTCGAATCCGCTCGCCTGCGACGAACAGTATGCCATTACGTCCGTCACCTCGCCAAGGAAAAAACGAATGAGATCGACCCAATGACTGCCGGCGTTCGCCAGCACGCCGCCGCCACTTTGCGTGCGCGAGTTTAGCCACGCGTATCTGGCATCGTCCGCAAAATAATCGGCGATGAGCGCAGAAAGTTGCACGCGCGCTTGCAGCACACGCCCGATTGCGCCTTCGTTAAGCAAGCGTTTGATTGCGCGCGTGACGTACCAAAAGCGTCGATAGTACGCGACGTTGAGCGGCACGCCGTTGCGCTGGCACACCTCGACGATGGCTTGCGCTTCTGCGACACCTGTGCCCATCGGCTTTTCGCACAGCACGATTTTATGCGCTTCTGCCGCGAGGGTCACATGTTCGAGATGCAAATAATGCGGCGATGCAACATAGACCGCGTTCACGTCTGGATCAGCGACGAGCGCGCGCGCGTCCGTGTACCAACGCTTGACGTTATGCCGCCGCGCGAAATCTTCTGCCTTGGCTGCATCGCGCCGCATGACGGCGACCAACTCCGAGCCAGGTGTCCGATAGAGCGGCGGACCACTTTTTAATTCGGCGACATTGCCGCAACCGATGATGCCCCAGCGAATTGTATTTTCCATGATGTAGAGTCCTTTGCTTCAAAAACCCGTCTTCTTGAACAGGTCTAGAATGTATTATGGATTCCCGTCGAGAAAACGGGTCTTTAGAACACTCAAATATCCAGCGATAAATGCCGCCTGCTGCGCCCGAACCTCATCGCGGAAATGAGCGTGATCGCAATAAATGTCGTCGCCCAAATTGCGCGTGAAGGCGAACAAATCGATCAGCGGTACTTGGTTGGCGCGCATGACCTGGTCGGCGATAGAGTTGTATTCGTCCACGTTGCGCGCAAATCGATTAAAGTCCATCCCAGGCTTGTTGTGGATTTGATCGACGACCGGCGTCGTCCGCACCCAAATCATTTGACGCGCAACCGGCTTGCTCAGTCGCACGATGGTCGCTAGGTTTTCGCCGTACTGCTCGAGCGGAATTTGGAATCGATGTTCGGCAAGCTGCCAACGCAAATCGTGCAGTCCACAGTTTACCATCAAATAATCGAATGGCGCGCGCGGATCGTTTTGCAACGTCCGCACATAATCGATCACCATCGACGAATCGCCGCCGTTCGCGCCTTCCGGGTTGTCGAGATTGTCAGTGGTTCCTGTCTTGCGCGAATACGCCATCACGCCGGTCAGCATCTTTTCGAGATACGGACCGTACTGAATGGAAATGCTGTCGCCCACCACATGCAGCGACGGAAGAGAATGAATCATGTCTGCTTCATCACTCGGTCAAATTGAATATCAAGTTGTCATTCTTCGCTTCGCTCAGAATGACAATTGGCTGAATAACTGTTCAAGATCTTTTCCATCATCGTAGTAGAACACCGTGCGTGAAATTCCTTGCAGCGTCGTCGAAACATCTGCACCGCGTCGTGCGATCGTCACAATCGGAATTTGATTGGCGTGCGCATACCCTGCTTCGATTCCGACGCCGACGCCCTTTTCGGTAAGATCGACAACGACCCAATCACTCGCGTCGATTGCGGCGAATGTGCGCCGCATCAACTCCGCCGCATCAAACTGGATTTCGCCCCAGTGTTCCACATCGCGCACGATGCACGTCGCGCTGTGACCGCAACTCTCAAACGCCGTTAAAATCGATTCGATGAACTCGCGGTTGCTGTGATCGGCATGATATTTGATGGAGAGAAATATTTTCATCATTGTCACTGAGCACGTTCGCTTCGCTCAGTGTAAACTCCGCGAAGAGTCTCCGCCTTGCCAAGTACGAGATTCTTCGTCGCTCTTTTGAATTATTGCCAAGAATACTTTATCGAGTCGCTCCTCAGACTGACGGTTTGAGCGACGGACAAAGCAAGTCGAAGAGTTTGTTGTCCTCTTCGACCGTGTCTCGTTCATCAAAACACAGGAGTATTCAGCGATAAATTGGCAATAAAGCAAAAGTCACTTTTTGACTAAAAAGAGTTCTCATGAACAATCAGCTCTATCCTGCCAAGGAAAGGGCCAAACATGAGAACTCCAAAGACATTATACCATACCACACCGACCATTTATCCTTGCGAATTA
>JACRMI010000127.1 GCA_016215025.1 Chloroflexota bacterium
AACGGTCCTGGTATTTCTCAGAAAGAAGTGGTGTTTCCATCGTTTCGCTCCGTCAAAGAGTTGAGCGAAACGAAACATATACCAATTGCTATTGGACATCAAGTTGAAACCTGTTTGGTTTCGGCTTGTCCGAGTTAGGAAACAACGAATGAGTTGATTAGTATTCGTTTATTCCCCAATTCGTTGTTGTGCGTTGTTTTGACTTTTCGCGTGCTTGGGAATATATTTGAGCCGTAAGCTAGTCTAAGTCACGGGAAACTAAATACATTCTATTTGATGAGGCGACGATGCCGCAGTTCACCCCGTGTACGCAAAATTTAACTCAACCAAAACCACCCACCGCTTGGTGCGTGTCCTTGGCGTTTGCTTGGGATGCGCGGCAGGCGGTGGGTGTTTTGTTTTTGCGATTCGCTTGGCGATAACTAGAAAAACAAGAGGCAGCCCATGAGAGATTTCAAGTCGCTGACACTGATGCTTATCGCGATTCTTGTAGCATGTCTAATGGGATGTAATCCCAGCACGCCTATCGTCATCGTTGTCACGGCGACACCGATGCCTCTACCATCGAACACACCTGACGTCATTGGCACTGGTGTAGCGCAACAACAAGCTATTGCCGCCACGCTCACCGCAGCAGCCCCCAAGCCAACTCTAGTTATCGTCCCTTCGTTAGCTCCTACACTGGCTCCACCTCCGATTCTCGCTCCGCCTCCGCCAACTCTCGTGCCGACGGGAGTGCCTACTGCCACGCGTATTCCACCAACGGCTGTGCCAACACCGCAAAGTCGATTACGCAACTTTCAATGCGGCGACGATAATTTCCAAGGCAATCGGCGCGTGCGCTGCGTGGTGGAATATTCGTACAATGGCGAATGGGGCACGGATAAAATCTACATTTCGGCAACCGGCTGGAACAACACGCCCGCACAGATTCTGGAAATCTATTCCGACAAGCAACCCATTACATCTGGCGAAGGCGTGGTGGTATTGATTATTGAACTGCACGAGCGCGGAATCTATTGGACGACGCAAAATCAGTTTTGTATGTTTGCCGAAGGATCAACCCCCCGCGTGATTTGCCAGTTTTATCCCTACCCCAAGAAATGGACGATGTAAGTAACGCTGCTTTGTTACTGCTCTTTTCCGTTGTCATCCCCCGCTTGGCGTTTGCCTCGGATGCGCGGCGAGCGGTGGGTGTTTGCGTTTTATGACCGAATGTCAGCGAATATTCAATGAGTTAGCTACACAAGAAAAATGATAATAAAGTCTGATTTCACAAGTAATCTAGAAGCAAAAGTTATGGAGCAACTGAAAGCCGTACGAGTCGGTTATCTTTTAGGCGCAGGCTCCTCTTATTTAGACAATGCCGGCTATCCCTTAGCTTTCGAGGTTTGGGATATGATAAAAGATCGGATTACTGACTTACAAAAGCGAACAGAAATCCAATCAAAAATGAACCACGAGAGAGTGGGATTAGAACAAGCGCTTGATTTACTTGACGATGGTGGTGCAACAGATACCCCATATTATCATCTGGTCATAGAAGCAATTGCTGATTTATTTCTTACCAAGAATCCTAACCTTGATGTTCATATTGAGTTTGTGCGGCGGTTGTCTCAACGTGGTGAGCCAAACGTAAAAATATTTAGCTTGAATTATGATCCGCTTGTAGAACGCGCAGCAGAAGCAACTAAAGTTCGATTAGTAGACGGATTCTTGGGTGTAGAACATGCTTTTTTTGATGCGTCTGTTTTTGAGGAGCGGCTTTTTAGGATTCGCGGTTCTTACAGAGGTCGTCAGCCCGATGAGACGGCGAAACCACTTCGTCTATTAAAACTACACGGTTCTCTTGGCTGGTACGAATGTCGTGTACAGGGAATTCGACGTTGTGCGTACATTTCACCATTGCCTAATAACACAAAGCGATTGATGGTACCCCCACAACGTAGAAAAGCGACTGATACAATGCTCCTTCCATATTCGGCACTGTGGTCTATCTTTCGCGGATGCTTAAGTCACAACGAAAATCCGATAAACCGATTGGCTTGTTTCGGTTATGGATTCAATGAC
Source organism: Chloroflexota bacterium (assembly GCA_016215025.1). Classification (GTDB taxonomy): domain Bacteria; phylum Chloroflexota; class Anaerolineae; order UBA4142; family UBA4142; genus JACRMI01. The sequence goes on from JACRMI010000127.1 coordinate 2,071, forward strand.
GAACATGTGAATGCAGTTATAGAAGCGGCAATGGCTCGGACGGATTTCACATTGCTTATCTTCACGAAAGAGTTGTCTGATACTGCATGGAATCGTTGGAGTGTGAAACCGAATGCAGTTGTAGTAACAGAAACCCGATGCTCGCTAAAAGCGATGGTTGGACCTGGTCATCCTGACCTTTGGCGTTTTGAAAGACTTTGCAAGGAGGTTTAGCAGTGCCAGATTCCAGTACTGTAATTGGCTATCTAGTAGATGTCCAAGGCAATCTTCTCATGGCGACTTTGGTAGAGGATGAACAAGGTCATGCGCCAACTATTACTATCGGTGATGAAGATTTGTTGGTTGGACAACTAGGTTCCTATGTGGCAGTTAGGCAAAACGATGTACATCTCATTGCTATTGTTACCCGCATGGTTGAACAAGAGGCGCTCGCCGCCCCAACTATTGAGACTCCAGGTGAGGGTACTGCGCGGTTGCCTTTCGCGAAACGCATTGCCCGACTCACACCTGTTGGCTCAATCGACACGAATAGTCAGTTTAGACGTGGCGTTTCACACTACCCAACCACAGGAGCAGAAGTTCATGCGATAGGGTCAGCAGAAGTTGCCAAGATGTTCAACCGTTTCCAGTCAAAGGGTCTCGCCATAGGCACACTTACATCGCATCCCTCACTTCAAGTTTGTCTCGATCCTACAAACCTGTTCGGACGCCATTTTGCCGTTTTGGGACAGACAGGGTCCGGAAAATCGTGGACGGTGGCAGCACTTGTCCAAAAAGCTGTAACCGTGATGCCAAAGGCGCATATTATCATTCTTGACCTTCATGGCGAGTATTGTTGGAGACGTCCAGATGGAACAAAATCCTATGCATTCGCCGATACCATCGTGCGTCATGTGGATGCTCGCGAACTAGAAATACCATACTGGTTGATGACTTATTCAGAACTTTGTGACCTTCTAATAGAGCATAGTGAAAGAGAAGCGACAAACCAGACTGCATTCTTTCGAGACTGCTTGCTGGAAGGTCGAGCGCAAGAGAACAGAACTGCGGTTCCACCCCTGGGATTGGAAAGAGTGACAGTTGATACACCAATCTACTTCTCTCTTGATGATGTCTTGAATAAAGTACGCACTAAGAATGTCGAGCGAGTTGGGAATAGACAAGGACCTATGTTTGGAGACTTTGATCGTTTCCTGATGCGCATTGAAAGTAAGCTCAATGACTCAAGATATGATTTCTTGCTCAAACCTAGAAGTCGTAACACATCGGCTTCACTCTCGGAACTCCTCCGCGACTTTGTTGGACTAGGTACCCAAAGAGCTGCGGTCACAGTTATCGACCTCAGTTCGATTCCCTTTGACGTACGACCTACCGTCGCGGCACAGATTGGTCGCCTAGCTTTCGAGTTCAACTATTGGAACCCTCAGTACCGTGAATTCCCAATCCTACTCATCTGTGAAGAGGCGCACTCATATATCCCCCGTGATATTGAAAGTCAGTTTGCCGGTTCGCGGAAATCAATGGAGCGAATCGCCAAAGAAGGTCGGAAGTATGGAGTTGGTCTAGCCGTCGTCAGTCAGCGGCCACACGAGGTGTCTGAAACTGTACTTGCACAATGTGGTACATTCATCTGTTTGCGTATCACTAATCCTGATGATCAAACCTACGTCAAGAGCCTTGTACCAGAAAGCGAAGGCGACTTAGTTAGCGTTCTTGCGGGACTAGGTAGGGGCGAAGCTTTTATTCTTGGAGAAGCAGTTCCATTACCAACAAGGGTTCAATTCAAAGAACCAAGTCCGGCTCCCAATAGCGACGACATAGATTTTTACACAAAATGGAAGACCGGACTTGAAGACCTAAATGTAGATGAGATTGTTAAGCGTTGGCGAAATCAAGAAAGGTAGCGTTCTGCAAATGATATGCGTCGAATTCATTCGATGCCGTCCTTGCTAAGCGATGCCACCACCACCCACCCCACTGTCTCACCACTGTGTTGAATGCAGTGCGCGGTGGGTGTTTGTTTGCGCAGAAGATTTGTCATGCACCATCAGATGAATACACGTCTACAGATACGGAATGTTATCATGATTCTCGCCGGGGTTGCTGGCTTGCTCATGAAAAGGTGGCTCTCTGATTTCTTGAAGAGCTGGGGCTCTGACTCCATGAGTGATCTCGCCTATTCTTACTGGGGGAATCTGACTATTTCATTTGCAGTCTACTTTCTCGTTTCGATGGGACTGGCTAGCCACGCAGAGACGGTCTACAAAGGCTTGGCTCGCGAGCGTGGCGAAGTAGATAAAAGAGGCTCGGATTTTCTATCTATCTCTTCGGTTCTAGCCCGTCCCGCTTTGATTGCAGCACGTGCCGGACTGAATCGCGTCACAATTGCCGTCATCGCGCTTTTAGTTGTTGAGGGCTTTGAGTTCACAAACGGTTTCGGAATAATGACGAATGTGTATGATCCATTTGACTATCTGGCAAATGCTCTCGGGGTTGCCCTAGCCTATTTCGTCGACGTGCTCTCAGCCCGAGCCATCTCAGTGGATCGCGTAAGCTCCTAATCGGAGCAACGCTGCCTAGCATCTCGCTGACGGTGATCCAATGTCTAGCCTTTGGGTCAGTGCTTATCGGTAATTCTAGTTTTATACGCATGGTACTCACAAGGAAAGGAGCAAATCCCTATGATTAACAATCTGTTGCTCTATGTTGGCTCAATCCTCATTATCGTGTGGGGAATCGCCCACATTGTTCCAACCCAATCCGTGGTTGCTGGTTATGGATCCTTGTCTTTAGATAACAAGCGAATCCTTACGATGGAGTGGGTGGCAGAAGGACTCGCCCTGTCCTTCATCGGTGTCCTCACACTGCTGGTAACTCTGCAGTCCAGCCCACCCAACGCAGTGGCAACCCTTGTATACCGCGTATCTGCCGCAATGCTGGTTATCATGGCAGGTTGGACCTTGGTGACAGGGGCAAGGACCAGAATCGTACCCATCAAGATCTGTCCATTCGTCAAGACGACGGCTGCCCTGTTGCTTGTACTGGGGACTCTTTTCTAAAACTACGTCGAGAACAGCGCAGAAACCCAAAAGAAAGGAGGGATTTCTCCATGAGGTTCATTTTGAGTGTATTCATCGTACTGCACGGACTAGTCCATTTGTTGTATTTCGGACAAAGCGCGAGATATTTTGAACTAAAACCCGGGATGGTTTGGCCCGATGGGTCGTGGCTGTTCTCAAGATTTCTGGAGAATGAAGCAGTGCGAAATCTGGCGAGTATATCATTGATCCTGGCTTCACTGGGTCTAATCGTTGGTGGGGTAGGAATCCTCGCCAACCAGGATTGGTGGCGACCCATAGTCGTGGGTGTAACCGCATTTTCTTCCCTGGTCTATATTCTTTTCTGGAATGGAAAATTGCAGAATTTGGATGGTCAGGGGATGGTGGGCATTCTCATCGACATTGCGATTCTGCTTGCAGTGCTCATATTTCGATGGCCCGCCACTGAATGAAATCACCTGCGCCTAAACCACCGTCACCTCACTGTATTGAATGCAGTGCGCGGTGGGTGTTTGGTTGCGCAGATGATTTGTCATGCGGCAGTCGTCAGCAGCAATGTCCATTCGATAGCAACAAGTTGCTTCCACAGCAAGGAGATGGCGTATGAAAGACAAATTTCTCCAACAGACCAAACGCGAATACAGCCCTAATCAGCGATTGGCGGCTCTGGCAGTGGAAGGCGTCTTCTTCCTGGTTATAGCCCCCTTCGTTCTCATTACGCTCGGATCATCCCTCGACCAATGGCTGCAATGGTCGCCCATACGGTATGAACCCATCAATCTTATTCTCGGTGGATTGCTCTGCGTAGCAAGTTGGCTACTCGGCTTGTGGGCAAACTATGCTCAATTTACGCTGGGAAGGGGAACCCCCGTGCCGCTCATGGCAACGCAAAAACTGATCGTGGAACCACCCTACACCTACTGTCGCAATCCCATGGCATTAGGAGCCATTGGGATGTATCTGGGCGTTGCCATTGTATTTGGCTCTATCGGTGCCGTGGTGTTGGTACTGCTGGGCGCGGCAGTGCTATTGACCTACATCAAGCGCGTCGAAGAGAAGGAAATGGAGCTACGGTTCGGGCAAGAATACCTGGCGTACAAGCAACGAACGCCATTTCTAATCCCACATCGATAGTCAAAGCGGAGTACCACCATGTTGTTTCTATTTGACATTGCCATAGTCGTTCTCAACCTTGTCGCGCTACCCATCTTTGTTTGGATTCTGCGCCGATGGTCGGCGCGAGCCGCGATGCTTTTTCTCGGCGCGATGCTCGTCGCCAACGTCGTCGTTGCGCTGGATGCCTCGTTTTCCATTGGCGGCGGGTTTGGCGCAGGAACAATGATCGTGCTTGGCTCGTGTTTCTCCGCGCCGCTCGCCGTCATCCCCCTATCGCTCTTCCTCTTTCTCCGACGAAAACATTTCGCGCTCGCCGTTGGCAACGATGTACTCAAACGCCGATTGTATCTCATCGGCGGAATCATCCTGATCGTGCTCCCCTTCTCGCCGTTCGTCAGCCACCGTTTCGTCAACACCTATTGCGATGGGCAGATCGAGCAGACGGGAAACCTCATCGTCCAAGCCATGAAAAAGTATCGACAAGATAAGGGAAATTATCCAGCGACCGTGAGCGCGCTCGTGCCGACTTATCTGGCTCAAGTCCCTACCGCTCCAAGCTGCTTGAGCAAAGACAACTCGGCGGTCAAATATGAAATAAACAATTGCTCACCCGATGTCGTGCTGTTGACCGCGCGACCTTCCTTCGACGGTGCTCAGGTCTTGCGCTATAACTTTCAAACCGACAATTGGTCGGGCATTAGTTTTTTGGATGGCGCATGTAGTTTCTTGCGCTGAATCGCCCTAGTACCTTACAAGTGAAATTTTTTATCCGCGAACACTTGCACCGCACGCAAGTGCAGCGTCCACGCAAACACTTGCCCTGGCGGGAACGCAAGTGCCAGGATCTTCGCTAATCTCAGTAGATCACGAAATGTCATTTCGAGGGAGCGCAGCGACCGAGAAATCTCGTTTTTAAACTGAAAGACCGAGATTTCTCGCTCCGCTCGAAATGACAAATGCTCATATCGTGATACACTGAATTTTATTATTTATTCGCGGAGATTCGCGGATAACTTTTTGGTTTTCGGCTTGTCTAATGGAGGTCAAAATGAAACAACGAATCAGTTTCCGCGCTTTTATTCTGAGCGATGTTGGAATCCTCGTTCTCCTCGCCCTCGCCAAACTCATCTTCCACTTGCTCACCAATGGACAGTACGGCTTTCACCGCGACGAACTCGACTCGCTCGACAACGCGCGCTATCTCGATTGGGGCTTTGTGGCGTATCCGCCGCTGATGCCGTTCTTTGCGCGCATCGCGCTCGAACTCTTCGGTCCGTCGCTCGTCGGCTTGCGCTTCTTCGCCGCGCTCAACACCAGCATCGCGATGGTGCTCACCGGGTTGATCGCGCGCGAACTCGGCGGCAATCGCACGACGCAAATCATCACCGCCCTGGGTGCAGCCATTGCGCCTATCGTGCTCTTTAGCAGTGCCTTGTTCCATTACTTTGGATTCGATCATCTGTGGTGGGTGCTCATCGCCTATTTCGTCATTCGTCTCTTGAAATCAGACGACGCGCGCTGGTGGCTCGCCATCGGTGCAGTGATCGGTCTGGGGATGATGAGCAAATACACGATGGCATTCTTCGTGGTCGGCATCGTCGGCGCCGTTGTGCTAACGTCGGCGCGAAAATATTTGCTGAACAAGTGGCTCTGGGGCGGCGTCGCCTTATCGATTTTGATTTTCTTGCCGAACATTATTTGGCAGATTCAGCACAATTTTATCTCGCTCGATTTTCTCAGTTCGATTCATGCGCGCGATGTGCGGTGGGGTCGCACCGATGATTTTTGGATCGAGCAGATCATTCAATCGTCGAATCCGTTCATGCTTCCGTTTTGGATCGCCGGGTTGATTTTCTATTTCTTCTCGTCCGCCGGAAAACCGTATCGCATGATCGGTTGGATGGCGATTGTGCCATTCGCGCTGTTCGTCATCGCGCAAGGACGCGGCTATTACACCAACACCCTTTATCCGATGCTTATCGCCGGCGGCGCGGTGCTGATCGAACAATGGCTGCGGGCGTTGCCACGGCTTGGCGCACGCTTGGCGTACGGATTCGCGTGGGGATTGATCGTGGCTGGCGCAATCGTCGCCGGCGCGCTCGTCCTTCCGCTTGCGCCGATCAATTCCGATTGGTGGAAAATTTCGAGCGAGGTCAACGGCGAACTGCGCGAACAAATCGGCTGGGAAGAGCTGACGCAAACCGTCGCCGAGATTTATGCGCAACTCCCCGCCGACGAAAGAGCGCGCACAGGAATTTTCACCGGCAATTACGGCGAAGCGGGCGCGATCAATTTGTATGGCAGCAAGTATGGTTTGCCCAAAGCGATCAGTGGCATGAATTCGTATTGGCTGCGGGGTTATGGTAGTCCTCCGCCAGAAACGCTGATCGTGCTAGGCGAAGACCTCTACGGTTTGAATCGCACCTTTGATACGTGCAAGGCCAGCGGCTATATCAAAAACAAATATGGTGTTGCTAACGAAGAATCGCGCGATCACCCAATCATCTATGTGTGTCGCGGTTTGCGCAAACCCTGGGACGAGATTTGGGCTAACGCACTCGATTTTGGATAAGAGCGACTAGAAAAATTCGCTGCCCAATGGTTGGCAATTGCCTTGCGCACTTGCTTATCGGATAGCCGATCCCTTTGCAAAAACTGTGTGGAACTATGGACAAGCATTTGGCGTCTATAAATTATAGCGATTGAAAAATCCTATGCTATAATGTCGCCAGTTTTTTCGAAGGAGATTGAACAAAATGTACGTCAACAAGTTGGGAGTCTCGCTCGCTTTTGTGCTGCTCGTGATTGGCACGCTCGCTTGCGATGTCACAACTGTGGTGGATCAGTTCATCGCACAAGCGACCGCTACAGCGACAAAAACTCCGCGACCAACCTTTACGCCTTTGGCAACGATTACGAATACGCCTGCACCGACCAACACCGCCACACGCGTGCCGCCGACAGAAGCGCCAACCAAAGCGCCAACCGCGCGGCCGCCGACCGCACGTCCAGCAACTGCTGCGCCCAAACCGACTGCCGTCAAGCTCGCGCCAACTGTATCGGCGTACGAGTTTCACGCGAATCCGCCGACTTGTACCCATTCGGGCAAAACCTTTATCAAAGGCACGGTTTACTTGGACAAGAACGATCCCAGCCAACGCTATGTCGGCGCAATTGTTGCGTTAGGTTCACCCGACGGCAGCATAATTTACGTCGATCCGGTCAAGACAAACGATTACGGCGAGTATACGTTTATCCTTTCCGATGAAGGCAGTCGCCCGGGCACCTGGGGCGTCTGGCTCGTCGATCCGGCGCACAAACGCAAATCTGATGTTGGCGGACCCATCACCACTAACAACTTGGGACCCGATAATCCCAGCGCGTGTTGGGCAGCCGGTGTCGATTTCTGGAAGTAAAAAATCAAGGCGGAGTCATATTTGACTCCGCTTTTTGTATTTGTAAATTGTCATTCTCTATTCGCAATCTGCCATTTGCCACCAGCTATTTGCCATCCGCCATTTACCTCAATTGACGCGCAACTATCTTGCGACTATACTCCTTTTGTCCTCCACCCTCTCCAGACACACTTTCCTTTTGCGCACCTGAGCGCTCCGAGGTCAAGATGCCTGATGCCAATACATTCAACGTGGCGGCTTATACCACCGAATTCCGCTGGACCGGTCAAGGTTCCATTCCGGTTCACCGCCGCTTGTCCGATTTCATCAACGACGAGAACAGCTCCGCTCTCGTCTTGAATCACGCCATTCCTACCATGTGGGACGATCACGCATTGAGCGAATTACCAACGACCGAATGCATCGCGCTACCCAAGCGCAATCTCCTCTTTATCGTCAACAAATCCGAACTACCCTTGCCTCCCGATTCCAAACTCGAGCGGATTCCTAAAGACCGTTTCCCCGTTATTCTCTACATTCCGCCATTTAGTCTGACCGGCAATGTCAGTCTGCCCCGCAACGCCGATTGGATTCACCTGGCATCATCGTCCAATCAAAGTTTTTTCCCCATCACCAGTGTGAGCGTGTGGCACATCAAGTTACGCACCAAGCTGGAAACGAATGCGAATTTGGTCCTCGTCAATTGGAAATGGCTGATCGCAATGGAACCCAAACGCTAGAAAGCTCCAAATGTTGCCGATCAATGCTGCTCGACAAAACCGATGGCGCATTGATGCGCTCGAACTGGGCTGGCTCGCCTTGGCAATCGCCATTCCGCTGGCGATCAATCCGTGGGGCAGCAACGCATTCGAATTGCCCAAAGCGGCACTGCTCAAGACACTCGTCTTGCTCATGCTGCTCCTTGTTCTATTCCGATTTTCCACTCAGCGCGCCACTCGTCCTCACATCGACTGGAACATCCTCGCGCTAATCAGTACGTTCACGCTCGCGACCATATTTTCGATCAACCCACGCGCGAGTCTCTGGGGCGATTACGCGCGCCAACAGGGATTGCTCACGACGCTTGCCTACCTCGGACTCTTCCTGATCTGTTCTGCCTACTTGCGCACACGCGCTGCGATTGATCGCTTGTGGCGCGTGCTGGTCTGGACGAGCGTACCCATCGTTCTCTACGCGCTTGCCCAAGCAGTCGGCTTTGATGCGTTCGATTGGCGCAGCGATGCCAACGCACCCCTTGTCTCCACACTTGGTCGCTCGAATTTTGCGGGCACGTACCTCGTCTTGATTTTTCCACTTACCCTCGCTCGATTCTTGTGCAATTCCCGCAGTCCATCAGAGAAATCCGTTTTCCCGACAGTTTCCAAGTCGCGCTTTGATTCTGCAATGAGAAAACGGGTTTCTGCTCATATTCGCAAACCCATTTACGCTCTGCTCGTCACCGCGCAGCTTTTGTGCCTCGTGTTGACGCAAGCGCACGGCGCATGGTTAGGCATAGGCGTCGCGCTCGTTACGCTGATTTTTGTTTGGGCGATCCTCCATCGCAAAAAACAAATTGTACTCGCGCTCGTCACGCTGTCTGTGTGCGCGATTTTACTCGCTACATTTTTTATCGTTCCGAGTCTACAAACGACCAGGGGCTCCACAGCCGCGCGCCTGACAATTTGGCAAACGACTCTGCCGCTTGTCGCTGCGCGCCCCCTATTGGGTTACGGACCCGAAACCATGCAGTTCGCGTTCGTCCGCGTGTTTCCCCCGCAACTCGTTTACTATCAAGGTCGCCAATTCGCCGTCGACCGCGCACATAATTTGTGGCTCGATCTTGCGATGAGCACAGGCTGGGTTGGCGTCATTTGCTTTATCGCATTCGTGCTCGTCTTAGCGCGTCGCGTGTGGAATCGTTGGCAAATGTCATATCGAGCGGAGCGAGAAATCTCCAATCGGGATGAGAGCAGATTTCTCCTCGCGTCCTTCGACTCGCTCCGCTCGTTCAGGATCGCTCGTCGAAATGACAGATTGGGCGATTCTGATCGATGGGAACAATTTCTTTGGATGGGACTAACCGCCGCCGTCGTCGGTCATTTGACCGACCTTCAATTTGCGTTCGATGTGACGGCCGCAGCAACGATTTTTTGGTTGGTCCTCGCACTGATCACGGCGATGAGTCGCGCCGGGGATCCATCGATGCACAGGGAGACGATTCCCCTCCACGCCCAAACGCTACTACCCTTTGCGCCCGCGGTTATGCTTGTTGTTCTCATCATCGGAACGATTGGTGTGCGTCCTGTGCTCGCCGACAATGCGTTTCGCGAATCGCAAATCGAAACGCGTTCGTTGCCGGAACAAATCGCCTCCGCCGAACACGCGACGCAACTGTGGCCCATCGAACCAGAATATCATCTGCGACTCGGATGGATTTACGCTCAAGCCGGCATGATTGCCAATTACGAAAATGAATTTGTGGCGGTCGAGCAATTGATTCCAGAACAACCGCGCATCTGGGCAACGCGGGGCGATGTTTACGCGCGCCTCGGTCGATATGAGTTGGCGGAAAATGCGTACCGCCGTGCTACCGTACTTGCGCCGAATATCGCGGTGTATCATTCCGCGCTCGGCTGGACCTTGGCGCAGCAAACGCAACTTGCGCCAGCCGCAATGGAACTCCGCCGTGCAGTCGATCTCGATGCCACCGATGCGATGGCATATGAAGAATTGGGCAGAGTGTACGCATTGCTGGGACAGCAAGCCGATGCGACCTGGGCTTGGCAGGAGGCGGCGCGATGGCGAGATAAAAAGTAGAGTAGCGCAAATTTCCAAATTGCCCAACAAGTTAGAAACTTGCTTTACATTTTTAGGAGGGAGAGATGAGAATCAAAATCAGTTCCCAAGCGTGGCTCGTTCTCGTGGCGACGTTGGCATTGTTCGGGGTGTGGTGGGCAACCGATCACGCGCTCGCGCAAGGTCCAAGCGACCGAGCGCCCTCGGCTGTATTGTCAACTGAAACGTACACCTATCAAGGTCGCTTGACCAGTTCGGGCGCGCCCGCCAATGGTCTCTATGATTTTCGCGTCTCGGTGTACGACAGCGAGTTGGGCGGTACTCTGATCGGCGGCGTTAACCTATTTAACGATTTGACCGTGACCGATGGCGTCTTTACGTTGAACATCCCGCCCGGCGCAAGTGGCTCAATCTTTAACGGCAACCCGCGCTGGCTTTTAGTTGAAGTGCGACCAGGTGCCAGCGTCGGCGCATACACCGCACTGCCGCGCCAACCGATCACGTCTGTGCCGTATGCGTGGGGTTTGCGTCCCGGCGCAGTCATCAGCGGAACATCGACGGCGGCAGACAGTTGGATTCTCAAAGTGAATGCGAGCGGCACGACGTATCCGACGGCAAGCGCCATTCAAGGCACAAGCGCGACCGGCTATGCGGTGAACGGCATTTCGCCGGGCGGCTGGGGTGTCTATGCGCGCACCGACGACGGCACCGCGGTATTCGGTTTGGATATGGGCAGCACCCAAGCGCGCGGATACGGTGGCTTTTTTGAAAGTATGAATGGCATCGGTGTTTATGGTGAAAGTCTTGCGACGCGAACGTGGAATAACGTTCACGCGCCTGGCGTGTATGGCAAAAGTTCAAATGGCGCAGGCGTTCTGGGACTCTCCACCGGCAGCTCAGGCCACGCCGGACATTTTGCAAATGTTGATATTGGCGCAGCGAGCGGCCAAGTCGGCGTGTGGGCGGCAACTTATTGGGGCAATATCTATGAAGGGTGGGAAATCGCAACCTGGGATACGACCGGCACGTACGGTGGCTTTCTGCGTTTTCGAGTCAGCTATGGCGGCAACGTCTATGCCGATGGGTCGTACAATTGCGGTCTCGGCGCATCCTGTTTCAACACCGGCATCGGCGCTGATGTCGCGGAACGAATTGACGTTCGCCAGCCGTTGATGCCGGGGGACGTGGTCGAAATCGATCCAGAGAACTCGGGGCAATTTCGTTTGAGTCATGGCGCGTATTCGACGCTGGTGGCTGGAGTTGTCTCGACGAACCCCGCCATCACGATGAACAACAACGACCTCGCGGACAACGATACTGATGTGCGAACTGACAATCGCCCGCTGCTTGCGCTCGTGGGGCAAGTGCCGGTCAAGGTCAGCGCGGAGAATGGCGCGATTCAACCCGGCGATCTGCTCGTCGCGTCGTCGACGCCAGGACACGCAATGAAAGCCGGAGCAAATCCGCCTGCCGGTACGATTATCGGCAAAGCGTTAGGTACGCTGGAGCAAGGCACCGGCACGCTCACCATGCTCGTGATGCTGCGATAGGAGGCACGCGATGAAACGACGAGTGATTTTTCTCGCACTGTGCTTGATTTTGATTTTGGCAGGCAACGTATCCGCAGCCGTAAACGCGCTCGACGTGCCACGGTATGTCATCAGTTCCGGCGGCGGTTATTCAGCGGCAGGAAATTACGTGTTAGAAGGAACGATCGGACAACCGGTGGCTGGGATTGTCAGCACCGGCAGTTACAATCTCTGCTCCGGTTTCTGGTGTGGACTAGGCGTGTTCCACAACCTCTTGCCGATCATTTTAAAACAGTAACCGCAAAATTCCACCTACAAGTTTTTTAAGGTTTGCGGCGAACGGCTTCCGCCCATTGACGTTCCAATTCTTTGAGACACCGCCGTGGATGATGCCGAAACCGATACAGGACTTGGAGTCGGCGCTGCGT
>JACRMI010000160.1 GCA_016215025.1 Chloroflexota bacterium
CGGACTTTTCTTCTTTCAGAAGTTCGAGCACCACTTCGGCTTTGAACGTGTCAGAATAATGTTTTCGCATGGTGGCATTTTACCACCCTATTTCACCTGCATTTTGTGTCCGAATTCTTGGGTCCATTATAGATACTCTGCCAGACACCCAATCAGGTCTCTGAATTTTTCTGCGCGATAATGCGCAAACGGCTCAATTCTTTACGGTCCGGTCCTCCGTGAATTGAAATCCGCTCACAATTTACGGCGATTGCACAACGTTCTCTGCTTGTCAAGAGGGGTTGTGAGTTTTCATCAAAAGTCTAAATCAGTTCGACTACATTACCCTTTTTATGTCCCAGCTCGACATAGCGGTGCGCCTCGACGATTTGCTCCAGTGGATAGACTCGGTCAATCACCGGTTTGAGTTTACTCGCTTCAATCAATTCTTTGAGCGCGATCAAGTTTTCGAGCTTATCGCCGCCATCCGAGTCGGCGTGGACGTTGATGTAGACACCACCCGGCTTGAGCGCCTTTTTGCCTTGCGCATGAGAAAGTTTCCCGACGGCGTCAAAAATCACATCGTACGTTTCGCTGCTTTGGGTAAAATCCTCCCTGGTGTAATCGATAACCTGACTCGCTCCCAGTGATTTCACCAATTCCAGATTCGCGCCACTGCATACTCCGGTCACGTCGGCACCCAGGTGTCGGCTGGCAATCTGCACGGCGTACGTGCCGACCGCGCCGGATGCGCCGTAGATCAAAATTTTCTGCCCGGGTTGGATGTTGCCCTTTTTAAGACACTGCCAAGCCGTCTGCCCTGCGCCTGGGACGGCGGCGGCTTGCTCGTAAGTAAGATTCGTCGGTTTGATTGCAATCACCCCGTTCTCACGCAGGCATTTATACTCGGCATAGCTGCCAAAATTGACGGCGAAGGTGGAAGCGAAAACTGGATCGCCGGGTTTGAAGCGGGTCACCTTCTTGCCGACAGATTCAACCTCCCCAGCCAGTTCCATGCCCAGGATTGGGCGTTTGGGTTTGCGCCATCCCAGGATAAGACGCGCCATGAACTTTTGCCAGCCAGAAATGTTCGGCAAATTGAAACTCCGCATGATCGTGTCGCCGATGGTGACGGTAGTGGCATGGATTTTGACCAGCACTTCTCTGTCCCGGGGCGCGGGTTTTTCTATCTCCTTGAGCAGAAGAACATCCGGTGGCCCGTATTTTTCATATACAATCGCTTTCATTTTCATCATTAATCACCTTTGGGGTTGAACTTATTTTGTTTCAAGAGTTAATCGGAGATTTTGGAATGTGCGCGTTGGAGAGATCGGTTTCTCTGTTAGCTCTGAGGGAGAATATGATTGTCAGCAGGGAGAAAAGAAACATCAACAACGTGGCCCACCAATTGACCAGTGGGTCATGCAATCCCGGGTCTACTATTTGACTTAAAGTGAGGATTGTGAAAACAGACTGTAATACTATGAAAATGGCGTCCAGACCGATTAAGCCCAAGAGTCCATATCTTGTGCCGAATATGAACAGGGTTGCGAGGAGTCCAATCAAGCCATAGATCAACAGGACTGTCAACGCGCTTTCAACATCATTAAAGCGGTATTGATCCATTCCTATCAGATACCCTCCAAAGAGTAAACGGAAGAGCAACGTCACGACCAAAGCCTTGCCGCTCCTTGTGAGTTCCACCATTCTTGTGATCATTTGGGGCGAATTAATTCTTTCTTCGTTAGTCATTGTTTTTCTCCTGGTATCACGGGTTTTTATTGGTAGTTGACACCACCGTAAAGGTGAAGGACTCTCCGCTCTCAGGAGTGGAGAGTCCTCTTTCTGGGTGACATTAAGCTGGTGGGTAATTTCCCCAGGACTGAGCAGTTTCACTTCGTTTATTCTGTTTTCGCAGACAGGGCAGCGATCGTAGATGGATTGAATCCCTTGACGATAAGCCAGACTGCCATTACTATTTCCTGTGGAAACATCACCATTTCCAAATAAAACCCATAGCCGGTATCTATGTGAAAGAAAAGCAACAGAGCGGAAGCCATAGAGGTAGCCACGGCGATAAAGCCCCAGACGGACAACCAGCGGGGGATCAGTCGGGTGCGGTAGAAGGTGAGGTATATACACGTAGCCCCAATGAGAAAAATGATGGAACTGACCGGGGCTTTGAGGTTTTCGAACTGATACAAGACATTGCCCATGGACTGTAAAACAGCCGAATCAGCCCCGGTGGCAATGTATTCGTTGCCGACTGCAACAAGTGTCAAAATATTGAGGGTCGTAACAAAATAAAAGGTTCCCTCCAGTGCCCCGCGGAAAAGGACCATCCCCAGCGCCAGTTCTTTGCTATCTTTTCTAAAGATCGGGTAGAGGAAAACCGTCATTGCCACCAGCGAAATCCCCATCATGAGGGTTAAAAAAGCACCCCCTGTAAGCCGGGACGAATTAGCGGCAACGAGTCCCAGTATATCCACACCGGCAAGCGGTTTGCCGGAGATGATCGAGACAAGCACTTCGCCGCCAATGACTGCGCCCAAAACCCCAAAGACCGTCCCCAGGAAATAGAGGACGCCTGCCATTACTGCATTCATTCTGTACGTGTTCATTTTTTTCTCCTTTTTAGTTGATATTGATTCGTTTCCTTGAACATAGAGCCAGATATGATTTACGATTTGACCTCCTGTGTTTTTGCCTGGCCAGGGTTAACGGAATTGACCGAGACCAATGGCATTCCCAGATCGCGCACTTTTTTTAGCAAGCCATGCAATGCGGCTTGATCGATCACCTGTCCGGTTAAAAGCGTATCGCCGTTCTCTTCGAGCGTGATGGTCATGCCCTCAAACCAGTCAGCCCATCGGTTATCCAGGTGTCCCTTGAGGCGAATCTCGTATAGTCCAGACTCGTCATGGTATTCGGTTAATGCGTGTGTTTCACTCATGCAGTGCCTCGTGCAATTTTCTCAATTTGGATGAATTTCTACAGTCATGCATCCGTTCTTTTCTTCAACCAAAGGATACAAGAGAATATGATGAGGCGTCATCATTACATGTGATGATGATAGTGATGATTTTATTGATCTGGGGAAAAATAAAAATACCGACAGGGGTGAGTCGCCTGTCGGTACGTTGGTTGCGAATTGGGTGACTTTTACAACAAACCGAGTTCTTCGGCGCGGCGGACGGCAGCCCGGCGATTGTTCACTCCCAGCTTGGCGTAAATGTTTTGGGTGTGGGTCCGCAGGGTGCTCAGAGACACCATGAGTTCACGGGCAATTTCCGGTCCGCTCAATTCAGTGCGGAGCAGTTTGAGCACTTCAAGTTCGCGTTCGCTCAGCGACTCGACCAAAGGATGAAGGATAAAGGGTGAAGGATGAATTTCTTCTGCTCCAAAGGTTGCGAGCAATTTATGGACATACGTCTTCCGCTTCGCCGTGCGGTCTTCACGCGAAGCGTTCATCCTTCCTAAAAGTTCCGCCATTGGTTTGCCTTCGTCCACAAAGATGCGGACATAGCCCTCCGGCTCGGCCAGGGTCAGCACACGCTCCAACGGCACGAGCGCAGGCGTGATGTCGCCGCGCTCCTTGGGGGCGATCGCCTGGTGAGCAAGTGCCTGCAATACCAGGATCTCGATCACACTGCCCATCCGGCTACCTTCTTCCGCTGCTTTCAATAGGCGATCCAGGAGCTGCATGGCTGCGTGAATAGAGCCATCTATCCGATCGTTCTGATATTGGGCGATGAGTATCCTAGCCAGGGTGATGTGCTCGAATTCGCGCAGGTAGTTGAGATCATCGTCAATGGACAGACCCTGTTCGCGCACCCACTCCAGAGCTTTGGTCAATTTGCCTTGCGCAACCCATATCCGGGCTTTCATAGCCGATATGGGACAGAAGTCGGGCAAGGGTGATCTGATATACAGGCGTTGCGCTTCATCCAAAAGTGCGAGAGCTCCATCCGGGTCAGCCTGTGCTTCATTGAGCCGAGCCTGGGCTATACACAAACGGTATCGCAAAATGGGTAATCCTGCCTTTTCACCCAGTTCCATGCCTTTCTGTAAATGGTGCGCGGCTGCATCCAGATTTCCCTGTTTAAGATACAGCTCACTCAACTCCCGATGTAGGTCAGCTGTATCGGGAGGAATTGGTTCGCCCTGCTCCATCACGAACTGCAATAACTGCTCGACCGAACCGATTGCTTCGCTGAGATGCCCCAGTGCCAGCCTGATATCAGCTAGAACAACGGTTGTGCCGATTGCATCCGGGATGTTTCCGTCTGTCCGCAGTTTCATGGTGTATTCGGCGAAGACCCGGTCCGCAGCTTCCAGGTCCCCGCTTGCCCAGTAGGCCATCCCCAGGAGCATGGATGCCTGACTGTGTCTGAAAGGATCCGCTTCGGTGAGCTCGAGTACTCGGCTGGCATACCGTACCGTGTCCGGAATATTGCCGAGGGTCTGAGCGATATAGGCGCGACCGACAGCAATTGTCGCCGGTAGAGATTTGAATTGTTCTTGGTCTACAACAACCATCCTTCGGCGGAGTTCATCCTGAGCGTAGTCGAAGGACTCAGGACACGTCTCAGCGGATGGGGTCACCTGTTGCACTTTCATCGTATCTGCCGATTCCAACCATCGTTCGGCGTCCTTAAATCGGGACTCTGCGGCTTCCATCTCACCACGGCCCAACAAGGCATAGGCATACCAAACATTGAGCACAGGCCGGGCGCGGATCAACTCTTCCGGCAGTGTCTTCACCCAGCCAAGCCAGGTAGCGGGCTGGATACTTCCCTCCTCTGCTGCCGGCCATGCCAGTTCGATCAGGTCTGCTGCGCTCGGCAAGTCTTTTGCAGCCAGCGCATGGTGGATGGCATCGGATCGCAGACCGTTGCGCTCATACCACGCGCTTGCCCGCCGATGCAGGGTAACTACCCGATCAGACTGCGCCTCCCTCAAGTGTGTTTGCAGAACATCGGCGAAAAGGTGGTGATAGCGATACCACTGGCGCTGATCGTCAAGCGGAATGAGGAACAGATTGCTGCGTTCCAGAACATCCAACATTTTCTTGCTATCTTCTTGCTCAGTGACAGCATTGCATAGAGGAGCACACAACCGGTCGAGAATCGCAGTTTGCAGTAAAAAGCTCCGGATATGTTCAGATTGGCGCTGAAGAACTTGTTCAACCAAATAGTCTAGCACAAAACGATGGCTGCCAGCGAAAGCCCGGATAAAACTGGCGATGTCTTCCCGTCCTTGCATGGAGAGTGCTGCCAACTGCAGCCCGGCGATCCAGCCTTCGGTACGAGTCTCCAGTGCGGCGATGTTTTCTGCCGAAAGATCTAGCCCCATCACTTGATTGAGAAACTCGGCGGCTTCGGCATGGGTAAAACGCAAATCGACGGCGCGCAACTCGGTCAATTGACCCCGGACGCGTAACTGTGCTAGGGGGAGATGGGGATCCTCACGGGTAGCGATGACAAGATGCATTTGCGGCGGCAGATGCTCGATCAGAAAAGCGAGAGCATCGTCAACCGATTTGGCATCTACAACATGATAATCGTCAAAGACGAGGATAAAGTTGTCCGAGATGTTGGTGATTTCATTGAGCAAAGTCGTCAGCATCGATTCGGTGGATGGCGGCGGAGTGGATTGGAGCACATGCAGCACGCCTTCGCCGATATGCGGCGCAATCGTTTGGAGCGCGGCGATGAGATAGGTCAGAAAGCGCGTGGGATCGTTGTTCCCTTCATCCAATGATAGCCAAGCCACGCGAACCTTGGATTCGAGTCGCAAGCAACCGGCGATCCATTCACTGACCAGCGTGGTCTTGCCAAATCCGGCAGGCGCGGAGATCAGAGTCAGTCGCCGATGTAGCCCCTCGTCCAGTCGCTCGAACAGATGCGGGCGGAGGACAACCTTGGGGCGCAGTGGAGGAATATAAAGTTTCGTGGCTATAATTGACGTAGACATTACCCATATTATACGACAATTCATCCCATGGGACTATATGCGGGAGTCTCGCTTTCCAGTCCTGAACCAATCTCCTCCGCACCAAGAAATTGAGCAGCAGATATCTGGGGCAAGTGCGACTGTCACGGCGAAACAAGGGAAGGGGAAGATCATTGTGTTCCCCGTATAGATGGGTTGCATCCTGATTACCGACTAGCTGCTTGAGTGACCCAAGGTCAGACAAACACGGACAGGCGATTTCTCAAGCGCGCATCAACCACCGTCGCGAAAGTCTTCCAGATCGCGATAACCGGCGTGTGGGTCAGGCGACTCGACGCGAAAGTACCGCGTGCCGTAACTCGTTTCAACTTGATCGGCGAGCTGGCTTCGCGGCGGATTGTATTTTTCGCCTGCATTCGCCGCTGCCGGTGCACGAATTGGATGATTCGGGTTATGCTTCGGAACCTTCTATCTCCAAACATCTAACCGATAAGAGCGGCAAACCCAAATCGCGCAGCCGATTCAACAATCCGTAAAGGGCTCCTTGATCAATCACGTCTCCGCACAGGCTCGTTTGACCCTGTTCGGTATATCGAATTGCCAAACCCATGAACCACTCCGACCAGTGTTCGGCGATACATCCTTTCACCTCAATCTCAACGCGCCACATCGATTTAGACCTCGACTGTATTCTCGCGATAAAAATTCAACAGCACTCGCGACGCGAGCTGGTTAATTGTCTCGGCTCGTCGGATCACAATAGCCAGCCAGTGACCTTGGGGCAGCAATGCCTCCGCCTGCTCCAAGGTCACCCAACGATATTCGGAATGTTCGGCGCTGGGCTTGATCGGGCGCGAATCGGCAATCGTGCAGCAGTACTGCACGCCGAGCATCTCGTTCTCTGGAACACACTTGCCGCGAAACAAGTGCATCGTTCCGATGAGAAATTCGATTTGAGCTGCCACACCCAATTCTTCACGCACTTCGCGTGATACGGCGAGGGAAAAACTTTCGCCTTGTTCGACGCGTCCGGTGACGCACTCCCACTCTCCGCCGCCCATATCCTTTTCCGCGGAGCGTTTCAGCAAAAGATATTTGCCATCGGATCGACGCTGGACAAGTGCGCCGATACCCGCATGAAAAATTCCGCCGCTCATTTGGATGCCACCGTCACTTTGGCCGTCATGTTCCAGCGCAAGCGCTCGTCCTGCTGCGCGGGTTTGACCACGACAGTGTAAACAATATCGCCTTGCCTATTTTCGCCGAACATGCGAATGCGCGAAATCGTGCCTTGCAATTTCAGTTCCGGTACGGCGTCAAACGTGATCGTCACCGCGTCGCCTTCACGCACACGCGCGATGTTCAATTCGGTCAGGTCCGTCGTTTCGATTTGCCAGGTCGAACAATCGCCTAGGCGGAGCAGCGGCACGCCTGCGCCGACTTGCTCGCCCACTTTGGCATCGAGCGAAGCGATCAGACCGGCAAACGGCGCGCGCAGTTCGGTATTCGCCAGCGCGATCTTTGCCTGATCGAGTGCGGCTTTGGCAGACGCCACCTCGCTCTCGGCGGCGGCAAGCATTTCCGGTCGCGTTCCCGCTTTGATGAGATCGAGTTGCGCTTGGGCGCGCTGAATGTCAGCGCGCGCCATCGCCAGGTCGGCGGCGCGCGGTCCATTTTGCAAAGAGGCAAGCCGTGCTTTGGCAGCATTCGCCGAATTGATGGCTTGCTCGAGCGCCAGCGACGTTGGCAACATGGCAGCGTATGGATTGCTCGCGCCGCCCGCGCGATCATACGCCGCTTGCGCTTGCTTGATGGCGGCTTCGGCATTTGCCAACTCAGCACGCGCGGCGATGAGTTGCTGCTCGTCGGGTCCTTGCTGCAATTTTTGCAATGCCGCTTGCGCGCCTTCAAGTCCGGCTTGTGCTACCGCAATCTCTTGCGGACATGCGCCGGATTTCAATTCGTCCAAGCGCGCTTGCGCACCTTTGAGCGCAGCTTCGGCTTGCGCGACCGCAGCTGCTTGCTGACGTGAATCCAACCGCGCAAGCACTTGATTGACCTCGACGCGGTCGCCTTCTTTTACGGATACTTCGGTGATGCGTCCGCCCGCCGATAGACCAAGCGCAGCCGTCGTGACCGGCACGACTTTGGCTTCACTCACCACACCCTTTTCAGTCTTGGCTTTGGCGACGACGACGGTTGGTTGAGCGGTCGGCTGGGGCGCAGCAGCACTGCCGCTATTGCCGAGGAGAGAAAACACAACGGCCACGCCGACGAGCGCGACGAACCCGATGAGAACAATTAGTTTGTTCATGGAAATTACTCCTGTTTTGTATTTCGTGGTGCGTAAGATGGAACACGTATCGCGCATCACGCATCACGTTTCACTCATCCATCGTACGCCAGCACTTCACGCACGGTGAGCCGCGAGGCGTTTTGCGCCGGGAGCCAACTGGATATTCCAGCAATGACCAGCATTCCGATCAGACAAGCTAACGCGCTATCGATTGAGAAGGTGTAATTAATCGCCGAATTAAAAAAGCCTAAACCAATAACATCGCTTAAAATTTTCCCGAGCGGCAGAGCAATCGCCGTGCCGACGAGCCAACTCAGAAAACCGATGAGCAATCCTTCGGCAATGACGATCAATTGAATCATCGCGTCCGATGCGCCGATAGCACGCATAACGCCGATCTCACGCGTGCGTTCCAAGACGTTGAGCGACATTGTGCCGGTCAAACCCAATCCGCCGACCGCCGCGACCAGAATCGCCATCACCAGCAAAAAGTAGATGATGATGTCGAACAAGACGGTAATGCCGGCCCGTAGTTGGGTATTGGTCAACGCAGAACTAAAGTTCACACTCGTCTGCTTGAACTCTTCTTCCAAATCGCGCGCAACCTTGCTGGTGTACGCCGAATCATGCTTGTCGGTGGCGACACCAATAAATGATGACCTTTCCGGTTCATGGATGAATCGCGCAAAGTAGGGATAGTTCACATGTGCCACTGCACTCATCAGCGGCATCCCTTGGAAAATACCGACGACCTGCCAAGTCGTTTCATCGCCTTCGATCTTCAACACGATCTCATCGCCCACCTTCACATCGGGATTGTCTTTGGTAAACTGGGTGTCGACGACAATGACATTCTCATCGTCGGGCGTGAGCCAACGTCCTTCGAGTAGGGTGGGTTGCCACATTACCGTGTTCGCCGGCACAGCCATAATGCCAAGACCTTTACTTTGGGTCCCATCTGGACGCAAGCGAAATGTCGTGCGTAGCACCCATGGCTCGATCTTGGTTAAACCTGGGATAGATAGAGCGACATCCTCCAAGCGTTGAACCGGATAGGGCTGTTTCAAAGTGGCTTGAATATCGAATTGCCAGTATTTCAAAACCGTGTCGAGCGTGGAATAGAGCGAAGCACGCACACTCAAGACGGCAACGAAGAGCGCGGTGCCCAGGATCAGTGTCGTCATCGTAAAGGCAACTCGACTACGCCGCCGAAAAGTATTGCGCAAAGAAAGCATCAATGGGCGTGGAATGACCGCCAAGCGTCGATTCATTCCCGATGGTTGAGCGTTGCTATCTGTCATTTGCGCTTTGCCGCTGGAGATTCCATAGTTAGCGATGGCTTCGCGCACCGTCATACGCGTGCTGACGATGATAGGAACAAGCGCGGCGAGAATCGGCACGAGCAATGCCATCGCGACTTCGAGCGCGATTACTTCGGCGGGAATACGAAAGGTTGGTGGTTTAAAGTTCAAAAAGTACGCCAGGAAACCAACGACATATTCGGTGGTTCTGACAGCGGCTGGCACCGCCACCAGTAAGGAGGCGAGTCCAAAGATCACCACCAGGACCAAATACATCCCTGTGATCTGGCTCGCCGTTCCGCCCACCGCTTTCATCACGCCGATCTGGCGCACTTGCTGGCTCAATAACGCCGTAATCGTGTTGATTACCAAGAACGCGCTGAGGAACAAGGAGACAAAACCCAACACGCCGAGAATCAACGAGAGCGCATCGAAGACAAAGTTCAGCGGCGGCTCGCCAGGATTGTTCACTTGGACGCGCTCAACCGAACGTCCGCTGCTTTCGATTTTTTTGCGCACGCGGTCAGCGACCGTTTGAATCGATGCCACATCGCGCGGACTGCCATCGACCAACAGATTCAATTCGTTGAACTCACGCGAGCCGCCAAGCCATTCCATCGTATTTAGCGTAACATAGCCGCGCGCCATTCCCGAAAAAGTGGCGGGACCCCGCGCATAATCATACGCCACACCGATCACGGGCATTTGGCGTTCGCGACCATCAAGCGTTTGAATGATCAACGTATCGTCTAAACGCCCGTTGGCTAATCCTTGCGTGGGCAGCAACAACGAGGTCCGATCAATCACCAGCTCGCGATTCGCTGGAGGAAACGTGCCGCCGACCCAGTGCCCCGTGTCATCCGCCGCATAATCCGCTTCCTGTCCGATCACGTTGATCCGCTGGTCTTTGAAATCCGAGACCGCGTAAACGACCATAGTGTACCACTGCTCTTCACCTTCGCGATGAAAACGCAACATCGCGCTCGTGACGCCTTCCGCATCGCGCACGCCTTCCATGCGCCGCACGACCTGTGCCAACTGGTCGTCAAACGATTGGTTAGTATAGATCACCGCATCAGCGGGCTTGACCGAGGCATAGCTCTCGGCGTAATCCTTCGAGACGATGATGCGCATGTGCGCCACTGCGCCCACCGCAAACACGCCGACGGCAATCGACAAGACGACCAAAATTGCGCGCGCCTTGTTGCGCCACAAATCGCGCAAGACTTTGCGCCACCTGGGATCAGGATACATCGGACGCTCCCTTGCGCGCGGCAATATTTTCCGCAAGACGCTCATCGGCAATGCGCTGAATCGCTTCCTCTGCCGCTTTCGATTTGGTAACAAGTTGGTTGAATGTTTCGCGATCAAGTGCCGCTACTTCAACACCCGATTCGACATTCGCGCGCACGGTGGCAACGTTCGTGCCGCCGCGCATCAATTCGATTTCGCCAAAGTACTGTCCTTTGCCCATCTGTGCGACGACGAGATCAGATCGCAATAACACATCGACTTTGCCTTGGGTGATGATATAGAATCGATCCGCGACTTCGCCTTGACGCAAGATGACGGTGCCGGGCGGGTACGTAATCGGTTGGAGTTTGTGCATCGCCGCAAGTAGTTGCGATTCTGCAAGCGCAGGAAATGTTTTCGCCAAATATTCGTCGATAATCTCGCCATCGGAAAGAAGCACCGTGCGCTTGACGCGTTTTGCCAAATCGCCGTCGTGCGTCACCATCAGTACCGTCTTGCCTTGCGACGCCAGTTTTTCGAACAAGTTGAAAACTGAATCAGCCGTTTTAGAATCGAGATTGCCAGTCGGCTCGTCGGCAATGACAATCGGCGGATCGTTTGCCAGCGAGCGCGCAATGGCGACGCGTTGCTGCTGTCCACCTGAAATCGCCGAGGGTAATTTGTACGCGTGCTCTGCCATGCCCATTTGATCGAGCAGTTGCATCGCGCGTTTGTATCTGTCAGTCAAGGAAAACTTGTGACGAAAATCCATCGGCAGCATGACGTTCTCGACATTCGTGAGCGTCGGCAACAATTGGAAAAATTGAAAGACGATGCCGAGGTTATTGCCACGCCAGACCGCCATCTTGCCTTCGCCGAGTTTGTGGACTGGCGTGCCGCCCATCCACACTTCGCCGGAGCTGGGTCGATCAATCCCGGTAATCATATTCAGCAAAGTGGATTTGCCGCTCCCCGACTTGCCGATGACGGCGATGAACTCGCCTTTGTTCACGGAGAGGGTGATACCTTTAAGTGCGGTAAATTTCCCAGCCGATGTATCGAACGATTTGACGACCTGGCGCAGATCGATGAGTGTGTTGTTGGGCTGAGGTGAGATTGTGGACATATACTTCCTCCGATTTCCTCAGAGTTCCCCCAAGGTTCATGGAACTCAGGCGAACTGAGGGAACTCACGCTTGCGCCGCTTGACTCGGCTTGAGCAGCGTGCCCAAGTATGCTCCGCCTGCCAGCATGATCGCGATGATGAGCACGTCGTCCCAGATCGATGCAAATGCTCCGCCGCTTCCGGCGAAATACCAAGCGAAGACGAGCACAGCGGCGATCACTACGGCGATGCCAACATGCAACAGAATTCGAGCAGGTACTTTTTTGACCAGCACGAAACTGCGCCACAGTGCAACAGCAGCGAATACAGCATACACAATGACCTGGAATACCGTCGATGAGCCGACTGCCTGGATCGCCGCGTTTATTTGTGCCGGATCGCCGCGCGACGAAAAGCCGACGTACGTCGGATAGATTGCCTGGATCAGAATGAGAATCAGAATTGGGATGATGAACATGAGCACGGCTGCCCAAACAATCGACGTCCATTTGATTTCATTTGATTGAGTTTCCATTGGATTCCTCCTGTTTGTTCTTGATTTTGGAAATAAAGTTTACTGATTTCATGCTGCACCGCTGTTCAGATTTCCAGAGGCAATGTATCACGCGGAACGAAGCAGGTCATCTATCGAAGGATAGATTGAGGGGGTTTATTTGGGGGATTAGGGAGGCAAATGAAAAGACCTTTGAGGCGTACGCGCGAAATCCTCAAAGGTCTAGAGTCCTCTAGTTTGCTCGTGGTTATGTGAATCATCATCGTACTCTTTTTAGCCGGTGCTTACAATTCCTCCATGAATTTTTGGAATGCTTCTTTCTGGGAGATTACTACCCGGAATCCCCAGTGATCACAGAGAGTACCGAAACCGCGTTCAAATGCCAACTGCTCAATAGCACGTGCATACGAATTTACCACGCCACCACGGCGAAATGCACAGCGAGTTTCGTTTTGGGATTCACGAAAAGAGCCACCTCGCTGCACCCGATACTCGGACTGGGCGGTCACTTCGGGGTCACGCTCGCATTGTCCTTCTCGATTTTTGTAGACATTGGCATCATACCAATCTGCGCACCACTCCCACACATTTCCAGCCATATCGGCTACACCGTACGGACTGTCACCACTTGGAGAGAATTGCCCCACTCTTGTAGTCCGCCCTTCCGAGACTATCCCAAGCGGAATTTGTATTGTGTCCCATAATCTCTGTCTAGTCGATGAATGGTGTTGACCTAGAAACTCTTTACCTCCATCAACACTATTGAGTCTCGAAGGATTCCACTCATTACCCCAAGGATATATGCGCTGATCAGTCCCGCGTGCAGCTTTTTCCCATTCAGCCTCAGTAGGCAAACGATAGCATTTACCCGTTTCTTTGGAAAGCCATTCGCAGTATGCCACTGCATCGTCATATCCTACCCACACTACAGGATGATCGTCTTTACCCTTTCGAAAATTGCCGTGTTTCCAATGCCTGGGCGCGCGATAACCGGTTGCATCGATGAATGCCTTGTACTCCTTATTCGTCACCGGAAATCTGCCGATCCAATACTGAGTTAGAGCGACTTGATGCTGCGGACACTCATCGGGGTAAAGCTCCTGCTCGAGAACTTTTCTCAAGGTATCCACATCGAACTTGCCCTTATCCTCATGCCAATGTGCCATTGCCAATTCCTCACCACTTCCCATCCAAAATGTTCCTCCAGGAATAAGGACTGTCGGTGGCTCAAAATCTTTTCGCTGTCGCCACCCTTCCAGCAGGTCAAGTGCGACATTTGCAGACCATCTTTGAGCAGGGGTACCTCTATCTAGATTTTCTATTACACACTTTAAAAACTCTGCATAGTCTTTCTGCTCCTTGCTACGATCTTCGTAGTGTAGAGGTCGATGGCAGATTTCTTCTATTTTTTTCCGAATGGCATCTTCATCCCCACCTAGCAACGTCTCACGCTCTTCACGACTGGGGAACAACTGTCCAGCAACGCGTTCATCTTTATTGGTTAGGTAGATGTAAGCACCTAGCTCGGGCAGCTCCAGATCTTTTGAACATGGCGTCCCCGTATTCAATGCCCGAATCAAAGCTGGAGCAATATCGAACGCTTCCGACTTGAGTTGCTCAACTTGAATCGAACCTTCCCTTATTTTTTTTGCTATCTCTAGGTCCCGCACCCGATTCTTCAGCCAAGTGAAGAATACCGCATCCTGGTCAATCTTGCTGAACAATTCCTGATCTTGAAATCGACGTGCCCAAGCCTCTAGAGTCTTGATGCTCATGGGATCATGTACCAACACATCGTATAGATCCGGAAAACAGCTCTGGATCACCGCGATCTTTGCCAACAACTCCGGGTCGACCTGATAGTCCATCTCATAGTTTTTCCACCGCGTGTCCGCCAGATGATACAACATCCGATAGATATTCAGAGCACGCTTGATCTTACGTGGATTGGACTCAACGCCACGGGCAAAAATCTGCGGGGCAATCGGACAAATCCTCTCAACATCAGGGTATTCTCTCCGAATAAACAGCATCACCTGATTGTAATCCAATGGTGGCAGATAAAATGCGATCTGGACAATTTTCTCAAGATACTCCATTGATTCAGTTTTTGATTCAAACTTGTATCTTTTTTCTAGCCCTTGCCTTATTATCTCGGGGTCTAGACCCAGCACGTATGCACACCCATTCACTGCCGAAAAAAGTTTGATTGCCTCCAACACTTCGGGTGCTTTGTCCGGCACACAACGATCCAGATCATCTATGAACACAACCAACCGTCCATTTCCTCCAACCAAGGCTTGAACCATGCCTGCAAATCGTTGTCGCAAATTCATTAACTCTGAAACTTGCGCTTGATACGGTGCATACTTGAGCGCTGCCTGCAAGTCAAAAGATATCACCTTCCGAACCGACTCCACAAGAGGCTTGACCCCAATCCATAGACTCAATCCAACTGTCACCAATGTTCCAGTTCCAGCGATCGGACTCAACAACAATGACCCTACATCTTTCCAGCCGGCTTCGGGTTTCGCAATCAGTATGCCTACAATCATCGGCGTAATTGCAAGCACGATACGATAGAGATTAGTTGTCATGTCCAATGACATCGTACTCAATTTTTTGATTTCGTTAACTTCGCGGAGTCCAGAGACATCGTACACACTTTGCGGCGTCGATGCGAGCGACGAAACTCAGAACGTAACGGGCGAACCGGCTCTGCGATTTC
>JACRMI010000156.1 GCA_016215025.1 Chloroflexota bacterium
TAGTCTGACCATTTAATTCTGTCCAGTTGCTGTTTTCGCGCGTTGACGTCGCTTGTGGTCTCGCACGAAACGGCGGGCACGTTTCCAATCAAACGACCAAGCAACAGGTTGATGCTCAGCATTGCGGCGATACTCCCAGGCTAAAATCTCCATAACCAACGTCCACTCGTCGCCAATTCGCCGATCCAAGCACTGTCGTGTCAAGGCGCTCAGAATGATTTCGGCGATGTTGAGCCACGAGGCATGCAACGGCGTATAGTGAAAAACCAAGTGCGCCAAAAGTCGGTCCGCTTCTGCCTTACCAAAGATTTCGATCACGGTGTCTGCGGCATGCGTGTTCAATTGATCCAATACCACATCAATGACCGGCACCTGGGGATACATTTCGTCCACCAAGTAGCGCATCGCTTTGGCGAAATCTTCTTTCGTGCGACGACGCGTGACCAACACGCGCCGCTGTCCTACTTGGGGTTCAATGAACAGAAACAGGTTCCGCGTGCCGCACCGCACATATTCATAGTCGCGCCGCCGCGGATAGCCGGGCTTGAGCGGACGCGGCGAGCGGGCGTCAGCCAATAATTGCACCGGTTGCTCGTCAAAACAGACCGTTGGGCGTGCTGGATCGTAGGGCTGGGCATACAGTGTCACAACGTCTTTCATGCACGCAATGAAGTCGGCGGTGATGTTGGCGTGGCACCAACTTTCCACTTGCCAGGGCTTGAGTTCGTTTTTTTCAGAATTTGGCGTGCGGTTTCCGGCACAATCTCGGGCACGATCTTCCGCGCAATGGCTTCACTGGTCAGCAAACGGACGGTCCAGCGTTGATACCCTTGGGGCGGCGTACTACAAGCCAGGGCGATTAACAGGATTTCTTGTTCGGCTGTTAATTTGCGTGGTTGTCCTGGGCGTGGTTCTTCTGTGAGAGCCGCGTGTAAGCCCGCTTCGACGAAACATTGGCGTGTCCGTTGAACCGTCTTAGTTGAAGTCGCAAACGCATCGGCGATGTTCGCATCGGCCCATCCTTTAGCAGCTTTCAGCAAGATGTGTGCATACAGAATTTCGCGGGACTTGTGTTGACCCGCCCGCACAATTCGCAAGAGTTTCTTGCGCTGATCGGAACGCAGTTTGACTTTCCATTTCTTGGGCATGCGCCAAGAATACTGGACAAAACTAAATAGTCAAACTACTACGATGATTGGGTAAGACTTGGCATAGCCCTGTTTTATATGTAGCGACTCGCCAATCACGCCAAGCACTCCCGCGAACAAGAACACGAACGCACCGATTCGGGCCTGCGTACCCGCATCGGTATTTTGCAGTGGCTCTTGCAAGACTAGAAAGCCTAGCACCGTGAAAACGATTCCTGCCATAATGAAACAACGTTCCCACGTATAGTACGCCGGGCTGGGTGGCGGGCCGCCGCGATGCCCAGCCCGGATCCAAAACATTATGAGACCCGGAAACGTTGCGAGATTACCCAGGATCAGACAAAACCCGGCTACCCGTTCTATCGTCCAAAACTGCGAGTTCATCATGATACTCTCTATTTCTTGACCACGGGTGTCAGCCCATGCAAATGTTCGTACAACGCTTCGAGTTCTACATCATCCAATCGACCGATGAGCTTCCACGGCATCGACGATTGAATTTGATGTCCCTCAGGATCGACGCCAGTGCGCATCGCTTTGAAGAAATCGTCCTTTGACCATTTCGGGACGATAACAGTGATGTTCGGCGCGCCAGGCGGGGCAGGCGGCGGAGCATCGCCGGAGAGGGTGGGACCGTGACAATCGGTGCAACTCATAAACTTGGCGACATACGTGCCGTATTCTGCGTTTGGGGCTTTAGCCAGTGCGCTCTGAGATTGAATCGGCGCGGTTGCCGCATCAATATTCATAAATCCCATTCCCATAAAAACGGCAAACAACGGCGAGGGATTAAACGGTGGTCGCGTACCTTCAACTGGTTTTTGTTGCCGTAGGTAGGCGATCACTGCAAGAGCATCCTCGTCACTCAAGGAGCGCAGAGGGAAAAAACTCATCGCGGTCAATTGCCCATTGGGTGCGACGCCACTTCGCAAAATGCGGAAAATGTCAGCATCGGTAAGTTCATTCAGTTTACCCGCAGGCGTGATATTCGGCGGATACATCTCGCCGAGCGGCAAACCCGTTTCCGCACTAAAGTCGTTACCGCCGACCAACGGCAGTTCACCATTCTGCGAATGGCATCCCACACACAACACGGAAGCGAGATGCTCGCCACGCGCGATTTGCTCCGTCGTTCCGGCAATCGAGACATTCACTAGAGCGACAGGATACGGACGATAGAGATCGTACATGCCTTTGCCCATCACAATCGTCACCAATGCAAATCCGAGTGACAGCAGCCCTAGGAGAATGACGCCAGGAAATTTTATCCATGCGCGCTGCGATTTCCACGCCCGGCGCGTAAGCCATGCAAACAAGACGATGACCGCGATGAGACCAAGCAGCCAGAGAATGTTAGTGAGCATACACCACCTTCACATCCGCAGTCTTGCGTTGGTTCGACCAAAAGCGCGCCAGTCCAATCGCCCATATCGGAAAGCCGATGTACGAACCGAGAAAGATAACGCTCGTAAGGATCATGAGAAAAACGTTCGAGCCAAGATTGTTGTAAAAATTTGCGCCTCCGAGCATTTGAAAGAGCACCGGGTACGCCGCTTGAACCATTCCAACAAGGATTCCCAGCCAAGCCAGTTTAGACGGCAAGATTCGTTGTGCCAATCCCAAATAATTTGCCGTGATGAGCCACACGCCCACAATGCCCATCGCCACGACCACAGGACCCACTTCTTGTTCGAATGACAAGACTCGGATGACGAGAAGAATCTGAAGAATTGTCACGGCTAGCGCGCCAATGACACCGATCACGGTTGCCACCTGGCTTGGCCTCGGCGCGCGCGCACGCTCAATTTGATGCAGCACGAGCATAATGATAATTAGCGGCAACATCGTGAGGGGACCGGCAATATCGCTTAGAAACCCCCAAAGATGAAACCCATCCGGGTTCGACGCAACTTGCGGTGCTTCGAGCGAAAAGAACAGCATCAGAAAAACAAAACTCAGGATGCTCATAACCCCGACCATGTATGCTGCCCCACTTGCGTAACGAGCGAGTTGATTATTCATTACCTTACCTCCTTTTGATTGAGCGGATTGGTGAACCATTCATGCAACGAGCATGATGAGTGTTCGATGGATTGATCTCAAATTGAACGGCAACTGTTCCCAGGCATCGCCATAATTTACCGAGTGCCAGATATCGCCGTTGCTCAACCCAACGTAAAGATGCCCTGGCATTCTAGGGTCCGTCAATAATCCATATGGCATATAATTCAGCGGCTGCGGTAATCCACCCCCAAGCTTTTCCCAAGATGCGCCGCCTGCCGAACGAAAGATGTAGGCACTTGCACGACCATCGACGTGTGCCGGTGGCTGAAAAGGATGCGACCAGGAAAATGTTGGCGAAGCCGATACATACCACACTTCGGGACGGGCTGGGTCGGCTGCACACGCCCAGCCGTAATGACGATCCAAGCCTCGCCCCGGTTGTCTCCACGTTCGACCACCGTCACGGCTGAATGATGCGCCTGCTCCTGTGCCGCCTGCTTCGTAAACCCAATCACCATTGCTTGCATGGAACACCAGGGTATGACAATCGCGCAATGCGCCGGGGCGATGTCCTTGCCAAGTCTTGCCGCCATCGCTCGTACGCAGTACTGCCCCGACTTCAATGCCAACGATGATGATATTCGGATCGGTGGGCGACAGCGCGACGGATTGGATGTATGCACCCAAATCCGATTCTGCCGGCGAACGCCACCATCCCGCGCGCACTTTTTGAAAAGTTTCAACTTCCGCCCAGTCCGCACCACCGTCGCGAGAGACCATAAGCAATGGCGGCTTTAGTCCAGCATAGACGACTCCGCGCGCGGTTCGACTCACTGCAATCGATTTGACAATTTGTCCATCGGGTCCAATGCGTTGCCACGTTCGTCCGCAATCCTTCGAACGCAGAATGCCGCTGCCGCGTGTGCCCGCGTAAACAACATTCGCGTTCAAAGGATCGCTGGACAGACACATGATGTCATGGTCGGTCAAAAGAAAATCAATGGACCAGTGACCATGTAATTTCTCTTCAGCCCGTCCGATGCCATTACTCGTCGTCGACAGAAAAATCCTTTTCATGCCGTTAGCTTACTGGGCACAGCGTCCCGTTGTCATGGGGCTGGTGTCCCGATAGGTCGGGAAAATAAAATGCCCACTCGTCGGTCGCTTGTACTTGTTGCTCTGCCAATTCGTCATAAGGCGAGTGGATCGCTGATTCGGTACTGGCCAAGTTCTCTATCTCATGTTTACAACAAAGGAACAAAGCGCCGTGGCTTCGTCCCTTTGTTTTGCCTTAGTTTGCAGGGTGTTTTAACATTTGAAAATGCAATGAAATTTTACTTGCAAAATATACAAAGATGCAGTATAATCTTGCAAAGAGTGAGACATGGAAGAATTATCTGAATTTCAGCGTCGATTGGAAAATTGTCTTCCCCGCTTGACCAAAAGCGAACAACGGATCGCCGAGTACTTGTTGACCAATTACGAACAAGCCGCATTCCTCTCGGCGGCCGAGTTGGCACAACAACTTGATGTCAGTGAAGCTACCATCGTACGTTTTGCGCCCTCCGTCGGTTATAGCGGTTTCCCCGAACTCAAGCGCGTGCTGCAACATGTTTTTCGCACCAAGGTTACTCCCGCCACCCGGCTCCAACACAAACTCGCCGATCTCAAGACCGGGCACAAGCATATCTTCGCCCAGGTCGTCGAAATGGAATTGCAGTATCTCAACGAAGCCTTGCACAGTATCGATCCAGGCGAATTTGATCGCGCAATCAAAATCATCGCCGACGCCAAACGACTTTTTGTGCGTGGCGGTGGACCTTCGGCGATGCTTGCCGATTTATTTGAGCTGCGAATGTGCCGCTTTGGCATCCTAACCATTAGCATCACCGAGTCCGGGCGCGACATCGCAGAAAAATTGCAACTGATGCATCCTAACGATGTCTTGCTCGCCACCGGTTTTCATCATGCTGGCATCGAATTAACTGCCGTCATCGATCACGCACGCAAAACCGGTTGTCGCATCATTTTGTTAACCGATACCTTGGGATCGACGTACCGCGACAAAGTTGATGTCGTACTTTCAGCGCGGCGCGGACCGGTTTCCAATTTTCACTCGCTCACCGTACCGATGGCGATAGTCAATGCGTTGATTCTCGGCGTCGCCATGAGCAAACCCAAAGCCAGTCTCGGCGCACTAGATCGATTCCAAGAATTACGCGCGACATACGGTCTAGATACGAACGGCAAGTAGTCAGCTTTCACTAGGTTGAATCATTATCGTTGAATGAGTAATTCCTCAATGCGGAGGAACTGGTTATGAGTTCGACTGCACTATCGATTTCTTTGGCACAAGCCACCCGACGCGCTAGGCGACAGCTCACCCGTCCCCATGTTGTGCTGGGACTGATTTTGCTTGCGTTGTTGCTCTACCTCGTGATGACGCCCCTGCTCATCATGATTCAAACGACGATCACGTGGCAAGTGGAAGACGCCCGTCTCGCCCGCGGTACCATCCCCGGCGAATTCACATTGTTCCATTGGGATCGTGTCTTCAACAGCATCATCAGCCAAACGATGCTATGGACTCCACTCCAAAATACGCTCGTCACCAGCATCGGCATCTCCATTTTCGCGCTGACGATTGGTTCGCTATTGGCGTGGCTCGTCGTACGCACCGATTTGCCCGGCAAGGCTTACATCTCTAGTATCGCAATTATCCCCTACATGCTTCCATCGTGGACGATTTCGCTGGCGTGGATTGTGGTGTTCAAAAATCAACGAGTCGGCGGGTCGATTGGATTTTTTGAGGCGCTGACCGGCATTTCCGTTCCCGATTGGGTGTCGTACGGACCGGTGCCGATCATTATCACGCTATCGTTGCATTACTATGCGTTCGCCTTTCTGCTTGTCTCCGGCGCATTGCAATCGCTCGATGCGCGGCTCGAAGAATCCGGCGAGATGCTGGGAGCGTCGCGTTGGCAAGTGTTGCGCCGCATTACGTTCCCGCTGGTGATTCCCGCCATTCTATCCGCCTTCATTCTGACATTCTCGCGTGCGATGGGAAGTTTTGGCACGCCGGCATTTCTTGGCAATCCCGTGCGCTATTACGTTTTGTCGACGACCCTCTACAACAACATCCAAAGTCGATTGCAAGCCGATGGCTTTGTCTTGGGCTTGGTCCTCATCGCCATTTCGATTGTCACGATCTATTTGAATCAGCGCATCATCGGCGTGCGCAAAAGTTATGTGACCCTCACTGGCAAAGGCTTTACCTCGACGCCAGTGAAATTGCGCGCGTTCAAATATCCAATCCTGATTTTGATTGGTTTGTTTTTGTTTGTCGCCGTTTTCGCGCCGCTCGGTTTCTTGGGCTACCAATCGCTGATGCTGCAAAAAAATAGCTATGCGCTGGAAAACCTGTCGCTGCATTTTTGGGTTGGCGCAAGCGATCCTCATGTCGCCGATGGTATCGCCGGCATCTTGACCGACGTGCAAACCTGGGTAGCGACGTGGAACAGCGTGGCGCTATCGGTCGTCGTCGGCGCGATCACATCAATCCTGGGAATTCTTCTCGGCTATGCCGTGGTCAAGGGACGCGGCACGTGGCTCTCCAAGCTGGTGGAGCAGATTGCGTTTTTGCCTTACCTGATGCCCAGCATTGCGTTCGGCGCGATTTATCTCGGCATGTTCGCGCAGCCGCTGGGTCCCATTCCCGCACTCTACGGCACGTTTTGGATTTTGGTCGTCGTATCCGTGGCGAAGAATCTGCCGTACTCATCGCGCTCCGGCACAGCCGCCATGCTCCAAGTCGGCGGTGAATTGGAAGAGGCAGCCGTCGTCGGTGGAGCTGGATGGTTCACCCGCTTTCGCAGAATTATCGTGCCGCTCACTAGTTCCGGTTTGATTTCCGGTTTCCTGCTCACGTTCATCACGTCGATGCGCGAACTATCGCTGATTATCTTGCTGGTGACGCCAGCCACCCGCACCTTAACAACGCTCAACTTTCGGTACGCCGAGCAAGGGTATCATCAACCCGGCGATGCAACCGCCATGTTGCTCGTCGTGATAATTCTAATGTGCGAATGGCTCGTGCGGCGTTTTCGCGGCGCGCAGATCGGCAAAGGTTTGGGCGCATAGGGAGAAGTTGGCATGCATAGTATCGAATTGCGACATGTGACAAAAAAATATGGGCCAGTTATTGCAGTCAACGATCTCAATCTCACGATCGCGCCGGGTAGTTTTCTAACGTTACTGGGTCCATCGGGTTGCGGCAAGACCACCGTCTTGCGCATGATCGCGGGACTCGAAGAACCGGATGCCGGCGATATTCTCATCGATGGTCGCCCAGTGTTTTCAGCCGCCCAAGATATATTTGTGCCGCCATCGCAACGCAACCTGGGACTCGTTTTCCAATCCTACGCATTATGGCCCCATCTGACCGTTTTCCAAAACGTTGCGTTTGGCTTGGAAATGGCAAAACGGTCCAAACCAGAAATCAAAGACCGCGTCAATGCGATCCTCAAAGATTTGCAGATCGGCGAGATGGGCAAGCGCTATCCGCAGGAAATGAGTGGCGGTCAACAACAACGCGTCGCGCTGGCGCGGATGCTCGCACCCAAGCCAGGAATATTTTTGCTCGACGAACCGCTGTCCAATCTCGATGCGCGTTTACGCGTAGATATGCGTTCGGAGTTGAAACGGTTGCATCGCGATACGCACGCGACGGCCGTCTATGTCACGCACGACCAAATTGAAGCGTTGACCATGTCTACCCACATCGCGGTGATGAAGGAAGGTCGCTTGCAACAATACGCGAGTCCCAACCAAGTGTACCGCAATCCGGCCAATCTATTCGTCGCCGATTTTATCGGCAGCCCAAAAATCAATCTACTCGACGTTGAAGCCATTGCCCATGACGGTAACACGCGCTTGCGCTGCGGGTCATTTGAAATTGACAAAGTGCCGGCGCGCGCGAGTGGCAAGTTCGTTGCAGCCATCCGCCCGGAAGATATTCGCATATCGTTGGAACGGATTCCCAGCGCCGCGGAATTTCTAACGTATGCAGTTTTGCCCGCTGGTGCGGAAAGCATCGTCAATGCGCGTTGCGGCGATTTATCGGTGGTGATTCGTGAAACGCGCGATATTGAAATCGAAATGGATCGCCCAGTGTGGTTAACCTTCGACGCGAAAAAAATAAATCTCTATGACAAGACGACAGGTGATCTAATTCCATCCGATTGATGGAGAGGAGGTAAGCCAAAGGACAATTGCACGGCATTTAATCCACTTTGTATTTTTCACAGCACAAGGAGGTGTACTTTGTTTCGGAAACCCGTTTTCATTTTGTTGCTCGCCCTCGCAGTGATCGCCGTGGCATGTGCAACGCCCACGGAAACGCCCAAGCCGAGCGTTTCGTCAGCGTCATCATCCGCAGTCGCTTCAGCCCCGGCATCGTCTGCGCCTGCGTCATCAGCGCCCGCATCATCCGCAGCATCTTCAGCGGCGTCGTCCGTTGCTTCATCCTCTGCACCTGCGCCGACCGTCGCACCAACCGTAGCGCCGACTGTCGCGCCCAAACCAACCGAAGACCCCTTAAAGGGTTTGACCGATGCGCAAAAAGCATGGGCAAAATCGGCTGAGCTTGGACCGTATGCACCAGCCAAGCAAGATTGGACCGCTATCGAAGCGGCGGCGAAGAAGGAAGGCAAGGTTGCAATCTATTCCAACTCATCGCGCTGGCCCGACATCAAAAAGACGTTTGAAGCTGCGTATCCCGGCATCACCGTTGAAGGTTACGACATTTCAACCGTCGATTTGATTACGAAATTGCAAAAGGAACAAAAAGCTGGCGTGTATACCGCTGATGTGATTCTCTGCGGCGATTACGCCACCCTCGTCAACGAAATGCTCAATCCGCCGAACAAGATGTTGTGGAACTTTGTGCCGCAAGAATTGAATGAGCTGGTCGATCTCTCGGCGCGCGAGCCATTGATGTATCATCGCTATGGTTTGAACACGTTCGTTTACAACACCGAAGTCTACAAAGAACCCCCCGTCAAAAATATTTGGGAATTTACAAAGCCCGAATGGAAAGGGCGCATCGTTCTACCCGACCCGCAAAAAGTCGCGATGAGTCTATTAGGTTTGACCGTGATTACGAAAAATTCCGATGCGATGGCAAAGGCGTACCAAGAAGCCTTTGGCAAACCCATTCAGTTGGAAGTCGGCGTGCCGAATGCCGGGTATCAATGGATCAAAGATGTGCTCAAGAACGATCCAACCCTCACGTCGAGCAGTGGCGACGCCGCCACGGCGGTGGGTGCAAAAGGACAAAAGAATCCACCCATCGGTTTCACGACGTACTCCAAGATCCGCGATGTCATCGCCGGTAATTTGAAATTTGATGTGATGTGGAACATGTCGCCGATCATTGGCTTGACGGAAGAGACCGGACTCGCGATTGCGAATCAAGCGCCGCATCCCAACGCCGCCAAGTTGTTGATCAAGTGGATGGAAGGCGACGCCAAGGGCGGTCAAGGTTTTACGCCGTTCTACGTTCCCGGCGATTACAGCACGCGCAAGGATGTGCCTCCGCCAACGGGCGCAAAACCCTGGGGCGATGTACAAAAGTTTGTGTGGAGTGGCGGCGGCGATACCAAGTATGTCTATGACAACTCGATCAAAGTACGTGATTTCTGGTTGGCGAATTTGAAACCCAAATAATTGATCCGTGTAAGTGAAAGAAACCCGTTTTCTTGCTCTTGCGCGATCATCACTCTAGTTTTGCAAGAAAACGGGTTTTTCATTGCTAGGCTCAAATATCGTTTGAGCAATTTCTACGCTGTTCTGTATGCAAGTAAAGCATGCTAAAAATATTTCAGATGGAGAGTTGTCTATGACGGATGTGGCTCTATCGACGATGTGGGGAATTCAAAGATTCAACACATTGGATGAATTTTTCAAGCAAGCGAGAGCGCTTGGTTTCAACCGCTTTGAACTTAATCACGCCATCGATTCCAAAATGATGGCGGGAATGAACGGCTACAAAATTGCAAGCGTACATGAACCCTGTCCCGCCGATGTGTCGGTGAACGAATTGAAAAATCGCAATTGGCTCGTTTCTGCCACGGATCAAGTCAAACGCCGTAAAGGAGTCGAGGCGATTCAACGCAGTATCGATCTCGCCGTCAAGCTCGGCGCATCAACGGTGATTGTTCATCCCGGCAAGGTGGATATTGATACGGCCTTGGATACTAAACTGCGCGATTTGTACCACGCGGGTAAGGTGGAAACACCCCAATATCAAAAATTGAAACTAGAACATATGGAAGCGCGGGTGGCGCAAGCCCGCTTTAACTTGAGCGCGGTCCGCCAAAGCATCATCGAGTTGGCAGAGTATGCCGATGAGCGTGGCATCAAACTAGGATTGGAAAATCGTTATCACTATTTTGAAATTCCATCACCGGACGAACTCGACACATTATTAAACCTTGGTTTCAAGAACGTCGGCTTTTGGTACGACGTTGGACACGCCGAAACATTGGAGCGCATGGGCTATTACGCCCACGAAGAATGGTTGCGGCGTTTCTCGACGCGCATTATTGGCACCCACTTGCACGATGTCATCGGTATTGATGATCACCAATCTCCTGGCTCGGGTCAAATCGACTGGGCGATGGTTGCGCATTACTTGCCCGCGGATGCGTTGCGCACGTGTGAGTTTCAAAATTTCAATTCGGCGGAACAAGTAGCCGCCGGTTTGCGGTGGTTGAAGGAAAAGGAGTGTATCTAA
This sequence comes from Chloroflexota bacterium, assembly GCA_016215025.1. GTDB lineage: Bacteria > Chloroflexota > Anaerolineae > UBA4142 > UBA4142 > JACRMI01. The sequence continues at coordinate 10,948 of JACRMI010000156.1, forward strand.
TCTCGATGATTCGCGCAGTCATTTTCGATTTGGGTGGCACGTTGGAAGATGTCTACTACGACGACACACTTCGGCTCAATGCAATGCCCGGATTCCAATCGATCTTCGCCAAGCACCAGCTTGATTTGAAATTATCGCCGCCAGAACTGTATGCCGTTATTCAAGCCGGCATGAACAAATATGGACGGTGGCGTGAAGAAACAGAACAAGAATTGCCGCCCGAGCGCTTATGGACGGAGTTTATCTTTGCCGACCTCACTTTGCCTCAAGCTAAATTGGCGGCAATGGGTGAGGAGTTGTCGCTGCACTGGGATGCTCATTGTTCCCAACGTGCGTTGCGTCCAAAAGCGCCTACGGCGCTCGTAACTTTGCATCAGCGCGGTCTGCATCTCGGCTTGATCTCCAATATTTTGAGCCGCGAGATGGTCCCTTTGAACCTTGAAGCATACGGCATCGCAAAATATTTCCAAGTGGTCTTAACCAGTTGCACCTTCGGCTGGCGCAAACCCAGTCCAAAAATCTTTTTGGAAATGGCGCGACGGCTAGACGTTGCGCCTGCCGACTGCACATACGTTGGCGATACCATCTCACGCGACGTGATCGGTGCGCATCGCGCTGGTTATGGTTTGGCAATTCAAATCAAATCTTTTCTAACGGGGCAATCGGACCGGGCAACGGATACCGAACCACCAGACGCAATCATTCAAGATCTAAATCAAGTGATCGATATTATCAATGTGCCAGAGGAGCAACCTTCATGATTAAAGGGATTTTTTTTGATGCGGCAGATGTCTTTTATCGTCGTCCCCAACGGACGGATGAATATGTGGCAAACTTGTTGCAAGCGAACGGCTTTACAACTGAATTGGCAAGTGATGCGCTCGATCAACGGCAAGCCCTACGCGGGCAAGCGAATCGCGGCAACGTAAGCCATACAACTTATTGGGATCGACATTTGCTGTTGCACGGTGTTACGAATCCGAATCAACGCGAAACATTGGTCAATCAAATCGTCGATTATTCAAATCATGTCATCACTATTCCGGGTGGACGCGAAGCAATGGCGGGTTTGAAGCAACGCGGATTTATCCTGGGCATTGTTACTGACACCATGTATCCCCTCGAATGGAAAATGCGCTGGCTAATACAGGTCGGAGTCGCAGAGTTCGTTGACGTGGTTGCATGTTCGACGGTGCTGGGTGTGCATAAACCGGACCCGGTAATTTATCTCGATGCGATCAACCAAGCAAAGCTGACACCGACCGTGTCTGCCTTCGTCGGTCATGACAAGTGTGAATTGGAAGGCGCATGCAAAGCTGGGTTGGCAACCGTCGCCGTAAATTACGATGCAGACGCCAAAGCCGATTACTATGCCCAGTCGTTGATCGATTTGTTGAATGTGCCAATTTTCCAAACTGCATCTACTTGAAAGGTAAACAGTAACCGCAAAATTCCACCTACACGCCTCTGATGCGGTATAATGGGTTCTCAAGAACCCTACGACGCAAAGGTGTGTGGATGAGACGAGCCAAAGACAATTCCGAAGTTCCCAAGCGTTACTATCGGCCAGAGCA
>JACRMI010000157.1 GCA_016215025.1 Chloroflexota bacterium
GGAAGAACGCGAGCGGGTACAAACTCATCGGCAGCGTTTTCGTATGCACACGCGTTCCGTCAAGCGTTCCAAAGCGCAACTCAAAGATATCGTGCGGCGCTGGAAATCACTCCCCGTGGATGATGTGCCCAAGTGACTTTTGCGCTAATGCGATTTTACAACATATCTGGCACGCTTACGCTAATAAACACCCTTATCGCGAACAACACCGGAAGCCCAAGTTGCGCAAGCGGTACTATCATAAACGATGGCACAGGCAACTTGCGCTGGCCGCTCGCCGACGCCAGTTGTCCCGGTACCGCAGGTGATCCCAAACTTGGCGCGCTTGTATACAACGGCGGTCCCACGCAGACGATAGCGCTCCAAACCGGCAGTGCCGCCATTCAACTCGCCACCACAAACTGCCCAGCCACCGATCAACGCAGCTTTGTGCGCCGATTGCTCGGCGGCAAATGCGATGCCGGCGCGTACGAATTTGGCGCAGGATTTTTCAACTATCTGCCGATCATCTTCAAGTGAGTTGGCGCAGAAACACAACAACGAATTTAGAAAACAACGAATGGACAGGTTGCAATTCGTTTATTTCCTAATTCGTTGTTGGGTCGCCTTGGTAGTACGCGTTTCGTTGAGGCAGAATTATACCGATTGTTAGATGATTTTCTGCTCCGTATGTGGTAACGTAAAATTGGAAAGGACAAGCGATGCGATGAATCTACCCGCCAAAATTCTCTTCGCAACTACATACCTACTCATTATGCTTGGAGTGGCATGTGCACCAACACCCACCGCAACACCGGTGCCACCATCACCCACAGCCATCCCACCAACTGTTCCACCCGTCCTGCCGACAGCAACACCAATGCCGCTAGCTTTCAATTTCCCGAAAGGTGCAACCTGGACCTATCAAGGCGTCGTTCAGTGGGACGATAAAGGCAAAGCGCAAAAGCAGACGCTGACCTGGAAAATGCAAATCGTAGACAAGATCGAACGCAGCGATGGCATCGTCGGCTATGTGATGAAGGGTCACCCAAGCGACCTGGCTTTCTATACAGTCGATAAACAACCCGGCGACTATCTCTACCTCGCCAAAGCGAATCGCGTCTACGAGGTCACCTTAATCGATACCAAACCGATTGAGCGTGTGAAAGCCAAGAATGATGCGCTGACCGATTTGTTGGTCGACGATAATCTCGTCTTTGATTTTCCGCTCGCGGCGAATAAAAAATTTGGCTCTGCACAGTTCGTCGCCGATCCAAGCGGAATGAATGTTTGGGTTATTACGAACGCGCAACCTGCAACTCTCAGCGGAATCAAAGGCATAACGCCCTCCAACGCAACTGAATACGTGCTCGAATTCAAGACGAATCCAGATCGCCAAACCGTGTATCATGTTCCAAACGTCGGCACCACGCGATTTGTATATCATCACAACGGCACACTGTCGGAAGTCGACGTGAAACTGATCGAATACAATCCGAGCGGCACAGCATCCGTTGCGCCAACGGGACCGTGTGAACTCGTCGCGAGCAAAGAGTTGACCGCATATACACGACCCAGCACGCAAGCAGCCGTATTCGGCAAAGTTGCGGCAAGCGAACGATTGCCGGTCGGTGGAATGACCGCCGATGGTTGGATTGGATTTGATCCCGGCGTTGCACAAGCCGCCAACATTGGTCCGTTCCGCTTTCGCTGGGTGCAGAAGAACGATGCAGTAAAACTCGAAGGCGCATGTGACAAGGTTGCAACTATTGCAAGCTTATCGCCAACCGCGTGCTTCCAGATGTTTATGGACGCAACAAAAATTTATTCGGCGGCGAACAAATCATCGGCAGTGATTGTTACTGCCAAGCCAGAAGATTACGCCCAAGTGATCGCCGCCAACGACAAGTGGCTGCATCTCGATTTAAATGTCGGCAGTCTCAAGCAAGCCAAGCAAGGTTGGATTGATCGCGCGGACGTGAATTTCAACGGACCCTGCGACAAGTTACCGGTCGCGAAATAACGCATGACCCTTTGCTTGTCATTCTGAGCGAAGCGAAGAATCTCGCTAGTCTGGGTTGCGAGACCCTTCGCTCCACTCAGGGTGACAAATGTCGATGGAGGAAAAATGTCAACGCTATCTCGCTCGTGGAATCTCGTTAGAGCATCGTGGAACGTTTTGAGGGCAGACAAGGAATTGGTTATCTTTCCAATCATCTCTGCGTTCGCCGCGATTGCCATCATGATCGTGTTTGCCGTGCCAGGATTCATTCTCTTTTCGGTTGGCGGCGGCGAAATCCTGGGTTACGTTTTGCTCTTTTTATTCTACTTGACACAGTACACTGTCCTCATCTTTGCGAATTCAGCGCTCGTCGGTGCCGCATTGATTCGCTTGCGCGGTGGTGACCCGACCGTTGGCGATGGTCTGCAAATCGCGTTCAGTCGCATGGGTTCGATCTTTGGCTACGCCTTGATCTCTTCGACGGTCGGCTTGATCTTGCAAGCACTCTCCGAACGGGGCGTAATCGCCAACATCGTGCGTTCGATCATCGGCACTGCATGGAACGTTGCGACGTACTTGGCAGTTCCAGTGCTCGTCGTCGAAAATGTTGGACCAATTGAAGCGATCAAGAAAAGTGCAGGATTGTTGAAACGAACCTGGGGCGAGCAAGTCGTCGGCGGGACCGGAATGGGCTTGGTTTTTTTCTTGCTCTTTCTATTGGCGACCGTCATCGCGGGCGCGGGCATCTTCCTCGGTCTAGCGCTTGAACTGAACTTGCTCATCATCATGTTCATCATCATCGGCGTGATCGAATATCTCGTACTCGCACTCTTTAGCAGCACTCTGAGCGGAATTTATTCGGCGGCAGTTTATCGCTATGCTGCCGAAGGCGAAATGGGTCAGCAGTTTGCGCCTGAACTGATTCAGAATGCATTTCGCACAAAATATTAACAGCAGGTTTAAACAAGTATGCATCGATTGAAAACAGTTTTGTTTGTCATTACCTTAATCCTTTTGAGCGTGCAAGCATCCGGTGCCGCGTCGCCTGTCTTGCCCGCGCCAGGTCGAATCGCCTTTGTGTCACAACGCAATGGCAATCCGCACATTTATCTCTTGAACACAGATGGGAGTATTGCGCGTTTGACCAAAGATCGCCTCTGGAACGAATCGCCCGCATGGTCGCCGGATAGCAAGCGCATCGTGTTTGATGCGGACGATGGCAAGGCATTCAGTCTTTACACGATGAACGCTGACGGGACCAATCAAGTCCGGATCACCAACTCGACGGCGAGTGACTTGCAACCGACGTGGTCGCCCGATGGAAAACGAATCGCTTTCGTCTGCATTAACGAACACAACAATGAATTGTGTCTTATCAACGCCGACGGAGCAAATTTAGTTCGCTTGACGAAGACGGCAACCAACGAATCGACGCCGGCGTGGTCGCCGGATGGAACACGCATCGTATACACATCGGACGTGAATGGCTTGGACGACATTTTCGTTATGGACATCGACGGAAAGAACATCAAACAGTTGACGACGGGTGGCTCGCGCGATTTCGCACCGACGTGGTCGCCGGATGGCAAACGCATCGCGTTCGTTTCCAATCGCGCGCGCAATCGCGAAATCTATGTGATGAACTCCGACGGATCAAACGTACAGCGCTTGACACGCGATGCCGCGGAGGACACCAGCCCAACTTGGTCGCCCGATGGTCAATGGGTCGCTTTTGTTTCGAATCGAGAAAAGATCCGCTCGATCTATATCATCAGGTCAGATGGAAGCGATGTAGCGCGCATCACCACCGGCATTGCCGACGACACGATGCCGGCATGGGAGCCACAACGATAAAACGACGAAAAACCTCAATTCATCTTGTATAAAATTGATAATTTCCCTTGGTCGTTTGGTGGGACGTGAAATCCGACAAGACACCCCAACAGGGTTTCAAGTGGGACAACCCCTACCCTTTCGTAGTAGTTTTAATCGGCTGGTGGGATAAATCGAACGAGAACTGTCCTGGGAGGTGCAATCGATGACGATACAGTTGAAAACGCGAAAATCTATGGTATAATGTCTTATGTAGCCAGATTACACAAGACATTTTTCGAGACAGATGAACTAACGCGGATCGAAAATAGATCGAGGGTTTAATCCAAAGGAGGAAAAGATGCGAAAGATCATGTTTATGGCAGGTGCGCTTGTTCTTGCGGTTGTTTTGCTTGGCGCACTTCAACCCGCGCCCGCGGCTGCTGCAGGTCCCGCGTACTACATCGTTCGCCCAGGGGATACGCTCTTTTCGATTGCGTATCGGCATGGGATGAGCACTTGGGCAATCGCGAACGCCAACCGACTGTGGAATCCAAATTACATCTACGTCGGTCAAGTGTTGGTGATTCCGTACAACCCGTATCCAGTTCCCCATCCAGTTCCCCAGCCGGTGCCGTATCCAGTATGCGGCGTGCGCGTGAACTATGGCGACACGTTGACCGCTATCGCCGCCCGCTTGCGCACGGACGCATGGACCATCGCGCGCTTGAATGGCATTTACAATATGAACTGGATCTACGCCGGACAATGGTTGCGAGTTCCAAATTGCCAGCCCGGTCCAGTGCCCCCGCCCGTTCCTACCGTGCGCCGCAACATCAGCGGTAATTGGTCGTCAGGCGGTTCCATGTTCCAACTCGCCGAAGCGATTGGATGCCCAGGACCTAGCTGCGGTGTGGCCGGAACGTACATTCCCAACTTTGGCGGTGCCGCCGTTCAAGTGAGTGGCACGGTCAACGTTCAAACCGGAGCCGTTTCGATTACGATTCCTGGGACGATGCCCGGTGCGCCGCCGTCTTATTTCAACGGCGTCATCTCTGCCGACAGTCGCACTATGACCGGACAACTCACCGGCGTTGGCGCAATCACCTTCACAAAACAGTAATCGTCGCTTTGAACTGCAAAATGAAACACCGACCAGGAATGGTCGGTGTTTCATTTTGAAGCTTAATCGAATCGAATCACACCGCGAATATTTTTCCCTTCCATCATATCCGCATAACCTTGATTGATCTCCTCGAGCGGATAGGTTCGCGTGACCAGCTCCTTCAATTTTAATTGTCCTCGCCGATGCAAATCCAGCAAGCGCGGAATTTCGATCAATGGATTGCTTGCACCGTAAAGCGTTCCCATCAAGGTTTTTTGCGTTAGCACAAGTGACAGTGGACTAATCGGAAAACTCTCGACCGACGATGGCGTTAACCCAGCAACCACAATCGTCCCCAGCTTTCCAGTCGCCGCAAATGCTTGCGCAATCGTCGTCGGTCCCGAAATCGCTTCAAACGCAAAATCGACTCCGGCTCCGTTCGTAATTTCCATGACCTTCGCCACGAGATCGGTTTTGTTTGGATTGATGCCATGCGTTGCGCCGAAACCGCTTGCCCATTCAAGTTTCTGATCGACGATATCCGCGACAATGATGGTCGCTGCGCCACTGGCTCGCGCACCTTGCACAATGTTCATGCCAACACCGCCAATTCCCAGCACCAACACGCTGCTGCCTGGTGTCACCTTTGCGCGATGGACTGCTGCGCCAAATCCTCCGACCACTCCGCATCCAACGAGGCAAGCTGTCTCAAACGCATAATCTTTATCAATCACGCACACTGAATCTTGATGCGCGACGACGTATTCGCTGAATGCGCCCAACATGCAGAATTGCCCCACGCTCTGCCCCGCTTGATCGTGCAGGCGATACGTGCCATCGCGCTGTGGACCCTTGGCGAGTCCAACTTGTTCTGCACACGCGTGACTGTGTCCTGATAAACACCATCGACATTTGCCGCACGATGGGATGAACATCAAAACGACGTGATCGCCCGGTTTGATTCGAGTGACACCGGCACCCACCGCTTGGACAATACCTGCGCCTTCATGCCCTAATGCCATCGGCATCATTCCGACCGGTCGATTGCCGGCGACGACGTGATAGTCGGAATGGCATAGCCCGACCGCAGACATTTTTACGCGCACTTCACCCGCCTTGGGTTCATCGAGTTCAAGCTCTTCGACTCGAATGGATTCTTTCGGCGCATAAATTACAGCTGCACGTGTTTTCATCGATTCTCCTTTTAGAAAAAACCATCCAATACTGCACCTGTTGCAGCGGCGAGAACAAAAATCAAAATGATCGGAACTTTTTTGCTGAGCGCGAGGACCATCGCCACCAGCATGATGAGTACCCCAGTCAAATCTGTGATCGAAGCATTGGCGAGCCGCACGGAAACGGCGAGCGTCAGTCCAACTACACCCAGGGTGAGACCGCGCGTAAAGTCTTGGGCAACCGGCTGATGCTCGATTCGATTATAAAATGCAGACACGACAAGAATAAGCAAGGGCGGCAAGCTCAAAGCTAACAACGCCAAGAGAGCACCTGCCCAACCAAACGTCAGGTAGCCCAGGCTAACACTCCACAAACCGTTGGGACCAGGGCTAAGATTTCCAACGGCAATTGCGGTTACAAAATCGGAGGGCGTTGCCCAGTCCAAATCGATCAAGTCTTGATTCAAGAAAGGGAGATTGCCCAAACCACCAATGGAGAACAATGACGCTTTGAAAAAAAGCCAAAAATATAGGATAGGATCCATCACGCGTCTGGCTCCACCTCTGCTTGATGCTCAGACGTTGAAATCATTGCTAACAGTATAATGGCAGCCAGTCCGGATAACAACAAAATAATAACCGGCGAAAGTTTTGTTAGTCCCATGAGCAATGCGGCACTCAGCAAAATAAAAAGATGAGCGCCGAGTCTCATCCGCCCTTCTCTGTGCGCGCGCAAAAATATCGGCTGCGCCATTTGCACACCCATCGCCAACGATAAACCAATCGCCGCAGGCAGAATGCCCTTCATCATCGCCTGGACCCACGTCAAGCTACGAATCGTTGCAAAGCCCGCCGTCATCAAGACCGTCACGATTGCGCTCGGTAGAAGCAGACCCGCTACGGCAGCCAAGACACCCATCCAACCACACAATCGATAACCGAGCATAACAGTTAGCTTGACAAGATTTATTCCAGGCGCGATTTGAGCCAACGCCCAAGAACGGGCAAATTCCTCTTCACTCAGCCAACCACGTTGAATCACGGCTTGATGAATCAACCCGAACGTGGGCGATCCACCTCCGAACGATTGCATCCCGACCAACAGCCAAGCCATAAATACTTGGGCGGGATTCGTATGCTTTCTTTCAAGAACCACGTCTGACATTCAACTCCTACACCTTACGACATACAATTCGAGATTGGGCAAAGATTATAGCATTAGACTTGTCCGGCACAAATCAGCGTCTCCATTCTCTCAGCGCGTTGAGTGATTCATATGGGATTCTATTGCAGGGGGGATTGACACCTCATCGCCCGTTCGCCTATAATGCGCTCGCTGTCGCGATGAACGCGGCAGTGCAATTATTCAATCTCGCTTGTCTGTGATGATTGCAGATGAAACATTTGATTCCTCTAGATTCGAATGACCTTCGGATCGACCCGTCGCTGACCAACGTCGGTACCCTGCTCCAAGCACCCTCGTTCTTGCGAAATAACGCAAGCAACCGCCTGGTTCAAATCCTTGTTTGGCTATCTGCCTTTTGTTTTCCACTTACGCCTGTACTAGCTCATGCTTCTGCCACATCTGAACCGCAAAGATTTGCATTATGAAATTCAAGATTCAGTTCCTTAGCGGTCTCATCGCTTTGATCCTTGCTGTATCGTCTTGCGCTGGTAGTCCTAATGTGAATAGCACTCCAACGCAAACCCTATCGCCTTGTGCCACCACCGTCACCCTCTCCGCCGGACAAACAACCTTTGCGACCTTGTCGCCCAACCAACCGACTTTTTCGCCTGAAAGACAAGCAACAGCCGAAGCTCGTCTGCGTCAAGCTAATCCAGGTATTTCACCTTATCCAGGAATCGGACAAGTTGCGCCCCAATTAACGCCTTGCCCCACGAATACTCCATTGCCAACTCCTCGCCCGCAAACTCCGACAGGCGGTATGGCGCAAAGTACACTCGCGCCCGACCTGCCCAATTTCTCTTCGCACCCAATAGCAATCATCGATGCCAGAATGCACTTAATAATCCTGGAGCGCCGACAACTCCACACTAGTGCTCTTTCACAAAAGTCAGACTCATGTTTTGGTAGCCGCTTGAGCGGCGGCGCGCTCCAACCGTTTCTCGCGACGGTCGAAATAGCGTTCGGTTTTCTGTTTCAGTTTGCCGGGTTGCGGAACACGGCGGCGGCCC
>JACRMI010000158.1 GCA_016215025.1 Chloroflexota bacterium
CTCGTATCGGGTTCCATACTTCCTCCTGTTACAGGGAAGTATGGTCAAATCGCACACGATGTCGTGATTACGATTGGCTTTTAAAGTGCACACGATGTCGTGATTACATCAGCGCACACGATGTCGTGATTATTGAGACTTACCATCACGGTCGGCGTTGGATATACTGCCATGTACTGTTTCAAAAAGGTCACGCCGTCCATTCTGGGCATTTCGACATCTAAAGTAATCACATCCGGTCGTTCGCGCACCAAAAGCGCATATGCTGATGCAGCATCACCGGCGGGACCAATCACTTGTATCTGCGGGTCTCGCGACAAACCACTCACGAGCAATTTGCGCGCTAACGCAGAATCATCAACAACCAGTACACGAATCTTTCTTGCGTCGTTCATCATTTCGTCGTCTTTCCAGCCATTATGCCATTTCATGTTTCACTATTTTTGAAACAAGCCAATATCGACTTTGTGCCAACGTGTCGATTGTCCCGACAAGGTTTCGGTAACGCTCGTGATTAACCAGCCGCCCGGCATCGTCCAATCGTACATTTCTTCGACCAGGCGTTTCTGCTCCGGCACATCGAAATAGTACAGGACGTTGCGACACACGATCACGTGAAACGGATTCTTGAAGGGCCAGGGCATACTCTGCAAATTCATTCGTCGAAAAGTACACAGTTGCTTGAGCGCAGGAATGACACGCCATTGTCCCAATCCGACCGGTTCAAAATATCGTTTTGCCACATCGGTTGCAATCAATTCCATGCGACCAGCGTCGTACACGCCGTGCTCCGCTTGATCGATCATGGGATGACTGATGTCAGTCCCCAAGATCGACACTTGACGCAACGCTTGGGTCATGCCCAACGTCTCGCCAAGCAGAATGCCGATGGTGTAGGCTTCTTCGCCGCTCGCCGCCGCCGCGCTCCAGATTCGCAGTTCTTCAGCGTGATCCATCTGCGGCAGAATGCGAGTTGTGATTTGTTGCAAAACTTCAAGCTCGCGGAAAAAGAAGGTATGGTTCGTCGAAACGGCGCACACGACTTGGACGGCTAAATGCGATGAGTTGGCTGCGTGCAACAACCGGTCCATCTCGCGTAAATTCGGAATGCCCATGCGCCAACAGACCGTTTGCAAACGACGGTATAGCGTAAAATATTTTTTCTCGCCAAAGTGCAAGCCGGTATGGCTAAAGATCCACTCGCGGATCGAATCCACGTAGGACTTGTCTTCGGCGGGCACGGTGGTTTCCAACTGAAATGCAGTGATGGGCGCCGCAGAAAGACGCGGCTGCATGATGGCTTCACAGTACATTCGAATTTACCTCCGCTCGGCTTTTGAAATTCTGTCCCAGGTTTTCAACGTCGAGGGCGATGGCAACTTGGCCCGAATTGAGCAACGCGCAACCCGCTCCGCCGCGAATGCCGCGCAAGTGTCCTTGCAAAGGCTTGATGACCACTTGTTGTTCGCCCACAATTTCGTCGACCGGCAGTCCCAATTTGCCTTTCGATGTTTCTACTACCACAATCACTTGTTCCGACAATGGACTAGATTCAGATTGCCCATTTCCAAAGATATGCTCCAATCGATTAATCATCACCAAGCTATCTTGGCGTCGCACCATCTCGCTTTGATCGGCGGAACTATGGAGGATCTCGGTCGTCTCCGGTTTGAATACTTCATGCACACCATCGATGGGAATTGCAAAGAGCCGCTCACGTGAACGCACCACCATGCTTTCGAGAAAAGCCAGCGTCAACGGAATGACCAGCGTGACGCTTGTCCCTCGCCCCGGACGAGTATCTAGCATGACACGTCCATGTAAAGAGCGCACCGCGTTCTGAACAACATCCATGCCGACGCCGCGCCCGGATAAATTGGACACCTGGGTCGCCGTCGAAAACCCGGCGTTGAAGATGAATCCCCAAACCGTCTGATCGTCCGGTTCCTCGTCTGCACCGACCAAACCCGCTTGGCGTGCTTTTCTCAAGATTGCCGCGCGATTGAGACCGCGTCCATCATCCGTTACCGAGATGTGAATCTCTTTGCCTTTTTGTGCAGCAGTCAGCGTGATGCGACCATGCTCCGATTTGCCGGCGGCAATTCGTTCGGTAGCGGATTCCAAGCCATGATCGACGGCGTTGCGCACAAGATGCATTAGCGGGTCTTTGAGTCCATCCACTAACACCTTGTCGATTTCGATCTCTTCGCCTTCCAAATTAAATTCAAAGGGTTTGCCGGTTTCGCGCGCCAGATCGTGCGCCATGCGCTGCATCGGTCGAAAGAGTCCGCTCACCGGAACGAGCCGCAAGTCGGCGGTCACGCGCTGCACCTCGTTGATCAAAAGCTCCAGTTGATGCACTGCCGTCTCAAATCCAACCAGTTCCAATCCTTGCAAGGAAGAATGATGCGTAACCGCCAAGGTCGCTAACCCTAACTCGCCAACGAGATCAAGCAATAGCGATACTTTGCTCGCTTTAACGCGCAATGTCGTTTCGATCGGCAGATGTTCATTCATCGCGATTCACCGCTGTGAAAAATGCGCGATTGCGACATATGCAACATCTCTCGAACCTGCGTGTTCAAGTGACCAATTGAAAACGCCAAGTCCATGTGAGTGATGAGCATCGTCGGATCGGATTGGAACGACTTGTCAGAAATAATCAACATGGGAACCTGTCCGACCGCTTTCAAGAGCGACGCTTGAGCTAGCGCAACAATCGGTTCGCTCGCATACTGGCTCAACGCCAAAATAATAAGATCGAAATGACCGGTCGCAGCGATTTTCTCTGGTTGCTTCTTTGGCGCGAGCGAGAATCGCACGACGTTAAGGTCGTCTGTGGCGATATGGCTTATGAGTTTGGCAACGCTTTCATTATCGCTGAGCAAGAGAACCTTTTTAGGATCGGGCTGTTGAAGCATATCGTCTTCCTCGACGTCAGAATACCTGGTAGTTGTTCGACACGCGCTACCAATATACAACACATATATTTCAACCATCTTTCAAACCTACTTGCCGGTCTTTCCAAAGTCTATCAAATTTGCAAGTGCGGCAAACAAACAAAAACGTCACGCAAAAATCGCGTGACGTTCTCAAAAGTCAATCCAAAATCAAGCCAATTTAGGGAGTGACGAAAACATAGCCCATGCCCGGTCGGTTCTGGATTAATTGCGGATTCTCCGGGTCTTGCTCGATCTTGCGCCGCAGCCGATGGATCGCCAAATAAACCAAGTGTTCATCGGCTTCATAGCCACTGCCCCACACTTTTTCCAACAGATATGATGGAACCAACACCTGCCCGGAGCGATTGATCAACTCGCACAGCAGTCGATATTCGATTGGCGTCAGTTTGATTGGACGCTCATCAACACGAACCAAACGTTGCTCAAAATCGACCTAAAAATTGCCCGCTCGAAAAATCGTTTGCCTGAGCTTGTTCTCGTAAAAACTCACGCGCCGCAATACCGCCGCTATGCGAGCGAGCAATTCGCCCGCGCTAAACGGTTTCGTCACATAGTCATCTGCGCCCGCTTCTAACCCTCTGATCTTGTCAGCGGTTTCCGCCATGGCGGTCAGCATAATGATCGGAACCGTCGAGAACTCGCGAATCTGTTGACAGACGTCATAACCACTCATATCGGGCAAACGCACATCCAGCAAGATCAAATTGGGCTCCTTGGTACTCGCCAATTGAATCGCCATTTCTCCATTGGACGCTGTGAAAACGACGTATCCATCCGGACGGAGCGTTGTTTCGATTGTGCGAAGATACCGAGGTTCGTCTTCCACTACCAGAACACGAGTACTTACTTTGTCCATCTTTTGTCTCCAGGTTCGTCGTTCTAGTTCGATGTGACTGACCTAATCGATGGCAATGGGCAGAGTAAACGAAAAAGTACTGCCGAGGTTGGGCGTGCTTTCCACCCAAATGTTTCCGCCATGTGCTTGTACGATTTCTCGACAGATTGCCAAGCCGAGTCCAACTCCACTGACGCGGCGAGTGACGTCATTGTCGGCACGATAAAAGCGTTCAAATATCCTAGCCAAATCAGATGGCGCAATACCAATTCCCCGATCGCTGATTTCGATGAGAACATCTTCAGCATCGCAAACTGCATGCACGGTGATGGTGCCGCCTTGCGGCGAATATTTGATCGCATTGCTCAACAAATTGCGAAGCACTTGCTCAATTCGTTTGGCATCGACCTGTGCTGTGATTGGCACGGATGACAGGTCTTGCATAAAACGATGGTGCTTACCTTGGGCTGCCATGCTGTCGATAACATGGCTAATCAGCTCATTCAAATTCGTGGGATATTTGTCAATCTGGAAACGCCCATTCTGCATTCGCGAAAGGTCGAGCAAATTGCTCACAATCCGCTCAAGCTTGTCCGATTCCTCCTCGATCTCTTTCAAGAATTCTTGCTGCTCCGTCTTCGGGAACTGCACATCCTCGCGGAGCAAGTTGCTGCACAAGAGTTTGATCAGACCAAGCGGTGTCCGCAGTTCGTGCGAGACATTCGCAATCAGTTCCGAACGCAAGCGGTCCAATTCCCGCAGCGCTTTGATTTCGGCGACATTGTCCACGAACTGCGCGTGCTCCATGGCAATCGAAACATGGCGGGCGAACAGCGCAACCGCCGGAATATCCGATTCGTTCAATTTATCGCCGATGACAACCATGACGCCAATGGTCTCGTTTCCATCAGACCCGCCGATCTGAGTAAGCGGCGCGAACAAGACAGACCCTTGTCCTGATTTAGCGTACAGCCATTCGCCGACCGGACGCGATGGCGGTGACATTAGCGAAATAATGTGAGGCAACATTCCATGTTCGATAGCCGTCTGCCCCGCTTGCGATTGCCCCCAAGCCGGCGCGACCGCCTCTAGCGGAATAGATAACTCGATCTCTTTTTCTCCAAAAGTCGCAACATAGTCACCAAGCAACTCTGGACTCATCGACGTGTGAATGTGTTCCAGACTCGAATCTTCGACCAAAAACGCGCTCGCGAACGTTCCAAAGCGGCGTAATTCCTCACACGCAATTTTCAGCACCTCGGACTTGTCTAAACGATGTTGGATATGGAGCGCCGCGCCGTTGAGCACCTCAAGCGTTTCAGCGCGTCGGCGCGTCTCTTCGTACATGCGCGCGCTTTCCATCGCGACCGCAACCTGGCTTGCGAATAGCACGAGCAGCCATTCGTTTTGAGTCGTGAAAGCATCCAATCGATTACTCACCACCGTGAGAACGCCGAGCAAGCGGTCTTCATGCTCCACCGGCACGCACAACGATGAGCGAATTTGTGGATCGGCAGTAATCCAACGTGGATCGAGAGAGACATCGGGCAAATAAACTGGCGTGCGTTGTTGCGCCACCCAACCAACCAAACCATGCGGTTCGCCCATCGGAAAGCGTTGCGCGCGCATTTCAACATCGATGGATTTTTCGGTGCTGCCTCCGCTGAGTTCATAATGCAAGCTGTTCGACCGGACATCGTACCGGAAAAACTCGGCGCGCGTCGCATGAAGCGCCTTGACTGCAATCTCCAGCAAAAGACGGAGTTGTTCGTGCGGATTGAGCACTTGGTTGAGTGTCAAGCCCGCATCGTACAAGAGCGTGAGTTGTTCGGCGTGAGCATTCACCTCTTGGAAGAGCCGCGCATTATAGAGGGCACTCGCCGCCTCCGGTGCAAATCCCATCAGAAAACGTTGGTCTGGCTCGCCGAATTTGCGGGTGGAATGTTCCGTTTGTAGAACACAGATCACCGCAAGCAATTCTTTGCCATAGAGAATTGGCGCAATCATCGCAGGAACCATGGGCAATTCGGCATAACCCAACGACAGACTTTTGTTCGTTTGGTATTCATTTACGATGAGCGCTTGACGTGTCTCTGCAATCGCACCGATGATGCCTTCACCCAATTTCAAGCGTGCGCCGATTGGCACGTTTAGATTTTTTTGATCCGCCAAGTACAAATCCTCTTGTTTGGCATCATAGAAACAGATCAAGCCGGCGTCGGCATTGAGGTGTTCCATTGCATTCTCGACGATAAGGCGCAACAGTGTAGGCAAGTCACGTTGCTGGGCAAGACTAGTAGCCGTCACATACAGCCCCGCGAATTCAGCCGCGCGGAGCCGCACTTCTTGCTCGGCTTGCTTGCGCTCGGTGATATCCTGCACACTGATAAACACACCTTGATGTTCGCCCATTTCGATCAGATGCAAGTTCAATAATCCGGTATACTCGGTACCATCGCGGCGTTTCAGACAAGCTTCCCAATCCAGTATCTTGCCCGAATCGCTCAAGATTCGAACCAACGACTCGAAATCAAAATCGACGGAGTTGAACACCACTTGCGCCGTCTTGAATTCATCCGGTGAATACCCCGTTATCTTTTGCAACGTCTGATTCGCCGCCATTACATTTCCTGCCAAATCGATCATACCGATTCCAACCGGTGCGACTTCAAACAAGAAACGATAGCGGGTCTCCGACTCGCTCAGCGCGCGCTGATTGGCTTTTTGCGTCGTGATGTCGCGCAGCATCGCCGTAAAGAATTGACCCTCGCGTGTCTGCCAAGTCGTCAGCGAATACTCGAGGGGGAATTCACTGCCATCTTTTCGCAGTCCGTGCATCTCGGTAAAGCGCCCCATTTTGCGACGCTCACCCCAGAGTGCCAGCTTGGCAATGCCATCCTCGAACCTGACGCGATAATCTTGGCGCATGAGCATAGTCGGCGATTTTCCCAAGATCTCTTCTTCCGAATAACCAAAGATATTCTTTGCCGCCTTATTCCAAAAATTGACAATGCCACGGCTGTCGATGGTAATGACCGCATCGGTTGCCGATTCTACCACCGCACGGAAACGCGCTTCGCTTTCCCGTAAGGTTTCTTCGGCGCGCTTTCGTTGGGTAACATCGCGCACAATCATTTGGGTTGCGGGTCTGCCTTGATAGTTGAAAGGTATAGCCGCCACCTCGACATAGAGCACCGTACCGTCGAGTCGAACAATCTGGTGCTCAAACGAGGGAACGTTTTGTCCATTGATGGTTTGCTCAATCCGTTGAGAGACAAGTTCTCGATAAGCTGGGTGAACAATGTCCAGAATCGGCTTGTCGACAAGTTCCTGGGGGTCTCTTGCGCCGAAGAGTTTTGCCCCGGCGGAATTCACATACACCATTCTGCCTTGCTGATGAATCACAATAGCATCCGGAGAAATGTCGATCAAGTTCCGATAGCGCTCTTCGCTGGCTTGCAAAGATGCTTGCACGCGTTTGCGCTCGGTGACGTCGCGCATCACGCTTCCAATCGCGAAATGTTCGCCAAAGTGAATGGGGTAGGCGAACGTTTCGATGATGCGCCGGGTGTTATCTGCGCGTCGAATTTCAATTTCGCGGACTTGATTGAACCAGGGAGCTTGGCGTTCCCGCAGAGCTTGTTCGATGCGCTTGCGCAAACCCATTCTAAACTCGTGTGTCTGGTACTCTGGCAGGGCCAGTTGGAGTTGAATATCCCAAATCGACTTGCCGAGAACATTTCCACGTACGAGTCCGGTGATGCATTCTTGCCGCGTATTCCATTCGATAATAGAGCCTTGCTCGTCGATCAACACAATCCCATCATAGGATTGCTCAAGCACACTTTGAAATTTGAATTCGCTGACAGATGCATTTTCGACAAAGACACGCGTGCCTTGCTGATGCCGGCGTGTCACAGTTTGGCGCTGAGACAATTGGGCGCTTTTGCCTCGCCCTTTTGCAAGCGCAGCTTTGGATTTCATCGTCCTGCTTTTTAGCGTCTGTTTTTTCATAAACACACTCACGATTTGCACGCCGTCGCAAAACAAAACACCTACAGCCAACAGTGTGTCCCGTATTCGGATACAGGAAAACTGTTTTCAGTAGGTGCGATCTTATGGCAAACCTAATCCCACGAACGAGAATCGGTCATGCGCTCCTCAGCAAGCTAATAATTCAATGTGGAACCTGGCTTACGATATTCAGCAAGCCGGCGGTAAATTCTCCGGTGGAATCTCGGATGCCATTGCATCGAGAGGAGGTATATTACTGTCATTATACAACGACTCGCACGCCTTTCCAAGTTACGCGAGCCAGGGAGTGCATTTCACGCTGGGGCAAGAAGCGGAGCAATCACGCGAAGCGTGTTGTTTATACCCAACGCGGTACCGTGAACGAGAAACAACTTCCCCGCCCAAGCTCGCTCGATACTTGGATTTGCCCTCCCATCGTCTCAACCCACGCTTTGGTGATCGCTAGCCCCAAGCCCGTGCCACCGCTGGCGCGTGCGCGGGATTTGTCGCTGCGATAGAATCGTTCGAACACGCGCGCCAAGTCCTCCGGCGCAATGCCTTCGCCAGTGTCGCTCACGCTCACGCGAATCAATTTGTCTTCCACTTGCGCCGACAAGTGGATTGAGCCATTCGGTGGCGTGTGACGCAACGCGTTCGCCATCAAATTGCGAATGACTTGAGCTAGACGTTCGGGGTCGGCAACACCCATCAATACTTCTGGTGTTTGTATATCGAGATGAACCTGTTCTGTGTCGGCGGCGATGGAAAAATTCGTCACAGCGTCGCGCAAGGTTTTGGCTATATCGACAGTTTGCGGGTTCAGTTGCAATTGTCCGGCATCGGCAAGCGCCAGTTCGCGCAAATCGTCGACGAGGCGTTTGAGCAAGCGTGTTTCATCGTACAGCGTAGCGATCTCGGCGCGCTCCAGCGGATAGATGCCATCCAGCATCGCGCTCAAGTTGCCTTGCAAGACCGTGAGCGGCGTCCGCAACTCGTGCGCAATGTCCGCCATCAAATTGCGCCGCTGGATTTCGGCGCGTTCAAGTTCATCCGCCATCTCGTTGAACTCACGCGCGACGTCGGCAATCTCATCTGCGCCTTGCACCTTGACACGCTGACTCCAATCATGCGACGCAAACTTGCGCGCCGCTTGAGCCACGCTCGACAACGGCGCAGCAATTGTGCGACTGATGAGCAAACCTAGGACAACACCCAGCAAGATCGCGATACCACCAGCAATGGTCAACGTCACTCGCAATTGATCGAGAAAGGATTGTTCAACAGCCGACAGCGAACTGCGTCCGGCTTGCCCAAGAACGAGATAGCCGACCACATTGCCATTCAACTTGACCAATTGCGCCAAGTCGCGTTCCGCCGAACCGAGCGTGGTTCCGAGGCGCAGATTGCGTTCGTCGTAAACGACGTTGCCTTGCGCATCGGCGAGCAGGATGGGCGGGCGATTTCGTCCGCCACCTTGTCCGCGCCCGCGCCCAAGCGGCGCATCGAAATTCGAAATGATTTCGCCGACGCCGATCCAATTTCCTTTTTGTTGATAGAACGCGCCGAGGTCATCGAGCAAACCACTCTGCGTGAGGACGTCTTGGCGTGCCAGGTATTGCCGAAATTCATTGTTCGCACTCGAATCGGCTAGCCAAGCAATCGCCACGACTGCCATCAACGTAACGACGACGAATGCCAAAGTAAGGCGCACCCACAATCGATTCATGCTCAGTCGCCTTCAGGCGCATCATTGATGCGGTAGCCCACGCCAAACACGGTTTCGATGTACTCTGGCGTGCTGGGGTCTTGTTCGATTTTCTTACGCAAATTCTTGATGTGACTATCGAGCGTGCGCTCTAGTCCTTCATACGTATAACCCAACGCTTTTTCGATCAGCTCGCCACGCGTGAATGCGCGCATCGGATTTTCCATCAGCGTGCGCAAGACCGCAAACTCGGTAGGCGTCGTTTCGATAGCACGCCCATCGATGGTGACCGCATGGCGATCCACGTCAAGTTGCAGACCGCGAATCTGCAAAATGTGCGGCGTGCTGGGTGCGCTGGACGTGCGGCGCAAAATCGCGCGCACGCGCGCCACCACTTCGCGCGGATTGAATGGCTTGGTGAGATAATCGTCTGCGCCCAATTCCAATCCCAGGATTTTATCGGTGTCCTCAATCCGCGCGGTCAACATCAGAATCGGCGTGGCCGCCAACGATGAATCGGCGCGCAGCCATTTGGTGATCTCGTAACCATCCTTCTTGGGCAGCATCAAGTCCAGCACAATAAGCGCGGGACGTTCGCGGCGAATGATGCGCATCGCCTCATCACCGTCGAAAGCAGTCAGAATGATATAGCCCGCTTTTTCCAAGTACGCTTGGACCAGTCGCACAATTTGTTTGTCGTCGTCGACGACGAGAATGCGATGACTCATGGACATCAACCTTGATCTATCGGTTAGCTCGATTATAACGGAAAAACCGTGAGACGTGAAACGTGATGCGTGACCCTTTGGCTCAGGACGATTCACGCATCACGCATCACGCATTACTTGTTCTGCAACTCGGCGACCACTTTTTGCACGTCGGTCACTTCGGTGAGTTTACCCGCCGAAATCAAATCCTTGATCGCCGTGTTCGGGTCGGTTTTTGCATCAAGCTTCAGTCCGGCCAAGAGTTTGTCCATCGGCACTTGGCATTGTTCGCTCACTTCTCTCAGCGTGTTCTTGCCCTTGATTTGATTGGCGGGCAAGGCCTGCCCCGCAGGTAGCGGCGTTGCCGTCGCATGGACCTGTCCCGTTGCGGCTAATGCGGTTGCCGTTGCGCCCGCGACGCCCGTTGGTTTTGGCGTCGCCGTGGGTGTTGGTGTCGATGCCGACAACACTGGTGCAACCTCTGGGTTCATGGCTGTTCCACCCAAGTAAGCCGTTAATTTTTCACGAAAGGTCGTAACCTCGATCACTTCTTCCAAGTCTTTGAGTGCCGTGGTCGTCGGCGTATCGGATGGAATGCCACCGACCTGGTACAAATCGGCTTGCGAAATTTTCAAACCGTCGATCACTTGTTGCAGCGTCATCCAGCCCTTCAAATCAGTAGGTTTCAGATTAGCAACATCGACCGCCGTGCGACCGCTTGTCGACCAAACGCCTAATGCTTGTGCGGTAAAGGTGGTACCAAGCAGAGCGACGATCAAAACGATCGGCATGATAAATGGATTGATACGCATCGTAATCTCCTAGTTTCCTTATTTCCGTTATTTCCCTGCATTTCCCATCTTTGCAGGAACTGATGGAACTGATGGAACTAACCAAGTTGGTGCAAGTTGTACTTCGAGCGCACCCTTACGTGGGCAGGATTGCACACACGCCAAGCAACCGATACAATCTGAGCTAATCGTCTTCGCCGTTGCGACCGGCAATTTCACAGGACACGGTTTTTCACAGATGTTGCAACTTTTGCAAGACTCGCCGTTGCGCCGAATGCGCAGAAACGATACTTTGCCAATCAAGCTGATCGCGCCGCCGAGAGGACACGCGTATCGACACCAAGCACGTTCGACAAAGAGTGAGGCGATGAGAATGATCGCGGCGACCAAGTACGCACCCCACGCTTCGGCGGGATTGAATTCAAAGAGCCAGCCCAGACCAAAGATCGTGCGATACGGATCCCAATCGGCGAACCATAATTTCACGAGCGTGATGGTTTGAATCAAAACAAAGGCGAGTACCACAAAGCGACCATAGCGCAAAATGCGATCAACCTTTTCGGGAACTTCTATCGGTTTGATGTGCAGCTTGCCGCGAATCCACGCCAGCAAATCTTGAAGCGCACCAAAGGGACAAACCCAGCCGCAGAACGCGCCGCCCGCGAACACCACGCCAATCAACAGACCCAGACCGAGAACCAAGTTCGATAGATGAGTTTTTGAAACGTACTGACCACCACTAGAAATCCAGCGCCACACCGTTTCCAATCCACCGAAAGGACACAACGCATCGATGGATGCCGTCACGCCATCCGTTTCGGCGGTGTTGTGAACGACAGCCATGTACAGAATGAAGGCGGTAAATCCGAATTGCACAAGATGCCGAATTCGATCCGTCCACACCATTCGATAACGGCGACTCACCGCCGGGGTTTTGGGCGACTTGACATCGAGATACAAGTTGTCGATTGACATGTTATACTCCTTTGTTAATTTCTACTTGCACTATAACAATTCGATATGGAAAACTTGTGGAGAGGCGATAGACAAGTTGTGTAAATAATTCACCCTACGCATGTCACCCTGAGCGAAGCGAAGGGTCTTGCTTTTATGAATAGAAATTCTTCGCCGCGATCCTTCCACTCCACTTTTCCGCTCAGAACTCGGCTCAGAATGACAATGAGTAAGGGGAGTGAATAAAAAAACGTGGCGCAGTTAAGCTGCGCCACGTTTCACTACCTTTATCGACTCCAGCGCGGACCCAGGAACTGTCCCGTGGTCGATTGATTTGCGCCACAGTTGTCGCAGATGCCATCCTTGTTGGCATCGACGAAACCGGTTCTCATTCCAGCACCGCGTCCCATGCCGTACGTATGCGGCGTCAACTTCGCGATCACATCTTTTTGCGCTTGCGCTTTGATCGATGCGAGCGTCGAATCCGCTTGGGCTTGCGTGATGCGCTTGGCATCGACGGATGCTTTGAGTACTTGGGAGCGCGCGTCGACGAACGCATTCACGATCTTATCGACGGCGACGTTTTTCGTCTTGGCAACATCGGCAATCGTTTTTCCAGCATTCAATTCATTGACCAGCGCCGTATGGTCCATTCCCAGAACCTTTGCGGCAACAGCCACCAACGAATTTTGCGGTCCGCCAAATCCACCCATGCCAAGCCCAAGGGTTCGACCGTACATCGGCGCAGTTGCCCCAGTGGGACCTTGCGCAAATGCCGCCGTCCCCATTGCCACTACTCCGAGCATCGCCACCAAGACTGCGATGGATCCAATCATTAACCACTTTTTCATGCTACACCTCCTGTATTGTTTCGCGGTTTATTCCGCTCTTGTGAACACAGTATAGAAAAAGGATGTGGAAATCTCATGGAGATGCGGTGAATGATTGATGTGAATTCGACGAACTGGAAATTCGATAAAAACAGCACTGCATGAATCAAATGCCGCGCTTATGTCTAGGTCAATACTCGACGACTAGTGCAGCCACAAAAATCATGTGGAGTAGCCTAGCTCCTTGTGGGCGTCAAAACGCGTAGAGCAATGCCACCTTGCGGCCGAGGCGCCATACTACCAAACAGGATTTTTCTGATTGCACTTTGGCGAAATCGCGTTAAACAGTTCTCCGACAAAATTTCGCGCTTCACTTGTTGGATTTTGCGCGGATGTAATCTTTGCCACCAGCGCGCTGCCGACAATGACACCGTCGGCAATTTGCGCCACTTGCTTCGCTGATTCTGCATTCGCGATGCCAAAGCCGACGCACACAGGTTTCGATGTGATCGTACGCACACGCGCGACGAACGCGCTTAAATCATTTGCCATTTGTGCGCGCGCGCCTGTTACGCCTGTGACTGACACGAGATACAAAAACCCGTGTGTTGCCTCCGCGATTTTTTGTAGACGTTCGCGAGTGCTAGTCGGCGCGGCAAGAAATATCAAATCGAGATCGTTGGCGCGACAACACGCATCGAGTGTGCTCGCTTCCTCTGGCGGTAGATCAGGAACGATAACCCCATCGACGCCAGCATCGTGTGCCGCGCGGGCGAATCTTTCTACGCCGAATCGCAGAATCGGATTCAAGTAGCCCATCAAAACAAACGGCGTGGTGATTCCACTCATCCTCGCCTCGCACGCCAGGTCGATACATTTCTGCAACGACATACCATTCTTCAAAGCGGTCTGCGTCGCCGCCTGAATGACTGGACCATCGGCAATCGGATCGCTGAACGGCACACCCAGCTCGATCACATCTGCGCCTGCATCCGCCACTGCGCGAATCAACGGCACCGCCAAATCAATCGATGGAAATCCCATCGGCAAGTATGGCATCAGCGCTGTTCGCTTTTGTGTTTTCAATTCACCGAATCTTTTATCTATGCGATTCATTTTCCCCCCAGTTTTCAGTATTCAGTCTTCAGTATCCAGTCCGTTTATCTGAATATTGAAAACTGATTACTGATTACTGTTTGCAAGTCTTTATCCCCACGTCCTGACAAATTCACGACGATGATCTGATCACTCCTCATTTCGCGTGCGCGCTTGATGGTTTCCGCAATCGCGTGTGATGATTCAAGCGCGGGAATAATCCCTTCGAGTTGCGATAACTTGTGGAAAGCGGCGAGCGCCTCGTCGTCGGTGGCGTACGTGTACTGCGCGCGCTCGTTGTCGAACATGTCTGCGTGCTCAGGACCGACAGCAGGATAATCCAACCCCGCCGAAACGGAATGCGTCTCGCGTATTTGTCCATCGGCATCTTGCAAAACGTAGGTGTGCGTACCGTGCAACACACCAGGTCGTGCTTCGGCAAATCGCGCCGCATGTTTGCCCGATTCAATTCCCAGCCCCCCTGCTTCTACGCCGACCATCGCCACATCGTCGTCGCGAAATGCATGGAACAATCCAATCGCATTCGATCCACCGCCAATACAGGCGATGAGCATATCGGGCAACCGTTTTTCGGCTTGTAAAATTTGCTCGCGCGCCTCGCGACCAATCACCGACTGAAACTCGCGCACCATCGTCGGATATGGATGCGGACCCAATACTGAACCAAGCAGGTAATGCGTCGTTTGCACATTCGTGACCCAATCGCGCAGCGCTTCGTTGATCGCATCCTTGAGCGTCTGGCTGCCTGTTTCCACTCCGCGCACCTCTGCGCCGAGCAGCTTCATTCGAAACACATTCGGTTCTTGGCGGCGCATATCTTCTGTGCCCATGTAGACGATGCATTCCAGACCCAGCATTGCGCACACTGCTGCTGTTGCGACGCCGTGTTGCCCCGCGCCCGTCTCGGCAACGATGCGTGATTTGCCGATGCGCCGCGCAAGCAGTCCTTGACCGAGGGCGTTATTGATCTTGTGCGCGCCCGTATGCGCCAAGTCTTCGCGCTTGAGAAAAATTTTTGCGCCGCCGCAGTACTCGGTGAGACGCTGCGCGAAATAGAGCGGCGTCGGTCGACCTGTAAAGTGTGCACTCAGTTGAGCGAGTTCGTCAAGAAATGTTTTGTCGCTGCGCGCTGCATTAAACGCCGCTTCGAGTTGTGCCAGTGCGGGCATCAATGTCTCGGGCACGTACTGCCCACCGTACTTTCCAAATCGTCCGTTCATTGTTATCCTTTCGACCGCTGACCGACGACCGCAGACCGAACTGTTCTGTCGTCGCTCATTGATTTTACCGCACGAATAAATTCGTCAACACGGGCGTGATCTTTTAGCCCTGGCGCGCGCTCGACGCCGCTTGAGACATCGACGCCCCAGGGTTGCACAGTCCGAATCGCGTCTGCGACATTCTCCGCATTCAATCCACCCGCGAGCAAAATTGGAAACGTGCGCGCGATTTCGCTCGCAATGTCCCAATCGGCGCGCTTGCCCGTCCCACCGAATTGTTTTGCATCATACGCGTCTAAGAGAAACGTAGGTGTATTGCCGTTCACCGCATCACGATACGTTTCGATTTGTGTACGCGTGTCATCCGCATTCCGCAGACGCAGCGATTTGTATGCAGCCAGCCCCAACGGGTTTCCGGAAACCCGTCGGGGCTCGTTCAACGTCCGCACCATCTCCACCAGTTCATCGCCGTGCAATTGCGCAAAATCGAGTTGCGCGAGAGCCATCACCGCACGCACATGCTCAAGCGAAGCGTTCACGAACACGCCGACGAATCGCGTGACGGGTGATGCGTGGCGGATGACGAGAATTATTTCGCTCGCGCGTTCAGGAATGATATAGCGTGGCGATGGTGGATAAAAAATGAAACCCAGCATATCTGCGCCCGCTTGTACCGCTACCATTGCATCTTCTAAATTTGTGATCCCGCAAATCTTTATTTGTGTCATTAAAATCCTGGGTCATCCGTGGATAACACGAATCTTCGCGAATCATGTCACACTTTGCGTGAACAAAGTGAAGGGTCTTATTCGCGTGATTCGCGGATGAGGTTTTTTTTTACGTTTCACGCTTTACGTTTTACGCGCGCCAATTCTCGCACCTTGTCAGGCACCTTCTCCGCCCGCATCAACGCTTCGCCGACGAGTACTGCATCCGCACCAACACGCGCCACGCGCTCGACATCGGCGCGCGTAAAGATGGCGCTTTCGGCGACGATGACTTTATCGTCTCGTCTTTCGACTGCGCTCACGATTCTTGGTGCGAGGCGTTCGGTCGTGGCAAGGTCAACCGTAAAATCGGCGAGATTGCGGTTGTTGATGCCGATGATGTGTGCATTCACTTTCAGTGAACGTTCGAGTTCGTCTTCATTGTGAATTTCGACGAGCGCGCTCATTTGCAGCGAGTGCGTGATGAGCAGGTAATCACGCAGTTGCGCATCGTCGAGTGCGCGCACGATGAGCAAGATGGCATCGGCGGATAGTACACACGATTCGAAAATCTGGTACTCGTCGACGATGAAATCTTTGCGCAGGATTGGAACGTTGGTCGATGCACGCGCCAATTGCAGATCGTTTGGATCGCCGCGAAAGTACTTACTATCGGTTAGCACAGAAATCGCCGATGCGCCATTGTCGGCGTAGGTGTGTGCCGTTTGGGCGACATCGGTCTCAGCTTTGATTGTCCCACGCGACGGCGACGCGCGTTTGATTTCGGCAATCAGTGTGACGTGCTTGTGTTGGAGTGCGCTTGCAAAAGCGCGTGGCGGCGGCATCGCTTCTGCGCGCGTACGTAATGCGACAAGCGACTCTTGCGCGCGACGCGCAGCGACCTCAGCCTTTTTGTGTCGGAGAATTTCATCGAGAATCATAGTTTGCTCTGAATGTCATTGCGAGGAGGCACGCAGTATGTTCGACGAATGGAGAAGAGCTACACGTCTCACGTGCCGACGAAGCAATCTCCATCCTAGACTGAGATTGCTTCGTCGCTCCGTTGATTCTTCATTTTCGTCAATCGCTTGAATCGCTCCTCACAATGACATTTAGCTGAATGTTTTGCGCCCTGAAGCACGAACTCAACCCAACCAAACCATCAAGCGCGCGCAGAGCTGCGCCCGAATTGATCGACTCGTTTGCGCGCTCTAGTCCCTCGTTCAAATCATTGGCCTTGCCGCCCGCCACGAGCGCCGCGGCTGTGTTGAGCATCACCACATCGCGTTTCGCTCCGCGTTCGCCACCTGACAAAATGTTGCGCGTGATGCGCGCATTGTCAATCGCGTGCCCACCGCGCAATTCGTCACGGGTGGCACGCGGCAGACCTAAATCATGCGCGTCAAGTTCTTCCTCGACGACAGTACCGTTGCTGAATCGCGCCACGTGATTGACGCTTGTCGTCGTCAACTCGTCGAGACCGTCTTCGCTGTGAAAAACGAACGCGGCGCGAGTGCCTAACTCATGCAGAACATTCGCTAACGACCGCGTCAAACGCTGATCGTACACGCCGACGATTTGCGCGGATGCGCGCGCGGGATTCGTCAACGGTCCCAGGATGTTGAATACCGTGCGCACACCTAGTTCTTTGCGAACAGGTCCAACATTTTTCATCGCGGGATGCAATTTCTGCGCGAACAAAAATCCGATGCCGACTTGATCGATGCACCGCGCGACCTGGGTTGGCGTCAAATCGATGTTGACACCCAGCGCTTCGAGAACATCGGCGCTGCCACTCTTGCTCGACACCGAGCGGTTGCCATGCTTGGCAACGCCTAGTCCTGCACCTGCGATAACGAACGCAGCGGTTGTCGAAATGTTGAACGTGCCTGCGCCATCGCCGCCCGTGCCAGCGGTGTCGATCGTGTTCGCGCATTGCGGCTTGACCGCGTACGCCTTTTCACGCATCACTTGCGCGCAGCCCGTGATTTCTTCGACCGTTTCGCCTTTGATGCTCAAAGCAGTGAGAAACGCCGCCATCTGCGCGTGCGTCGCCGTGCCGTCCATGATTTCGTTCATTACGTCTTCGGCTTCAGCCCGCGTGAGATTTTTCCCTGCCACCAATTTTGCAATCGCCTCGCGAATCATTTTGTTTCTCCTTTTACTTTGTCATTCTGAACAAAGTGAAGAATCTCGCATTTCCGAGGAGCGCGACTCTTCGCTCCGCTCAGAGTGACAGCTATGCTTGATCTAGAAAGTTAATCAGGATCTGTTTGCCATGTTGCGTGAGAATACTTTCGGGATGAAATTGCACGCCGTAGGTTGGATAGTTCTTGTGGCGAATGCCCATCACTTCGCCGTCTTGCGTAAACGCGGTGACGGACAATACATCGGGCAGCGGCTCTTGGACGATAAGCGAATGATAACGTCCTGCCATGAATGGACTCGGCACATCTTTGAACAATCCATTCGCGGCGTGATACACCGCCGACGTTTTGCCGTGCATTAGTCGCGGCGCGCGCGATACGACGCCGCCAAACACCTGACCGATGCATTGATGACCGAGGCACACACCCAGGATCGGGGTATTGCGATGAAACTCGCGAATCACGTCGATGGAAATTCCGCCGTCGGTTGGAGAGCCAGGACCAGGTGAGATAACAATGTGCGATGGTTTCATTCGCACGATGTCGGCAATCGTCGTTTGGTCGTTGCGAAAAACGCACAACTCTGCGCCCATTTCGCCCAAATATTGAACGAGGTTGTAGGTGAATGAATCATAATTATCGATGACGAGAATCATAGTTCCTCCTTTGAGCAGACGAAACACGAATCACGCATCACGTATCACGCATCACGTGTTGCGTATTGCGTGTTCCGTTCTGCCAGTTCAATCGCTTCGGCTAACGCGCGCGCTTTGTTCGCGCACTCTTGATGTTCGCGCAGTGGTTCCGAATCGGCGACGATGCCTGCACCTGCTTGAATGAACGCACGCAAGCCACGCTTGACGATAGTCCGAATCGTGATACAAAAATCCATGTTGCTTTTGCCTGCGACAGAAAAACCGAAATAGCCGACTGCGCCCGCGTACGGTCCGCGCCGCACGCCTTCCAGCTCTTCGATGATTTCCATGGCGCGGACTTTGGGCGCGCCCGATACGGTCCCTGCGGGAAACGTTGCGCGCAGCAAATCGAACGCGTCCAAGCCAACGCGTAATTTGCCGATGACGCGCGACACGAGGTGCATCACGTGCGAATATCGTTCGACCGTCATGTAGACTGGAACTTGCACCGAACCATATTCACACACGCGTCCCAAATCGTTGCGCCCGAGATCGACAAGCATCACGTGTTCGGCGCGCTCTTTCTGATCGGCGCACAATTCCTTTTCGAGAGCCACATCGGCTTGTTCGGTTTTTCCGCGCGGGCGAGTGCCTGCAATCGGATTGAGTTGCGCGATGCCATCTTCCAGCCGCACAAGCACTTCGGGTGATGAGCCGATGAATTGCACGTCGACCAAATCGAGAAAGAACATGTACGGCGATGGATTGATGCGGCGAAGCGAGCGATAAATCGAAAAGGCATCGGCGTCGGTTTCCCGCGTAAAGCGTTGCGAAAGCACGACCTGAAAAATATCGCCCGCTGCGATGTGTTCTTTCGCACGCTCGACCATTGCCGCAAATTGATTCGACGTAACATTCGATTCGAGTTGGTGGCCGTTGTGCCATGGCGCAGGCGCACTCAGCGGCGTCGGTCGATTCAATCGCGCGACCAGATCGTCGATGCGCGCAATCGCGTTGTCGTACGCAGCGCGCGGATCGCTTCGCGCATCGACATGGGCGTTGGCGATGACGAGCAGACGATGCTTGACGTGATCGAACGCGATGAGTGTATCAGTGAGCAGAAACAGCGCGTCGGGCAAATCGAACGTGTCGCGCGCGGTGTTGGGCAGCCGCTCGAATCGGCGGACGACATCGTACGAAAGATAACCAACTGCGCCGCCAAAAAATCGTGGCAAGCCAGGAACGCTGACCGCTTGGTATGGCGACACAAAATCGCGGAGTGCGGTCAGAGGCTCGCCGCCATAGAGCGAGAATTGCTCGGTGCGAGTGTGATTGCGCACGGTTACTTGATCGCCGCGAATCGTCAGCACGCGTGCGGGGTTGATCGCGAGGAACGAATAACGCGCGAGTCGTTCGCCGCCTTCGACCGATTCGAGCAAGATCGATTCGCCCTCGCCGCGCAGTTTGAGATATACCGAGACGGGCGTCTCCAAATCGGCGGCGAGCTCGCGATAGACGGGAAGCAAGTTGCCGCGCGTCGCCAGCGTTTCAAAATCGGAATAGGTTGGATGGATCATGCGCCTCCTATGGCATTGTAGAGACGTAGCCTGCTACGTCTCTACAATGCCGCGTAAAATAAAAACAGTAACCGCAAAATTCCACCTACACGCCTCTGATGCGGTATAATGGGTTCTCAAGAACCCTACGACGCAAAGGTGTGTGGATGAGACGAGCCAAAGACAATTCCGAAGTTCCCAAGCGTTACTATCGGCCAGAG
>JACRMI010000159.1 GCA_016215025.1 Chloroflexota bacterium
AGCAAGGAGGTGCTACAATGTATCTACCACGTGAAGAAGGTCAAGGTCTTGTTGAGTATGCACTAATTCTTGTTCTGGTTGCTATTGTTGTCATCGCGATTTTGGCCCTCCTCGGTCCGCAGATCGCCAACATTTTCAGCAAAGTAACCGACGGTTTGACCGGTACCTAGACCTCTCCAAAGAAAGCACACGCCTGACTTACAGTCAGGCGTGTGCTTTTTACTGACTGGCGAACTGCTCACCGCGTTTGATGCGTTTGCCAATGGACGGATGCGAGTAGAGCAGCCATTCGACCCAGGCTTCGGGTTCCAGTTCCGCTAGGTTTTGGTTTGCCAGCTTCTCCATTGCGCCGATAAATGCTTGAGCATTACGCGTGCTCTGCAAAGCGTATTGGTCTGCCATTTCTTCACGCCAGCGCGAATATGCATTTCCAATCGGCATCGTAATCAAACCGAATGCGCCAAGCGCAAGTCCCAACAACGGAAATGCGGCTAAATCGGCGATGCTGCCGTACCCCAATTGCGCGACGCTCCATTTCAAGACTACATCGGCAACGAAAAAGCCCCCAATCGTCAGAATCGTTTCGACGACCAGCCCCAGCGCTATATCACGGTGAACATGATGCCCCAACTCATGCGCCAGAATCGTTTCGATTTCATCGTGCGAATATTTTTCGTACAGCGTGTCGCCCAGCACGATACGGCGCGTGTTGCCCAAACCCATGAGAGCAGCATTTGCCGCCGTCGTTTTCTCCGATAGCATCATCGTGAACACGCCCCGCACACGTGTGTTGGCACGCTCCGCCAGCTTGGTCAATCGCGCAACTAGTTCGGCATCTTCGAGCGGCTTGAATTTGAAAAAGATGGGGTAGATCAAAACGGGTGCAAGATTCGCTAGCACAACGTTGAACAATAGCATGAATGCCGATGCCCACAGCCACCATGTATCCGGCGCTGCCCGCAAGACCGTGTAAATCACCTCGAACACGATGCCGCCAAAGACGATACCAAGCACTCCACCTTTCACCACATCGATAAGCCACGCGCGCAGCATTTGAGTAGACAAACCATATCGATGCGGCAACACAAAGCCACTATAATACGACAAGGGAAAGAACAAAAGACCATAAGCGACAAACGCAACAGCAAAATACAAAAATGTCGCGAGCCAAATGTTGTCGGTGATTAAGAAAACAATTTGCTTGAGCCACACATTCAGCCCAAGCACCAGCACGACAAGCAACGCCAGTGCGCTGAGAATCAATTCCAGCGCGAACAGACGATGGCTAATGCGCGCATATTCTTTAGCTTGTTTTTGACGGTCCGGATCGATTGGCATGTGACAGTACCCAGTGTTCAGTGTTCACAGTCTCACTTGATTTCGAACTGAAACAATGTCCCAATGAAATACGTGATGAGGCCCACACCCAGTCCAATCAGCATCATTTCCATGCCGCTGCGAAGCCAGCCGCGCCCGGTGACAAGTACTTTGGATGCGCCGACGACAAAGTAAGCCAGTGAGCTTATCACGAACGATATAACAACTGCAGGGAATCCTTCGGCAAAGAAAAATGGGATCACGGGAATGAACGCGCCAATCGCGGTGGCAATACCTGCGCTCAAACCCTCGCGCCAGGGATTTGGAAATGTTACGGCGGATAGACCTAGCTCTTCTGCCGCAAGCGTCTTGAGCATTTGCTCCGGACGCTCCGCCATACGCTTCGCCAACTCGTGTGATTCTTGCGGCGTGAACCCTTTCAACTGGTAGAACAATTCCATCTCTTCGCGTTCTTGCTCTGGGTCCATTTCCATTTCTCGCCGCTCGCGCTCCAACTCGGCTTCGTACACCTCACGCTCGGATTTCGTCGCAAGGTACGCACCCGCACCCATCGAAATCGCATTGGCGATGACGGCTGCGATTCCGCTGACGATCACAAAGAGTGCCGTCGCATTCGTCGCGCCAGCCACTCCCGCGACAACACCAAAAACTGATCCTAGCCCATCATTCATTCCATAAATTGCCTGACCGATCCAACCACCACCACGCACATGCCATTTTTCGCGCTTCATCAGCGAATCTAGCTGCGCCTGCGGTCCTACGGGATGTGACATCTCGCTCATTAGCCGCCCGTGGGCACGCTCTTCCGTCTCTGTTGCGCGGACGGCAACGCGGTCCCGCTCTTCGTTCGCCGATGCTGCGAGTGTAGCATAAGCGTTGGAATCACTCTCCTCCATCGCTTCGATGTTGCGCAACGCGCTCTCT
Source organism: Chloroflexota bacterium (assembly GCA_016215025.1). Lineage (GTDB taxonomy): Bacteria > Chloroflexota > Anaerolineae > UBA4142 > UBA4142 > JACRMI01. Next base: position 2,263 of record JACRMI010000159.1, read on the forward strand.
GTGCCCGATTGAACCATCACCCAACGACGCGCACGGTCGATCGGGCCTTCATCGAACTTGGGCGGCTGACTACCCAGTTCGCGCAAACGCGTTGCCCAGGTTTCAGCATGACGTTCTTCCGCCTCCGCTAATCGATTCAAAACCTCGCGCTGGTCTTTGGAACTGGCGTTTGCTGCCAACGCGCGATACGTTTTTGCGCCAGCGATCTCGCGCTTCCACGCTGCTCGCAATCCTTCGATTAGTTTTCGATTGTTGTTGTCCATGGTGACCTCGTTCAGATGTGCCCAAAAACCATACGTGCCAAATCCGTCAAAGCATTCGATGCAATGACAAAGGATTTGGCACATTTGGCTCGTGTGGCAAATCTGGCTTATTTGCTTTTATACCATTCCAAGGTACGTTCCAAGCCCTGCCGCAAATCGATCCTAGGATCGTAGCTCAAGAGTTGACGCGCACGCGAAATGTCAGCGTGCGAATGGCGCACATCGCCCGCACGCGGCGAGCCATACACCAATTCCAGCTTTTGATGTGTTATTTCATTTAGCGTCTTCGCCAGTTGATTGATGGTCGTACGTTGTCCGAACGCGATGTTGACCACCGGCGATCCCTCGAACTTGGCTTCGGCAGCTTGCAAATTCACATTGACCACATTTTCGACGTAGGTAAAGTCACGTGACTGTTCACCATCCCCGTCAATTGTAAAGGGCTGGCATTGCAACGCGAACCGAATAAATTTGGCGATGACGCCGGCGTACTGTGTGGTGGGGTCTTGGCGCGGACCAAAAACATTGAAATAGCGCAGCGAAATTGTCGATAATCCGTAGAGCCGCGTGAATGTTTGCGCGTACAATTCGCCTGCATATTTGCCAATTGCATACGGCGACAAGGGATCCGGAGCCATCGTTTCGATTTTGGGCAAAGTGGGTTGATCGCCATACGCCGATGACGATGCGGCATACACCACGCGCTTGACGTTGTTATCGCGTGCGGCGAGCAACACGTTCAGCGTGCCCGTGATATTGACCTCGTTGCTCTCCAGCGGATTCTTGACCGAACGCGGGACCGAAGGCAACGCCGCTTCGTGAAAAATCACGTCGATGTTGCGCGTGGCAAAGCGAACGGTCGTCAAGTTCGTCACATCGCCTTCGAGCAAATCGATTTGATTGATAATATGCTTAATGTTCTCCCGGTGTCCCGTTGCAAAATTATCAAGGACGCGGACTTCCCAACCCTTCGCCAATAAACCTTCGGCCAAATGTGATCCAATAAACCCAGCGCCGCCGGTTATAAGTGCCTTTGCCATTGTTCCTCCAAGTAGTTTTTTGCCTATTGCGTATAGCCGGTGAACCCAAGTGCCATCTGCTATCTGCTATTTTGCCCAATCTCTATCGTACAAAAAATCCACACCAATCGTGCGCCCACTGATTTTTGCAATCGGCGGTGTGACCCGTTTGAAATGATTTCGCCGAACCAATTCGGCGATACGTCGCACGACGCGCTCATCAAATCCTTGCGCGACCACATCATCGATCTTGCGCCGCTCATCGACGAGGCGATACAAAATCGCATCGGCTTCATCGTACGTAAAACCCAGTTCATCTTCGTCGGTTTGACCTTGCCACAAGTCTGCGCTCGGCGCTTTATCGATAATCACTTGCGGCACACCAACCGTGCACGCGAGTTGACGCACTTGATTTTTGTAGAGATCGGCGATGGGCTGAATGGCCGCCGCGTTATCGCCGTACTGCGTGGTGTAGCCAAGCAACGCTTCGGTTTTATTCGACGTGCCAATGACGAGTCCGTGAAATTCTTCCGATTGATCGTAAAGCACGATCATGCGTTGCCGCGCCATTACGTTGCCGCGTCGTCGCTCGACTTGACCATCCTTCGGCTCCGCTCCGCTCCGCTCAGGATGAATCGTATTTAAATACGGCTCAACCATTGGCGTAATTTCGATGACGCGTGTCGCAATACCTAACATTTGCGCGACGCTTTCGGCGTCGGCGCGGCTGGAAGGATTGCTCGTGCGATAAGGCATCATCACGCCCAGAACATTTTCGGCACCCAGCGCTTCCGCCGCAAGAAAAGCCACCAGCGCCGAATCAATTCCGCCCGATAAACCCAGCACGCCGCGTCTAAATCCAACCCGTATGATTTCCGTCCGAATAAAATCAACCAACATTTTGCGCGCGAGATCGGTATTGAGTTGCATTGGCGTTAGTAAACTTTGAACTGTCATTTGTCCAACTCTCGCTTAGCAACTCGCCCCAATTCGTGTCGGACCAATTCGCTCTCTTCATCACGCAAAATCGGCAGACTGATGCGGGCGCGCCGCAACGCGTCTGTATCGATTTCGACGCAAGTCAGAGCTTGCTCAAACTGCGACATCGTGGCAAGTGTTTTGCCATCGGGACCGAGCACGCAACTGCCACCCCAAAACGCAATGCCATCCTCCATACCGGTGCGATTGGAAAAAATCACAAACGTCGTGAGCATCTCTGCGTACGTCTTGAGAAAACCTGTGACCGTCGTCGCATTAGCGACGAGATCATTCGTCGATATTCCATAGCCGGGGCTGGCAGAAATGTCGATCAGAAAATCCGCGCCATCCTGCCAGAGCACATACGGAGAGGAAATGTGCCACGCATCTTCGCAAATGAGAATGCCCATTCGACCAAAGCGCGTGTTGAACGCGCGGAACGACGTGCCCGGCGCAAAAAAGCGCGCATCGTCGAACAAGCGATAGGTTGGCAAATAGACTTTGCGGTGAATGTGCACCACTCGTCCCTGCGACAGATATGCCGCCGAAATGTAGTATCGATAACGCGCATCCTGTTCGACGAAACCAAACGCGATGTCGATGTTGCGGCTCGCTTCCAGCATTGGCGCAAAGGCCGGATCGGCCATCGTGGGCGAGACGGCGACATTCGGCACAAGGTCCTTGAGGTAATAGCCGGTCAGCGCTAATTCGGGCAACACGATCAAATCGACATGTTGCGCTTGCGCCTGCGCAATAAAATCGAGAATCGTTTTGAGATTGGCGTTCACGTCGCCAAGACTGGGAGTAAATTGAGCGAGTGCGATTTTTATTTTCATCGTCACGCATTATACCGCGTCGCATAAAGATTGGCAAAACAGAATTTGCTTAATTGCCTATTCAATGCTATAATCGCCCACGTTCTGCAGAGAGTAACCTCTTTGTAGGCATACACCTTTTCGCCTGTGCCTCGCACAGAGCAAACCCATGGAGAGGAGCCACACTTGCCTTACGAATTAATGTACGTCGTCCGTCCCACAGTCGATGAGCAATCGCTCGCCACCGTCAATGAAAAAGTTGACAAATTCATTACGGCTGGAGGAGGCGAACTCATCAAGCGTGAAGATTGGGGCAAACGCCGCCTCGCTTATCCCATAACCAAATTCACAGAGGGCTTTTACAGCGTCCTGCAATTCAATTTCCCATCCAAAGCCGTCCGTGATCTCGATCGTTCACTCCAATTGACCGAAGAAATCCTGCGGTTTCTTGTCACGCGCGTCGAAGACAAGTAATCACGGTCGATCATTCCTTTCCTCGGCGAGTCAGTCTATCCATGGATCGAACTGACTCGTAGTCTGTTGTTTCCAATTGGAACTAATAGGGAATGATCTTTTTGGAATTTGAAAAGCTAATCAGGAGCATTAAGGTAAAATGGAACAAAACACAACCAGCCCACAATCTACCGCGTCATTTCGTCCCGCCTCATCGGGTGATAGCCGCCCAAGCGGTCCCCGCCCCGGCGGACAGCGCCGCGGCGGACGATTTAGTGGACCTCGTCCACCCCGCACTTGTCCATTCTGCACGCAAAAAGCCAAGATCATTGATTACAAGCAAGCCGATCAACTCCGCCGCTATCTCACCGACCACGGCAAGATCAAGGCGCGTCGCAAGGTAGGCACCTGCGCCAAGCATCAACGCTTGCTGGCGACGGCGATCAAACGCGCGCGTCACATTGCCTTGTTGCCGTTCGTCACCGAATCGACGCGCGGCGAATAGAAATTGGCAGGACAACTCAAGATTTGTCCTGCTTGAGGAAATGGAATGCCCAAAGAAGGAAGACGCGCGCCGTTAGAGACGCGCAAACAACAAGTTCGTCGCGCGCATGAAGAACGAAAAGAACGAATCTTGTATATGGCAATGGGCGCGGTGGCGCTGGTTGTCTTGTTGATTTTGGCTTTTGGATACTTTCAGGAAAACATTGCCAAGCTCGATCGTCCCATTGCCGTTGTAAACGGTAAAAACATTACCGTCCGCGAGTACCAAACCCGTTTGCGTTTTGAAGCCGCCAATCTCTATTCACGCCTTGTCGAAATGTCGAATGCACTCAATCAAATTTCGAGTGATCCTACGCTGGCGCAATATCTTCAACAATCGTATGAGCAACAACAGCAACAATACGCAGGTCAGCTTGCGAATGTTTCGAACACAGTTCGAGATCAAATGATCCAGGATGCATTGATTCGCCAGGAAGCCGCGAAACGTAATCTCACCGTCAGCGCGGACGAAATCGATCTGGAACTCGAAAAGATGATTGGCTACGAGCGCGCTACGCCCACGCCAACCGCAGGTCCATCGCCCACCGCAACGCAAACTTCAACGCCGACGACTGTGCCAACCGCGACGCCAACGTACACGCCGTCCCCATCGCCCACCGGCACCATCACACCGACAACGCCAACCACCACACCTACGCTCGGTCCAACCGAAACGCCGGAGCCAACCTGGACGCCGATGTCGTTCGACAGTTATCAAACAGAAAAAAAGAAATACTTTGATAATTTGAGCAAGCAAACTCAGGTTAGTGAATCCGACCTCCGTCGATACATTGAATCGGCATTGTTACGTCAGAAAGTTCAAAAAGCAATTGGTGAGACCGCGTCCACCACTGCTGAGCAAGTTCACGCGCGCCACATCCTGGTCGATACGTTGGACCAGGCGAACCAAGTTCAAGAACGCTTGAAAAAGGGTGAAGACTTTGCCGCGCTCGCCGTTGAGTTATCGAAAGATACGGGCAGCAAGACAGAGGGTGGCGATTTGGGTTGGTTTACGCGTGGACAGATGATTCCCGCATTTGAAGATGCTGCATTCTCGACATCCGTGAACCAAGTCAGTGCTCCTATCACGACAACGTACGGAGTCCATATCATCCAAGTGTTGGGGTATGAGCAAAATCGTGCATTGGATGCATCCGCGCTTCAGCAAGCTCAAACAAAAGCATTCAATGATTGGCTGCAGAAACAACTGGTCGATCCGACCGTTTCGAAAATTGAAGATTACTTCAAAGACGAATACATTCCAGCCGATGTCCGAAAAATCATAGCTCAAGTCAAACCACAGTAAAGAAAATCGAGGGTTCAAAACCCTCGATTTTTTATTTGAAACACTGCATATAAGTTCTCTCTATCCTGTCTCCCACTCGATCAAAATTTCGCGTTACCCTTTGACAAAACGAATAATTACGAGTATTATCATGACGTGGGTTAATAGTTCCTCTCAAACAGACTGACCTGCCAACCACTCTCATTAAAATATATCATTTGGCTGTATACTTGGAGAGAACATGGTCACTTGCTCAAAATGCGGTACCCAAAATCGCGATGAGACCAAGTATTGCAAAAATTGTGGCACCCGCCTCGCCGAAGGTTCTGTGATTCCATGCAGTAAATGCGGGGCAAGCAATCTTACCTCTAGTCTCTTTTGCAATCGCTGCGGCGAACGGCTTGTGCCTGACTCGGCAGGCGCTTACAATAAAGCGACCCGCGCCAAAGTAGTCGGCAAAACAGTTTCGGGTGGGGATTCCGAACGCGGTCGAACAACTGCGGTTGCTACCAAAGTGGCAAGCACTCCCGAAAGCACCAAATCCCAGACACCGTTCGCGCCGGATAAAGCCCACGACACCACGACACCAACAGAAAAAGTACCCGACTGGCTAACGCGCTTTTACGAAACGCCGCCTAGCCAAACTCGTCTCATTCCGACCCACGATTTGCTCCGCATGGCGAATGCACTTGGGATCGATGTAGACTATAGCACGCTGCGTTTCTGGCAAAAGCGTGGACTGGTTCCCAAACCAACGCGTGGGCGCGTAAGTACTGGTCGTGGAACACGTGGCTATTACGATCCATCGCTCATCGACCGCTTGTCGTTCATCCGCGACATTCAAAAAATCTATGCGATGAATCTCGAAGTGGTGCGTGAAGAGCTAGACCAGATTGATCGCAAGATTGCAGCGGCAGGACGGAACGGCGCCACCGACCCGTACAAGGATCGATTATCAGAACTCCAAGCGCAACGCGACCTTGAATCGAAAAGAACCTTGGTCACGGTCCTGTCCAAAGTGCTGGGGTTGGATGTGAACGAAATCGCATCGGTCACCGTTCAAAAGAAAAACGGTCAAACGATTCGGTTCTTACCCGACAAGTCTTTACAAGAAACCGAAACGCATTAACGAAATGTGCGACGCACCTCGCAAGTGGGTACGTCGCACATTTGCTTTGTTGACAAAGAAAAATTTTTGACGATAATGACGTCACAGGCAACGACGGAGAGAAGTAACCGCTAGTCACCTTACAGAGAGAAGGATGATCGGTGCAAATCCTTTGGGAATCTGGCGGCGAAATTCGCTCCTGAGCCGTACGCGCGAAATTTCAATTGTCATTGCGAGCGCAGCGAAGCAATCTCTACCTTGATTGGTGATTGCTTCGTCGCAAACTTCGCTCCTCGCAATGACAGGCGACGAGACTAGTGCATACCGCAAACCTGCGTTAAAGGGTAGCCGATGATGGTCGGCGTAAAGTGAGTCATATAGTCAGTTAGTCTCGTAGTCGAATAGTCAAATGACTAGACGACTAAAAGACGACACAACTACCAGACTAACAAGGGTGGTACCGCGAGATAAATTTCAACTCTCGTCCCTTTGAGGGGCGAGAGTTTTTTTGTTGGTGGAGTTTGTAGCGCGAGCGGCTCGCTCGCATACAGAGTATCAAAGTGGATTTGACATTTCATCTAGTTCCGCAAGCTTACTACGATTCGCTCGATCAGCAAGTCGATTACGTGCCTGAACTTTTCGCGCACGATGGTTTCATTCATTGCACCGATGGCGCAGACGAAATGGTACGCACCGCCAATCGCTATTACCAATCGAATACTGCACCGCACTATTATCTTTACATCGACAAAGCTCGCGTTCGTCCGCCGATTCGCTATGATGCCGAGCCACACATCTATCCGCACATTTACGGCGCACTGAATCGCGATGCGATTATTGCGGTACGCTCTGCCAAGCGTAATGCCGATGGATCGTTCTTGTCGCCTGAGCCGCTATCGTAATGCAAGCGGAACGCAAATCGTCGATCATTGCGCTGCGGCTTTATCGCGATTTTCGTTTACTCTGGACAGGGCAAATGATTTCATCGATTGGCACGCAAATGCAGATGGTCGCGATCAACTGGCATATATATAATCTGACTCATTCACCGGTCATGCTGGGTCTGACCGGATTGACGCGCATCGTGCCGATTATTATTTTTTCGCTGTTCGGCGGCGTGGTAGCGGACGCGCATGATCGTCGTCGCTTGATGCTGATTACGCAATCCCTCATGATGATCTTTGCCGCATTGCTCGGCGCATCGACTGATGCAGGAATCATCACCGCGTACATCATCTATACGATGGCGGCAACTACCGCCGCGGCTGGCGCGTTCGATGGTCCTGCGCGTCAGGCGCTTGCGCCGAATCTGGTGCGCAAAAAACATTTGACGAACGCACTGTCGTTGAACAATATCAACATGCAGGTCGCATCGATCACGGGACCCATGCTGGCAGGATTTGTGATTGCCGGGCTGGGTGTCGGTGCGGTGTATTGGATCAATGCGCTCTCGTTTCTCGCGGTGATTATTGCGCTGTTATTCATGCGCACGCCAACGCAAAAGAACTTGGGTGTGGCAAAGGTCAATCTCGATTCGCTGACCGAAGGCATCAAGTTTGTCTTTAGCGCAAAAATTATCACGGCGACCATGCTGCTCGATTTCATTGCGACATTCTTTTCATCGGCGTCCGCACTATTGCCAATTTTTGCTCAAGACATATTAAAAGTCGGACCCGAAGGTCTCGGCATATTGTACGGCGCTGAATCCGTAGGTGCATTCATCGCCGGAATCGCTATGGCGCGCGCAGGAAATATCAAACGCCAAGGCGCAATTCTGCTGATGGCAGTTACATCGTACGGCATCGCTACCGCTTTCTATGGCGTGTCGCAATTGTTTGTGCTCTCGTTTTTCTTTCTCGCGCTCGTCGGCGCGTCGGATACCGTCAGCACGATTTTGCGAAACACGATTCGCCAGCTCTCGACGCCGGATCATTTGCGCGGACGTATGACTTCGGTCAACATGATTTTTTTCCAAGGCGGCCCGCAACTGGGCAATCTCGAAGCTGGGATTGTCGCTGCCGCATTGGGTGCGCCATTTGCGGTGATTAGCGGCGGCGTAGCCACCGTGATTGCGGTGGGCTTGGTCGTGTGGCTGGTACCGCAGTTGAGGAATTACAGTGGACAGTAGGACAGTAAAACCGTGAGACAGTGGGACAGTGAAACAGTGAAACAGTAGAACAGAGGAAATGTCATGAGTAAATACGCTCTATCACCTAAAGAAATTGTAAACGACATCGTAATTTTGTTGCTGTTTCCCGCTGTGTTTTTTCTGGTGATTTCTATTCCTTTCACCCTTTTCTGGTTTTGGGCTGTATTTGACTTGGGTTTGGGCGAAGCGTTGGTGAGATTAGGCAACTAGAAAAAATAAATTATCCCAAACTGTGGTATCCTCTAATCCATTCTGGACTGGAGGCGATTGATGCAACTAACCGAGCTCTTGAAAACCGTGTTTATTGAAACCGCCCAACCGCTCACGGGCTCAGTCCGCCG
>JACRMI010000152.1 GCA_016215025.1 Chloroflexota bacterium
CACTGGGTTGATCGCACAGCGCGTCGCACCCTCAGTTATTTTCGCCTGGGTTGGAATTGGCTGAATCGTATGCTGGCTCGCGGTCAACGCTTACCTTGCCCTGTATTGGGGCTTGAATTTGTAAAGTGAAAGTACCTCAAGTGTCGCTCCTCAGAATGACAGCGTGGTTTTGAATTTGTCATTGGTCATTTCTAATTTGTAATTTTTCATTATGAACTTATCAGGTCTTCTTCCTTTAATCGAACAACTCGACGCGTACAAGCATCTGACTACTCGACTACGAGACGATTCGACTATCACGGCGGATGTGATCGAATCGGCGCGCGCGCCGATGCTGGCAGCATTGTCGCGCGCACTGTACGTGCCGATTGTCATTCTTACCGCGCGTTCGGATCGCGCCAAGCAAATCGCGAACGAACTCAACATATGGTCGCCCGACTCGACCAACCTTTTCGATTTCCCCGAACCCGATCCACTCTTTTATGAACGCATGCCGTGGAGCGCGGAGACGGCTGCGGCGCGTCTTTCGGCGTTGGCGGCGCTCGCGCAAAATCCTGCGCCGATCATTGTCACAAATGTTCGCGCGCTGATGCAAAAGACCGTGCCGCCCGCCGAATTGATTTCCGGTATGCGCGTGCTGCGTCGCGGCGAAAGCATCAATCTCACCGATCTCTTGTCGGCAATTGTTGCGCTGGGTTACACGTACGAAGTGGTTGTCGAAGCGCCCGGCACATTCAGTCGGCGCGGTGGCATCTTAGATGTGTGGCCTCCTGCAAACCCACAGCCCGTTCGCATCGAGTTTGTTGGCAATGAGGTGGACTCGCTGCGCGAATTCGATCCGGCGACGCAGCGTTCGGCGAAACAAGTCAAGGCGTTGATGATCGTTCCGGCGAGCGAAGCGCTCCCAGGTCACGGTCGCGATGTCGCGGCAAAGGTTGCAGGGTGGGATTTGACCACGTGCCATCCAATCGCCGAATCGGGATTCAAGCGCGACCGCGAATCGCTCGAAGAAGGACGACGCTTTAACGGCATCGAATTTTATCTGCAATATTTCTACGCCAAGCCAGCATCGATCATCGATCATCTTTCCGACCAGGGTCTGCTCGTCGTCGAGGATTGGGCGGAGATCGAAGCGAACGCGCAGTCGTTGGAGTTTCAAGCTGAAGATGTGCGCGGCGATTTGGAAGCGCGCCGCGAGTTGCCGCTGAACGTGGCGCTGCCGTATTTTCCATGGAACCAATTGCGCGATCAAATGTTACAGCGCAAGCGTCTGCTGCTCGATTATGCAACGCCGGGCGATGCGATGCCGCTTCCGTTCACACCGGGTCCGCGTTACGGTGGACAATTGCGCAAGGTCATCGAAGAGTTGTTCAAACTGCGCGAGCAAAAATCGCGCGTCGTCGTCGTCACGCGCCAGGCAGAACGATTGTCTGAACTCTTGCGCGAGCGCGATTTCTACATCAAGCCCACTGACCATGTTGAAAAGATTCCTGAGCCGGGGCATATTGTGTTGGTGCAAGGAGCGCTGGCGGAAGGATGGAAGTTATCAGTGAACAGTGAACTTGCCATCAAAGATGGCGCGTCAACAGTCAACAGTGGGAAACTGTTCACTGTTGACTGTTCACTGCTCACTGACGCAGAGGTGTTCGGCTGGTCAAGACCAAAGCCAAGGCGAGTGGCTAAGGCGAAGGCAGCATCGCCCGAAGCGTTCTTTTCCGATCTCGCGATTGGTGATTACATCGTTCACATCGATCATGGCATTGGAATTTTTCGCGGACTGACACGCATCGCGTTGAACGGACCCGAGCGTGAGTTTCTCCAGATCGAATATCAGCGCGGCGATATGCTCTACGTGCCCGTGCATCAAATTGATCGATTGAGTCGTTATTCTGCGCCCGGGGGACACGTCCCGGAGTTGAGTCGGCTCGGCACAGCGGAATGGGCGCAGGTAAAGGAACGCACGCGCAAAGCCGTTGCCGACATCGCGGACGAATTGCTGGAGCTGTACGCCAAGCGCGAAGTCGTGTCGGGGCATGCGTTCTCGCCGGACAATCAATGGCAGCACGAACTCGAAGCATCGTTTGGGTACGTCGAGACTGAAGACCAATTGCAAGTGATCGACGAAGTCAAAGCCGATATGGAAAAGGCGCGCCCGATGGATCGACTCGTCGTCGGCGATGTCGGATACGGCAAGACCGAAGTTGCGCTGCGTGCGGCGTTCAAAGCGGCGACGGATGGCAAGCAAGTGGCGATACTCGTGCCGACGACGGTACTGGCGCAGCAGCATTACAACACGTTCTCAGAACGCCTCGCGCCATTTCCACTCACCGTCGAAATGCTTTCGCGCTTTCGTTCCGAAAAAGAACAAAACGATATTGTCGAAAAAATCAGAACCGGCGTGGTCGATATTATTATCGGCACGCATCGCTTGCTCTCCGACGACGTGCAGTTCAAAGACCTGGGTCTGCTCATCATCGACGAAGAGCAGCGGTTTGGCGTCGTGCATAAGGAGCGCTTGAAGCAATTGAAAACCCAGGTCGATGTGTTGACGCTGACCGCGACACCGATTCCGCGCACGTTGTATCTTTCGCTCAGCGGCGCACGTGACATGTCCACGATTGAAACCGCGCCGGAAGACCGTTTGCCGATTCGGTCGTACGTCGCCGAGTACGACGAGCGTCTCGTGCGCGAGGCGATTTTGCGCGAGTTGGATCGCGGCGGGCAGGTCTTTATCGTGCATAATCGCGTGCGTGGCATCAATATTTTCGCTGAACAAATCCGCAAGCTGGTGCCGGAGGCAAACGTGGCGATTGGTCACGGTCAGATGAGCGAGGGACAGCTTGAGCAAGTGATGCTCGAATTTTCGACCGGCAAGTACGACGTGCTCGTTTGCACGACCATCATCGAAAGCGGCATCGACATTCCGAATGCGAACACGCTTATCGTGAATCACGCCGACAAGTTTGGCTTGGCGCAGTTGTATCAATTGCGCGGGCGCGTCGGTCGCAGCACGTCGCGCGCGTACGCGTATTTCTTGCATGAGAAAAATCATCCGCTCAGTGCCGAAGCGCATGATCGTTTGCAATCGATTGCGGAAGCGAGCGAATTGGGCGCGGGTTTTCAAATCGCCATGCGCGACTTGGAGATTCGCGGCGCAGGCGACATCCTCGGCGCGCGGCAGTCGGGGCATATTGCCGACGTTGGTTTCGATTTGTACGTGCGCTTGCTGGGTAACGCGGTTGAATTTGCGCGCGCGAAAGCGCAAGGCGAAGACACCCAGCTCAAGCAGCGCTCGGATGCGCTCTCATCGCCGCTCATCGACTTGCCATTGCAAGCGCAACTGCCCGAAGACTATGTGCCCGATTCGGGACTGCGGTTGAAATTATATCGACGGCTGGCGGACATTCAAACGAGCACGCAGATCGACGAGATCGCCAAAGAGTTAGAGGATCGATTTGGCAAGCCGCCGGAGCAGGTTGGAAACTTGGTCTATCTGCTGCGTCTCAAAGTCGCCGCGATTCAAGCGAACCTGGGATCGATTTCGGTGGAGGATGGACGCATCGTCATCAAGTACGGACGCGAGGACGATGCGTTGAGCGCGCGGCTGGCGAAGCAATTCAAGATTCGCGCGGGACGGGATCGAGCGTGGCTGCCGGGACCGGAGGCGAATCAAAAATGGCGCGACAAGTTGAGCGATGTAATTAAGGCGATGGTGCGTCAATAAGACCTGGGAGGTTTGTTGCAAACCTCTCAGGTCTTTTTTGACTTGCGCTTTTCGTTATGCTAGAATCGCAATGTCGTAGTGCTCATTGAAGCTTGTTTGCGGAGGAGTCGATGTTCAAGATGCGAGGTGTTTCAATTCTTGTTGTTCTTCCGTTCATTCTGGTCTCGTGTCTCGGAAATTCGCAACTTGCAACGCCTATACAAACTATCACAAGCTCCACTCCACCGCCTACGGCAACTATTCCGTTGCCGACAGCGACCTGGGTTTTTCCGCCAACGTTCTTGCCATCCTCCACCCCAACTGTGCCATCACCTACCAGCACACGACTGCCTGCCACAGCAACTCCGTCGGTCCTTCCCTGACTCCTAGACCAACTTTGAACATGAACCAAAAAAATGCCACGACAACCATCGTGGCAGCCACCCTGGCTCCGCTTGCAAAAACTCCTCAGTCACAACTCAACACGTTCGAGTTGATTGATCGGGCTTGGTTGAACGGGGACATTGATATTGAACATGCGACACTCTATAAAGTATGGGCCTTGTTTGGGGCCAAGTATGACTTGCCTCCGCAATACTTTAGCCAAGTTCCCGTTCACGGCGATGGAACCGGTCTCTTTTTGTATGCCGTCGAAGGTTGGGAATTGCTCAGTCCTCCGACGCGCAAGACCGTCAACGATTTTATCACGCCACACGAATATACAACGACGCTGCCTTCGGAACTTGGAACGACCACACCGAAGGTCATGATTCCACCGGGCAGATATGTCTCCACGATTACGAGCGAAGATTATCCTAAAACTCAGCTTGCCATCAATGGACGTTGGGATATGGATGTGCGCAGTCTCTTGAACGAGTTTGTCGTGGACGAAATGTCGAGAACAGAGTTGCGTGGACGCATCCAACTCTCTGTAAACCACAAACTTGTCCTAACTCAATCCTATAACCTGGGGAATACTCAAATTCTGATTAAAGACGAGTTTGGGTCGTAGGCCTGTAGTGAAATCGGAGCAAAAGGATTGTATCAGTGGACGTTCGATAGGAACGAGTTGATTCTACGCAAGATCAGCGATTCGTGTGAGGATCGCGCTCATCTGCTTGAGGTGCATCCGTGGGTCAAGCAATAAAACCATCTAAAATCCATCACTTAAAGTGCGACTCGCAAAGCCATAACCGCCAACTACCAATGTCGTGCGCTTTGGTTGGGAGTAGATACCAATGTCCTATTGAATGAACCATTAAAATCCTATAAAATCGGTGCATCCTCGGCGATTCTGATGACGGAATCGCCGTCCAACGTCTCGTAACCGGCGTCTTTCATCCAACGATGTTTTGTTTGGCGCGAAAAGTTTTTTTCGCGCTTTTTTATTTTCCACAACTGACCTTTCACACGACAAAATCATAATCAGGGGTAACACATCATATCTCGGAGGAGACAAACATGCACCAACATCTTGCTCGCCTAGTTCGGCTCGCGGCACGATTACTTTTCCTTGCGTTGTTGTGCTTGTCGCTCATCGGCAACAATGTGTCGATCGCGCTAGCGGCAATAAGCACGAGTCCATCTCAACCCAGGATGGATTCTATGGCACCAATGGCTCCGCCGCCGTATTGGGGCGCGCTGCCGAATGGGGGCTTGAATGGCGCGGTGCTGTCGATCGCGGTCAGTGGTGCGGATGTTTACGTCGGCGGCGATTTTACGCAGACGGCAGATGGCGCGGTGACGAATCTCAATCACATTGCGTTGTTGCGCGCGGGGCAATGGTATCCGCTGAGCAACAACGGTCTCGATCTGAGCGTCCGCACGATTGCCATCAGCGGCACGGCGATCTACGTCGGCGGCGATTTTACGCAAACGGCGGATAACACCGTGACGACGCTGGGTCACATCGCACGCTATAGCGGCGGGACAAGCGGGACCTGGTCACCGCTGGAAGACAACGGCTTGAACGGTACTGTGAATGCGATTGCGATTAGCGGCACACAGCTTTACGTCGGCGGCAATTTCAGCCAATCGGCGAATGGGCTCGTGACGAATCTCAATCATGTCGCGTCGTACAACGGCAGCGCTTGGTCAGCATTGGCGCATGGCGGGTTGAATGGATCGAGTGTGAACGCGATTGCAATGATCGGAACGGATGCGTATGTGGGCGGCGCGTTTACGCAAAGCTTCGATGGCGCGGTCGCAAATTTGAATGCGGTTGCCAAATACAGCGGCGGCGCTTGGACGGCGCTGGCGAACAATGGCTTGAATCTGCCGGTCAACGCGTTGGCAGTTAGTGGAACTGATTTGTACGTCGGTGGAACGTTCCGCTATCTTGCCGACTCGACCATTCAAAACTATGACCGCATTGCGCTGTATAGCGGCGGGGTGTGGAATTCGCTTTCGGGCACCGGCTTGAACTCCGATGTGAACGCGCTGGCCGTTATCGGCGGCGATGTTTACGTAGGTGGAAATTTTACCGGCACGTCGGACGGCACGACGCCTGGTTTAAATTATCTCGCGCGTTATACCGGCGGTGCGTGGTTCGCTTCGCCGAATAATGGCTTGGATAGTTTTGTGCAAGCATTGGCGATCAGCGGCAATGCGATCACGTATGAGGTTTACGCAGGCGGGCAGTTTATAAAATCGGGCGATAGCACGAACCTGGGTCTGAGTCACGTCGCCAGCTTGCAGAATACTCTATCGACCAATCCCGACTTGAACAACCTGGTTTTGAGCGATGGCGTATTGACTCCCACATTCGCTTCCGGCACGCTGAGTTATACGGCGACGGTCACCAACAGCGTCGCGAGCGTCACCGTCACACCGAGCGCCGCCAATCTGAATTCGAACATCAAGGTCAACGGCACGGCGGTCGCCTCGGGCAGCGCCTCGGCTCCGATTGCGTTGATCGTTGGGACCAATCCGATCACGACGGTCGTCACCGCGCAGGATGGCATAACGGTCAAAACGTACACGGTCACCGTAACGCGCGCAAAATCGGCTAATGCCGATTTGAGCGGGATGGTTTTGAGCCAGGGGGCGCTCACTCCCGCGTTTGCTTCCGGCACAACCGCATACACGGCGACGGTCGCTCAAAGTGTGACGAGCATCACCGTTACACCGACTGTGTCTGACACGACGGCGAGTGTCACCGTCAACGGTGCGCCCGTCACTTCGGGGACGCCGTCGGGCGCGATTGCGCTAGGCATTGGCGCGAATCTCATCACGGTAGCTGTCACTGCCCAGGATGGCACGACGACGAAGAGTTACACGGTCACCGTGACTCGTTCCAATCTGAGCGGCGATGCTAATCTGAGTAATCTGAGTTTGAGCAGTGGCACGCTGACGCCCGCTTTTTCCTCCAATACAACCTCGTACTCGGCAACGGTCGCGAATGGGGTAACAAGTATCACCGTCACGCCGACGCTTTCCGACACGAACGCCAGCGTGACCGTCAACGGTACGCCGGTGACGTCCGGTTCTCCATCGAGCGCAATTCCCCTTGTCGCCGGAGCGAACGTCATCACGACGACCGTCACGGCGCACGATGGTGTCACGCTCAAAGATTATATCGTCACGGTGACGCGCACGCCATCGAATAATGCCGACTTGATCGATTTGGTGTTGAGCGATGGGACGTTGACACCGGCGTTCGCATCCAACGTAACGGCGTACACCGCAACGGTCGCGAACAACGTTGCGATGATTTCGGTCACGCCAACGCTGTCTGATACGAACGCGAGCGTCATGGTCAACGGTTTTGCTGTGACATCGGGTTTGCCGTCGAGCGCGATCTTTTTGAATGTGGGCGCGAATCTCATCACGACGACGGTCACGGCGCAAGATGGCGCGACGATCAAGAATTACGTCGTCACGGTAACGCGCGCCGCATCAAGCGTAGCCGATTTGGTGAATCTGATCCTGAGCAATGGCACGCTCACGCCGGGGTTCAGCATCGGCACGACGAATTACACGGCGACGGTGGCGAACAATGTGACCAGCATCAGCGTGACGCCGGTCGCTTTGGACACGAACTCAACCATCACCGTCAATGGTTCACCGGTCGTCTCAGGCAATCCATCGAGTGCGATTCCGCTCATCGTCGGCGATACAATCATCACGACAACCGTCACCGCGCAAGATGGCGTCACGACCAAGAGCTATATCGTTACGGTAACGCGTTCGTTATCGAACAACGCCGATCTAAACAACTTGGTCCTCAGCAGTGGCACACTGACGCCAGCGTTCAACTCTAACACAACATCATACACCGCTTCGGTTGCGAACAGTGTCACGAGTATCACGGTTACGCCGACGTTGTCCGATACGAATGCCAGTGTCACCGTCAATGGTTCGCCGGTGACATCGGGTACGCCGTCGGGCGCGATCCTGCTTGGCGTTGGCGCAAACCTGATTACGACGGCGGTTACGGCGCAAGATGGTGTCACGATCAAAACCTACACCGTCACGGTGACACGCGCTGCGCCAAGCAGTAACGCCGATCTGAGTAACCTGGTTCTCAGCAATGGTACGCTGTCGCCGTCGTTCTCCTCCGCCACGACTGCCTACTCGGCGACGGTGGCGAACAGCATTGCGAGCATTACGCTCACGCCGACGGCTGCCGATGCTGCATCGACGATCAAAGTGAATGGGGTTACGGTCGCATCGGGATCACCGTCGAGCGCGATTCCGCTGGTTGTGGGCGCGAATCTCATCACGACGACCGTCACCGCGCAGAATGGCACGACGACCAAGAACTATGTGGTGACGGTGACGCGTTCGGCGCAAAGCGGCAACGCCGACTTGTCCAGTTTGGTCTTGAGCAAGGGAACGTTGACGCCAGCATTCGCGGCAAACACGACAGCGTACACCGCGTCGGTTGCGATTACGGTTACGAGCATCGTCATCACGCCGACGGTTGCAGGCGCGGGGGCGACGGTCAAAGTGAATGGGACCACCGTTGCGTCCGGCACTCCGTCGAGCGCAATCGCTCTCAGCACCGGCACAAACACCATCACGACCATTGTTACGGCGCAAGATGGCGTAACGACCAAGACGTACATCGTCCAAGTAGGGCGAGGGAGTTTGGGATTCAAGTTGTATCTGCCGCTGATAAAACGCTGAGTGTGAAACCTGGAAGGTCGCGACGGCTCCGCAAGAACCGCGACCTTCCAGGTTTTTTTGACGCGCGGCTATCGCTGTGTTAGAGTCGCCCGTAGGACAAATTTCCAAATTTGTCCGATAGGAGCAACGCAATGACGCAACCGAAAACGCTCTACTTTCGCGACAAGCTCGACATTAAGCGGCGCGTTCCCCAGAATTCAAATTCTCACCATCGACGCATTGCTCAACGGCAGCGAGTCACCTCGATTCCCAGATTTATCGCGTGGGGCGGTAAGTTTCAAACCGGCTCAAGTCGAAAAGAAAAAAAGCGGGCAGGGGAAATTGTTGTGACTTGATTACTATCAGTAACCGCAAAATTCCACCTACACGCCTCTGATGCGGTATAATGGGTTCTCAAGAACCCTACGACGCAAAGGTGTGTGGATGAGACGAGCCAAAGACAATTCCGAAGTTCCCAAGCGTTACTATCGGCCAGAGCA
>JACRMI010000153.1 GCA_016215025.1 Chloroflexota bacterium
ACTCGGTCTGCGTTGGCTCAAGCGCTGCGTGGCGACGGCGATGCAGCGGCTGCCTGTCTTCAACGCCTGCCTAACGCCAATTCGTTTAGCGCCTGTCATCAAGCGGCTTTAATTAAATTGGTAAGGGAATCAGACTTGCGACAACTTCCGACGATCAACTCTCGCAATGGCTCGGCGATTATCGCGCGACGGTGATGGCTGGTGGACATACACACCAACAATTGCTTCGCCGATTCCGCGACGTAACGATCATCAATCCGGGCAGTGTCGGAATGCCGATGGTGCAAGACCGCCGTCCGCCGTGGAGTGAATATGCCATCGTCGATTCACACGGCGAGAATTTCTCTATTGAATTTCGGCGCGTCCCACTCGACGTGAGAGCCGTCGTGCAAGCGGCACGCGACAGCGGAATGCCGGAGTTTGAAATGTGGGCGGGCAGTTGGGCAGGTACCTTGTATGATTGACCATATCACCCAACACACATACGATAACATCGCTCCCGAATTCGCGCGAGTCAATGCGACCATGCCAGAAAAGTTAATCGTGGCGATGCAGCGTTTCATCGCGCTCGTCGGCAATTCGGCAACCGTCCTCGATCTGGGCAGCGGCACTGGCCGTGATTCAGTTTACATGCAGTCATGTGGTTTAAATGTCGTCAGCGCCGATTTTTCAATGGGCATGTTATCGCAGGCAAAAATGATTGGCGTAAAGAATCTCGTGCAGATGGATATGCGCACGATTAGTTTTTCCGATCGTTGCTTTCAAGGCGTTTGGTGCTGCGCGTCCTTATTGCATTTGCCCAAACAATTTGTGTCGGGCACACTGACTGAAATTCATCGTGTTCTCGTACATCAAGGCATATTCTTTCTCGCCATTCAAGTAGGAGCGAGCGAGGGTTATGAGCCTAATCCTTACGCTTCACCACCACTCGAACGATTTTTCGCTCGTTACAGTCAACCAGAAATTGAGAGTCTCCTACACGCGAATAGTTTCCAAGTGATCGAACCAGTCATTGCGGGGATCAACAAGCGTTGGATTCAAGTTCACGCGAAGGCGGAGTGATTCTCACGCCGTTTCTGTTTTTGACATTTCTTCGACATTTCGTATAATTCCAGTCGTCAGACGACTGTCGTCTGACCCATTTCCCACTGTTCGCGCAGAGATCAAGGTTGATGGTTCGCCGACACGTTTCCCTCGCTCGCCAAGTTGTGCAAGAAATTCTCACGGGTATTGAAGCAGGTACGCTTGCCCGCGACCATGGCATGTTGCCCTCCGAAGCCGAATTGAGCCAACGCTTTGAGGTCAGCCGCGCTACGATTCGTGACGCGCTCTCGCAACTCGAACATCGCGGCGTCGTGTTGCGCCGTCATGGCGTGGGCACATTCGTCGCCCCTGCGCTGCCACGCCTCGACGCCGGGTTGGAAGAATTGGAAAGTCTCGAAACGCTCGCGCGGCGCATTGGTCTAGAAACCAAGATGACCGATTTACAAATCGAAGAACGCTGTGCCACCGCCGCCGAATCGCAAGCACTCCAAGTCGCTCCTGATTCTCTTATTCTCGCTGTCTCACGTGTCATTATCGCCGACAAACGCCCCGTCGCTTATCTCATCGATATTGTCCCAACCAGTACGCTTCAACAAAAAGACCTCGACCGTTCTTTCCGTGGTTCCGTTCTCGATTTATTTATTCGCCGCCACGATTTACATTTGTCGCATTCGCGTACTGACATTTCGATTGAATTGGCGGAAGCGGCGATTGCGCGCAAGCTCAAAATCAAGCGCAACGATCCGCTGCATAAACTTCAAGCGCAGCTTTTTACACGCGACGGACAGGTCATCGATTATTCGCAGAGCTTTTTCGTCCCAGGATATTTCCACTTTCATGTCATTCGACAAATTCGAAGTTAGAAATTGGAGGCTAGAAGTTGGAATGCAATCATCGTCCAATTTCCAACTTCTAGCTTCCAACATCCAAATTATCACAGGAGGATTTTACCATGCGTAGTTTCGCAGGTCGCGACATTTTGTCGCTCAAAGAGTTTGAACGTAACGAGTTTTTCCACGTATTCGACGTCGCCGAGAAAATGGAAGTCATTGCGCGCGGTCGCAAGAACGTCGACATGCTCAAAGAAAAAACGCTGGTCACCGCGTTCTATCAACCCAGCACGCGCACGCGCCTCGCGCACGAAGCGGCGATGCATCGCCTCGGCGGTCACGTCACCGGGTTCTCCGATGCCAAGATGACGCGCGCCGGTGATTGGTATCAGGAATCGATCAAGGATACCGTCAAGATGTTGGAATTTTACGGCGATGTGGTTGTGATGCGCCATTTCCAAAAAGGTGCGCCGCACGAAGCCGCCAAATGGTCGAGCGTGCCGATCATCAATGGGGGCGATGGCTGGGGCGAACACCCGACGCAAATTCTCACTGATCTCTACACCGTGCTGCGCGAAAAGGGTCGCATCGATGGATTGAAATGGCTCGCGGTGGGCGATATGCGGATGCGGACGATGCACTCGCTCGGTTATGCGCTCTCGCAATTCGATTGCCCGATCACGTTTGTTTCGCCCGCCGCCAACGCGCTTTTCCCCAACTCGCCCGACATGTGCATGCCTGATGAATACAAAACCGATTTCAAACAGTACGGACTCAACTTTCGCGAAGCCGATCACGTCGAGCAAGCGATTGCAGATGCGGATGTGATTTTGGTCGAACCAGTAATTCAACCCGATTACACCCAGGCACGCCAAGAGGCAAGTAAAGACAAATCACTCACGCCTGCGAACTACAAGATCACGCGCGAGTTGCTCGTGGGCAAAGCCAAGTCGGATGCCATTCTGCTCCACTCGCTCCCGCGCATGGATGAGATTCCACTCGATGTGGACATTACGCGCTGGTCGCGCTATTGGCAAGAAGCATTCAATGGCGTGGTCATGCGCATGACGTTGCTGGCGATGGTGTTGGGAGCGGTGGAATAAAATCGTCACGTAGTCAAATCGTCGGATAGTCGAATCGTCGGAGGCAGCAATCGCAAAGGTTGAACGGTTCGAAGAGTCGAAAGCCTGGCAGAAGGCAAGACAACTTACGAACTTGGTTTACGATCTCACTGGAAACAAATCCAAGGCGCTGCTGGCTCAGTGATGCACAATATTGCTGAGGGATTTGATTCGGGATCCGATCCAGAGTTCATTCGATTCTTGAAAATGGCTCACCGCTCCGCAAGTGAGACGCAATCCGAGTTGTATCTTGCACTTGATCGCAAATACATTTGCCAAGACGAAATGCAAAAAGCATAAGAGCTTGCCTCCGAAGCCAAGAAACTCATCAATGGTTTGATCAGCTACTTGCGTGGAGGTAAGTCGCACGACTGACGACTATTCGACTACAAGACTACTCGACTTGAAGACAAGGAGACTAAACATGCAAACCTACCTACACGGCCGAGACCTCATCGGCGATCTCGATTTTTCTAAAGAGGAGGTCGAAACTGTTTTGGATGTTGCGTTCGATCTGAAACGCAAACGCGCATTGAACGAACCGCATCCAATTCTGCGCGACAAAGTACTCGCGATGTTGTTCTTCTTCAGCAGCACACGCACGCGCGGCTCATTCGAAGCGGGCATGGCGCAGCTTGGCGGTCACGCCGCCTTTATCGATTCCGAAACGACGCAGATTTCGCACGGCGATACCGCCAAGGAAATCGGCGAAATTTTTGGTCGCTACTTTGACGGCATTGCGATTCGTCAATGCGACTGGGACTTTGGCAACAAGTACATCAAAGAAGTCGCGCAGTACTCGCGCGTGCCGATTCTCAACATGCAGTGCGACATTTACCATCCGTTCCAATGCCTCGCCGATCTGATGACGATCATGGAAAAGAAAGGGCGCGACCTGCGCAAGAAAAAAATCGTTGTGTCGTGGGCGTACGCTGCATCGTACTTGAAACCGATTTCGGTACCCCAGTCGCTCATTCTGCAAATGCCGCGCTTTGGCATGGACGTTACGCTCGCGTATCCGCCTGAATTCAAATTGATGCCCGACATCGTTGGGCAAGCGCAAGAGCAGGCGAAAAAGTACGGCACGGCGTTCGAAATTGTCGATGACAAGAACGGCATGGAAAAAGCGTTCAAGGATGCCGATGTGGTCTACGCCAAATCGTGGGGACCATTGCTCACGACCGCCGACAAGAACGAAGGCAAAAAGATTCAGGACTCGTACAAGCACTGGATCACCGACGAAGCGAAGATGAAATGCGCCAAGCCCGACGCGATCTACATGCACCCACTGCCCGCCGACCGCAATATCGAAGTGACCGACGGCGTGATCGACAGCGCGCAATCGGTCGTGTACGACGAAGCCGAAAATCGCTTGCACGCGCAAAAAGCGGTCATGGCTTTAACTATGTAGTCGAATAGTCGGTTAGTCTTATCGTCATGTAGTCGGGTTGTCAAATTCTTTGCTCATCGACTACATGACGATCCGACTACAGGACTAGATGACTACGAGACTAGGAGACAAAACATGCCCACAAAAAAGAAACTAATCAAAAAGACCATCAAGCGTACACCCAAGCACAAGCTAGCCGTCGTAGCGATAGGTGGCAACTCGCTCATCAAAGACGCCGCGCATCAATCCGTTGAGGATCAAGAAGACGCGCTGCGCGAAACCGCTTGTCACATTGCCGATATGATCGAGCAGGGTTGGGATGTGGCAATCGGACACGGCAACGGCCCCCAAGTCGGTTTCGTTTTGCGTCGATCAGAAATTGCGGCGAAAGTTGAAGGCATGCACGAAGTTCCGCTCGACGTATGCGGCGCGGACACCCAAGGTGCCATCGGTTATGAATTGCAGCAAGCGCTTCAAAATGAATTGTATCATCGCAAGATCAAAAAACGCTGCGCGACGATCATCACCCAGGTTTTGGTGGATCAAGAAGACCCAGCTTTCAAAAATCCAACCAAGCCCATCGGTGGATTTATGGATCAAGCCGAAGCGCTGCGCCGCAAAAATGAAATGGGCTGGAGCATCGTCGAAGATGCAGGACGTGGTTGGCGGCGTGTAGTTCCATCGCCCCAGCCCAAAGAAATTGTCGAGCAAACCACCATCGAAGCGGTACTCAAAGAAGGCATCGTCGTCATCACGGTAGGCGGCGGCGGAATTCCTGTAATCGATGTAGGCAATGGCGAATATCGCGGCACGGCCGCCGTCATCGACAAGGATTTCGCCAGCAGCTTGCTCGCGCGCGAAGTCAAAGCCGATTTGTTCTTGATCGCAACCGCCGTCGAAAAAGTTGCGCTCAACTTTGGCAAACCGAATCAGCAATTCATCGACAAAATGACGCTTGCCGAAGCGAAGCAATATCTCGCACAAGGCACGCATTTTGCCAAAGGTTCCATGGCTCCCAAGATTCAAGCGATCATTTGGTACCTCGAAGCCGGCGGCAAGCACGCGATCATCACCAATCCCGAAAACCTGGGACGCGCGTTGCGCGGCGAAACGGGAACACATATCGTCCGATAGTCATCTGGTCATATAGTCTCGTAATCTTTTCGTTCGACTACGAGACTATGTGACTGTGAGACTACAAAACCATGGGACTATTTGACCTTCTCTCACTGATCTACATTGCCATCGGCGTCCGCGCGATTTGGACGCTCGTCAAAAATTGGCGCGCGTTCACCGACGACGAACTGACATCGTTTGATCGCAACCTGGCTAGTCAGATTGCGTTTTTCGTTTTCGTTCCAATTGGCGTTTTTCTGCACGAACTGGGACACGCTGCCGCTACGTATCAAATGGGGGGAACGATCGATTGGTTCGGCGGTGGCTTTCATTACGCGTTCTTCTACGGCTATGTCATTCCGGAAGGACGCTTTACGCCGTTGCAAGATTGGTGGATCGCGCTATCAGGCAATCTCGTATCCGTCATCTACGGATTCATTCCGCTGCTCTTTATTCGATTCACGAACAAGGCATGGATCAAGTACACGCTCTTGTCACTCGCGCGGATTCAACTCGGTTGGTCGCTCGTCGGTTATCCGCTCATTACGTTTGCTGGATTTGAAGGCGATTGGACGACGATTTATTTTTCGATTCCGCTGCTCGGCGTTGCGGTTTTTGTTGCGCAAGCCGCGGTCGTCGCCATTCTCTTTTTGCTTGATCGCAGCGCGCTGCTCAAACGCTGGGAAATCGGACTGTACGCAGGCGGAAACGATCAGATTCGAAAACTTGACCAAGAGGTTGCCGCACGCCCTGGTTCCGTCGATCCGATCATCGCGCGCGGAAATTACTTTGCGTCGCAGAACGAATTCGATTTGGCGATTGCCGATTATCGGAATGCCCTCAAGATCGATTCGCAAAATCCGCGGGCGCTGTTCAACATCGGTCAAATCCGTATGATTCAAAAACGCTACAGCAACGCCGAGAAATATTTTCGCTCAGCACTTGGCCGTGCAGACGATGACCCACAACTCGCCGCGCGGGTGCATTACAATCTGGGATTTTGCTTGCATCATCGTGGCAATGCGGCACAGGCTCTTCCTGAATTCGATGCAGCAATTGCGCACCTGCCGAACGTACCCGAATTTTATTTCTGGCGCGGAATCGCACGCCGCGCGACGCACGACGATACGAATGCGCGAAACGATTTTGCGCGCACAGCAGAACTAGCGGCAATTACAAATCCTGAATTAGCAGCACAAGCGAGACAAATGACGAAAACGTGATACATGACACGTGATACGTGAATGTCACCCTGACAATCTCATGCCCTCGCGGGCATGTTTAGGGAAAGAAACTTGTCATGCTGAGCGCAGCGTCGGACGCGCTTCGTCCGCAGCATCTCCCGCGCTGAAGGAGAGACTCTTCGCTTCGCTCAGAGTGACATGCAAGTCTCTGAGCAGCAGAGTCGAAGGGTCATAAATCACGTTTCACGAATCACGACTGGAGATTCGATGGACTATCATCTTAAATGTACGTTATGCGGCGCAGAGTATGACGCCAAGGATGTCCGCTACGTTTGCCCCAAGCATGGCGACGACGGTATTCTCGACACGATTTTCGATTACAAACAAATTGCGGGAAAAACAAGTCCAAAGAAAATTTCCGACTCGCGCGATTTTTCGATCTGGCGCTACGCTGAGCTCTTGCCTTTAGAGGATCCAAGCAAGTCCGCGCCGCCGTTGCAAGTCGGTTGGACGCCTATGTATCGTTCGACGACACTTGGCAAACAACTTGGCTTGAGCAATTTGTATTTCAAAGACGATGGGCGCAACCCGACCGCATCGTTCAAAGATCGAGCAAGCGCAGTTGTTGTCGCCAAAGCACGCGAACTCGGCGTGGATATTATCACGACGGCGAGCACCGGCAATGCGGGTGCAGCGTTGGCTGGGCTTGCGGCAGCCGCAAAAATGCCCGCTGTTATTTTCGTTCCTGAAACTGCGCCGCAAGCTAAAATCGCACAACTGCTCATCTTCGGTTCACGCGTGATGCTGGTTAAAGGCAACTACGATCAAGCCGTCGCCTTGTGTCTTGCCGCGTCCAAAGAATTCGGATGGTACTGCCGCAATACGGCGTACAATCCTTACACAGTTGAAGGGAAAAAGACCGCGTCGTTTGAAATTTGCGAACAATTGATCCTCACCCCAACCCTCTCCCTTGAAGGGAGAGGGAGAAAGGGTGAGGGTTGGGGTGCGCCCGACCGTATTTTCGTTTCGGTTGGCGATGGCAACATCATCAGTGGATTGTGGAAAGGGCTGCGCGATCTCGCCGCGCTGGGTTGGATCGACAAGATTCCCAAGTTGATGGGGATTCAGGCAGAAGGATCGGCAGCGTGCTATAATGCGTGGAAAGCTGGCACGGAAAAAATCACTGCAGTAAATGCTGTGACTGTGGCTGATTCGATCAGCGCGGACATTCCTCTCGATGGCGTTCGCGCCGTGCGGGCCGTGCGCGAAACTGGCGGCGCATATCTTACCGTCAGCGACGATGAAATTCTCGCGGCGATTCCTGAACTTGCGCGCGGCGAAGCCATCTTCGCCGAGCCAGCCGCATCGACGGCGTACGCTGGCTTGAAGAAAGCAGTCAAGCAAGGTCTCGTGAAATCTGACGAGACAATCGTCTGCATGATTACGGGCAATGGTTTGAAAGACATCAAGAGCGCGATGCAAGTTGCTGGCGAAGGTATACACATCGAGCCGACGCTGGAAGCGGTGAAGGCGTTTAAGTTATAAAACGAAAAACCAGGTTTCTCGAAGAAGCCTGGTCTCTGAAAATCATTTTCGTTCGGTTCGTTGAATTGGCTTGCGTTTTATCGCGCGGCGCTTACCGTTGCCAGTAAGAGGAACTCCGAAAGATTTGATTTCCCAGACGAGCGGATTCTTTTCATGAAAATCTTGCGGTAGAAGCGAAATCACTTCCATTCGTGCGTCAATGCCGTCAGCGATGCGCGTCAGATGGCAGTAATCATCTAACCAATCGCCGCTTAGGTCATTTGAGACAATCGCAATGTCAATGTCGCTATCAGGACGTGCGTACCCTTTCGCATACGAACCATAAAGGTACGCATACTGAATTTGGAATCCTTTGGTTTGGAGTTCTGCAACAAAGCGATTGGATTTTCGCAATACTGTTTGGTTTATTTGAGATGCGACACAATCCATTTGCCCATCCCTCGGATTTTTTCAATTCGGCTTGAGTGAATTTGCGGTCGAACCGTTTATATAGCAAAAGACGCTGATCGGGATAACGCGCGGTGATGTTATAGGCAGTAAAGCGTGTTAACAAATCGTGTTGTGCTTCATTGATTTCCAGAGCCGCTTTGAGAGCGAGTGTGTATAGCTTGTGTCCAAACGGCGCATCTTTGTATGTGTGCTGCACGATCAATGCCTTCAACAACACTTCAAGATAAAGATGCCCGAAGAAAAGCGCGTGCATATGGCGTCGCTTTTCAAAAAGCGAGTTGGCGGTTTTCAGATTGACGTTTGCCAACGTCTTCCAGTATTTGATTTGTGTGTTGATATCCGCGTGGTTTTCCGACATGAAGAATCACCAACTTTCTCGGCCGGAGAATAACATAGCCACTGTGCGTTGACAAACAAACAAGGTTTGATTTGTCCCGACTTGGCGAGCCGGAGAATCTCAAAATTGAAATCCCACTAAAGGAGTTTACCAATGGCAATCCTAGGTCCTACATTCGAAGAAATGCTTCACCCGAACAAAATCGCGCCCGATATTCGCAAGCGCGCGATTGAAGTGAAAATGCAAGACCCACTCGATCCGATCAATCTGTTCAACATCACCTGGCGCGACAGCAACAACCAGCCATACTATTTCGTGATGCCGAAAGAACTGACCGGCGTCGATGCGAACATTGTCGTTTTGTATGGCAAGGACTTTCCGACCGGCGCGCACAAAGTCGGCGCAGCGTATTCCGTCCTGCTCGAAAAAATTCTGTTCGGCGAAGTCGATCCGGCGAAGCACACCGTCGTTTGGCCCAGCACAGGCAACTATGGCATCGGCGGCGCATGGGTTGGTGGTCGCGTCGGAACAAAATCGATTGTTGTTTTGCCCGAAGGCATGAGCAAAGAACGATTCGTGCAAATCGAATCGTACGGCGCACGCATCATCAAAACGTTCGGCTCAGAATCGAACGTCAAGGAAATCTACGACGAAACGCACCGCTTGAGCCAAGACCCGAACATTCGCATCCTCAATCAATTCGAGGTGATGGGCAACTATCGTTTCCATTATCACGTCACCGGCAACACCATTGTCGAGTTGGCAGACCTTCTGAAAAAGCAAGGCGTCGGCAATGGAAAGATTGCGGCGTACTGCTCGGCGATGGGAAGCGCAGGCACGATTGCGGCAGGTGATCGCTTGAAGCAAGTCTGGCCCGATCATAAAATCGTCGGACTGGAACCGATTCAATGCCCAACGCTTTACAACAACGGCTACGGTTCGCATGATATTCAAGGCATCGGCGACAAGCATGTGACGTGGATTCATAACGTGATGAATCAAGATGCGATCATGTGCCTCGACGACATCGAATGCAAAAAAGGTTTGCAGTTGCTGACCGAAGAAGCGGGTTGGAACACACTCGTCAAACGCTTCGGCATTCCGCAAGCGACGGTCGAAAAAATGGCGACGTTGTTCGGCATCAGCGGCGTGTGCAATGTGCTGGGCGCAATCAAGACAGCCAAGTTCTATGGATTCGGCAAGAACGATACCATCGTCACGATTTGCACCGACAACATTGCGCGTTATCATTCGGTGATGGAAGAGATGACGCAGCGATTCGGCAAGATGGACGAAGCTGAAGCGACCGCGCGCGCGCACATCTTCATCGATCAAAAGACCGATTGGATTCACGAAGGCACAACTGAAATGCGGAAGCAATGGCATGCTTTAAAATATTATACTTGGGTGGAGCAACAAGGTAAGACCGTCGAAGAACTCAATGCGCAAATGAGTCAAGAGTGGTGGATCAAGCACCAGGAGATGGTAGGCGAGATTGATGCCAAGTTAGCAGCAACACGCGGCTAGAATCCTTTTGGACGCGGACAAACGCGGACAAACGCGGATAGTTTTTATCTGCGTGACTGTGCTGAACTGGCTGTGCGAACTTCAGCACAGTCAGCACAGCCAATCTGCGTTAATCCGCGTCCCATTTTGAGGTGCGTATGCTCATCACCAACGGTACCATCATCACGCTAGGCGAAGACAATCGCGTGATCGAAAACGGCGCGGTGTACATTCGTGGCGACAAGATCGCCGACATCGGTACGACGAATGCGCTGGTCAAGAAATATCCAAACGAAGAACAACTCGACGCGCAAGGAAAACTCGTCATGCCTGGCAGCATCGTTGGGCATACGCACTTTTACGGCGCGTTCGCCCGCGGCATGTCGATCCCAGGTTCTGCGCCGAGAAACTTTCCACAGATTCTCGACCAGTTGTGGTGGAAGATCGACCGCGCGCTGACGCTCGAAGATAGCAAACTCTCCGCGCTCGTTTGTCTCGTCGATGCCATTCGCAACGGCACGACGACGCTCATCGATCATCACGCCAGCCCCAACGCCATCGATGGTTCGCTGGATGCGGTTGCCGATGCGGTGCTTGAGTCCGGTTTGCGCGCGTCGCTCTGCTATGAGGTAACCGATCGAAATGGCGCAGCAGGCGCGAAAGCAGGCATCCGCGAGAACGTTCGGTTCATAAAAAAAGTCAACAGTCGACAGTCAACAGTCAACACTCAGCTTGGCGCATCATTCGGAATCCATGCTTCATTTACAGTATCTGACAAGACGTTGGAAAGATGTCTGGAAGCAGCAGAAGGACTGAATACCGGCTTTCACATTCACGTCGGCGAAGATATTGCGGACGAAGATGATTCGTTGAACCAGTACGGAATGCGCGTAGTGGATCGACTGAATGCGCGTGGCGTGCTTGGCGCAAAAAGCATCGCGGTGCATTGCGTCAACGCGGACATAGGCGAAATCGAATTGTTGCTGCAGACCAAAACGAACGTCGCGCACAATCCGCGCTCGAATATGAACAACGCGGTCGGCGTCGCCGACATCCTGGGAATGCTGCGGCGCGGCGTCAATGTCGGCTTGGGCAATGATGGATTTAGCAACAATCATTTTGCGGAAATGAAAACCGCCTACCTGCTGCACAAATTGATTCGCCGCGATCCGCGCGTGATGGGCGCAGACCAAGTTTTGCAAATGGCGTACGCGAACAACGCGAAAATCGCGCATGTGTTTTGGAAACCCAGGCTCGGCGAATTATCCGTCGGTGCCTTTGCCGACATCATCTTGCTCAATTACGTTCCCCACACCCCGCTAACCGCAGGAAATTTTCCCTGGCAACTCATCTTCGGTATTGACGGCGCACATGTAACGCATACAATTTGTGCGGGCAAGTTGTTGATGAAAGATCGTGAGCTGTTGACCCTCGACGAACAAGCCATTGCAGCACAAGCTAAGCAAGCATCGAAACAAGTTTGGAAACGCGTCCAGGAATTGTAAATGACTATTCATCCTCTTGCCGACCGACTCGAATACCACGAGGAATCGTCGAATGGTCAAGCGGCGAAAGACATCGGCGGCGCATTTCTTGAGTTGGGCGACGTGACGCTCGTCTACTCGCATCCCGATTTTGGGACGGGTTTGAATTTTGCCTGTCGCATTCGTTCCGAGGATACACTCATTGAAAGTATGATCGACGATGTGAATGCCTGGTTTACCCAGCGCAATATCGCGCCGCATTTTCGCGTCAGTCCGCTCACGCGACCAGCAAATGTAGCTGCGATTCTCGAACAGCGCGGATTTGTTCGCACCGAAGCAGAAACGCAAATGGTTTTGGAAACCGACGACGTGGAACGCTCGACGAATCGCCAAGTGCGCATCGAAACCGTCACCTTGGATGATCTCGAACAGTGGGTCAGCATTCAACATCGCGGCTTTGGCGGCAGCAGTCAACCCTCTACATCGATAATTGAGATGGCACGTCGAAGTTACGACTCGGGCAGAAGTACGCTTTACGTGGCGCGTCTCTACGGCGAAGCGGTCGGCGCTGCTTCGCTCATTAACTGGGCAGGCGTGTTCGGTATTTACGGCGTCGCCGTCGAAGAACGAGTGCGCGGACAAGGTGTCGGTACAGCACTCGCACGCCGAATGATTCGCGACGCGCGTGTGTACCCCGACATGCCAATTTGTTTGCAGGTCGAAACGAGTAGCCCAACACAATCATGGTACGAGCGTTTGGGATTCCGAGTCGTTTATGATAGGACGGGATGGACGAAAAAGTGAACAGTGGACAGTGGACAGTAACGAGGCAAACGCATGGAAAGCAACGAAACTAACGAACAATCGCACAATCGCACTATTGCACTAATTGGTGGTACTGGCAAAGAAGGCAACGCGCTCGCATTTCGATTTGCGAAAGCAGGCGTACGCGTTTTGATCGGCTCGCGCGATGCAATCAAGGCGCTGAACGCGGCGACGGAAATGAACGCACGCATCGACACGTCGAGCGTTGAGGGTTATTCCAATCGCGATGCGGCCACCAAGGCAGACATTGTTTTGCTGTCGGTTCCATTCGACGGCATGAAACCCATTCTCGAAGATTTGCGCGACGCGGTGCAAGGAAAAATCGTCATCAATATCGCGTCGTCGCTCGATCCTGAACGCAAGAGTCGCGCGAAAATTCCTGCGGCTGGCTCGACCACGGCTGAGGTGCAACAATTTTTCGGCGACTCGGCAAAGGTCGTGGCGGCATTTCAGAACATTTCGCCCGAGAAACTTGAATCGGTCGAAGAAAAGATCGATTGCGATGTATTGGTCTGCGGCGGCGACAAAGCATCACGCGAAATCGTGATCGATTTGATTCGCAAGATCGGCATCGATGCATTTGACGCGGGCGTGCTCGCCAACGCCGTTGCCGTCGAAGCGTTGACGGCGGTACTGATCGCCGTCAACCTCAAATACAAAATCAAAGGCGCAGGCATTCGATTGGTTGGCGTGCCGCGATGACTCAACTTACCTTAACCGCTCTACCCAACATTCCGCTCGTCATGCGCGACGACGACCTCGCCATGATTATTTTGCGCGGGCTGCATGACGCGCGCATCGAATTGCAAGACGGCGACGTGCTCGTGCTCGCGCAAAAAATCGTCAGCAAGTCCGAAGGGCGCATGGTGCGTTTGCGCGATGTGACGCCATCGGCGCAAGCGACTGAATTGTCGAAACAATCGAACAAGGATGTGCGCTTTTGTCAAGTGGTGTTGTGGGACACGCGCGAAGTCCTGCGCGTACGCGATGGACTCATCATCGTCGAAACAAAGCATGGCTGGGTGTGCGCCAACGCTGGGATTGATCGCTCCAATGTTGCGCCACACGATGAAGAGGAATGGGTCTTGCGCTTGCCCGAAGATGCGGATCGATCAGCGCGTGAGTTGCGTGAGCGCCTGCGCACGCTGACCTCCCGCGATATCGGCATCGTTATCAACGATACACATGGACGCGCGTGGCGGAACGGCGCGATCGGCGTAGCGATTGGCGTCGCGGGATTGCCGGCGGTCGAAGATTTGCGCGGCAAGTCCGACTTGTTTGGTTATCAATTGCAAGTGACGACGATTGGCTTGGCGGATCAAATCGCATCGGCGGCATCGCTCGTACAAGGACAGGCCGACGAAGGGCGACCGATTGTGCATGTGCGTGGCGTGCCCAAATCGCAACGCGATGGTTCAGCGCACGAGATTGTTCGCACCAAAGAGCAAGATTTGTTCCGATAATTTGCGAATCTACGCCAGTTGTGTTAGAATAGCGACACGTAGGTGAGTAGCTCAATTTGGCAGAGCACCGCTCTCCAAAAGCGGGGGTTGGGGGTTCAAGTCCCTCCTCACCTGCTCGAAATGAATCGCGCAAGTCTCGCTTTAATTAGCGAGACTTGCGCGATTGTGCATGAAAATGCTCTTCCTGGAGGTGCTAGAATGGCGAGAAATCTAGGAAAAATGGCAGAATCGGAACTTCAACGATGGGCAGCTCAAGTTGGTATCACTGCTAACCGTGCAACAGAAGATGTTGAAGGTTGGGATTACCTTCTGCAGTTTCCGCCAGAACAACTTGTTGCTGGAATGCCACTTGACCTGCGTCCATCTAGAATTGAATCATTTGTACAGGTAAAGGGTACATCAACAACAGAAAACAGAGAATCAATATCTCTTAGTAATTGGGAGAAATTGATTAATACACCACTCCCAGCTTTTTTCCTCATCATTGTCTATGGTGGCAATGACTCTCCTCAAAAGGCTTATCTCGTCCACGTAGACAAACAATGGATAAGCAAGGCACTTAAGCGATTGCGAGCGGTTGCCGATGGACAAAAAGCCTCTTTGAATAGGCAGACACTTGACCTTACATGGTCTGAAGCAGATCGTCTACACGCACTAGATGGAAAGTCGATGGAATTTGCTATGCGCAAGCATATCGGTGATTTTGATAAATATGCTGAAGAAAAACAACGATATCGAAAAACAATTGGCTCTGAGGCAAAACTCAAGTTCCATATAACGACGGAAAAATACAAGACACCTAATGAGATGTTCGAGGATTTAGTTTCTATAGCAATTGGGCAGAAGGATTCTCTGAATCTTTCGAAACTTGTAGTCGAAGAAAATGTAAGATTCGGAATTCCTGCCCGGAGAATTGAACATGAAGGAGGGATGATTTCCTTTGGAGAACGACCCTCCAAGCCCATAAATTTGGTAATTGGTAATAGTAAGGAGACCATGACCTCAGTTTTCCCGGGCACGCTAATTACTCCTGATTATTTTTTCCCAAGTAAGCCAATTCCGGGAGAACATGTGAAAGTCAGGATACAGACAGAAATATGCGATATGGTATTTTTGCCTTTTGGTGAAAACAAAAAATTCGAGTCTTCATTTAATTTGGTTGCCGGAGAGCAGCGTTACCAGCTTGGCGATCTTGCTAATAGGTGGCGCGTTATCACAATCTTCGCCAATGCAGAAACCGAAGGATGCTTCTTTGAAATCAGGGATGACCAGAATGCTCCCTATAGAGCAACCTTACGACAACCATTTCCAGCGCCCGAGAAAGAAGTTCTATCGATTGCCCAGAGTATTGAGCGGGCTTTTATAGTTGCCCAATCCTTCAACATTCCTCTTACGACCGAAGTAACGATACCTCAATTATTAACTCAAGATTCCAGTATCCGTGAGGTACGAGAGCTGTGTGACATCAATACTCCTATTCATTCATTGCGTGGAACCGTTATCCTTGATAGCCACGACGCGAACAAGGAATACGCATTCCTGTTTTCCCGAATCATAGCATTTGGTGAACTAAAGCTCGTTGTGTTTATGGGATTTGCCGGACAATTGACTATTGGGAATGCAGATGAAGAAGAAATACCTTTTGAGATTAAACATCCTCGACGAGTACTTCTTGAGTCATACAAACTCAAGATGATAGACAAAGAACAATATGATAGATTAGTCGAAGAGCAGTATGAGAAATTGAACAATCGAGGTTATAACGTGATTAAGTTTTCCAACTAACGATCTGTCTTGAATCTAAAAAAATGCGCAAGCTTCCCGGTACTTCATAGCTTGCGCGTTTTCATTCCCTAAATCTTTCAAAGTCGCAAGTTCTAAACTTGACTTGACTCCCGATGTATACTAGTATCCGTCGAATCGATTCCTCGGAGACCTACGGTATGCAGACATCCGCACTCTTGGCGTTGGAAGATGGAACCCTCTGGCACGGCACAGCGTTCGGCGCGCGCGGCGAGCGCACCGGCGAAGTCGTTTTCAACACGTCGATGACGGGCTATCAAGAAGTCCTCACCGATCCGTCGTACTATCAGCAGATCGTCGTCATGACCGCATCACATATAGGGAACACCGGCGTGAATCTGGACGACGACGAATCGAACAAGACGTGGCTCGCCGGATTCGCCGTGCGCGAGGCGAGTCGTCGTGTGAGCAATTGGCGCGCGAATGAATCGCTCGACGAATATTTGTGCGCGCGAAACGTCATCGGCATTTCAGACGTTGACACGCGTGCGCTCGTACGTCATCTGCGAACCAAGGGTGCAATGCGCGGCGCGGTTTCCAGCATCGATACCAACGCCAACCGATTGATCGACCTGGCGCGCAGCTCTCCGTCGATGAACGGCGCAGACCTCGTGCGATATGTCTCGTGCGATGAATCCTATCCCTGGATTGATCCTACAAACGACGTGTGGTTTCCTCTCGCCACTCGTCTTGACTGTGCGTCGTTCGCACAGCCATCACTTGTCACTCGTCACGTGGTCGTTTACGACTACGGCATCAAGCGCAACACGCTTCGTTCACTCACTGCGCGCAGCTGTCGGGTGACAGTTGTTCCCGCGCAAACGTCGGCGCAAGAAACGCTCGCGCTCAAACCCGATGGTGTGCTTCTTTCAAACGGTCCCGGCGATCCTGCGGCAGTCACTTATGCGATTAAAACCGTGCGCGCGTTGCTCGGTCGATTGCCCATCATGGGTATTTGCCTCGGTCATCAAATCCTCGGACTCGCGCTCGGCGGCGACACGTATAAATTGAAATTCGGTCATCGCGGCGGGAATCAGCCCGTGAAAAATTTGCTCACGGGTCAGGTCGAAATCACGAGCCACAATCACGGCTTTGCGGTTCGCGCCGATAGCTTGCCGCGCGATGTCGAGGTGACGCACGTCAATCTAAACGATCAATGCGTCGAAGGATTGCATTCGCGCGACCGACGCGCGTTCAGCGTGCAGTTCCATCCCGAAGCAGCACCGGGACCGCATGATGCGATGAATCTCTTTGATGAGTTTGTCGAAACTATGAAAGGAAATCAACAGTGAACAGGCAACAGGCAACAGTATTAAAACTGTTCACTGTCCACTGTCCACTGTTCACCGGCAATGCCCAAACGCACTGACATCCATTCCATTCTGATTCTCGGCGCAGGACCAATTGTGATTGGTCAAGCATGTGAATTTGATTATTCGGGAACGCAGGCGTGCAAGGTTTTGCGTCGCGAAGGTTATCGCATCATTCTCATCAATTCCAATCCCGCGACGATCATGACCGATCCTGAATTTGCCGATGCGACCTACGTCGAGCCGCTCGTGCCAGAGGTGATCGAAAAAATCATCGCGTGCGAAAAACCCGATGCGATTCTGCCAACCGTCGGGGGACAAACAGCGCTGAACCTCGCCGTTGCGCTCGCGGAGCAAGGCATCTTGGAACATTACGGCGTGCAACTCCTCGGCGCTTCGCGCGATGCAATCGATATTGCCGAGGACCGACAGAAATTCAAAGCGGCGATGCGTGCCGTCGGTCTCGACGTTCCTGCAAGCGACATCGTAAATTCTGTCGATGATGCACTAGCCCTCGCCGAAAAAATCGGCTATCCCGTTTTGGTGCGACCATCGTTTACGCTCGGCGGTTCGGGCGCAGGCATCGCCCACGACGAAAACGAGTTGCGCGAATCGGCGGCGAAGGGTTTGCGCGCCAGTCCTGTCCATCAAGTTCTGATCGAAGAGTCCGTCCTGGGTTGGAAAGAGTTTGAACTCGAAGTCATGCGCGACCGCATCGATAATTTTGTCGTCGTCTGCTCAATTGAAAATCTTGATCCGATGGGCGTGCATACGGGCGACAGCATTACGGTTGCGCCTGCGCAAACGTTGACCGACCGCGAATACCAACGCCTGCGTGACATGGCGCGACTCGTGATGCGCGCCGTCGGCGTCGAAACGGGCGGAAGCAATGTGCAGTTCGCGGTGAATCCAAAGAACGGACGCGTGGTCATTATCGAAATGAATCCGCGCGTGAGTCGTTCATCCGCGCTCGCATCCAAAGCGACGGGGTTCCCAATTGCCAAGATCGCCGCGCTGCTCGCTGTCGGTTACACGCTCGACGAAATTCCCAATGACATTACGCGCGTCACGCCAGCAAGTTTTGAGCCGTCGCTTGATTACGTCGTCGTAAAAATTCCGCGCTGGGCATTCGAGAAATTCCCAGGTTCGGATTCGACGCTTGGTCCGCAAATGAAATCCGTCGGCGAAGTGATGGCGTTGGGTGGAACTTTTCGCGAAGCGTTCCAGAAAGCGTTGCGCAGTTTGGAAATTGGGGTAATTGGATTCGGTAGAGACTTGACAGGTCTTAAAGACCTGTCAGGTCTGCAACACCCTACACCCCAACGTATCTTTCAAGTCGCCGATGCATTGCGGTCTGGTAAATCAATTGAACAAATCGCGGAAGAAACAAAATTCGATCCGTGGTTTGTCGAGCAGTTACAATCGTTGATCCAAATGGAAGATGAATTGCGCGGTTGTTCCATCGATTCGGTTTCGCCGGGGTTGTTGCGCCGCGCCAAGCGCGATGGTTTCAGCGACCAACGAATCGCGGAATTGTTCAACGCAACTGAAAATGATGTACGTCTGCGACGTGAAGCTTGT
The DNA here is from genome assembly GCA_016215025.1 of Chloroflexota bacterium. Classification (GTDB taxonomy): domain Bacteria; phylum Chloroflexota; class Anaerolineae; order UBA4142; family UBA4142; genus JACRMI01. The sequence continues at coordinate 18,990 of JACRMI010000153.1, forward strand.
GATTTGCACCCAGTTTACCAACGCGTCGATACATGCGCGGCGGAGTTTGAAGCGTTCACGCCATATCTTTATAGCACGTACGCCAGCACACAAGACGAAGCGGAGCCAACGAATCGACGCAAGGCGTTGATCCTCGGCGGCGGACCCAACCGCATTGGGCAAGGCATCGAGTTTGATTATTGTTGCGTGCATGCGTGTCTCGCGCTGCGCGAGATGGGCATCGAAACGATCATGCTCAATTGCAATCCCGAAACAGTCAGCACCGATTACGACACCGCCGACCGTTTGTATTTCGAGCCGCTGACGTTTGAGAATGTAATGGAAGTCATTCGCGTCGAAAAGCCCGATGGCGTGCTCGTGCAATTTGGCGGACAAACGCCGCTGGGTCTCGCTCAAAAGTTGGCGCGTGCCGGCGTTCCGATTTGGGGTACGTCGCCGGAGGCGATTGATCGCGCCGAAGACCGCGAACGATTTGGCGCACTCCTGCGCGAGTTGAATATTCCGCAGCCAGAGAATGGCATCGCGCATTCGCTCACTGAAGCGCGCGCGGTCGCAACCCGCATCGGCTATCCCTTGCTCGTGCGTCCGTCGTACGTGTTGGGTGGACGTGCGATGGCGATTGTGTACGACGAATCCGAACTCGCGCACTTTATCGCGGAAGCGACTGCCGCCGCGCCCGATCTTCCCATCTTGATTGATCGTTACATCGAAGACGCGTTCGAGCTGGATGTCGATGCGGTGTGCGATGGTGAGCAAATTGTCATCGGCGGCATCATGCAGCACATCGAAGAAGCGGGCGTGCATTCGGGCGATAGTGCGTGCGTCTTGCCGCCGTTCAAAATTTCGCAGTATCATCTCGACATCACGCGCGATTACGTGACCCGCATCGCGTTGGCGCTCGGTGTCCGTGGCTTGATGAACGCGCAGTTCGCGATCAAAGATGAAATTGCGTACGTGCTCGAAGTGAATCCCAGGTCGAGTCGCACCGTGCCATTCGTGAGCAAAGCGGCGAACGTTCCGCTCGCACGCATCGCCGCGCAGATTGCGGCGGGCAAAACGCTCGCCGAGCTAGGATTCGACGAAGAGCCGCGTATCGATGGATTTTTCGTAAAGGAAGTCGTGCTGCCGTTCGACAAGCTTGAAGGCGCGCCGATTCGATTGGGTCCCGAAATGCGGAGCACCGGCGAAGTGATGGGACACGCTTCGAGTTTTGGGCACGCGTTCGCGAAAGCAGAGATGGCAGCGGGCGCGCGTTTGCCGCAGACAGGAACGGTGTTCATCAGCGTCAACGATTTTGATAAAGGCGCCATCGTCAAGCTCGCGCGCGATTTCGAGCGGCTGGGTTTTCGTTTGCTCAGCACGCATGGCACGACGATGTGGCTGCGCCAAGTGGGACTGCGCGTCGAAGAGATCAACAAAGTATCGGAGGGTTCGCCGCATATTGTGGAAGCGATGGCGCGCGGTGACATTCAACTTGTCGTCAACACGCCGCTGGGTCGCCAGGCGTACAGCGACGGCGAACAAATTCGGCGGGCAGCGGTGAGATACAAAATTCCGCTGCTCACTACCCTGTCGGCGACAGCAGCGGCAGTTGGCGCAATCCGCGCGCTACAAACGAAAGAGCTGAGCGTGAAAAGTTTGCAAGCGCATCATGGACTAGCGGGCGACTCAAGTCGCGGCAACAAAATCACAAAGCCGACCTCCGTCGGCTAGAAATTCAACATGGCAAAACTGAAACTGGATTTGCATGACATTTACAATCGCGGCGATCAAATCGATACGGAACTGAATCGAATCGTGCAAGAAGCTATCGACCGAAAAATTGATCTGGTCGAAATCATTCCAGGCAAAGGCAGCGGACAGCTCAAGAAAAAAGTGCTGCGCTTTTTGAATCAATCACACATGCGCCAGCTTTACCATCGCATCGAAAAAGACGACAAGAATTTCGGACGGATTTTTATTCATTTCAAGCATTGATCTTCCCCTGTGTCACACTCGTACCAAACGTGGCTGTGCCTGAACTACGGCACAGTCATGTAGGTGTTGCGAGTGGTGTTTGCGAAGCAATCTCCATCTTGGTTGGGGATTGCTTCGTCGCTCCGGCGATTATCGACAGTGACACTTGCTTAAAATGCTCCTCGCAATGACATTTCGTCTTAAAGATTGCCTTGTCGCCAAAACTGTTTTGCGATATAATCGTCGCCGTGCTAAGAATCAGGCAATCAGCTAACTGGTTGCCTGATTGCCTGATTACTCAGTTGCCTTTCTAAGGAGAGCCAGATTGAAGTGGACGACCTTGCGACACAACGGGGTCGCTTTCCCGCCAGCTTACGAATACCGTGGACTGACGGTCAAAATCAAAAATGAATACGTCAAACTAAATCCCGATCAAGAAGAAATGTTGACGGCGTGGGCAAAGAAAAAGGACACGCCCTATGTGCTCGATCCAGTTTTTCAAAAAAATTTTCTCCGTGATCTGAAAGAAAAATTCGACGCGCGCTTTGCCGACATTGCGCTGGACGACATTGATTTTCGCGAACTCAACGCCATCGCCGACCGCGAAAAGACGGCGAACCTCTCCGACGAAGAGAAAAAGAAACGATCTGTGCAGCGCAAGCAAGAGCGCGACGATTTGAAAGCGAAATTCGGTGTTGCGGTGATCGATGGGCGCGAAACCGAAGTCGGCGCATATCTTGTCGAGCCGCCGGGCATTTTGATGGGGCGCGGCAATCATCCGTTGCGCGGTCGTTGGAAAGACCGCGTGCGTCCCGAAGCTGTGACGCTGAATCTCGACGAAGAAGCACCGGTGCCCGAAGGCAATTGGTGCAAGATTGTTCACGATCATGAATCGATGTGGCTCGCGACGTGGTATGATAAGTTGTCCGACAAGCGTAAATACATTTGGCTCGCCGATTCATCGCATCTACGCCAGGAACGCGATCAGGAAAAATATATCAAAGCGGCCAAGCTGGAAACGAATGTCCAAAAGGTGCGTGCCGAAATCGCCAAGCGGATGAACTATGTGAATAAGAATGCGCGCGCCGAGATCGAGAAACAGCAAAAGGAATTGCACCACAAACGCCAAACGATTGAATCGCGTCTCCATGAAGCAACAGCAGTTGGTGATAGTGAAACAATAACGAAATTAGAAAGCGACCGTGACAAAATCAAGTCGGCGGAAGAAAAACTCGCGCAAAAAACTGAGCGGACGCACGCCGACGAAATGAAGACGCGGCAACTCGCCTCGGTCTGTTATTTGATCGACCGCTTGGCGATGCGCGTCGGCGACGAAAAAGACGAAGACGAAGCAGATACTGTCGGCGCAACAACCCTGCGCGTGGAGCACGTCCGCATCGACAAAGAAAAAAATAATATCGAGTTTGATTTCCTCGGCAAGGACAGCGTCGAGTGGAAAAAATCGCTGCCGCTGGTCGATAACGAACTCACGCTGGCGCATAACCTTGAAGATTTGATGCAAGACAAGACGCTGGGTGATCAGATTTTCGACAAGATCGATTCGACGCATGTGAATCGATTCTTGAGCAGCATCGTACCGGGTCTGACCGCTAAAGTCTTCCGCACCTATCACGCCACTCACGCCGTGCGTTCGTACCTTTTGCGCGAAGGCGAGCTTGACAAGGATGCAGCGCCGACTTATCAGAAAGAGTACGTCGCCAAGCTTGCTAATCTTGAAGCCGCCATCGTTTGCAATCACAAGCGCACGCCGCCGAAAAATTGGCAGGAGAATTTGGCAAAGCGCGAGGTCGAAGTCCAACGTTTGCGCACCGCCAAACCCGACGTAAGCAAATTGCAGTCGCAAATCCCTGCCCGCGAAAAAGCGTTAGAAAAATTGTTGAATAGCAAACCCGATGCGGAAAAATTGCAGGCGCAAGTCGTCGCACGGCAAGCGGCGTTGGAAAAACTTCGCGCGACGCAACTCACGCTGCCAAAACTGGACGAGCAGATCGCGCAACGGCAAGCTGCGTACGATAAATTGCTCCAAGAGCAAAAGCATGTCGAAGCAGCGACGGAAGAGTTGGTGAAAAAGAAACAAGCGGCGCTGGTGGAGCTCGAAACGAAGAAAGGACCAACCGAGAAAAAAGCGTTGGCTCAACACGCCAAGCGAATCCGGGCTTCACACAAAGCGCTCGCCGAAGCAAAGAAATCGAGCGATGCCAAAGTCAAGAAAATGAAGGCGCGGGTAACGCAAGCCCGCAAGGCACTCGAAACGGCGACGAAAACCAAACGCGAAAGAACGCGAACCATCACGAAAGGAATCGCGAAAGCGGAACAGGCGTTAAAACGTGCGCAACATGATCTTGTCAGCGGAGACAAACTATACCAAGAACGATTGGCAAAAGGGCAAGAAGCATTAGAGGCAGCCCGGCGCGCACCCGAGGTCGCACAGAAAAACTATGAGGAGCGCGTCGAGCGGGCGGCGCTGCAATTAGAATTGGCAAAGCAGACGCGCGATTACAACCTGGGAACATCGCTCAAAAATTACATTGATCCGTCGGTGTATAAAACTTGGGGCGATCATGTCGGCTATGATTGGAAGCGCCTCTACACCAAAGCGCTTCAACGCAAGTTCGCTTGGGTCGAGCATGTGCGCACCAAGTGGAAACACGAACCGAAGGAAGGATAAAACGAACAGCCCTCTGCAATTTGCGGAGGGCTGTGTTGTTTTGCAGACATGTCATTTCGACGAGCGAAGCGAGGAGAAATCTCCGACAGAGCGAGATTTCACGCTCCGCTCGAAATGACACTGGGGACACTACGGCGCGACGACCGTAATCGTGCCGACCATGCCTTCGGTTTCGGACAAGCTGTGTTGGACGCAATAGTACTGGTACACGCCGGGTTTATCGAACGTGTATGAGACCGAGTCGCCGGGATTGAAATCTTGATCGAATAAATTGCCGTACGCGACGTTGTGTTTTTTCGTACCGAGATTGATCCACGTCACCTTGGTACCGATCGTCACCGTGACCTTTTGCGGACGGAAATAATCTTCCCACGCCTCGATGGTAATTTCTTTCGCCGCAACTGTTGTCGCCGTAGTTGGGACGGGAGCAGCGGTATTCGTCGGCTGGGGTTGAGACGTTGGCGCAGTGACAACAATCGGCACGGTAGGTGCGGGCGGCGGAACTGGAGTCGGATTGGATGAGCAGCCAACGATCATCGATACCGCAATGAGTGATATGAGTACAAGTTTTCGAAACATGAAACAAACCTCGAAAAATCTTGGCTGCCTTGACAAGCCGTCGACTCGCCAAGGCAGCCGGGTTATGATGTAATAGATTTATTTGTAATAGTCGTCGTTTGAAGCAGTTGCGATGGGGTTTGCAGCAGGTGCGATTTGCGCCGTTACTTTGAGATTACCACACGACACGTACTTGCCAACTTCGGCAGAAGACAGATGCGCGTTGATCGCGAACCCGCCCTTGAGCAAATCGGCGAGAGCCGCTTCGACTACGGTAGTGGATCGACCATCGACCACTTCTTTCAACGGATATTTGACTCCGCCGGGAACTGGGCACGCACCTTCATGAACGTGCGCGGGGTGAACGGTACCAGGCAACGGTTTGATGAACAAATCGATTTGGGTCTTGGTGCCTTGAGCCGTCAGAATGGCTGCGCCGGGTTGATTGCCATCGCGACCAGCGCCGAGCGCCACCACACTACCTTGCGGAATTGCGCCGCACGCAACGTACTTGCCAACTTCGGCTGCGGATTGATGCGCATTGATCGCAAATCCACCGGCGAGCAATTGTTGAAGCGAAACGTCGAGCGTAGTGGTCGATTTACCATCGACGATTTCCTTTAGCGGATATTTGACTGCGCCTGGGACGGGACATGCGCCTTCATGAACGTGCGCAGGTTGCGCCACACCCGCCGCACCTGGCTTGATGTTAATCACGACATCGGTCTTGTCGCCTTTGGACGTCAGCGTTGCCGTGCCGGATTGATCGCCATCGCGACCTGCGGCGAGTTGAACGACGACGGATGGAGCCGCCGCACTCGTAATCGAGCTACCATCGGCGAGCAATACCCACCACACACCGCCAACGGCTTGACCGAGCGTATCGCCGGCTTTTTTATCGTTCTGCCAATAGTACACGGGCCAACCATTGTACGTGACTTGCATCGTACCATCTTTGCGCGTCGTCTTGCCAATCAATTTCGCATCGATGCCTTCTTTCGCCGTGGTATTGCCATCGGTGTACAGAATGGGCCAGCGCACGGCGCATTGATCGTAACAATTGCTGACGCTAGGATTGAGTGTGTCCTTGGTGTAGAGATAGAGGACGCGACCTTCGCCATCGGCGAGAACATCGCCGAGCGAAGTCTTGATGAGCGAAAGTTGCGCGGGTTTGATCGGCTTGCCATCGGCGGTTACAACATACCACGCGTTGTTCACACCTTGACCGAGTGTATCGCCCGCTTTGGTATCTTTGACGTAATAGTAGAGTGGCATTCCGTTGTAGGTGACTTGCATTTTGCCATCGGTCCGTTTGGTGTAACCGATCAACTTGGCATCGACACCTTCCTTCGCATCGATCTTGTCGGCGAGCAAGGGAGGCCAATTGGTCGCGCATGTTTCGTAGCACGTGCTGGTGTCTTTGGTATCTTTGGTGAACATGTACAGCATCTTGCCATCTTGATCGGCAAGCACGTTACCTAGTGCTGTCTTGGCAAGCATCAAGGCGGTTGCCATCGTAGCAGGACTAGAGCTGGTGGCTGAAGATGCAGTCGGAGCTGCCGTCGGTGGAACGGTAGTGGGTGCCTGGGTCGGCGGAACCGTCGTTGCAGTGGGCGCGGTGACAGGCACGGGTGCTTGCGTGGGTGGAACCGGTGTTGGGATTGGGGTCGCCGTTGGCGCAGGCGCACACGCGGCAGCGCTTAGCGCAATCAATGCGACCATAGCGATCGCGAATAGACGTACGAGTTTCATATGCTTTTCCTCCATCAGAGAAATAGAATTGATTGTCGGGTCAGAAACGATTCGAAAAGGGATGTCGGCTTGTTAGCTACGCCACCTCCTAAGTTCGGATTTTTTCGTTGTCTACCCAAACATACGCGTCGTTATGCCGTCTTGTATCTTTCCGATAGAGAAATTTTCGTAAGAAATTTGCAAGAGGAGACGAAAGGACGCGAAGCGCTTCGCGCGCGAAAGGGCGCGAAAAGAGATTGAAGATTAGAGATTCGGGATTCGCGGGATTCGCGGATAATTTTTGATGGGCAAGAAAAAACCTTGCAGAGTGTTTTACTCTGCAAGGTTAGGTCTCACTATTCGATTTTACTCTTCGTCTTCGTCCTCATCCTCGTCGTCTTCGTCCTCATCCTCATCGTCCTTGTCTTCAAGACTCCAATCTTCTTCGACGGGTTCGTCCAACTGCAAGCTATCGCCTTCTGTCGCTTCGGTTTCTTCCTCAGGTTCCGTTTCATCCACTTCGTCGCCTTCGGTTTCTTCCGAAGCTCCGATGCTGACTGCACCCTCTAATTCTTCTTCAGCCTCCGCTTCGCTGTCACCTTTCGTGACGAGCATCTCTTCGAATTCTTCCGCCTCTGCCATTTCTTCATCTTCGAGTCGGATGTCTTCATTCAAACGATGACCGCGCCGCCCGGCTAGACCGAGCGAGTCCATCAAATCCGCGCTCTTGCGCGAACGGAAACCGGTGCCTGCTGGAATCAACTTGCCGATGATGACGTTTTCTTTCAAGCCGTACAAATTATCCCGCTTGCCGGAGATTGCCGCATCGGACAAAACCGTAATGGTGTGTTGAAAACTCGATGCGCTCAAGAACGATTCTGTATTCAACGATGCTTTCGTCACGCCCAGCAACACCGGTTGACCGGTCGCCGCAACTCCGCCGCGCTCCGTAATCGTCGAGTTGATGTCTTCAAACGATAATCGATCCACGAGTTGACCGGGCAGCAAATCCGTGTCGCCCGTCGATTTGACGCGCACGAGGCGGAACATTTGGCGCAAAATCATTTCGATGTGTTTGTCGTGAATATTCACGCCTTGCGAACGATAGACGCGTTGGACCTCTTCGACCAAATACATTTGCGCGGCTTCACGACCCAGGACATTGAGCAAGCGATGCGGATTCAGCGAACCTTCGGTGAGTTGGTCGCCCGCGTGGACTTTTTGTCCATCTTCGACGCGCAGACGAGCAGTTGCTGGCAACTCGTTGACCGACTCTTCCTTTTTGTTGTATTTAATAACGACATGACCATTCTCGCGAATGACCTCGCCGCCTTTTGGCGCGACGACATCTATGCCGTTCTTGCCTTTGAATAGTAATGTACCGTCATCGATTTTTTCGCCGTCTTTGACGAGCACCCGCGTGCGCGGTGGAACCGCGTACTCATCGCGCTGTACATGCGTCGAAACGATTTTCAAAAGGCGTTGTCCATTTTCGGCGACGATACGCACAGTGCCATCTTCGTCCGCCATCAACGCTTCGCCTTTGGGATCGCGCGCTTCGAACAATTCTTCGACGCGTGGCAGACCATGCGTAATATCTTCGACGCCGGCGACGCCACCGGTGTGGAACGTGCGGAGCGTCAACTGCGTGCCTGGCTCGCCAATCGATTGAGCGGCAATCACGCCCACGGCTTCGCCCATCGCAATGAGCGTACCGCGCGCGAGGTCGCGTCCGTAACACTTGGCGCACAAACCGTGGCGCGATTCGCACGTCAATGGACTGCGCATGTACGCCCGGTCAATTTTGGCATTCTCCGCAATCTTCCAACTATCTTCATCGACCAAATCGCCGGTGCTGATGATGATCTCACCTGTTTTCGGATGCACAATGTTCTTTGCGGCAACCCGCCCAATGACGCGCTCGGCAATAGGTTCGCCTGTGCGCTCCTTGGAACCGGAGTCGAGCCAGACACCCTGCGGCGTCCCACAGTCTTCTTGCGTGATAATGATCTCTTGCGTCACATCGACCAAACGACGCGTGAGGTAACCCGCGTCGGCAGTCCGCAGCGCGGTGTCAGCTAGACCCTTGCGTGCGCCATGCGTCGAAATAAAATATTCGAGTGCGGTCAGCCCTTCGCGAAAGTTCGATTTGATCGGCAGCGCGATGATGCGACCGGCCGGATCCGCCATCAAGCCACGCATCCCAGCCAGTTGGCGAATCGGTTGAAAGCCGCCTTTAGTTGCGCCGCTATTCGCCATGACGCGGATGGGCGACGACTCACGCATACCTTTCGCCACGGCTTCGGTCACTTGCTCAGTCGCTTCCGTCCACAACTCAACCGTCTTGACGTACTGCTCTTCGTCCGTAATCAACCCGCGCCGATACTGCTGCTCGACTTCGTTCACCTCAGCACTGACGCGATCCAAGATCACATATTTTTCCGGCGGCACGGTGATGTCGTCGATGGCGATGGTCAAGCCACTGCGCGTCGCGTACTTGAAACCAATCTCCTTGATACGGTCAACGATTTCCGCCGTATTTTCCGAACCCAGCTTGGCGTAGACTTCGGCGACGAGTTCTTTGAGTTTCTTTTTATCGAGCGCATCATTCACGAAACGGAATCCAGGCGGCATGATCTGGTTGAACAACACGCGCCCCACCGTCGTCTCGACCAATTCGATTTTCTTGCGCGCGCCTTTCGTAACTTCGACAGGTAATTTGATCTTGGCATGAAGCTCGACGTGACCCAGGTCGTAGGCTAACTCAACCTCATCGACCGACGAAAAGATTTTGCCTTCACCCTTCTCGCCTGCCTTGTCCATGGTGAGATAGTAGACGCCCAGCACCATGTCTTTGGTTGGCTCGACAATCGGTTCGCCTGAGGACGGCTTGAGCAAGTTCTTGGATGCCAACATCAACTCGCGCGCTTCACGTTTGGCGTTTGGACCCAGCGGCACATGCACCGCCATTTGATCGCCGTCAAAGTCGGCGTTGAATGCCGCGCAGACGAGCGGATGAATTTGAATCGCGCTGCCTTCGACCAGGATCACTTCAAACGCTTGAATACCCAAGCGGTGAAGAGTCGGCGCGCGATTGAGCAACACGGGATGATCCTTGATAATTTCTTCCAGCACATCCCAGACTTCGGAACTGCTGCGATCCACCAGCCGCTTTGCCGATTTGATGTTGTGGGCGTAGTTATATTCGACCAGCTTGCGCATGACGAACGGCTTGAACAATTCCAGCGCCATACTCTTAGGTAACCCACATTGATGCAATTTCAAATGTGGACCGACGACGATGACGGAACGACCAGAGTAATCGACGCGCTTGCCGAGCAAGTTGCGACGGAAGCGACCTTGCTTGCCTTTGAGCAAATCCGAAAGCGATTTCAATTTGCGCTGTCCACGCGACGAGACGGCTTTGCCTTTTTGCGAATTGTCGATGAGCGAATCGACGGCTTCTTGTAACATGCGCTTTTCGTTGTTGACGATGACGTCCGGTGCGCCAAGCTCCAACAATCGTTTCAGTCGATTATTGCGATTAATGACGCGGCGATAGAGGTCGTTCAAATCGGACGTGGCGAAGCGACCGCCATCGAGTTGCACCATGGGGCGCAAATCGGGCGGGATCACCGGCAGAATCGTGAGGATCATCCACTCGGGGCGATTGTTCGCTTTGCGGAGCGACTCGACGATGCGCAGGCGCTTGATCGCTTTTTTGCGAAGCTGCTTGGAGCGTGTCCCGCGAATTTCGTGGCGCAGTTCGCGCGCCATCACGTCGAGATCGACGCGCTTTAAGATTTCATAAACCGCTTCGGACCCCATCGCGGCTTTGAAAACGCCGCCCCAATGTTCCTGCAATTCGTGGTACCGGTTCTCGCCAAGGAATTCTTTCTCTTGCAAACTTTTTAGTTCGTCGAACCGGGGTTCATACGCTGCAGTCAGTGAATTGATTTTGGAATCGCGCTGTTCTTCCAACGTTGCTAATTCTTCTTCGAGCGCATGTTTCTTTTGATCGCGCTCTGCTTGAAACAGGAGCTTTTTGTCTTTTTGTTTCTGCCGAATCTCCTTTTCGAGTTCGGCAATCCGGTTTTCAATAATGTCGCGCAATTTCTTTTTATGCTTGGACGCAACCTCTTCACCCTCATCGACGATCACCGTATTCGTCGGCTCAAACACAATCGCCTTGCGTACCTCGCGCCCGGTGTCTTCGAGCTTGCGCTCGACCACTTTGCCCGTGCCGACAATTTCATCGGTCTGCGCGTTCAGTTGGTCTTCGAGTTTTGCAATCGCCGCTTCCGTTTTCTTTTCAAGTTTTTCCAGATCATCTTCAAATTGTAATTGCTTGCTATCGATTTTATCTTGCAGCGCTTTGGTCTCGCGCTCGATCTTGTGCTTGAGTTCTTCTTCGAGGCGATGCAGCGCTTTTTGGCGCGCGCCTTCGTCGACGTGCGTAATCATATACTGCGCAAAATACAACACGCGGTCGAGATTGCGGCGCGTCACGTCGAGCAACAAACCCAGGTACGACGGCACGCGGCGCGTGTACCACACGTGCGCGACCGGCGCGGCAAGTTCGATGTGTCCCATGCGCTCGCGCCGCACGCGCGCCGGCGCAACTTCGACGCCGCACTTTTCGCAGACGACGCCCTTGTAGCGAACTTTTTTGTACTTGCCGCAGTAACATTCCCAATCGCGTGTCGGACCAAAAATTCGTTCGTCGAATAATCCGTCGCGTTCGGGACGCAAGCGGCGATAGTTGATCGTTTCCGGTTTGGTGACCTCGCCGTACGACCACGCCCGGATTTGATCGGGCGAAGCTAGACTTACGCGAACTGCGCTTAGGTCTCTAATCTCCATTAAACCTCCGAGTCGAACAGACATCGGTTTGCATCGCTATCACTGGATTGAAATAAAAATGGCAATGGGAATACACGGCGCGATGAGGAGCGCGCGGACGGAGACAAGTCGTGGAAAAGAAACGAAGGTTGCCGGGGTGATTCAGGAACAGAGGTGGGACAATAGGCAAGGATGCTCCCGTTCGTCGCGGCACCGCTGCCACGAAACGACCTCAACGCACCAAGTGCGATTTTAACCTTGCCTAGATTATAGTCGGGGAGATAATTGTGTCAAGAAAGAACAGGGGTTCTGCGGAAAAAAGGCGATTTTAGGGCGTTTCAAGCCAGTTTTCCCGCCCCAGCCATCGCATGACATGCGTAAACTTGGGGTGTCAACCCAGTTTGACGTTGGTATTCGCGCGCAACATTCGCGACGAACGCGTCCACCGATTTGTCTTCGACGAGATTCACGGTGCAGCCGCCGAATCCCGCGCCGGTCAAGCGCGCACCGAGACAGCCGGGCTGCTGTCGCGCAATCTCGACCATCGTATCGAGTTCCGCGCAACTCACTTGATAATCGTCGCGCAGACTCTCATGCGATGCGTTCATCAGCTTGCCGAACGTCGTCAAATCATTTTGTTTCGCCGCTTCAACCGCTTGAAGCACGCGTGCGTTTTCGGTGACGACGTGCCGTGCGCGCTTTGCCACCATCGGCGGCAAATCTTTTTCGGAACGCTCAAATCGATCAAACGAAACATCGCGCAGCGCTTTCACGCCGAAAAATTTTGCCGCTTGTTCGCATTCTGCGCGCCGCGTGTTGTACTCTGAATCGACTAGACCGCGGCGCTTGCTGGTATCGCACACGACAAACGTCACGCCATGCGGCAACGTTACATTCTGGTACGATAAATCGCGACAGTCGATGAGCAATGCGCTGTCCGTTTGCGCAAGCGCAGAAATGAATTGGTCCATGATGCCGCTCTTGACGCCGACAAATTCGTTCTCGGCTCGCTGGCATAATCGCACAATCTCTAATTTACTAATCTCTAATTCACTCATCTCCCTAAACATCGTCGCCGTGCAGACTTCCAGTGCCGCACTCGACGACAAGCCCGAACCGATTGGCACATCGCCATGCATCATCAAATCGACGCCGCTGAGCAACAAGCCGCGCGCTTGCATCGCCCACGCGACGCCGCGCACATAGTTGCTCCATTTGTTTTTTTCGACGCGTTCAATCGGCGCGTCAAGCGAGAATTCCGCTTGCGCCTCACGCAAATCTAGCGCGACCATGCGCACGATGCGGTCATTACGTTTGCGCGCGGCGATAAGCATCGCGCGATCGATCGCAATCGGCAGCACAAAGCCGTCGTTGTAATCGGTATGCTCGCCGATGAGATTCACACGACCCGGCGCGCGGAAAATGTGTTTGGGTGAAACAGAAAAATGTTTAGTGAATTCAGTTCGAAGAGTTTCAAGGTTTGTCATTTTAATTCCAAGTCGCCATGGCTGTGGCGAATGGCTGTGCCGCACTTTGGCACAGTCACGCCACAGTCAGTCAGTCGCCAGCCACGCATAAGCGGTCTGACGACTGACTACTGATTACTGACTGCTGCGATAAAGTGTTTCGCTCATTTCGCGCAAGCGTGCTGCGACGGTTTCAGCCGTCAAATCGCGCTGCGGATTCGCGAGCATTTCGTAGCCGACCATGAATTTGCGCACGGTTGCGCTGCGTAACAGCGGTGGATAGTAATGCGCGTGCAGATGCATTTCGGAATAAGGTGTCCGCTCAGTAGGCGCTTGATGCCAGCCCATCGAGTACGGAAACGAAACTTGGAAGAGATTATCGTACCGTGTCGTCAAGCGCTTGACGATGTCGGCGAGGGCGTCACGCTCTGCATCGGTCAAATCGATCAGGGAACCGATGTGTCGCCGTGCGAGGAGCATCGTCTCAAAGGGCCACACCGCCCAAAATGGAACGACGACGACAAAGTGCTCGTTCTGCAAAACGATGCGCTCCAACTTATTGAGTTCGATTTTTATATAGTCGCATAACAAGCACGAACCATGGGATTCGCGATATTCATTTTGCGCGCGTAATTCCTTGGCGGGTTCAGTCGGAATGTGCTCATTCGCCCAGACCTGGCAATGCGGATGCGGATTGCTTGCCCCCATTGCCGCGCCCTTGTTTTCAAATACCTGAACATAGTTGACGAAATCGAGTGCGCCCAGCTCGCGCGTTTGCTCAATCCACACATCGACCACGCGGCGAATATCGGCGACCGACATATCAGGGAGCGTCAGATCATGGCGCTGCGAAAAACAAATCACACGACAGACTCCGCGTTCGCTCGTCGCGCGGACTAACCCACGCTCGTCGATTTCCTCTGCCGGCGTGTTTGACATTAGCGCCGCGAAATCATTTTCGAAAACGAATGTCCCGTCGTATGGTGGATTGCGCTTGCCGCCCGCGCGCTCATTGCCTGGGCAAAGATAACACGTTGGGTCGTACGGCGGACGAGAATCTGGCGGTTGCGTTTCGATTTGACCAAGCCAGGGTCGCTGGGTGCGATGCGGCGATACAAGAATCCATTCGTTCGTCAGTGGATTAAATCGTCGATGTGGTTGAGTGAAAATGTCTGTCATCAAATGTCTCTGTTATTGTAGTATTCCATGTTCAGTGTTCAGTGTTCAGTATGCAGTGTGACGTGTTGCGTGTTGCGTGCTGCGTGTTCCGTTCCAAGCATCCAATCTGACTACTGAAAACTGAATACTGACTACTGACTACTGATTTTTGATTACTGATTCCGCCAGTGCAATGGCTCCCCACAGCGGAGCGTCATCGCTAAAGGCAGCGGGAATAATATTGATGCGATGTTGCGGCAAGGTGTTTGAGCGTGCGGATTCGCGCACAACCGACCACCAGCGTTCACCCGATTTGGTTATGCCGCCGCCTAACACGACGCGCTCCGGATTCATCAACGTTATTGCGGTGCCGATTCCGAAACCCAGCGCGCGCGCCGCATCGTCCATCACTTGCTGTGCGAGTTCATCGCCGCTATTCGCAGTTTGAGCAACCATTGCGCCGGTGACTTGATCGATTTGATTTCCACAGAGTTCCCTCAGTTCCTTTCCCTTTCCTGGATTTTCCTTCAGCAACTCTTTCGCTCGATTCGCAATCGCCGTTCCGCTTGCCATGATCTCCACGCAGCCGTGACGACCGCAAACGCAGAGCGGCCCATTGCGATCAGCAATCGTGTGACCGATTTCGCCTGCCATCGCATCTGCGCCATTCCAAATTTTTCCGCCGATCACCCAACCGCCGCCGACGCCGGTACTCACCGTGACGTAAAGTAGAGACGTTACACGCTTCGCGAACGTCTCTACCAGCCCCGCGCCGAAGGTGTATTCGCCGAGCGCAGCGACATTCGCATCGTTATCGACGCTGGCAGGCGCGCCGAATTCTGATTGCAATTGGGCCCGCAACGGCGTATCTTCCCAGCCCGGCACATGATGCGACAAAATCACACGCCCATGCGCCGCATCGACGGGACCGCCAAAGCTGACGCCAATCGCCGCGGGCTTGCGGTCGCCGAGCAATTTATGCGCGAGCGCGAGCATTTCGGCTTGTTCGTAGCGCGCATCCTTTTCGCGCCGCGACATGTGGCGATCGATCGCCAGCCATTCACGCTCGCCACGCCGCGCAATCGCCGCTGAAAGTTTCGTGCCGCCGTAATCGAGCGCGAGGAAAATTTCGTCAGTGCGGGTCATGGTGGAGCTTGAGCATTTCGCACATTGCGTGCGTCAGCGCGAGATGAACGTCTTCGATTTGCGCCATCAAGTCGGATGGAACGTTAATGTGCTGCTCGACCAAATCCTTCATCTTGCCGCCCGCAAAACCGGAAAAGCCAATAGTCGCCACCCCCAGCTTATTCGCCGTCTCCATCGCGCGCAAAATATTCGGCGAGTTGCCGCTGCCGCTGAACCCAATGGCGAGGTCGCCGCGCTGGGCGTGCGTGATGAGCGGTTCAGCAAAAACCGAATCGAAACTGACATCATTGGCGTACGCCGTCAGCGTGGGCATCATATCGACGAGCGAGATGACCTTAAACCGCGGACGAGTGGGCTGCACCGTACCCTTGCCCAAATCGCACGCAAAGTGAGACGCCGTAGAGCCGCTGCCGCCGTTACCAAACACAAAAACGCGTCGTCCTTCGACGCGGGCTTGTTCCAGTTGCGCGATCACTTGATCGACCTTGTCCAACGCAATCTTATTGAACAGTTTCGCTTCGATTTCAAAGTATTCTTTCAGGGTATTCATCACCACCTCCGAGGGCAGATTATATCACATTTGTCCGAAGGCGTTGAAAGTTTAAAAACCTTTACCTCAAAATTATTGACAGCCATTGTAAACTGGATTATTATTCTCACGTAAGCTAGCAAGTTGATAAACATGTGATGGCGCATGGTGGGACAAGGATGGTTCCAAGACTAGCGGATGCGACAAACTCTGGCGAGATTGGTAACTAAAATTGGACGCTATGCCAGAGGGAGCAAATAGCGTAACCGGCCGTTGGGATCAACGGTTTTTTTATTTGGAGGTGACAAACTCTAAAAGACATCTGAATTTGTTCATTGTACGACAATGACATTGTTGATTTTGCTCAGAGGGGAGAAGAAAGATGAAACAGAATTTGCGACTCGCCAAATCAGTTGGGGTGATTCTAACCTTGGCGTTATTGATTCTAGTGCTTGCAGCTAGTAATTCTTCAGTGTCTGCAAACTCTGGAGGAATAAATTTCGGATCGACATTTATCAATCAAGCAACTAATCTCCAGGACGTACCTACGAATCAAATCATCATCAAATACAAAGCGACTGCAAATTTGACGAACAGCCGTGCGCCCGCCGGAACGACCCGCCTGCAAGAACTGAGCAACGCAGCGGGCGTGCCTCTGACTTATTTTCGCGAAATGTCGGGACAAGCGCACGTCTTGCGACTCGATACACGAATGGACACGACTCAAGTACGCGAAATCAGCAACCGACTCATGACCTTATCGGATGTCGAGTACGCTGAGCCGGATGCGATCATGCAGACGACGCTTACGCCAAACGATCCGCAGTACAGCAATCAATGGCACTATTTCGAAACGTACGGGATGAATGCGACGGCGGCTTGGGATATCACAACCGGCTCGAATAACACGGTCATCAGCGTCGTCGACACCGGCATCCTCAATCACGCTGACTTGAGCGGACGGACGCTGCCAGGTTATGACATGGTCTCCGACACATGGATGGCGAATGATGGCGGTGGACGCGATGCTGATCCGAGCGATCCAGGCGATTGGATCGCTGCTAATGCCTGCTATCCTGGTTCGCCAGCACAGAACAGCTCGTGGCACGGTACGCACGTTGCTGGAACTATCGGTGCGGCAAGCAATAACAGTGCTGGCGTTGCTGGACTCAACTGGGTGTCCAAGATTGTACCTGTTCGTGTACTCGGTAGATGTGGCGGGACTCTCTCCGACATCGCCGATGGCATGAGTTGGGCAGCCGGATTACCTGTCGGCGGAATACCTAATAATGCAAACCCGGCGAAGGTGATCAACGTCAGCATTGGCGGGGGAGGGTTATGCAGCGCAACTTATCAAAACGCCATCAACAACATTGTTGCTGCCGGCACGACAGTCATCGTTGCGGCGGGCAATAATAACGCCAATGCGAGCGGCTATCAACCTGCCAATTGCACGGGCATCATCACCGTCGCCGCGACGAACCGCAGCGGCAATCGGGCTTGGTACAGCAATTACGGCTCTAGCGTCGAGATCAGTGCACCGGGCGGCGAAACAACGATTACCACAAATGGCGTCTTGTCGACCTTGAACACAGGCACGACTAGTCCGGTTAACGATAGCTATGCCTATTACCAAGGTACGAGCATGGCGACACCGCATGTCGTTGGCGTCGCATCGTTATTGCTTTCGCTTGCGCCGACGTTGACTCCAACCCAGGTAGGGCAAATCTTGCAAAATACTGTATCGGCGTTTCCAGGAGGCAGTACTTGCAACACATCCATTTGCGGTACGGGTATGCTCAACGCCGGGGCTGCGGTAGGTGCAGTGCATCGCATAAATAGTTTTAGTCCCAGTTCGATAGCAGCAGGCGGCGGATCATTTACGCTGATTGTCTATGGCGCTAATTTCCCCAGCGGTGCAACGGTTTTATGGAATGGGTCCCCCCGCTCGACGAGTTGGATCAGCAGTGGTGAACTGCACGCGACGATCCTGGGTTCCGACATTAATTTGCCGACCACTGGGCAGGTCAGCGTTGTTGGCACGCACGCAACGTATGGAAGCATCACGACAGCTACTCGGGCGTACTCAGTAACCGGAGTGGCAAACAATCTTTACTTGCCACTCATTCTCAAAACCGATGCTGCCGTTCTACCCGGCGTGCCCACACTGAATGCCATCAGCAATCCCAGCAACAGCAACGCCTATAACGTGACCTGGACAACTTCGTCGAACGCGAGCACGTACATCCTGCAAGAGAGTTTCAATAATGCTGGGTTTGCCAGTCCGACCGAGGTTTACAATGGCGCGTCGACGACCTGGCCGGCGTCCGGCAAAGCCGCAGGCACGTACTATTATCGCGTCAAGGGACACAATGCGACGGGTGATAGCGGCTGGAGCGGAACGCAATCGACGACGGTGAATCCAACGCCAACCGGCATCTATGGGCATGTGACCGACACTGGCACAAATGCGGCTGGGGTATCGCTTGAACTCCGGTTCTGGAACGGGTCTGCCTGGCTTACCCAAGCAACCACGACGACCGACGCCAATGGCAACTATTCGTTCACCGGCGTACCCAGTCTGAGCGGCGGTCAACAGTACTATGTGCGCTATAGCAATTCTAGTACCTCGAGCCGTTTATCCGGATGGTGGACTCAATCACTCACATCGTATACTGCGGGCACCAATGTGGCAATTGGTGACTTTGATCTTGCCAACATTCCGCTATCCTCTCCCGGTAGTGGATCCACGGTTACGCTGCCGTACACGTTCTATTGGACTCGGCGAACCGCAACCACCTCGGATAGTTACGAGTACAACCTTTTTGACCCCGCGGATAGTAATCCATGGGCGTATACATCCCCGCTAGGTTACGTGAACAATTACACGGTCAACAGCAGACCCTCCGGTTTTTATACTGGAGTAACCTACGGGTGGCTAGTGGGAGTTTATAGTCTCGACGGTGGCTATGGTCAGTCGTATTACTATCGCACGATCATCTTTGCCGCCGGGTCGCCTGCCCCCATCGACCTGCCGCTTTTGTCCACTCCGCAGTTCAATCGGGACCGGTTACCACTACCCTCTCGCGAATAACTATCGAAGACAAGGTAAAGTGGAGCTGAGACGACTCGGCTCCACTTTTCTATTTACCGGTGATGTGCGGAGTTGACCTGGTTTTTCATTCGCGTTACAATATCATCGATGAAACAAGACCAACTCCGCCAACTGCCTTCCGTCGATTCGCTCATGCAAGACCACACCCTGCGCGACCTCGCTCAACGCTACGGACACGCCGTCATCGTCGATGCGTGCCGCGCGACGTTGGACGCGACGCGCCAGGAAATTCTCAACGGGGCCGATGCGCCCATGCCCGCGCTCTTGATCGACAATGTGCGCCAGCGCGCGGAACGCGCCGTGCGTCCATCGCTCGTGCCGGTGATCAACGCGACCGGCGTTATCATTCACACCAACCTGGGACGCGCGCCGCTGTCCGACGACACCATCGCGGCGATGAAAACGGCTGCACAAGGTTACTCTAACTTGGAGTACGATCTTGATGCGGGTGAACGCGGCTCGCGCCACGCTCACGCCGAATCGATCATCATGCGCTTGACCGGCGCAGAAGCAGCAGTCGTCGTGAACAATAACGCCGCCGCCGTAATGCTCATTCTCGCGACGTTCGCGCGCGGCAAGCAAGTCATTATCTCGCGCGGACAACTCGTCGAAATTGGCGGCGGCTTTCGCGTGCCCGAAGTGATGAAACAATCTGGCGCAGCGCTCGTCGAAGTTGGCACGACGAATCGAACGTATATTGCCGATTATGCGCGTGTCATCTCCGATGAAACCGCGCTGCTCATGCGGGTGCACACGTCGAATTTCAAGATGGTCGGTTTCACGCATGAAGCTTCGCTCGAAGAGCTTGCATCGCTCGCACACGAAAAAAATCTGCTGTGCGCAGACGATCTCGGCAGCGGCGCGCTCATCGACACGACGACGTACGGACTAGCGCATGAACCGATGCCGCAAGAATCGCTCGCGGCGGGCGCAGACCTCGTTTCGATTAGCGGCGACAAATTGCTGGGTGGACCGCAAGCCGGAATTATTATTGGCAAGAAAAATGCAATCGATGCGCTGAAAAAACATCCGCTAACGCGCGCACTCCGGGTCGATAAAGTGACACTGGCGGGACTGCAAGCGACGCTGTTGCACTATCTCAAAAATGAGGCGATCAAAAAGATTCCGATCTGGTCGATGATTGCCGCCACGCGCGAAGAACTCGACGCACGTGCGCATAAAATCGTGGAGCAACTCGCCGACGCGAAAATCGAGGCGTCCATCGTCGATACCGAATCAACCATTGGCGGCGGCTCGCTGCCGGGTGAAACGCTTCCATCGCGCGCAGTCGCCATCGCGGTTGCATCGCCGGACGATTTTGCAGCGCGTTTGCGGCGAACGAATCCCCCCATCGTCGCACGTATCGAAGAAAATCGCATCATTCTCGATCCGCGCACGGTTTTGCCGGCCGAGCAAGACGCCCTACTCTCTGGAATCATCCAGGTATTCAAAATGTAGTTGAAAAATCGAATCAAGTGTGATAAGATATAGTCACATAAGACCAATAGCGAGGAGTTTTCGATGAAGTACTCGATGCGCGTCCTAATACTGCTCGTAGTTTTTGGTACGATCGCGGCACTGGCTCGCCCGGCTGCTGCCGCCAGTCCGAATTTTGTCGTCGTCAGCTACGGCGATACCTTATACAAAATAGCCGCCCGCACTGGCACAAGTGTCGATGCGTTGATACGCGCGAATGGCATCCCCAACGCAAATTTCATTTACGCCGGTCAGCGCATTATGATTCCGCCTTCCAGTTCTGCGCCCAGCGTTCCTGCCCCAGTTCAATCAACCAGCAACGTCTACACCGTTGTTCCGGGCGATTCGCTGGCGATCATCGCCGGACGATTCGGCACCACCGTCGCCGAGTTGATGCGAACGAATGGACTCTACAATCCAAATTTCATTTATTCGGGTCAACGCTTGAACGTCCCAGGACGCACCCCGCCAACGACGATTCAACCGCCCACCGCGCCGGTCGCCAATCCCCCTACCCGCCCCAACCCTGCGCCTGCCCCATCTACGACGGGCAAATGGATCGATATCAACATTAGTAAGCAAACGATTACCGCCTATCAAGGCAGCACGCCACTCAAATCCGTCCTCGTATCGACAGGCGTCGCGTGGACGCCCACGCCGATTGGACATTATGCGATCAAGACCAAGATTCAATCGCAGGCGATGAGTGGTCCCGGTTATTATCTACCCGGCGTTCCATGGGTCATGTATTTCACCGGAGCATACGCGATCCACGGCACCTATTGGCACCACAACTTTGGCACGCCGATGAGTCACGGCTGCGTGAATCTCACTATCGACGATGCGAAATGGTTCTACGATTTCGCCGACATTGGCACACCCGTCATCTCGCATCTCTAATCTTCGATGTCCGGAATCCAACTGGCTTGCTGCAAGATAGCAAGCCAGTTTTTTACTTCTCTATCACCAATCCTATCCTGCGCCCACACTCTATACTGTCACTGGGAGCAATTTCAGAATTAATGCCCAATGCGCGATGCGGTTGATCGTGCTCTCTATCGCAAAGTCGAGCGGTCGCAACCGGATCTGCGTTGAAGACTCTAACGCTGAAACAATCCAATAATGCGCATCGATGGAAAAATATTCAGGATACGCACCACAAAGTCAATTTAGATTATGGTGGGTTGACAAGCGAGCGACGGCGCTTGGCTTGGTGCCTTGTGGCATTTGGGATATAATCACGACGCAAAACTTGTATCGAGGAAATTCATCAGTGAGCATCTCGGAGCGGCTCTTTTCAAATCGCACGATGCAGCAGGGAATTATCTTAACCTCTGCCAATTCGGTCGGCTACTTGCTGCAATACATCTTCCATTTCTACGTTAGCCGCCTAATCGGTCCATCGGACTATAGTCTAGTCACCGCCATGTTGGCACTTTCGGTAATTGTGACTGTGCCCGGCAACATTGCACAGACTGTCATTACGCAATACACTTCCACTTTCTACGCGCACAGCAAATTAGATCGCGTTGCCGCGTTACTGCATGACACTCTGCTACAATTGTCAGTTGCAGGTGGGGTTGTATTCCTGATAACAGTCGTTATGAGCGGAAGAATAGCCGCCTATTTAAATGTTCCTGCTATTGAGCCGGTGATTGCGATGGCAGTGTCTTTCCCGGTCACTGGTGCAGTAATGGCAACGATGGGTGTACTTCAAGGCTTACAAAGGTTCGATGCACTCGCCGCAGGCGGCGTTCTAGGGCCTCTACTCCGATTGATAGCCGCCATTATTCTTGTCCATCTCGGACTGGGAGCCGTTGGCGCGATTGGCGCATCGACGGTTATGATCGGAACACTGTTGGCGATTTGTCTATTTTGTCTGCGAGATATTTTGCGGACCCAACATAATGGGCATGGCTTGGAAATTAAGACTATTTCGCGGTTCACAGGTATTGTTTTTCTAGGCACGTTGGCTTTTTCCATTCTGACAAACGTCGATTTGATCATCGTCAGACATTATTTTTCACCCGAAGAATCAGGGTACTATTCAGCCGCATCGGTCCTCGGCAAAACAATTTTATTTTTGCCGACAGCGGTAACCACACTCATGTTTCCAAAAACAGCTCAACGGTTCGCCCTGGGACAAAGCACAGTAGGCATTGCTCGCAAAGCCATGCTAGTTTCTCTTTTGTTGTGTGGGGCAATAGCTATCACTCTAGCGATTTTGGCTGAGCCGGCAGTAGAAATTCTCTTTGGATCCCAATTTGCTTCGAGCATTCCCTTGGTCGGCGGGTACGGTGCGGCGATGGGACTGTACGCCCTAGTGCAATTGCTTTTGATTCTGTACATTTCTCAGGAGGAGGCTCGTTTTGTCTGGCTTGTTGCCGGGGCGGCGATACTAGTGCTAGTTATGCTAATGCTCTTTCATACAACTTTAGCCCAGGTTATATTGATTCTGGCAATGGGAGCTTTATTTATCTTGATCGTCAGCGAGGCATGGCTAGGCGGACTGGGATTAGCCATGGCAATTCGGCATAGGACCAATGAATCCGCCTAATCTCTCAGTTGTTGTCCCGGCGTTCAATGAACGCAATGGAGTGGTCAGCAGCTTGCGCGAAATTGCCACTGCTCTCAACGGCTGCGATTACGAAATCATTTTAGTCGATGATGGAAGCACAGATGATACGTTGGTGCAGGCGCGCCAGATCGAAGCGGAAAACTCGCGCGTGCGCGTGGTCCACTATTTACCCAATCATGGCAAGGGTTACGCGCTGAAACAGGGCGTGGCGCATTCCACCGGCGCATTAGTCGCTTTTCTCGATGCCGATTCAGATTTGCATCCGCATCAATTGCTGACCTTTATGGATGCGCTGGATCGCGCTCATGCGGATGTGGTGATTGGATCGAAACTGCATCCGGACTCTAAACTTGAGTATCCGATGGTACGGCGATTGGTAAGCCGCAGCTATTTTTTTATGGTGCATTTTCTTTTTGGCTTGCCGATTCACGATACTCAAACGGGCATCAAACTTTTCCGGCGTGAAGTACTGGAACAAGTATTGCCGAATGTCCGGATTGAAGGATTTGCCTTCGACCTCGAACTTTTGGTGGGCGCGCATCTTTTCGGCTACAAAATTGTTGAAGCCCCTATCGTTTTAAATTTCGACAAGACAGATAGACACCCCCTCCGCGTTCTGCGTGCTAGCATTGATGTAGCCGTGGATACTTGGCGAGTATTCTATTGGACTAGTTTTTGGAATTGGCTCAGTCCTAGTTGGTCAACTAAATTTTGGATTGCGACCTTAGTGCTAGGCTTGGTCGCAGCCAGCGTCAGCATTGGTCATCAACTCAACAATTTTGCGCTACCTTCGCCCCTTGATCGTGTGGTCGACTTGTTACTCTTGCGATTTCTTGACCGCAATATACGTGACATGATTCTGTTGATCGGGGGAATAGGGATAATGGTTACAGCTGTTATTCAGCTCAATAAGCAAATTGTTTCTGCATTCGGTCGAAAGGGCAGAACTGACTTGGTGGAACGAAAAGACCAATGAGATTCTCTATCGTCATTCCATTAAAGAGTGACAACGCCTACATTCGTGAGACACTGGCTGCCTTGAAACAAGTTGATTATGATGATTACGAAATCATCGTCTTACCGGATGAACCATTCGATGGATGGGGCAAAGACGTAAACGCGATTGCGACAGGTGCAGTGGGACCCGGAGCTAAACGCGATCTTGCGCTACCACATGCAACTGGTGACATTCTCGCTTTTCTTGACGATGATACGTATCCAGACTGCAACTGGCTGAAGAATTCCGTCAAATATTTTAATGATCCTCAGATCGGAGCAATTGGGGGACCAGCGGTTACGCCGGCTTCCGATAGTTTGCGCCAACAAGCCAGTGGGAATGTCTATGCTTCGTTTCTCGGTGGCGGCAATTATGCCTATCGTTATCTGCCGAAAGAAACCAAAGCGGTCGATGATTATCCAACCTGCAATCTGCTTGTGCGCCGTACCGTGTTTGAAAGCATCGGCGGGTTCGATACGACGTTCTGGCCCGGCGAAGACACCAAACTCTGTCTCGATATTGTGAAGCGTGGTCTGAAAATCATTTATGCGCCGGACGTGATCGTGTTTCATCATCGGCGTCCATTGTTTGCTGGACACCTCAACCAAGTTCGCAGTTATGCGTTGCATCGCGGCTATTTCGCCAAGCGTTTCCCGCAAACGTCGTTGCGCCCATCCTATTTCTTGCCAACGTTCCTCGTCATTGGCTTTGGTATAGGCATCATCTTTTCCCTCTTCTTTCCTGGCTTTTGGTTTGTATACACTGTTGGAATGGTTGCTTATGTTGCCGCGGTGTTTACCTCAGCACGAGCGTCAAGTCGTGGCTTTCAATTGACGCTTCTCACAGGCTTGGGTATAATCGCAACGCATTTGGTCTACGGAGTATGGTTCGTAGCGGGATTACTTTCGCTGCGCTTGAGTGAAGAGAGCGAGTAATTCCAGATCGAGCGACTCGGTAGAACGGTGTTCACCGCGACCCTCTCGATTAGAAACATTTATGCCAATCAAGCCGCTTGAATCGATTGTTTGCCCTATCTGCGAAATCGACAATTCATCTTTGCTGTTCGAATCACCAGGAATGCGCTGTTATCACGACCATCGATTCACGATGGTGCGTTGTAATCAATGTGGCTTGATTTACAATAACCCCAGACTCGCGAAAGAAGACCTGAGTTTGTGCTACGATGAAACATACTATGCCGTTCGCGAGGCAAATCGTTTGGCGACTTGGTTATCAGCCACACTCCTCAACGCCAAAGTGACCGAGTTAACGCGTGCTTTTCAGAATCCGGGCAGTACCGTCTTGGATATGGGGTACGGAAGCGGCGAGTTTCTTTTTCGGATGCAGCAGCGTGGTTGGAAAACAGTCGGTATCGATTCGTCTGCGGCAGCATGTCATCTGGCAACACAGCGACTGGGTCAAAATGTGTTCAACGCGAGCCTGGAAGAGTGTCAATTCCCCGATTCCCATTTTGATCTTGTTACGCTGTGGCATGTGTTTGAACATGTGTATGATCCACTCGCCGAGTTAGCAAGAATTCGCAGAGTGCTAAAAGACACAGGCACGCTCGTTTTGGTCGTTCCCAATAGCGACTGCTCCGAGTTCCGGTTGTTCAAAGAAAACTGCTTCCATCTAGAATCGCCCGTGCATGTCTTTCATTATGCTCCCGCTACTCTGTGCGCGATTTTGGAGAAAATGAAATTTCGGGTTACCAGGAAGAATCTTTTCGCCCTAGACTTTCCGCTAGGGATGGTTCACAGCGCACAATCAGCATTGATGAGTTCACATCGATTCAAACAGAATTGGAAACTCATGCTGGCTCTAGCCACACCAATTCTGCTTGGAGCGACTGTGATCAATCGCTTAAATCCATTCACGCACGACAGTCCGGTAATGGAAGTGTGGGCACAAAAACAGGAGAATCCGCGATGAAAATCGCTATTGCATATCCACCGATCGAATCGCCCAAGGGCACGCCGCTCTTGTCGCAGAATCGACAGTTTCAATATTTTAACGCGCCGACGTACGTCTATCCGATGGTCCCGGCATCCGCTGCCAGCTTGCTTCACGCTAATGGCTACGACGTTCTCTGGCTGGACGGGATCGCCGAACGCTGGACATTCGCACAATTCATCGCCGAACTGGAACGCGAACAACCTAATGTCCTCATCATGGAAACGAAAACGCCGGTCGTCAAAAGTCATTGGAAAACTGTCGCTGACCTCAAGCAACATTTTCCTCAAATGACGATTGCACTGTTTGGCGATCATGTTTCGTGGAATCCCCAGGAAACGTTGACGAACTGCCCGGTCGATTATATTTTGACCGGTGGCGACTATGATTTTCTTTCACTCTCGTTGGCGAATCATCTCAATCGTGGAACCGATCTGGAAGGCGGCATCTGGTGGCGCGACGCGAACGCGGACACGCTGAAAAATTCTGGCGCGCAAGACATGAAGAATCATCGCCTCGACGATCTACCCATGATCGACCGCGCGCTTACCAAGTGGAAACTCTACGCCTACGAGAACGGCAATTATCGCTACACACCTGGAACATATACGTACGTCGGACGCGATTGTTGGTGGGGGCGATGCACTTTTTGTGTGTGGGAGTTTAATCTCTATCCGCAGGGAAGTTACCGGATCCATTCGCCCGAACGGACGCTCAACGAAGTTGAATCGCTTATTGGGTTAGGCGTGCGCGAAATTTTTGACGATACGGGTACATTGCCTGCCGGAGCATGGCTCAAAAAATTCTGTCAGGGGATGATTGAGTGTGGTTACAACAAACACGTGCGTTTCGGTCACAACATGCGATTCAATTTGCTCAATCAAGAGCAATACGATTTGATGGGCAATGCCGGTTTCCGATTTGTATTGTATGGTCTTGAATCAGGCAATCAAAAGACACTGGATCGACTTGATAAAGGCGTACAAGCAAACAAGATCGAAGAGGAACTACGCTGGGCAAAAGGAGCTGGGTTAGCTCCACACCTAACCGTGATGATTGGCTATCCTTGGGAGACCGCCGACGATTCACAACATACCATCGATTTCGTGCATGACCTTTTTGCAAAAGGACTAGTCGATACCTTACAAGGCACCATCGTCGTGCCCTATCCCGGCACCCCGCTATATTATCAGTGTAAAGAGAATGGCTGGCTCAAAACGGAAGACTGGGACCGTTACGATATGCGCGAGTCGGTGATGCTCAATCCGATTAGCGATGAGCAAGTGCGTGGCTATGTGCAACAACTATATACCGCATTCATGTCACCCCAGTTTATCGCACGCCAAATCGTTTCGGTCCGCAACCTAGAAGATGTCAAGTTCCTCGCGTCGGCCGGGGTCAAAGTATTGGGACATTTGATGGATTTCAAGAAAAAGCAAACGAGCGGAGCCAAGTAGTCTGATCGAGTTGAAGATAACCACCCAAATTCACCGCATGCCTTCTATTTCAATTCTTATTCCCACGCTCAATTCAGAACGAGTATTGCAACAGTGTCTTGAATCGATTGCCGCCCAAGATTATCCATCGGACCAGGTCGAGATTATCATTGCCGATGGCGGCTCAACCGATGAGACGCTTGCCATCGCACGGCGTTACACGTCAAGTATTTTCCCCAATCCACTCAAGACCGGCGAAGCTGGAAAAGCAGTTGCGCTCCAACACGCAACAGGCGAGATTGTCGCGTTTATTGATTCGGACAATATCTTGCCAACAACTGACTGGCTGAGCCGGATGATTGCGCCTTTTGCGGATGAAGAAATTGTTGGGACAGAGCCGCTCGAATATACTTATCGCAAGGAAGATAGTTACATCACCCGCTACTGCGCACTGATGGGCATGAACGATCCATTGTGTCTTTTTCTTGGAAACTATGATCGATACTGCACCTTGACCGGCGAATGGACCGAAATGCCGGTGGAAATAGTAGATCAATCAAGTTATCTTAAAGCCACCCTACAGCCACCTTACCTGCCGACCATTGGAGCAAACGGCTTTCTAGTGCGTCGCACTGCACTGACGGAATGGCAAACCCAAGATTATTTTTTTGACATCGATGTTGTGCATGAATTGGCAAGCAAGACCAAGTGCCAGGTCGGTAAAGTCAAAGTTGGGATCGTCCATATATTTTCCGGCAGCGTAACGACCTTTGTGCGCAAGCAACAAAGGCGCGTGAATGATTATCTTTACTATCGCGCATTCGGATTACGAAAATATCAATGGCAAAAAACGAATCGCGCAGGGCTGGTCAAGTTTATCCTTTCGTGCGTGTTTGTCTTGCCGCTTGTCATGCAAAGCGCACGCGGTTGGAAACGCAAGCCGGATGTGGCGTGGCTATTTCATCCTCTGGCGTGTTGGATTACGCTGGCGACGTACGGCAGTGAAACGATCCGCGCCTTTCTCTTCGGCATGCAAACCCAATCACGCGCCGAGTGGAAACAATAGATGGCTAGTTTTTCCAAAACAGTTTTGATGATCTGCCCCTTTGCCAAACCGAACTTGGGCGGAGTCGAATCGCATCTTGAAAAGTTGACCAACTATCTGGTTGATCACAACTATCGAGTTTTTCTGCTCACCTATCAGCCACTGACCACGCGAGCGCGCGGCAAGTCCATTGACAAGCGTGACAACCTCGAAATTCATCGAGTGAGTTGGTTTGGAAATGGATGGTTCACCAAACTCGAACCGTTTTTCCCGCTCATTTTTTTGTATCTGTTCCCAGGTCTGTTTGGCAAGTGTTTGTTCTTCTATCTCCGTCATTATCGGGAAATCGACTATATTCATGCGCATGGGCTGGTTGCGGCGGCGATTGCCAAGATACTGGCAAGAATCCATTCCAAAAGAACCATAATCAGTACCCATGCCATTTACCAGTTCGAGAATCGGAAAATATTGGCGTTGCTGAACAAATGGCTTTTGGGATCGGCGGATAGTATACTCGCAGTCGGCGAACCGTCGCGCCAAGAGTTGATTTCGATTGGACTCGATCCGAAAAAAATCAGAGTCCATCCTAATTGGATCGATTTAGATGTCTATCGTCCACTGGATCGCACTGCGATTCGATCCAGTCTAGGCGTTAGTGGAGTGACCGTTCTGTTTGCCGGACGATTGCTGGAAAAGAAGGGCGTCTTGCTGATTTTGGAAGCAGCTAAGTCTTTACCGCACATTCAATTCATCATCGCGGGCGATGGCCCCGTCAAGGACGCGGTGGTTGATTGCGCTACACAGAATGCCAACGTCAATTACGTCGGCTCGATTTCCGACAGTGACAAATTAGTCGAGTATTACAATGCCGCGGATGTCTTTGTTTCGCTTCCTCTGTATGACGAAGGTTTTGCCGGTGTCTACCTAGAAGCCCTCGCTTGCGGCACGCCCGTCATCGCATCAAAGAGAGGATGCTTGCCGGATTTTTTAGATCATTCCGTCGCTACGTTAATCGAACCGACGGTCGAAAACCTTGTTCAGAACTTGACCCTTCAACCCAACACCTGCCAGTCCGAGGAGTCGAGAAAACGATGTCGTCAATACGCCCTAGAGCATTTCAGCGAAAAAAATGTTCAAGTGATTGTTGCAAGTTACGAGGATAGCCGTGGCAATTAATGAAGAGAAATTGAATCAGGTCCTTTCGCACGTGGGCGACATGGGACTCAAACATCGGGTGCGAACTATCCTAGAATATCTCGCCATTCAACCCGGCGATGTCGTGTTAGACTGCGGATGCGGCGACGGCTTTTATTTGAGCGCGCTGGGCGCGCTATTCAATTGCAAGGTCTATGGGATTGATCATGACTGGAGTTTGTTGATTCCTGCAGCGCAACGTTTGATTAAAGAGCAACAACTTGCCATGCAAGGAAACATTTTTCATCTGCCCTTTGCGGGTGAATGCTTCGACAAAATAATTTTTTCCGAAGTGCTTGAGCATTTGCCGGATGAGTCTGGTGCGCTGCGCGAAATTGCGCGAGTCCTCAAGCCCCAAGGAACGTTGGCGATCACTGTGCCGAACCATAACTATCCGCTGTTTTGGGATCCGCTGAACAAAATGCGCGAGGCGCTGGGGCTAGGGCACTTTTCAAAAGATCGCGGTTTTCTTGGCGGAATCTGGGCAATGCATCTGCGACTTTACTATCCCAACGAACTACGCCAGGTACTTGAAAAAGCGGGCTACCGGGTCTGTGCCATGAAAGGTCTTGTTCATTACTGCTTGCCCTTTACGCACAACATTCTCTATTTTGGCAAGGCGATTGTTTTTCGTTTTCTTCCGCATTCGAGTTCGGTTCGCGATTCGATGGACAAGTTCGCATGGCAGAAAAGCGAACGCTCGACCTTCAACCCGATTCATCTGCTTCAAGCCATGGTGAATACAATCGACAGGTTCAACGATGGATTTGACAGTTTAACCGAGTCGTCGATGTGCTTGGCGGCGCAGGCAACCCGTGCGTCAAAAGGAGATTGAATGTTTGGTCGAATCAGTCAAGAACGATGGCACGCCGCACAAGCTCTCGAAGAATCAGAGTGGAATCATCAAGGCATTGTAGAAGCCGAGTGGCATGAAATTGTAAACAAGTACCAGAAAGTTTTCGCCGAGCTTGAACATTCGCTGGGATTGACTCAGGACACAATGATTCTGGATGTGGGATGTGGTCCAACCATCATCACCCGGTTGTTCAAACAGGGACGGCGATATGCGTTTGATCCGCTCCTGTATAACCTTCATCAGGCGCAAACAATTGCTCAGGATAACACTAACCTTATGACCGCGCGAGGCGAAGAGATGCCTTTCGCCAAGTCCTGTTTCGATGTTGCGGTCTGTCGCAATGTGCTCGATCATACCCAATATCCGGCCCAAGTGCTTGCAGAAATGCACCGCACCGTCAAGCCAAACGGAAAGTTCTTTATCAGTCTCTACACGTATGCGCCTTTTGTCACCTTCGTCAAGAAAATTGGCGAGCGTATTTCGTTTCTTCGAAATGTCGCGCATCCGTTTACCTTCACGCCGGACGAATTCAAGGTCATGATTGGTCAAAGCGGGATTCAAGTAGAACGCGAGTGGCTGATCCACGAAGGCGTTCATTCAACCGACTATGGCAAAATTCCGCCGCCGCTTCCCGACCGGTCTGTCCGCAACCGCTTGATTATCTGGTTGAACGCGAACGTGTTTCGATCAAAATGGTTTGTGCGCGAGTACGCGTTTCTAGCAAGTGCAAAGTAATACTTAAGAGAATTATGCAGCTTCATATCGTCGCGAACACTACATTTGGCGCAGGCATGAGTGGCGGCGACCGCATCTTGATCGAATGCGCTCGCCGGTGGGCTGGTCACGGACACTCGATTACCCTCTTCGTTTGGGAAGAGGGCGGTGAGCTTTATCGACGCAATCATCTGGACAATGTGCGCTATGTGATTTGGTCGGTAGCTCGCTTCCGCAAGCTAGGTTTCGCTCTCCTCTATCTGATCCGTACTCTCCGCGGATGTATCGAAGCGTTACGAATTTCCAAAACTGTCAATCCCAATACGGTCGTTTATTCCGCTTCCGATTTTTTGCCCGATTCTCTTCCTGGGTTCTTGATGGCACGTCGACTGAATGTGCCATGGATCGCATCCCTCTATCTTTTTGCGCCCAATCCCTTCAAAGGATTTCGCGGGAACTATCGCCGGGGTTTTCGGCTTCCGGATTTGAAGACGATGTTATATTATCTGTCTCAGCGCATACCCGAATGGCTGATCCGACATTATGCCGCTATGGTTTTTGTGACGAGCGAACCGGACCGACAGTATTTTATGAATCGCGGTTTCAGCCCCAATCGTGTGATCGCAATTCAGGGCGGCGTAGATTTGAAAGAGGCACAGCGCGTGCCCAAGCCGGAAATCGTCAAATACGATGCAGCATTTGTCGGTCGCTTTCATCCCCAGAAAGGCGTGATCGAATTGATCGATATATGGGACCGCGTTCGGCAAGTCAAGCCGAATGCGCGTCTCGCCATCATTGGCGAAGGTTCGTTAGAGCCGCAGATGCGTCAGGAGATTGAGCACTTCAACCTACAAAACAATATTGATCTTTATGGTTTTACAGATGGCGAAGCAAAATATCGTATTCTCAAGTCGAGCCGTCTTTTTCTACACCCTGCGATTTATGATAGTGGTGGCATGGCAGCCATCGAAGGGATGGCCTGTGGATTGCCGGCGGTCGGGTTCGATCTACCGGCTTTGAAGACTTATTATCCGCAAGGAATGCTCAAAGCACCCATCGCGGATTTGAATGCTTTTGCGCAACTCGTGCTTAATTTACTCGACGATTCAGAATTATATATATACACCAGCCAGGATGCGCTCGATCTTGCAGAACAGTGGGATTGGGACAAGCGGGCGAGCGATATCATCGCCCGAATTCAAGGCGAATTTGGTACGGAAGTAGAGAAGGCAGCGTGAATACACCAAGCAATCAGAGAAACCCGTTTTCCGAATTGAAAACGGATTTCTGGGCAGCCCTGTTCTTTTTGCTGCTAACCCTATTTGCTCTGCGAAATGTCCTGTTGACGCCGGGTATTATCAACAGTATGTGGGATTGGTCTATCCAAGCATTTCCAGATCAGGCCTGGGTGCAAGTTATTTTACAGTTTTCGTCATGGCAGAATCTCTTCGGCGGTGGGGAATATGCTCCAGTCAATAATCCATTCTTTCATTTGTTTACTCTTCCATTTACCCTTTTAGGCGGAGAGTTTGAAAGCAAAATACTCAGCGTCCTGTTGGTTTGGGGAGCCGCGATTTCGATGTACTGGTTGGCACGCAAGAGTATGCGCTTGAGTGTCTTTTGGAGTTGTGTCGCAGCGGTGCTCTACATGTTTTCGCCGGTCGTCTATAGTCGCCTTCTTATGGGACATTTGCCGATTCTCCTCGGATATGTTCTATTGCCGCTACTAGTCCTTTTTGCTTTCCGTATTATCCGTTTCGTCCACGAATCCGGAAACCTGCCGGCTGGCTATATCATTTTGACCGGGCTGATTCTTGGGATAGAGCAAGCGCTGCATCAAAGCACCCTGGTGATAGCTTCCATCGTAGTGGTTGTGCTCTTAGGTATGGGCATGCTCCAAAAATTCTCCAATCGACTGCTCATCGCTTTGGTCGTCCTGTTTTTCATCGGCGGATTACTGAATGTAGGTTGGGTGATTCCATTTGGCAAAGACTATCTTTCGTCCGGAACGATTTTTCATGGGAGTATTCCGGAAATGCCCAGTGAGCAGGTGACTTTGGGCGGAATGCTCGAGTATCGCAAGTTGTCTCTCGATGTTCAAAGTCAAAGAACATTCGACGCGTTTCGTTTTTCCGCGAATCAGAATTTTATGAGACGCGTGGAGTATTTTTTTCCGGTGCCTGCGGCGCTATCCGATTTATGGACATGGTCCAGTCTGATCGTTCCAATAATTGTATTCGGACTACTCCTATTAAAGCGCAGGACAGAACCCTACATCATCGAATTGGTGATCCTTGGGTTTATCGGCGTGACGATGGTGACCGGCAATCAGAACTTGCCCAGCACGATATTCTATCAAGTATTGAAAACAATTGCACCGCCGGTATGGGCAGAGTTTGGATCGACGAATCGGGCTTATCCATTGGTGGCAATTGCTTATGCGCCACTCTTGGCATGGGCGCTGCAACAATTTACGTGGTGGGTCGCAAGCGTACTACCCAGAGTGACATCCTTCCTACCGATACGGTTTGGCTTTGCTTGCCTTGTCGGCGGCGGTCTAGTGATTGGCGCATCGCCTTTTCTTCTAGGAGACATTTCGCGTCCGGGCTTGGACGATTATGCGCTCAATCAATATTCGGTTACCCCAAGCGATCAAGCACTGTATGATTTCTTGAAGGTCAATCCGAATAGCTCCCGGATCCTGCTGCCGCCGCCATGGTATTCATGGTCCCCGATGGAAGCAGCGTGGATTTGGGATGTGGGTTCTATTCCTCCGCGCCTTCGTTTTGTTGCGCCCAATCGCAACCCTCGCGCATGGCAATCTGCATCGGATTATAGTTTGCCTTCGACGAACACGCGGTCGGGCAAAATCTTGGGATTAGCGGCGGTTCAATATCTCGTTTATCCTTACGCTCGGCTTTTTGAGAATGAGCCGTATCTCGCCAAATACAAGGCGCGCATGGCGTATGGCCCGATCTACGATGCACGGATCGCAAGCCAACAAGATTTCGTCCCGGTAACGGTACCTTTTACGGGCACGCGCGTTTACGAAAACACGGCGTATCTGCCGCGCATCTATGCCGCGCAATCGCCGGTGCTGATTGACGGTTCGAGCAATCTGCTGGCAACTCTTGCTACTACACCTTACTTCGCTGAATCACCAGCGTTGTTTTTTACTTCGAATCAAGCACCCTCAAGTTTGCCTTTTTTGGCAAAGAATTCTGAAGCAGTAATCATGCCCCTCAATTTGCAATTACCTAACATTGAAGATACGCCATCCCCTATTGTTAGCGGGACGCAGTGGTCCAATACCATATACCTTTCTTCTGTTTCTTCAAACTTACCTAAAGCAACCGGAGTATTCACGACCTCAGTAACTGATTCATTTATCATTCGTGCCAGCGCAGAACCACAGCTAGCGCCGTTCGCGACTGACGCCGGCATGATGTTTACTCAAACCGTCGAATTGCTTCATGAAATTCCCAATTCCAATCAATGGAAAACAGAGTCGAAATATACTGAGACCGGGTCCGACGAGTTCACTCTAAATTCAGACTCGCTTTATGATCTTCGACGTGAGCAAAACGGAATACTCCATGGACATGTTTGGTTGAATGCTATTCAACCAAGTTCAGTCGATATATCGAAAAGTTTTTCGCCATTCGATTTGGACGCTTTTCCGAATTTCAAGATCACGACGCGTGTGGAAGACCCTAGCGTTCAAATGATCGAAATTCGACTGGGTTTGAATTGGGATGGCAGCAACAATGTTCAAGATACTTTTGTGTTACCGCTCGTACCAAAAACCGAGCTTGCATCAAGCCAGACTTCACTCCTAGCTGGCGTCAGAGACGCCTTTCCGGTCCATTCCAATTATAGAGTAGTCAATCTGACGATTCGTCTCACCAAGCGCCCCAATGCCGATATGCAACGGAATAATCAAGATGGTTTGTACGCCTACGACTTTGGAGAGCTGATTTTTGTCTCTGATAATTCGCGCATGTTACCCATTGATCTCTCCGCAGCGGCAATTACATCAGTTCGACCAGACCAATCCGCAAAACCGTCGCTCACCTTCGATTTTGTGCCAAGGCAAAATATCTCTGTGCGTACAACTCGCTCATTATCAGATTCCATGCTCAAAGAACCATCCAAATTTGTGGTCGATTACCAAGTGGATGGACCCAATGCATTGTCAGCCGATTGGCAATTGAATGGGACAGATGCACAAGGCAACCCTCGAATTTTGTCGTTAGGCACGCGATTCCTGCCCCAGTTTTCTGAAGGCACCTTGATTTTTGATGTGCCTCCTCAACCAGATTTGCACAATGCTCAGTTGGATGCAGTTATTAGCTCATTGCGTGGTTCAAATATTGCGCGCGGGACAACACTAACCCTCCCCCAATTTCGAGTGGTGCGCCACACCTTTCGTCCATACAGCGAAAGCCAGCCGCCTCCCCCGAATCTCCGCGTCGATGACAAACCTGTAACACTATCTCCAATTCCCGCAAGAGCCGATCGCAGCGGAAAATGGTTTTCTACTGCACCTTTGGAATTGAAACCTGGTAGCCATACCTTCTCGACAGGTTACGCTGACGCGCTGTCACCTTATCAAATCGATACGCTGGAAATTGCACCCGCAAATTTCAAACTGACCGCGAAAGAGATACCCACCCTCACATTTCGACAGATCAGCCCCGCCCGGTTTGTGGCACACGTAGAAGATGCAACTACGCCATTTTTCCTCGTGTTCAGCGAAGCTTTTAGCGCCGATTGGCAAGCTTTCATCGCAACGGATGATCGCCACACGTTGTCATGGTATGAACAGTCAAGTGTGTTGAGTGCATGGCTTGACAGAAACCAGCCAATATCAGATTCAAATCATTTCCTCGTAAATGGATTTGCGAATAGTTGGTATATCGACAAACTAGGCCAGTATGATGTTGTCATCGAGTTTGTGCCACAACGATTGTATGAAGGCGGAACAATCGTAGCTTTGAGCTCGTTTGTAGGCTTTACGTTGGCGTTGATCGGATTGGTATTTTGGAAAGTGAGGCGCAAGATTGTCCGTCATTGATGCACGTAAACGCGCCAGACAAAGATTGGTTTTGCAATTCTGCATTGGAATCGTTGTTGTCGCTCTGACCAATGTTCTCGAGTGGAAATTCGCGCTAGTTCCTTTACCCGCCGCTCTGACCTGGGTAGTTCAATGCGGCATTGCTGGCTTGATCTTTACCATTTCCTCATCGAATTTCATTGCGCGAAAGCTTGCACCATTTGCCGCCCTATGGCAACGCGTGATCGTGAAAAGTACTCTGGCTTTCGTAGTGGTTTTGGTTACGATTTTGTTCAATGTGCCAAATATTTCTTATCGATGGCTGGTTGTTTTTTACGCCCTTTCCATCATTTGGAACTGGTTCACCGCATATTTTTTCAAAGAGAATTCAATCGCTTCCCAAGCCGGTTCCCGCATGGTGACTGGCTGGAATCTGTCGCACGTTTTTGCGCTCACTAGTTTTGTTTTGCTAATACTGACACTTGGCTTGACGATGGCACAACAACCTATCATCGCAAATCGTACGGCAAATTGGGCGTATGGTTTTCTTTCTATCACAGTCTTTCTAATTGTCATCGACCAGTTCGCGTGGTTCAAGCGATTTAGAATACTTGATCCGGCTAGCTTGGGTGCGTTCATTGTTTTGCTTTTTATGGCTGCCTATTATCCAGTTTTTACCAGTTCTACCAAAGCAGAGGCGACATTCGAAATCGACACACGCCCGAACCTCCTGGCTAGCCAAATGACGCAAGCGGATATTTTGATTTCGGACAGCCCACAGTTGCGCACAAGTAACCTATCGAATATTCCGGCGCACCTTGACGTTCGTCCCGACGAACAGGGCATTGCTTTGTGGAACGATTTGATGCGCGCGCTCTCCGGCAAGCGGCGCGTTTATTGGATCCGAGTACCTGAATATTCAAACGATACAAAGCACGTACTCGCGACCTTCCTGCAAGCTAATGGCTGTTTGGTGGACCGGCAAGCTAGCGGGCTGCACGTTGATGTCTACGAACTCAGACCCCCGTTTGTTGCTCCGCGTGTTCTACCCCCGTCGCTTGCACTCGGCAATTCAGATGCATTTGATCCTGCGCAGATTGATTTTGGTGCTATTCAAATAACCGGTTCACGTATCGAACCGAATGCGTGCAGCCATGGTGCCCTAGCAGTGGCATTGCGTTGGCGATTGACTCAACCAACCGAATCGCCCCTGCGTGCCTCGTTTCTTGTAATCGATCCGAAGGGACACGCCATTAGCACTCTAGATTTCTACGTCGATGATACAGCTTTGCGCCACACGGACCAATGGTCGCCCGGCGAGGAGACACCGAGCTACTATCAAATCATTGTTCCCTTTGGCACGCCCCCGAGAACATATCGACTTGCGCTCGCGGTCTTTCCTGAAAACAACCCACAGCGATTACCGATCGTTGGAACGCACGATGATCGAGTAAACCTAGGTCAATTCCAAGTCTATCGCGCGGAAGACGATACCCACGATCCGTACAATTCTCTGCGCGAATCGAACCTTACGCCGGCCGGAATTCAACTGCGCGATGGATTGCAACTCGATGCCTATGGCATCAACAAGCAAGTCCTCTTGCCAGGAGAGAAACTAACCCTCACGACTCGATGGAAAGCACTGGGCGCGCCTTTACTGGATTATAATATTCGCGTGCGTCTCAAATCCGATCAAACTTTGACCGAGACATTCGGCAAGAATTACGATAATTCGTACCCTTCAAGTCACTGGCAAAGCGGCGAGTCAGTTGTAGATCGATGGGTATTGTCAGTGCCGCGGACTAGTCCAGGTGGAACCGCACGACTCGAAATCGCGGTAGATGGCGGCAAGAGTTTGCATCTTGCCGATGTCGATATCACGCCCATCACGCGAACGCTGCAAATGCCAAAGGTTGATGTTTCAGTCCGAGCCAGATTTGATAACCTAGCCGAATTGGTTGGCTATGAAATAGAAAAGCCGAATATTGCGCCTGAGAAACCTCTGAGAATAACCTTGCATTGGCGCGCCATAGCTGCCATCGACGAAAACTATACGATATTCGTGCAATTGGTCTCTAAAGACGATCGGCTCATCGCGCAAAGCGATCAAATTCCAGCCAAAGGAGACCGTCCGATCTGGAGTTGGATTCCTGACGAATATGTCGCGGATCGACATGAGCTAACCCTGGATTCAAGCGATTTTCAGGGAGAAGCTAAACTCATTGTCGGAATCTACGACACTGCGACCAAAAAGCGTGTTTTGGTCAACAATGGAACAACCGATTTCCTCAGCTTGCCCAGTTCTATTTTGGTTAAATAATGTGAGTTCGAGATACATTAATTGAACGAAAACTGGCTTGATATCTTGCAGCAAGCCAGTTTTTCATTTCTTCGTCGTCCATCCAACACCCAGCATTGTGCGTCCTATACTCCACGCTATTAATAGAAATCCCAGGATCAATGCCAACAACATCAAGTCGGGTTGAAAAAGCCACGCGTTCGCAAACGGCACGTTGACTTGCGACCAAAGCACAGCGACGAGTATCCACTCGACAATGACGGACACGCCGAAAAACAGCGCACTGCGAACAGCACTGGGGCGACGCGACGCGTTGCCCCACCATACGCGCAGTTGTCGCACGGATGTTATGATCCAGATCACCTCTACGACAAGCAAACCAATCAGCAAAAACAAATTGATGATGAACGCGCTATCGGGCGGAGGCGAAATAGATTCACCACCATTCATCAGACGATGAATATTTGGCGCAAGCGCATAAAGTTTTTCGCTTGCCATGTCATTGTTGACATTAAAAAGCACGACGACACCCAAATGTCGCTGCGGGTCGATCAGAATTTGACTGCCAAATTCTGGCACGGAGCCATTGTGCGAAAGAAGACCATTCCTCAATGCCCAGCCCATTGCATAATTCGATAACGCGGGGCGATGCAACTCGACCATGCCTTGCGGCGAGACGATTGATTTGCCATTGTATATTCCATCGTTGAGATGTGCGATCAACGCGTGAGCCACATCTTCAGCCGTGCTGATATAAAAACCCGATGGGATATGCTGGCGCGGATAAGGCATATCGTCGGCGAGAATCGGCAAGCCAAACCAATAACGATAGCCCGCGGCGAGTCCCTGTTTTTCCGCTTCGACTTTGGACATGAAACTATTCTGCATGGCGAGTGGAGCAAAGATGTGGCGGTGAACGTAGGATTCAAAAGATTCGCCCGAAACAACTTGCACGATCAACCCTACGGTCTGATAGTTCGCATTCGCATACGCGTACGCCGTGCCAGGTCGATGCGTTGGCGCAAACTGGCTCAACGAACGAACTTGGCGTTCGAGCGCATCGGAGCTGTTGTCGCTGACCGAAAGCGAATCTTCGCTCGCATGGCGCGGGATGCCGCTCGTGTGATTGAGCAAGTGGCGCACCGTGATCGCCGCCGATATTTTTTCGTCCGCAAGTTTGAACCAGGGCAAATACTGCACAACGGGCGCGTCGAGGTTGACGCGCCCCGCATCGACCAATTGCATGACTGCCAGCGCCGTGAACGATTTGCTCGTCGAGCCAAGAATGAACGGGGTCTGCGGCGTCACCTTTCGCCCACTCGCATCGGCGATTCCAAATCCACGCGCGTATACGATGTGATCGTTTTCGACAACTGCAACTTGCAACCCTGGGATGTTGTTCTCGCGAATATATTTTTCGAGATAGGTATCCAGCGCGCTAGAATCGGTTTCCGCCGAAACGGGCAATTGGAGTGCGAATAGCAGAGTGATGGTTACAAACAAAAATACGATGCCGACTGATCGTTTCCGCATTTTACCCTCAAACATCAATAACCAAACAAAAATCGCGCGAAATCGATGAACCAATGAAACGCGATGGCTGTTTCGAGATTTCGTTTCACTTGCAGAATCGCCATCGGCAATCCGAACAAGAGACACGTTGCCGCCAGCATAAAAACCGCCATCGCGGGGTTGGTCAGAAACAAATCGGGCAGATGATTGAGACTGTGCGGCACCACCGATAGAAAAATCGCTGTCCACAGACCCAATCTCTGTTTTGAATCCGATTGAAGAAACCAAGCGCAGAGTGCGATGACGAAATATCGAAAAATAATTTCTTCGGATATGCCAGGGCTGAGCGCCAATAACGCCGCGCGCCATCCATCCTTGAAAATTACCGTCCCCGAATTCATGTAAAAGAACAAATTGTTAATTGCCGCAAATGGAATTGCAACGACGATTCCAAACATCAGCGAGCGAATGACACTCATCGGCGTATTTTGAAATGCGGCGATCACTTGCCCCTGCGTTCTCTCAAAGAGAACCGTGCCCGCCCAAAAGGTCAGAAAAACCACCAGCCCTTCTTGCACGGCATCGATCATTCCGCCGTTTCGCAGATAGATGCTCGCTCCGCTCAACCACGCGAGAACGAATCCCAGGACGATGACTCTGATCGAAACGCGGCGTTGCGTGAATAAAACAACCAGCGCCGCACCCGTCAACGCAAACTCCGACCACGACCAAATGCGCGTCACGTAATTGTTGTAATGAAAAATCGGCGAACTCGCCAGCGGCACGTTCAAGTTCAGTGCGTAGAGCAGCGCGTAAATCAGCGCCATCCCGATAATGCCGATCCAACCCAAGCGAACGGATGAATTCACAGAAGCAACTTTGGTAATCATTTTTATCCTTTCGCTGTTTGCGGAGTAGTCAAACCGACGACGCGTGGCTTTACCAAAACGATCGCCAAGATGACGATGTTGACCAGCACGCCGGTGAAAGCAATTTTGTAATCGAGAGCCGTTAACAGCAACGAGAAGATCGACACACCCACGAGCAAGGATGGATTCCATTTCCATTTAGCGATCAGCCCCGCCGCCGTGACAACAAAACCGATGGCGGCTAGCGCCCACAACACACCGAAGATGTAGATGCCGCTTTCGCCCAGATCAACGCGCCCGTTGAGAATCGTCGTCTTGTACGCAAATTGTTCGAGCGTGCCCAGCTTCATGTAGACGACAGTTCCCATCAGATGGATGAGTCCGTGAAAGAAGAGAACAACTGCTGCGATAATGCGAATGATTGTAGACATGAGATTTTCCTTATGCGGTTTTGATATTCTTTAGCAACGACACCGCCGCGAACAAATTGAGAACGGTGATGACCAGGAACGGAACCATGATTGCCAGACTGTCGGGTGTACCCGCGAGCG
This sequence comes from Chloroflexota bacterium, assembly GCA_016215025.1. Lineage (GTDB taxonomy): Bacteria > Chloroflexota > Anaerolineae > UBA4142 > UBA4142 > JACRMI01. The sequence goes on from JACRMI010000153.1 coordinate 60,716, forward strand.
TCATGTTGATGCTCATCGCGCTGACCGCCAAGCCCAACGCAATCGCTTTGAGTACGAACACCGACGCCAGCAGATAGCCCCACGCATTGCGGCGCAGCAACAAAATGCCTGACAAAATCGCTAGCGGGACGATCAGCGCCAAGTCCATCGCCTGAATGACAAAAGTCGTCGTGTTTTCGAGCGCAGGCGTCTGGTTCTGCATGATCGGCGTCATGACTCTGCCCAGCCACGCCAATGCCAGGAATCCGCCAACGACAAATAGCAGTGCAGCGATCCAACCGCGCGGCAAGTGTTCGGAATAATGTTGTGGCAACGTTTTCAGATCGAACGACATCATGCACAAGATAAAGGCGTACAGCCCGAGCGCGAATAGCGCCACATAGACTAGGAACAAGGCGTTGAACGATGTCAGCATCGCCATGGACATATAGGTGTAGAGCAAGTAGCCAATCGTGCCAGTCAACAACAATCGTCCGCGCAGAGAGCCACGAAAAGCCAGCCAAGTTGAAATCACCAATATCGGCAAGCCGACCAACAAGGTGATGATGTCATTGCCCTGCTGTTGCGCCGCCATGCTCACAGTGTCGTAATAGTACAACCCGTGTCCGTTGAGCATAACACGTTCGCCACGATGATTCGTGTACGCGTACGGCGCGCCAGGCGTTTGATAGAACATTCCCGCGCTCGCTGCGAATAACGCAAGCAACCCGATCAATGGAATCAAGATTTTCAAAGCAGATTGGTGTTTCATAGTTTCCTCCTTCAAATAGGAACGCGGATAATCGCGGATATGAAAACAAAGAACTGATTGAGACTTTTGACAAAAACTTACATTCCCTATTGACAAGCAGAAAACGTTGTGCATGTGCCGTAAATTGTGAGAGAATTTCGATACACGAACGACCGGACTGTAAGAAATTCCGCGATGTGCCCATTATCGC
>JACRMI010000054.1 GCA_016215025.1 Chloroflexota bacterium
AAACGCAGCGCCGACTCCAAGTCCTGTATCGGTTTCGGCATCATCCACGGCGGTGTCTCAAAGAATTGGAACGTCAATGGGCGGAAGCCGTTCGCCGCAAACCTTAAAAAACTTGTAGGTGGAATTTTGCGGTTACTGAAATAAAATCGTCCCGGTCGCATTAATCAAGCCATGCGTCAAACCAACCGTCAACTCGCGCGCGCCGACATCTTGCCAGTCCATGAAACCAGAGGCAATCGTCGCCACCGCCCCCAGAATGCCGATGAGCGCTATCAAGCCGCTTGCGAATCCCAGGTTCGGCACACCAAAGACGACTGCTATGACATCCAATACCACGACGATAAGCCACGCGCCGATCGGGACGTCCGTTAGCACCGGATGCAGTGGATGCCCTAACCATCGTCCATTCAAAAAATGTTTGATAGGTTGCAGCGGACCATTCAGAAAAATCTTGTCAAGCAAACCGCGCATCCCTTTAGCAAGTCGATTCAATAGAATCGAAGCATTGATAACGTGATCGATTCGCTCCGAAAAATCACGATTCATTCTTCTGCTCCTAGCTTTGGCTTGAGCCAAAGCAGCAAAGACCTCTCAAAAAGCGCAAGGCAATTTTATTCGGCACCTAGGGTGCTGCACTTGCCTTTTCACGGTACCCATTCTTCACGAATGGTATCTCGAATTTCTTGATATTCTTCATGGTTTTGAATCGCCTTACGGATAGTTGGAGCAAACACTCGGCGGTAAAATTGCGGTCCCATGCGGTCGACGATTTCTTTTTCGAAGAGCTTGTCTGTCTGCGGTTGACTACTCAGTTCGCGCCATTTGCCCTGGCTGAGTGTCCGTTCTTTCTTTTTAAACCCGTCCTCATCCGATTTTGTTTTGCCAAAGCGACGCGCCGCGACCACTTTGGCAAGCCATAAACCATAGCCTTTGGCAACACTGGCTTTCATGCCTCGCTTCATTGCCAGTTGCCGATTGTATTCCGCAAAAACGTCAAAGCGTCGGATGCGCGCATTTGGTTTCAACATATCCAACTCGTGGCTAAACACTTGGGCTAGTTAGAAATTTGCCCAACATCAACCGTAATAAACCGAAGGTCGGCGTCGATGTGCTCGCCCGATGAATGGAAGGATCAAAATCATTCCCGCCACAAAACCACCAATGTGCGCCCAAAAAGCAATTCCGCTGGCCGCAGCGTCGCTCAATGCGGTTATGCCGTAAAAGAATTGCTGAATAAACCACCACCCAATGACCACCACCGCTGGGATTTCAATCGTCCAAAAAAGGATGAACAAGGGAAAAAGAATATTGATGCGCACCATCGGGTACAACAACAAGTATGCTCCAAGTACGCCGGCAATCGCACCGCTCGCACCAATCGATGGCACGAGACTGGGACCCAGCATAAACGCTTGAGCGATACCCGCCGCGATCCCGCTCAGAAAATAGAATGCGATGTGTCCCAAATGCCCCAGCACGTCTTCGATGTTGTCGCCAAACACCCACAAAAACAGCATATTGCCGATAATGTGCGCCCAACCAGCGTGTAGAAATTGCGACGTGATGAGCGTCTCCCACGTCAAGAGTGGCGCACTAAGCGGATTAAATAGCGCCTGAAGTACTGCCGCCGAATTCATGCCCCAATGGCTAATCAAGCGGTCGAGTTGGGGCGGCGTCAAGGTAAGTTCATATATAAAAACAATGACGTTGATTGCAATCAAGGTATAATTTATAATTGGAAAGCGCCGAGTTGGATTTTGATCGGAAATTGGAATCATGGTTTCTCCTGGTTGTAGGATCTATGCGCGTAATCCGCTTGGGTGATAAATCTCCCGAAAGAGTTGTTCGCTCATTTCTCTTTCCTTGAACTTGCCCAGGAAAGTTTGCGTCACCATTTTCGCGTTGACTTTTTTGACGCCGCGCATCATCGAACAGAGATGTCGTCCTGTCACCATCACCGCTACGCCTTCGGGATGCAGCCAATCGTCGAGGAACTTGGCAATTTCGTTCGTCATGCGCTCTTGAATCTGCAAGCGCCGCGAAAACATCTCGACGACGCGCGGCATCTTCGACAAGCCAAGCACTTTGCCTTTCGGCAAATACGCAATATGAACTCGACCAAAGAATGGGAGCAAATGGTGTTCGCACAAACTAAAAAATTCAATATCCCTGACGAGCACCATTTGGTCATAATCGCTTTCAAACGTTGCGTCGTTAATGAGGGTTACTGGATCAGCCGCATAGCCTGAGAGCAATTCGTCATACATTCGAGCGACGCGTTCCGGCGTTTTGCGTAGTCCATCGCGATGGGGGTCCTCGCCGACGTTGGTCAAAATCGCACGCACCGCTTTTTCGATTTCGCGGTGCGCTCGAGTCGTGTTGGATTCATCGTCGATAAGTAATGCCGTTTCGATTACTTTAACTCGCTCGTGCATGCGGCAATGCTCCTTCTACCTTGCGATGCATGATTTGTTTCGCGCGCGCCGTCGCCGTCGCCTCGATGCGAATTCCAAAGGGATGTTTGCCAAACGTGCGCGCAATCTCCGCCAAAGTACGACCATCGGTTGGGTGAACATACTGCGGGCTAATTTCAGCAATGGGCAAAGCGACAAACGCTTCTTGAAGAACTAAAGGGGCGGGAACGTGCAAATCTTCGTCGTTGATCGTATCATGGTTGAACAAGACAATATCTAAATCAACAGTTCGGGCAGCGTACGGGTTTTCAGTGCGCACGCGTCCAAGTTGGGATTCGATGATGCGCAAGGCACGCTTGAGAGGAAAAGCTCCCAGTTCGGTTTCCAACAAAACTGCGCCATTGTAAAAACTTGCAGAGGCTTTATTTCCGATGGGGGCCGTTTCGTAAACAGAAGAAATCGCAAGCACATTTCCAATGGCCGTCAAGCGCCGCAGGGCACGTTGATAATTAGCCTTCTTCTGGACGTTCGATCCAATCAAGATGTACGCTCGGTTCATGTTTCTTCTTTCATTCGTTCAATTTGGACGCCGACAGAGCGAGCAAATCGCAGTGCGCCCGGCTTTTCGATCCGAACTTGAACGCGGCGCACTCGCCGATCCATCAAACAAATTTCGGCGATCTGCTCTGCCAGGCGTTCGAGCAAAAAATTCTGAGATGCTTCGACATGTTGAATAATTTGCTTGGTAATGGTCCGGTAGTTGATGGCGTCTTCAATGTTGTCGCTGGCTGCCGCTTGAGCTAGCTCGCCCCACAGAATCAAATTGATCAAAACATCTTGCTTGTCTTTCCGTTCTTCGGCTTTGATTCCGATGATGCAGCGCAAGAGCAAGTCTTGGATCTCGATTCGATCAGGTGAAGCGTTCATTGTGTGTTGGCTGAAGTAGAAGTGGAATGCAGATTACAGATCAGATGAAAATAACAATGCTGGATTGGCAGAGGTGAGATGACGCTGCGCCATTTTTCAATTGTCATCCCATCCCGCCCTAGTGCAATCAGAAAAATTCTGTTTGGTAGTATAGCGCTTCGTGCGCGTCAAACGCCGACAAGCGGCTAGGTTACATTCCAATATTTTCGATTGCACTTGATCATTCGTCGGCGGGTGCGTTAATCGAGTTATTAAACCCAACGCCGGCGGCGGGGCCCCCGTGAAACAGCCGCCAACAGGATAGCGACAACCAACGCGCCAACAATCGCCGTGATGATGGGAATGCCGGCATACGAAATTTCGGGTGCGAGAATAATGTGGAAGACGTTGATCATCAACCACTGGCCAATCAACGCGGCGAGGAACGCGCCGAGAAATCCAAGCGGGTAAGCCGTTCCAAACAGCGCGCTGGCAATATAGGCGCTCACAAGCGCAATCAAAATGTAGACAAGCAATTGAACCAAAGACAGTTCCATTTGAACTCCTTTCCATTTCTCTAATGCACACTTACTATACGATCTGCTTTCAATTGGCGGAATCGCTTATTGTGCAGAATTTATGAAGGAATCCATGAAATTTACTTGTCATACGTTGTGCGACCAATTTTGGCACAGCGACAATTCACCCTCGGCAAAATTCATTGGCTATATCACTTTGTAGTAAAAATTACGACGGCAGGAACTGAAATTTTTCTTACATACCCTTTAGTTTTCGAACGATTATTCGAAATGCTTTTTGGATGTATGATAAGTCATCCATTACGAGAGGTAGTTCATCATGAATTCATGGATTAGAGGTTACGCATGATACCCCATACGCCCGAATCACCTTTTCTCCAATTACTTGCCGGACGCGTCAACCTCAAAGACATTCCTTTCACCGATCGGCGCGCGCGTGTGTTGCTTTTCAAGCGCAATTCGCATCTTTACATCAAGCTTGCCGAACGTTGGACGGCATGGGAACCTCAAGTTGGACACTATCGCCTCCGACCGCCGCTCATCGACGATTGGTTCTTTGTCAACGCTGCGGGATCGTTGCTCACTTTAGAGTGCAATTCCTTTCCACATGCGGTAGCGTTAAAGAGCCAAATGGGTTTTATTGAAATGACTTTTTCCGATGAAGAATCTTTGCTCGTGCATCTGCCGCGCGGCCAAATCGGGTTGCGCTTTCGGGTGTACGCCGAACATGGTCTCACCGATCGACGCGGCGGCGAATTCAAAGGTGATCCTTATCACCGGCGCAATCATCGCAACATCGCGTACACGACAAACGCGCGCATCCTCAAGAACACGATTGAACCCGTCACGCCGGCGTATCTTCAAGTCACCCTCGACTTGGACACACGCGAAGGCAATACGCTATTACTCAACATCACACCGCGCCTAGGATTGAATCGCTCTATTCCGCCGACCGATCAAGTTTTCCAAGCCGCCGAAAAACGCTGGCACGATTGGTTCGCCGCCGTACCATCTGTCGACGAAGAATACGCAGAACAATATTATTACGCGTGGTACGTGTTGCGCGCGGGCTTGCTCAGTCCACGATTTTTCTTGACGCGCGAAGCTATGGCTCCATCGCTGATCAATTACGTAGGTGTTTGGCAATGGGATGCGTTTTTCCACGCGCTCGCCTATCGCCATGCCGATCCCAAGTTGGCAGAAGATCAACTGCGTGTGATGATCGATCATCAACGCAGCGATGGCATGATTCCCGATGCGGTGCATGATGAAGGCACGGTCGAAAGCATTGCTCTGCCGACGACCGGACTCGATGCCGAAGTCACCAAGCCGCCGCTCATCGTTTGGACCGCGCTCAAGTTGTTCAAGTCCGGCGGCAATCGCGATTTCCTGGATGAGATTTATGCGCCATCGGTGCGTTGGATCAATTGGTGGTTCGATAAAAATGATGACGATCATGACGGCATCGTCCAATACAATCATCCCTACTCCTCCGGCTTGGACGATAGTCCCTTGTGGGACGATGGCGTACCGGTGGATTCGCCGGATTTGAACACGTACTTGGTCATGCAATTGGACGCGCTGGCAGAAATCGCAGAGATCATCGGCGAACATGCCGACGCCAAAAAATGGCGCGAACGCGCGGCACAACTTACGCAGCGCATGATCGATTATTTTTGGGACGACAAGACTGGTGTGTTTTGGGCAAAACGCAAAGGCGAACGCATTCAAGTCTTGACGCCTTTCAATTTGTATCCCTTGCTGACCGGACGACTCTCGCGTGAAATGAATGATCGACTCATCCAGCACCTCACCTCGCCGGAGGAATTTTGGACACGTTATCCCATTGCCACCGTCGCCAAGAACGACCCGAAATACAATCCGGAGCAAATGTGGCGCGGACCGACGTGGATCAACATCAATTATCTTTTCATCGAAGGATTGCGGCAGAACGGTTACACCAACCTCGCGCGCGATCTGCGGCGCCACACCTTGGAATTGATGATGAAGCACGACGATATTGTCGAATATTACAATCCAGAGACCGGCGAACTTCCAATTCGCGCCGCACGCTTTTTCGGTTGGTCGGCAGCGATCTTTGTCGACTTGGCGATTGAAGCGTCGCGCATCCGAGAACATCTTCCAGCACCCTAATGAACAAAAATTCAAAACCGCGCGTAACCCTTTTGCACTATACGGCATTACCCATCATCGGCGGCGTTGAAAACGTCATCGCCGATCATGCGCGTTTATTTCTCACCGCCGGTTATCCAGTGACGATTGTTACCGGGCGTGGCGGAGATGACCCTCAACTTAAAAGTACCAACGTTGTCGTCGTACCAGAGATTGATTCGCAGTATTCGGATAATCTGAAAATCGCCAGGGTATTGTTGGAAGAAGGAAAAGTTCTGCCCGAATTTGCATCTGTGCAGTCACGCATCCAACAACAACTTATCCCTGTCTTGCATGAGACCGATGTATTCATCGCGCACAACGTTCTCAATTATCATTTCAACCTGCCGCTCGTCGTGGCGCTGCATGACCTGATCGATCAACAGATTGCGCCGCGCATGATCGCCTGGTGTCACGACATTTCACGCTATGTGAACCCGTCGTCAGGTTTTGAACAGCGCTCTGGTTTTCCCTGGGACTGGTTGCGCATCTATCGCCGCGAAGTTCGCTATGTCGCCGTATCGCCGCGGCGGCAACGCATGTTGGCAGAAACGTTGCAGTGTGCGCCGGAGAATATTCGCGTGATACCGAACGGCGTCGCGGCCGAGATGCTTTGGGGATTAGACGATTTAGGGCGGCGCATCATAAACGATTTCGAATTGCTCGACGCCGATTTAATTTTGCTCATGCCGATTCGCGTCACACGCGCCAAGAATATCGAATTTGGATTGCGCGTGACGGCGGCACTAAAATCGATTGGGCTAGAACCACGCCTGTTAGTTACGGGCCCGCCCGATCCACACGTTCCAGATACAATCCAATATTTTCAAGAATTGCTCGATTTACGACACGAACTAGGTTTGGATGGCAAGATGTATTTCTTGCACGAAAAGGGATTCACGCTTGATATTTCACAGGTGGCCGGGTTGTATCGCATCTGCGATGTGGTTCTGATGCCGAGTCACCGCGAAGGGTTTGGCTTGCCCATTTTGGAAGGGGGTCTCATGGGCAAGCCCGTGTTCGCGTCGAACGTGCCGGTCGTGGAACAAGTGCCGGCGAATTCGGTATACCTCATCGCGGCGAATGAATCGCCCGATCATGTCGCTACACGCATGTATGAGTGGATGAGACGAACGCCCGAACATCGATTAAGGCTGAGTGCGCGCAAAGATTTTGCATGGTCGAGAATTTTCGCGCGCGAGATCGAACCCCTGGTCACAGGATCATGATGAACAATAACAATTCCAATCGATTGATCGTCGTCACGAATCGCGGACCCTACAATATCACCGAAGTAAAAGACAAATGGAAGTTCGAAAAAACAATCGGCGGCTTGACCACCGCTCTCTTGCCCGTGCTCAAGCAAACAGCGGGATTGTGGATCGCCAATGGCGAACCGCCTGGCTTTTATCCGCATTCCTCCGGTCATTTTGATTTTGATCTGCGCTATATCGGGTTAACGCCCGAAGAAATATTGGGTTATTATTTTGGCTTTTCCAACGATGCGCTTTGGCCCCTCTGTCATTATTTTTTGGGGCGAGTGAACTTTAATCGAGAACAATGGGAAATTTACGAAAAGGTCAATCAAAAATTTGCGGAGGTGACGTTGGAAGAAGCCAAGCCCGGCGATATGATCTGGATTCACGACTATCATCTCGCGCGGGTGCCGTTGTATATCCGCGCCATGCAATCGCTCGCACAGATTGCGCTCTTTTGGCACATTCCATTTCCCTCGCCGGAAATCTATCGTGTGTTGCCATGGCGCAAAGAAATCTTGCAGAGCTTGCTGGCGTGCAACGTGATCGGTTTTCATATTCCAGAGTACGCAACTAATTTCATCGAATCCACTATCGAACTCTTGGATGCCACAATCGAAGAAGACCGCGTTTGCTATAACGGTCACACCACCAAAGTCATTGCACGCCCTATCGGAATAGATTATGCGACGGTGGATAAAGAAGCTCGTTCGCGCCGCACCGAAAATCACATCCGGCAATTGCTCGACACGCTGCGCGGACAAGCACTCATCGTCGGCGTCGAACGCATGGATTACACCAAAGGCGTGCTGGAACGTCTGCGCGGAATGGAACGCTTGCTGGAACTCCATCCAGAATGGCATGGCAAGGTGACGTTGTTTCAGATCGTCACGCCATCCCGCGAAACGCTAGAGGCGTATCGCGCCAAGAAACGCGAGGTGGACGAAATCGTCGGGCGCGTGAATGGTCGTTTCAGTACTGATGTTTGGACACCCATTCGATATTTATATCGATCATTTTCCCCATCGCAATTGATCGTCTATTATCGCGCTGCCGATATTGCCTTGGTCACGCCGTTGCGCGACGGCTTGAACCTCGTCGCCAAGGAGTACGTCGCATCGCGCATTCATCAAGATGGCACACTCATTCTTTCAGAATTTGCAGGCGTGCGCTTTCAACTACCCGAAGCGCTGATGGTCAATCCATTTTCAGTGGACGACATTGCGAACGTCTTACAGCAAGCACTCACGATGCCGAAAGAAGAACAACGGCGCCGAATGCAAGATATGCAAGCGCGGATTAAATTACAGGATATCAAATGGTGGGCACAGGAATTTCTCGAACAAATGACACCGCTCCGTCTGCCCGCCTGACCAAAATATTGCGCCACCTGCGCAACGGCGGTCGACTCTGGCTCTTGCTTGATTACGACGGCACCTTGGTTCCGGTCGCGCCCACCCCCGCGGAAGCCGTGCCTGATCCGGGCTTGCTCGAGCTTTTGTCACGACTCGTTCAAATTGATGCGATGTGCGTCGCGGTCGTGAGCGGACGATCGCTCGCTTCGCTCAAGCCCATGCTGCCTGTACCGAATCTCATCTTGGCTGGGATTTACGGCGTAGAAATTCAAATCGGCGAACACATCGAAAGCGACGTACTGAATCCGCAAGAGATGCGCAAAAAAATCGATGAGGTCAAATCCGCCTGGGCGCAAATCATTGTCGATCGACCTGGCTTTTGGTTAGAAGACAAGAGATTTGCGCTTGCCTTGCACGGACGATTCGCCGATCCTCCAACCGCCGACATCGTTTTTTCCCAAGCTCGTGAGAAGCTCGCAGAAATCGCCGTCGACGAATTTCGGATTCTCGGCGGCGAGCGCTTTTTAGAAATTGCGCCTGCGTCTGCCAGCAAGGGCAAAGCGGTGGAATGGTTGTTGGAACACATGCCGCTCGCCGATGCGTTGCCCGTTTACTTTGGCGATGACGACAAGGACGAAGAAGCATTCCTCGTCGTCAAGCAACTAGGCGGAATTCCAATCGGTGTTGGCAAACCTCGCAGCGCAACCACTCACGCTGTCGAACGCCTCGCCTCGCCCAGCGACTTGCGCATGTGGTTGGAGAGTTTTCTGCAAGCGGCGCCATAGTTACTATCATCCTTCGACTCCCACTTCAACTCGCTGCGCTCGCTCAGTGTCCGCTCAGGGAGGCAAGAACAAAAATTCATCAAGCATTCGTAAGAAATCGTTCGACAGCGCCAAACCCCGTTGACTTGGCTCAAACTCCCATGTTATAGTTTTTACCACCCTATTTTTCGCGAGGCAGGCGATGAATAACCTACCCCACGGCGTCCACGTCTCCGGCTCAGTGTCAAGCGATTTTGAGAAAATTGTATCCTCCGACGCACTCGAGTTCGTCGCCGCACTCGAACGAAATTTCGGTGAGCGTCGGCGCACACTGTTGCGTAATCGTGCTGATCGCCAAGCATTATTCGACTCTGGCAACAATCCCGATTTTCTAGAGGAAACGAAAGCCATTCGACAAGATGCAAGCTGGCGAGTTGCGCCCATTCCTGCCGATTTGCAGCGGCGTCACGTCGAAATCACCGGGCCGACCGAACGCAAGATGCTCATCAACGCACTCAACTCTGGTGCGGACGTGTTCATGGCAGATTTTGAAGACGCCAACTCGCCGACGTGGGAGAATATGATTCAGGGACAACTAAATCTCATCGACGCCATCGAGCGCACGATTTCGCTCACGACACCGGAGAAAACGTACCGCCTGAACGACCAGACCGCCCTGTTGATGGTGCGCCCGCGCGGCTGGCATCTCGAAGAGCGCCACGTCACCGTCGACGACAGACCGATCTCAGCATCCTTGTTTGACTTCGGTCTGTATTTTTTTCACAACAGCAAGCGCCTCATCGCTAAAGGCACGGGGCCATACTTTTACTTGCCGAAAATGGAATCGCATCTCGAAGCGCGCCTGTGGAACGACGTGTTCAATTTCGCGCAAGATTTCCTCAAGCTTCCGCGCGGCACAATCAAAGCAACCGTCCTCATCGAAACAATTCTTGGCGCGTTCGAGATGGACGAAATTCTGTACGAACTGCGCGACCACATCGCCGGTTTGAACGCGGGTCGCTGGGATTATATTTTCAGTATCATCAAAAAATTCCGCAATCGATCCGAATTTGTCTTGCCCGACCGCGCGCAAATCACGATGACGACTCAGTTCATGCGCGCCTACACCGAACTCTTGGTGCGAACATGTCATGCGCGCGGCGCACACGCGATTGGCGGCATGGCGGCGTTTATTCCAAGCCGCAAAGACCTGCAAGTGAACGAGACAGCGTTGACGCGCGTGCGCGAAGACAAGCTGCGCGAATCGAAAGACGGTTTTGATGGAACCTGGGTCGCCCATCCTGATTTGGTGTCAGTGGCACAAGCGGTTTTCGACAACGCGCTCGGCGACAAGCCGCATCAAAAAGATCGCAGGAGGACCGATGTTGAGGTGAGCGCGCAAGACCTCGTGAATTTCCGAGTGCCGAACGGTGCAATCACCGAAGCGGGTCTGCGGACGAATATCAACGTCGGCGTGCAATACATCGAAGCGTGGCTGCGCGGCAATGGCGCAGTCGCGATCTACAATCTGATGGAAGACACAGCCACCGCCGAGATTTCGCGCGCACAGATTTGGCAATGGATTCGCCATGGTGCTGCGCTGCAGGACGGACGCACCATCACGCGCGAACTCGTGAGCGCGATGCTGCCGGAAGAACTGGACAAGATCGAAAAACTGATCGGCGCGGAAAATTTTGCGGCAGGCAAATTCGACCTCGCGGCAAAAATTTTCGACCGCGTTTCGACCGATGATCGCTTTGTCGATTTCCTAACGCTAAAAGCGTACGAATATCTGTAGCGCAAATTTCCAATTTGCGTCCTCCGAACGCAAATTGGAAATTTGCGCTACCTGGAGGACACCCATGCACGACCAAGATACGATCCAACAAATCCAAAACGACTGGGTGAACAACCCACGCTGGCAAGGCATCACCCGACCGTACCCTGCGTCTGAGGTCGTGCGTTTGCGTGGCTCGATCCTGTTGCAGTACACGCTCGCGCGCATGGGCGCAATGCGCTTGTGGGACATGCTCAAGACCGAGCCATACGTCCGTGCGCTGGGCGCACTCACCGGCAATCAAGCCGTTGAAATGGTGCAAGCCGGCTTGAAAGCGATTTACGTCAGCGGCTGGCAAGTCGCCGGCGATGCGAACGATGCGCTGCAAATGTATCCCGATCAAAGTTTATATCCAGTCAGCAGCGTACCCAACGTCATCAAGCGCCTCAACAATGCACTCGTTCGCGCCGATCAAATTCAGCACATGCAAGACAAAAATGATGTGCATTGGTTCGCGCCCATCTTCGCCGATGCAGAAGCTGGGTTTGGTGGACCGCTTAACACGTTTGAGCTTGTGAAAGCGATGATCGAAGCGGGTACGGCGGCGATTCATCTCGAAGACCAACTGTCATCCTTGAAAAAATGCGGACACATGGGCGGCAAGGTGTTGGTGACCACGCGCGAATTCATTCCAAAACTTATCGCCGCGCGTTTAGCTAGCGACGTGCTCGGCGTGCCGACCATCATCGTCGCTCGCACAGACGCCGACGGCGCGAATTTGATTCGCAGCATCAACGATCCGATCGATGCGCCGTTTGCCACGGGCGAAGAAACCCTCGAAGGTTATCATATCGTGCGGGGCGGCATCGAGTATGCAATTGCTAAAGCGCGCGCGTATGCGCCTTACGCCGATATGCTGTGGTGCGAAACGAGCAAGCCGGACTTGGGTGAGGCGCGCGAATTTGCCCAAGGCGTCCACGAAAAATTCCCTGGCAAGATGCTGGCGTACAATTGCTCGCCGTCGTTCAATTGGAAAATGAACCTCGACGAAAAAACGATGCGTACGTTCCAAGACCAGCTCGCCGAGATGGGTTATAAATTCCAATTTGTCACGCTTGCCGGTTTTCACTCGCTCAACACCAGCATGTTCGAACTCGCGCAAGCATACAAAGAGGAAGGAATGCTCGCGTACTCACGCTTGCAAGAACGCGAGTTTGAATTGGAGAAAAAACACGGCTATCGCGCCGTCAAGCATCAGAGTTTCGTCGGCGCAGGTTATTTTGACGAAGTGCAAATTGCCGTCACAGGTCAAGATGTTTCCACCGCCGCGCTCAAAGGCTCGACGGAAGAAAAGCAATTTGCGGTAGCAAAGTAACGTAGAGCGGACAGCTTGTCCGCCCGGCGAGCTAGCAGCTCGCTCTACATTTGCCATGACCAACTCACCTCCCTCGAATCAAGCTCCTTCAAGCTCCGGCGGTATCGACGTAAGCGGCGGCGCAGTGAACGCCGGACGCGATGTTGTCGGCCGCGATGTCGTCAACGTTTCATCCGGTTTCAGTTCGCGCGCTGTCATCGCTTTGGTTGCAGTCGTCGGATTCATTGTCTTTTTCGCGACGGCCTGTTCGCTTGCGACAGGCATCGTCATCGGCGGCGCGGCGGTGACGGCGTTCAATCGTCCGGTCGAATCGACTCAAGCGGCAGCAGAATCGATGACGACGAAACTGCGCGCACTCAATAGTCTGCGCTCGGGACAAGCATTTCGATTATCGTTTACCGAAACAGAGATCAGTTCTTTCACTCGATTTGTGGCAGGACCGAGTTTAGGATTGAATGACGCGCGCGTGCGTTTGCTTGACCAGCCCGGTCAATTTGCACTCCGTGGTGAATGGACCGAAATGGGACATCTACCCGTCATCGCAACGTTTCAATTGACGTCGGGCGATCAACCCTTGCGACTTGAAAATGCCGCCGTCCAAGTTCTGCCGCTCGGCGATTCATTTGGCTGGGTACTCGTCACACCATTCGCGCAACCGTTGGCGGATCGAGTGAATAATTTGTTTCAGAACGCGCGCTTCAATCAGGTTCAACTACAAACCAATCCGCGCGGTTGGATCGTCACGGGAACAATCAAGTAATCCGCGAATCACGCGAATCATGTCATGCTGAGCGAAGCGAACGCTTCGCGTCTCGCTTAGCATGGAGAGACCCTTCGCTCCGCTCAGGGTGAAGTTTCTGAGCAGCAGCGCAGCGAAGAATCTAATTCGCGAGATTCGCGGACAAATATGTTTTTTATCAAAAGGGGAATTTATGCCTGAAGAAAAAGGCGGCGTGCATATCAGCGGCGGTTCTGTCCACGCAGGACGCGATATTGTCGGCGGCAACAGTTACAATATCGACCACGTGCAGACTGTGAACTTTCTCGATTGGCGAGCGCAGATGGACAAACAAATTGATGCGCAAACCCAGCTCGCCCCGGCCGATAAACAAGACCTCAAAGACACCGTCGCGAAAATCGCCGACGAAGGCGCAAAGGGCAAACAAGCCAATCCAGGTCGAATCGAAAAATTGATCAATACCCTCGCCGCGATGGCTCCCGATATTTTCGAGGTCGCCACGACGACGCTCGCCAATCCACTCGCGGGCATTGGTCTCACATTGAAGAAAATCGGTGACAAGGCAAAGCTCGAACAAGCGAAATGATTTCTACGCTCACCGATAGCCGGCTCGCAACAGTCTGCGCCAGCGCCATCTACCAAGCTTTCGACCAATATCAAACCGAATTTCACGCCATCACGCGCCACGCTTATGATCGATTCAGAACGCGCGACTGGCGCGGCATGCAAGCCGATGCGACCGAACGCATCGAGTTGTATAATCGCTTCAAGCATTCGACGATTGCCCAAGTCCGCCAACTTATCGCCGAGCGGAGAGATGACAAGCTGGTGTGGGCAAGCATCAAAGCGGTCTACTCGGCGATGATCTCATCGCGCGACGATTGGGAAATCGCCGAAACATTTTTCAACTCGATCACGCGCCGCATTTTTTCCACCGTCGGCGTCGATCCACAAGTGGAGTTTGTCGATACCGATTTCAATGCGCCGCCGACTCCTTCCCCGCAGCGCGTTTTCCGCACCTATTCGCGCCCCGAATCCACTGCTGCATTGATCGCCAACATCTTTTCCGATTTTCCGTTAGGCGTCGAATTTCAAGACGCGACCCGCGCCACACAACTTGCGGCATTTGAAATTGAAACCCACTTGCAGGCGCTCAATATCTCAGCCATCGAACGAGCCGAAATCGCGCGCACGGTATTTTACCGCGGCAGCGCGGCGTATCTCATCGGCAAAATTTACAACGGATCGAAAATCGTTCCGCTCGTGCTCGCACTGCTCAATTCGGGCAGCGGCATTGGGTTGGATGCTGTCCTGCTCACCGAGGACGAAGTCAGCATCTTGTTTAGTTTTGCGCATTCGTACTTTCACGTCGAAGTTGAACGACCGTACGACCTGGTTCATTTTTTGCACGCGCTCATGCCGCGCAAGCGCATCGCCGAACTGTACATCTCGATTGGCTATCACAAGCACGGCAAAACGGAAATTTATCGCGACCTGCTGTGTCACCTCGCGCAAGCGGAAGACAAGTTTCAAATCGCACGCGGCGAACGCGGCATGGTCATGACCGTTTTCACAATGCAGTCGTACGACCTCGTGCTGAAAATCATCAAAGATAAATTTCAACAGCCGAAGGATTCCACGCGCGAGCAAGTGCGCGCCAAGTATAATTTCATCTTCACGCATGACCGCGCCGGTCGCCTGATCGACGCTCAGGAATTTGAGCACCTGCAATTCGACCGGATTCTTTTCTCCAAGGAACTGCTCGACGAATTGCAGCGCGTCGCCGCCAACAGCGTCCTAATCGACGAGACGCGCGTTGTCATCAAGCATCTCTATGTCGAGCGCCGATTGACGCCACTCAACCTTTTCATTCGCGAAGCCGACGATGCATCGATTCGCGCCGCCGTGATCGATTATGGCAACGCGATTCGGAATCTCGCCGCCGCGAATGTTTTTCCCGGCGATCTCTTGCTCAAGAATTTCGGCGTCACACGGCATGGTCACGTCGTGTTGTACGATTACGATGAAGTGTGCTTGCTCACCGACTGTCATTTTCGCGCGCTGCCACAAGCGCATTCCAGCGATGAGGAAATAGCAAGCGAGGCGTGGTTCTACGTCGCGCCGAACGATATTTTCCCGGAAGAATTTTCGACCTGGCTCGGTTTGCCCTCGCCCTGGCGAGAGGTGTTCACCGAATATCACGGCGATTTGTTCACCGTTAATTTCTGGCAGTCAACCCAGGATCGCATCAAAAACGGACAGGTGATTCATATCTTTCCGTACCCACCGAACAAAAGGTTATCGGAAATAAGTGTGTGAGCAAGATCTAAAGGTTTCTTTCCTAACCCATACCTATATCAACCAGCGCATCTTTCCTTACCAACAGATCGATAAGGCGAAGAAACCTTTAGGGTCTCTTTGTTATCGCAAGAAAAAACTGCGACTGCCTTTTTGACAGTCGCAGTTTTATGCTCGCCCCTCTGCACGCGCACTTTGGTTATTCAGGACATCGCGAATGTACCTCATACTCTCGTCCCAACCTGGGTGCGAAAGAAAACGTCTCCGCGCCTCGACACCCATTTGCGCCAAACGTCCGCGCTCGCGCTGCAACAGATCGATTCGACAGGCAAGCGCCACAACATCGTTCGGCGAAATCAAAAATCCATTTCCACCATCATCGATGATTTCATGCGCTGCACCTGATGTTGTGGCGATAGCAGGCAAACCAAAACTCATTCCTTCCAAATAGACAATGCCAAATCCTTCATAGTCGGATGGGACGACGAGAAGATGACTCTCAATATATTTTATTTCTAATGGACCGTCTTCTAGCGCGCCGACAAATTCGACCTGGCTCAAGTGTCGTTCGGCAACCTGACGATAAATTGTCTGCGCATAGTTGGCATCAAAGTCAGGGCTGCCGACGACAGTGAGTTGCCAGGAATCGGGTGGCAATCGTGCCAGCGCGTCCAACAACATGTGCAGACCTTTACGCGGAATAAGGTTGCCGACAAACAAGATGCGCAGTGCGCCGGGTCGATTCGCGCGCGCAGCGATTTCAGTCTCAGTTATTGTCGCTGCAAAACGATCACCAGCGGGATGAGCGACAATCGAGTTTGTCGGATCAGCACGATTCAGCACACGCGCAACCGCTTGACGCGTGGTCACGCTATTGAAAACAAACCCACCGACGCTGGCTAGATATTGGCGCTCAATCCAACGATAAAACAAATTTTGCCAAGCGGGATGCGCTTCGTAACAGCGGAGGTGATGCACAATCGAAATAATCGGATAGCGAACGAGGCGACGCAAACGGCGATTGAGCCAAACGAACGAGGGATGGCAGAGTTCGTCCTGAAGCAATATATCGATGGGAAGATCACGCAAGCGGCGCAATAAACTCGATGAAAAATTGTCCGCCAAGTTCAAAACGTAATTTCGCCGAGGGATCGAAATGACATCGACGTGATCGCCGACGCGATGAAGATATTCGACGAGTTGGCGGTCGTAGAGATAACCACCGGTGAGCGTTTCCAAATTTCCATAGATAACCAGACCAACTCGCATTATTTCGCCCACGAATCGACACAAATCTCCGCCAATTTCGTTTTCATATTCGTGAAGATTAGCGAGATTCGCGGGTGACTTGCATCTCAAACGCCGACCAGGCGATGTCGCTCTCCCAAATCTGCACGCGGGCGCGCGAGAGATTGGTCGCCTGGATGCGCTTGACGAACGCGTGGCAAAAAATGCGCGCAAGATTCTCGATGCTGGGATTCAGCCCCGCGAACTCTGCCAATTCATTCAACGTCTTGTCTCGAAAAAAAGCGCACTGCTCATCTAACGCGCGCGTAATATCCACAATGTCCACCATGTAGCCGTGTTCGTCCAAGGTCTCGCCGCTTAGTTGCACTTCGATCTGATATGCGTGCGAGTGCTTTTGATTCTCTTCGCCCCAATCGCCGCCGATCAAAAAATGCTGCGCGACGAAATTTCGCTTGACCGCCGTTGTGTACATCGATGTCTCCGTCAATCGTATCGAATCATAACTTGAATGGCTTGATCGGGTTGCTGATCTAGCAACTTGTATGCGCGGGCTGCATCTGCAATCGGAAAACGATGCGTGACTAGATCGCCGAGTGGCAGACGCGCCAGCATTTCCCAGGCGACTTGCAAGCGACGCGATTTTGTCCAGCGTCCCTGCAACTCTGGAGCAACGGTGCTCACCTGGCTGCTGATGATCCGCAAACGACTGCGATGAAACTTGCCGCCGAAATCGATGGGCGCGCGCTTTTGACCGTACCACGAACCGACGACGATACGTCCGCTGAATCCGGTTAAATCGATGGCGAGGTTGAGCGCGTCGGGCGTGCCAGTCAATTCGTAGACCAAGTCTGCGCCGTCGGACAAGCGCGCCCGCACACGCTCCATCGCCGCCGCATCGGTTGGATCGACCACCTCGCTTACGCCTAGCGCGCGAGACTTGTCGCGGCGCAAAGAAAACTTGTCGAACGCGCATAATTCCGCAAGCGGCATCTGCGCCAGCAAGGCGATGGTCAACAATCCCAGGATGCCTTGCCCTAGCACGATGACGCGTTCGCCAATGAGCGGCGCGCCGTCCATCACAAAATTCACCGCGCTTTCGACGTTCGGAAGAAAGGCCGCATGCTCCGGCGAAATACCTTGCGGCACCGGAACCAGCTCATCGATGCGCGCAACAAAATGACTGGCGTGCGGGTGAAAGGCAAAGACGATTCGATCACGCCATTCGTCTGAAACTTGATTGCCTTTTTGCACGACGCGACCGACGCACGCGTAACCGTATGTGAGCGGATAACGCATTGCGCCGTCTAGTCCCGGTATCGCCGCATCGATCTGCATGTCGGGCGGAATCAAGCCGCGATAGAACAGCAGCTCAGTCCCCGCGCTAATCGCCGAAACGATCGTTGCGACCAAGACTTGATCGTCCGCCAGAATCGGCATTGGCTCAGCGCGCACCGAAACCTGATAGGGCGCATCGAACCACACACTTTGACCGTGCATTACCTACCCCAAAGATTGCCCCACGAATCTTCGCCCATCGCCGCTAATAAAATAATTTCGTGAAGATTCGCGTGATTCGCGGGCAATCTTGCTTTCCATCAATTGCGTTCCCGCCCATCGATGACGAGCAATCCGATCAAGACAACTTCGATGAGCTTGTCAACATAGCCGATCAGAATTCGCTCGCCCATGGCGACCCACGCCAAAATCGTGACCGCCGTAAAAGCGATGAGCGCCCAGCGAATTTTGGATCGATGGCGCGCCAGTTGAGCATTCGGTAAAAACAAAGCGACGAGCAAGGTGAGATAACCTAGCCCGTTGAGCATGAACATCACATCGGGAAAATTGCGAGTGAAATGAATGAGGGCGGTGGCGATGGTGAGCACCATGATCCCGATTTGCACTGTGCCAATTCGAACATTCGTCATTCGAACGCTATTCATTGCAGACCTCCTGGGAGATGTAGAGGCAAATTTCCAATTTGCCCTACCGTGATAGCTCCCACCCCGTTGCTTGGTTGGGAACCTAATCCGCCATGCCGAAGAATCAGTTGCTTGACCGATTCACTAATCGCTTTCGTAATTGCCGCCGCATTGCCTAACTCAATCAAATCGGCGGCAGACAACGGCGCACCAAATTCGATGCGCACACGCATTCGCGATCTGAGATAGCCGATGGTATGCAAAAATGCTTGAATCGTCGCCGCCGCGCGCTCACGACTTTTTTGATCGCGCCGTAAACGTGCAAGCGGATTGTGTAACGCTGGCGCATAGACCACGCTGCTAATCACCGTCGGTACGACAACACATTGCGGCGCAAGTCGCACGAACATGCCCAAACTGTCCGACCAACGCGTTAGCGATTCGATTGCGCCGGGCATCGTCGCCGGGTCGGGTTCGATTTGCCCCGCGGGACAAATTAGGACTGCGCCGTCCGTTTGCAAAAATCGTGACACTTGGCGAACGACGGTCAGTCGTTCGCGCAAATCGTCCGATACCCAAAAAGAGCGCCGTGCGATATTGGGCAGCGCGCGGACAAATTCGCGGTCGGCAGACACGATGTGCAGATCGGTTCGCGGAATGGTGCTGAAACACGCGAGCGTGTCCATCATGCCCGGATGATTTGCGGCAAGAACTACGCCGCCGGTCCTAGAAACATTTTCTGCGCCGATAATTTCGACGCGATTGACGTAGCGGAGCAACAATTCGTGCGCCGCCGCGGCTAGTCCGATTTCGCCGATCCGCCGATCAAACTGCGCCATCTGTCGCGCGAAAATGTGCGCGGGCGACCAAAACGCGCGCTCGATCACTCGCCGTCCATATCTCAAACCACTCAAGCCAAAATTATCGACCATGTCTTGGATATTGATGCGGGTCAGCGTGGCGATTTGATCCTGATAGGGTGCAAGCATGGAACTTCTCCAATCATCAGAGATTTGTGCGGATTATAGACGAAATGGTGACGTTCTTCAATCCCCGGTTAGAGAGACCCGAAAGGAAACCTTTAGGGTCTGCCTATTTCACTATATAAACGAACGACGCGATGGATTGGATTCCATCGCGTCGTTAATTCTTTTTTATTTTTTATTCTTAGCTTGCCCGACCAGCGTTTCATCTTTGAGAAAGAGCAGTTGATCGTTTTCCACATCGACCACGACATGGTCGCCGTTGTGAATGCGCCCGCTCGTCACTTGGAGCGCGAGCGGATCGAGCACATAGCGTTGAACCGCACGGCGCAGGGGACGCGCGCCGTACTTGGGATCGAAACCGGCGCGGACGAGCCAGACTTTGGTTGCGTCCGACAATTCGAGTTTGATTCTGCGTTCGGCAAAGCGCTTGCCCAACTCTTGCACCTGCGTCTCGACGACGCCTTTCAAATGTTCGATCGTCAACGCATGGAAGAACACAATCTCGTCGATGCGATTGAGAAATTCGGGACGGAACCGTTTGCGCAATTGTCCCAACATGCGTTCTTTTGCCGCGGCGTCTTCGTCCGGCACGAGTCCCAGATATTCCGTCGCTGCATTCGAGGTCATTATGATGACTACATTTTTGAAATCGACCATGTGACCATGTCCATCCGTCAAGCGCCCATCGTCCAGAATTTGCAACAGCACGTTGAGCACATCGGAATGCGCCTTTTCGATTTCGTCAAAGAGCACAACCGAATAGGGTTTGCGTCGCACCGCTTGCGAAAGCTGACCGCCTTCTTCGTAACCGACGTAGCCGGGCGGCGCGCCCACCAAGCGCGCAACAGTTTGGCGTTCTTGATACTCGCTCATGTCGATACGAACCACCGCCGACTCGTCGTCGAAGAGAAATTCGGCGAGCGCACGAGCTAGTTCTGTCTTGCCGACACCGGTGGGTCCCAGGAAAATAAACGAGCCGATGGGTCGATTGGGGTCTTTGATTCCCGCGCGCGCACGGCGAATCGCGTTGGAAACGGCGACGACGGCTTCATCTTGTCCGACGAGGCGACGATGGAGATGGACTTCCATGCGCGTGAGTTTATCCAATTCCGTGTCGAGCAATCTTGTGACGGGAACACCGGTCCAGCGCGAAACCACTTGTGCGACGTCATCTTCCGTGACCAGGTCGCGCCGACCGCGATTTGTTTCCCAGTCGGCGGCGAGCATCTTGGAGCGTGCTCTTAATTCGACCAGTTCGCTGTGGACTTGATTCGCGCAAGCGATTATTTCCGGATCTTGCTCATCAGCGAGACTCGCGTGTTCATCTTCCAATTGCATAATCAAGCGCGAAACATCATCCAATTCCGCCGGCAAGGCCTCCAATTCCAAACGCACCGCCGATGCCGCTTCGTCGATCAAATCGATGGCCTTGTCGGGAAGATGCCGATCGATGATGTAACGCTTGCTCAGCGTGGCGGCGGCGCGGAGCGCGTTGTCATGAATATGAACCGCGTGGTGTTTTTCGTAACGCGGGCGCAAGGTGCGCAAAATGCTGATCGTCGTCTTGACGCTTGGCTCGTTGACCTGGACTGGCTGAAAGCGCCGTTCCAACGCCGAATCGCGTTCGATGTATTTGCGATATTCATCCATCGTCGTCGCGCCAATCGCATGCAATTCGCCGCGCGCCAACATGGGCTTGAGCAAATTGCTGGCATCCATCGAGCCTTCCGCCTTGCCTGCGCCAACCAACAAATGGAGTTCGTCGATAAAAATAATGATTTCACCTTTAGCGCGCGTGATCTCTTTCATCACCGCTTCCAAGCGCTCTTCAAATTCGCCGCGATATTTCGTGCCCGCGACCATCGCGCCGAAATCGAGCGTGATGATGCGCTTGCCGACGAGAGGGGTCGGCACATCGCAGCACACGATGCGCTGCGCCAGTCCTTCGACAATTGCCGTCTTGCCCACGCCGGGGTCGCCGATCAACACCGGATTATTTTTCGTGCGGCGCGAGAGCACTTGCATCAAACGGCGAATCTCGCCATCGCGTCCGATCACCGGATCGAGTTTGCCTTTGCGCGCGAGCGCCGACAAATCGCGCCCGAACGCGTCGAGCGACGGATATTGCGACGATTCTTTTTTCGGCGTGGCATTATCGCCGGTTTGCTTCGACGGCTGTTTCGCTTCGCGCGTGATGCCCGCCGAGGTGAGCAGTTGCTCTGCGACGCCATCACCTTCGGCTAGCGCCCACACTAAATCCTCCGTGGACACCATCGCGCCGCCCACTTCGTTGCTAATGGCGAGCGCCGTATTCAACACTGCCGTCAGCCGCCGCGAGTGTTCGGCTTTGCTCAGACCATAGACCTTGGTCAGTTTATTTAAATAACCCTGGAGTTGGCGCTCTAACTTTTGAGGGTTTTGACCCGCTGCCGAAATAATTTGCAGGGCGATGCTATTTTCTTGACGGAGCAATGCGGCAAGCAAATGCTCTGGTTGAGTGGCGCTATGGCTCAAGCCAAACGCAAGTTGCTCAGCATCCAACAATGCTGCCTGCGCGCTATTGCTAAGGCGATCATTAATCAGCGGCATTACTGTCTCCTTCTAAATCGAACGCGAACGAAGGATAGGCGCGACGTGATTCAGCATTTGTCCGCAGTCCAATCAGAAAAAAATCCTGGGATGAATAGGAAAAACACTGGGAGGGCGTCAAAGTGGAACGCAACGGTCAAGAGGTCATGATAAGGGGTAATGCGAGGTAGTTAGTTGTACCAGTGCGAAATTCCATCCATATTATAGCCCGCCTTTGGGATTTTGCCAAAAATTGGCGATTAGGACTCTAATCCTATATTTCAGTGTCGAATAATAAACGACACATAATTACCAGAAATTCCCATCCTGTCGTAATGGCAAAGACTACATACTTGTCAAGCATCCTATTGTATTTTGTCCTTACTTTGATGACAACTCGGTCCTCCGATTATTCAGGTTGCGCGCTTTTGGATTTGGCGGCTGGATTCGGCAGCTGGATTCGCAGGACGAATTGCCATGCAACTTTCTGCGTCATCTCGTCGTATAGATGAATGGCGATCATTGTCTGCCAAGCATTAAATGAGCTTGCACCCCAACAAGCCCATATCACACAAACTCCTTGTGAAAAGGTAGAGTCATGAACTCACAATATACTTTTGAACTTGCCGAAAAAATCGCGAACGCCATCCTGTACGAAGGCTATATGCGCTATCCTTCCCAAACGGCGGCAAGCCCCAGTCAACGCCGTTGGACCTATGGCGAGTTGTATCCGCAAACTTATCGGGGAGTCCAGCAAGGACTCGAAGCCTGTCACGCGCAAACCGAGTGTTTGGTCATGGGCAACGCGCAAACGACCCTGGATATTAAATTACGCTTTTTGCACCTCGTTCAACGCGGCATCGGCAAATTCATCGACGATCCCAGCATCGAGTATGTCAACGTCGAAAGGTTGGCCGTGGGCGATCAAGTTTATTGTGTGGAGCAAGAAGCGATCGAGCGCGAATGCAATTATGCCCATTTGTCCTTGACCAAGATGATGCAATCATTTGGTTTTTCGTTTTCATCCTCCCGTTCGACCGATACTTTGCAGGAGCCAGGAGGCAAAACGCTGGGTATTCTCACGCAGCGTTGCGAAGCTCTGGCGGGAACGATCAAGATCATGACCAAGCCCCTTGAAGACCATTTATTCAAACTGTCGATCCAAGTGCGGAATCGCACCCCGCTCTCCGCGGACCCACCCACTCACGCAGATGCCAGGCTCACCTCGTTCGTTTCAACGCATCTCTTGCTGCGCGTCACGGGCGGAGAATTTATTTCGCTCAACAATCCGCCTGCCGAATATCGCTCGATGACGTCGCTGTGTGAAAATATTCGGTCGTGCCCGGTGTTGATCGGCGAACCGGGCACGCATAATCTGATGCTTGGATCACCGGTCGTGTTAGAGGATTATCCGCAAATTGCTTTGGGGAGCACCAACGATCTACTGCCAGCGACAAAGAACGGCGACCTGCTCAAGGTGCGGATGTTGCCGGACGAGCATGTGAACCAAACGCTGGAACAGCCCAATGCTCTGCCGCCTGAAGTTTTCCAACGATTAAATGGCGCAGCTCATAAACTCAGACCTGCGAGGGGGGAACCATGAATTGGGCAAAATTTTCCGATAGCACGCGGCTTGAATTGGTCAAAATCGGCAACACGATCTATAGCTGTGGCGCGCATGTTCGGTTGCGCCCCAAGACCAAAGCCGATGCCTTCGACTTGATGCTCGATGGGCGCACGGCCATCATCGAATCCATCGAGCAGGATTACGAAAACGATCTCCATATCGCGGTGACCATCGACAATGATCCGATCAAGGATCAGGGCGTCGGCCGTTTTGTGGCGTATCGTTTTTTCTTTGCGCCGGAAGAGGTTGAACCAATTTAATACCTTGGCTGACTTGGACCGCAACGCCCGTTTACTCAAGCCTCAAATGCGATAGGCGGAAACTTTGCAAACAGAAACGTCACACGATTTTGTCGTCGCACAATTTCAGCAGAGCATTGAAACGCCGACGCGCTTTTTCCAAGCGAACACCGGCAAAATTGCCCTCGCCTGTTTCGAAATGGCCAAGCGCTTTCAACGCGGTGGGCGCTTGCTGGTTTTTGGCAACGGAACCAGCAGCACCGATGCGCAGCATATCGCGGTGGAATTTGTGCATCCGGTGATTGCCAGCAAACGCGCGCTGCCTGCGCTTGCCCTGACGAATGATGTTGGCTCGATGCTCGGCATCATGAACGAATTTGGTTTTGAAGAAATTTATGCGCAGCAATTGCGTCTGCTCGCAACGCCCGACGATATTGCGTTGGGTCTCACGCTCGACGGCAACGACGAAAATGTGTTGCGCGGGTTGCTCGCCGCCAAGCAAATGAGAATGCTCACCGTCGGAATGGGCGGCGTGGACGGCGGTGATCTAGGTCATGCGCGGGGAATCGATTTTTGTTGGGTCGTTCCTTCCGAAAATTTAAATGTCGTGCAACAAGTCCACGAAACCACCTATCACATTCTCTGGGAAACTGTACAGATATTTTTTGACCACCAGGATTTATGGGAATGAACGTCGAAAAAGATTATGCAAGTATTTTCTATGCTTTTCAACACGAGAAACCAGTGGTCTCGTTTGCGGATTTGCTCGCCGATGTCCAAGCCGCGACGCTGAAAAAATGCGCCGATGTCGTCGAGCTGCAAGCCAAAACGCTGGAACGCTGCGCCGTTGAAATCGTACTGGGCGCTGAAACGATGGCCCACGCTTTCGCCAACGGCAAAAAATTGCTCGCGTTTGGCAATGGCGACAGCGCCACCGATGCGCAAGATGTCGCCGTCGATTGTATGTTGCGCGGCTTGCCAGCCCTCTCGCTGACGAACCATACCGGCGTCGTCACTGCCATCGCGAACGATATTGGCTTTGAGAATGTTTTCCTGCGGCAGATCAGCGCGTTGGGCAAGCCCGGCGATCTCGCCATCGGCATTTCGACGAGCGGCAATTCCCGCGACCTTGAATTGGCATTTGAGATGGCGCACCGCATGGAAATGGTGACGATGGGCTTGGCAGGTTACGAAGGCGGCAAGACCGCGGAATTGCATCGCCTGGGCATCGTCGATTTTTGTTTCGTCGCGCCGTCGCTGCACATATCGCGCATTCAAGAAGCGCACGCGACGATCTATCATACGCTGATCGAGTTGACGCAGCGCATCCTGGAGCGTTCTGAGGTCGAGACTTTATCAAATCAGGATTCGGTGGCGACTCGGATCTGACCTGGTTAATAGCAGCAACGCCATCGGTTTGGAACCGACGGCGATTGATCCGAAACAAATCCACTGGGGTAGGCAGATTGAACATGGACCAACTGGCGAGTAAAACAGTGTTGCAACCGTTTGAAAACATCGAGGTGATACAGGAAAAATCGATTCAACTCAGCGAGACGCTCGTCACATTGGCGCAAGGCAGCGGCGGCGCAGCGACCCATGCTTTGATCGAAGGCTTGTTCGCGCACGCGTTTGCCAATTCCTTGCTAAGCAAATTGGACGACGCCGCAGTGTTTCCCGTCGATGGTGCGCGGCTCGCCTTCACGACAGACTCGTACATCGTCGATCCACTTTTTTTCAACGGCGGCGATATTGGCGACCTGGCCGTAAATGGGACCGTCAACGATTTGGCAACATCGGGCGCAGAGCCATTGTATCTGACGGCAGGCTTTATTATCGAAGAAGGATTTCCCCTTACAGATTTAGAGCGCATCGTTCAATCGATGGCACGCGCGGCGGCACAGGCTGGCGTTTCCATCGTCACCGGCGATACGCGCGTCGTAAACAAAAACCGAGCTGACAAGTTATTTATCAACACCGCGGGCATTGGCGTCATTCGACGCCAGGTCAATTTATCCGCCGCGAATGCGCAGCCCGGCGACAAAGTCATTCTCAGCGGCCCCATCGGCGAGCATGGCGTCGCTATTATGGCAGCGCGCGGTGAATTGGATGGCAATTTTAAGAGCGACACCGCGCCATTGAATGGATTGATCAAATCTATTTTCCATGTAACGACCCAGGTACATTGTCTCAAAGACCCAACGCGCGGTGGCATAGCTACGGCATTAAATCAAATCGCCAAGTCGTCCGGTGTGACCATAACGATTCAAGAAGATGCGATTCTAGTCAGCGCAGAAACACGGCGCGCTTGTGCATTGCTTGGCATCGACCCTTTGCAAGCGGCGAACGAAGGCAAGCTCATTGCGATTGTGCCTGGCGAAATTGCCGACACTGTGGTCGCCGCGATGCGCCAGCATCCCATCGGCAAGAACGCGCGCGTCATCGGCGAAATTTCGGCAGAGTCGAAGGACGTGGTCTTGCTGCAAACCCAGACCGGCGGTCATCGCGTAATCGATATGCTAACCGGCGATAGGTTGTCACGGATTTGCTGATGGCCCACGGACAAGCAGCCCAGGAGGACTCGGCGGTTGGGCGACTGACGCATTACCTCGGTCGCGTCGAAGACCTTGTTCTAACCTTGACCGCGATTGTCCTGGTCGTCATGGCTTTGGTTACGCTGATTAACACATTGGTCAGCCTATCCAGCGTGGTCACCCAGGGCATGTCCCGTCTGCTTGCCGTCGAAACACTCGACAGTGTGTTGCTCGTGATTATCACGATGGAAGTTTTTTACACGGTAACCCTGTCGCTCAAGTCACATACCTTGGTCGCCGAACCGTTCTTGATCGTCGGCGCAATCGCCGCCGTACGGCGCGTGCTCGTTATCACCGCCGCCACCGGCACACCCCAAGCCAATCCCGAATTCGTCATGCGGGAACTCGTCGAATTGGGATTGTTAGCGCTAGTCGTTTTTTTCATTGCGGCATCTGTGTATCTATTGCGCAAAGGACAGCAATATCCGTCGGAGAAGGAATGAGCGATTGCCGTCGTCGTTTTTCCGGAGAGCCGAATGCCGCAGATTTTCCATCGTAGTACGAACACGATCTCACGCGTGAGCATTTTTGGCTTGGTTTTTATTTTGGCGGCAATCCTTCTCGTGCTGTGGTTACTCGTCCGCTCCGAGTACGCCACCGGCGTCGGCGTCCATCTCGATCAACCGGTTCCCTTTAGCCACAAGCATCACGTCGGCGATGAGGGGATCGATTGCCGCTATTGTCATACGACGGTTGAGACCGCGGCGTTTGCCGGAATACCTTCCGTCGAAATTTGCATGAACTGTCATAGCCAGATTTGGGCATCGAGTCCAGTGCTCGCGCCCGTGCGCGACGCGTTCAGCAAAAATACGCCGATGGTTTGGAATCGCGTGTACGTCTTGCCCGACTTTGTCTATTTCGATCACAGCATTCATGTTCAAAAAGGCGTGGGCTGTGCCACCTGCCACGGCCCAATCGAACAGATGCCGCTCACGGCTAAAGCGACTAGCATGCAGATGGAATGGTGCGTCGAATGCCATCGCGACCCTGGGAAATATCTGCGTCCGCGCGACCAAGTGTTTAAGGTCGATTATGTCCCGCCCGCGAATCAAGCGGCGCTCGGTCAAAGATTGATCGCCGAATACAACGTCAAATCCAAGCTCGATTGTTCGGTGTGTCATCGATGAATACTAGGACTGTCATTGCGAGCAGCGACGTGAAAGAGTGTCGCTGCAAATAATCAACGGAGCGACGAAGCAATCTCCATCTAAGCGGAGATTGCTTCGTCGGCACACGAATAACCCAGTTCTAGTCCATGATGAGGTTATACTGCGTGCCTCCTCGCAATGACAGCAGACAGAGTATACGTTTTACGCTTTATCATTCAGGAATCATGCGAACCGACCCACAAAAACTTTTTGGAAAACTAACAACCAAAACTGGCAAAGAATATTGGCGCAGTCTGGATGAACTAGCGAACACTCCACAATTTCAAGAATTGCTGGAACGTGAGTACCCGCGTTATGCGGCTGTGCTCGATACGGGAATAAGCCGCCGCCAATTCTTAAAACTCCTCGGCGCATCGCTCGCGCTGGCAGGACTGACCGCTTGCGGAGTTCCCCCCGCTGAGAAAATCGTTCCGTACGTGCGCCAACCCAGTCAATTTGTGCCAGGCAAACCGCTCTACTATGCCACCGCGATGACGCTTAACGGTTACGCGCGCGGTCTCCTCGTCGAAAATCACCTGGGTCGCCCAATCAAAGTTGAAGGGAATCCCGATCATCCCGACAGTCTTGGCGCGACCGATATTTTTGCGCAAGCGTCGATTTTATCGTTGTACGATCCCGACCGTTCCCAAGTCATCACGCACAGAGGACAGATCGATACCTGGGAAAAATTTTTCTGCGAATTGGCAAATGCAGTCGATGCGCAAAAGGCGCGGCAAGGCGCGGGACTAGCGATTCTCACCGAGACCGTCACCTCGCCGACGCTCGCCGATCAATTGCGGACGCTGCTCAAAAATTTCCCCAGCGCGAAATGGTACCAGTACGATCCCGCCGCTCGCGACAACGCCTACGCGGGTTCCCAGCTTGCGTTCGGACAAGCGGTCGAAACGAATTATCACATCGACAAAGCCGACGTCATCGTTTCGCTCGACTCCGATTTTCTGCTCGCTGCGCCTGGCAGCTTGCGCTACGCCCGCGATTTTGCGGCGCGTCGTCGATTAGAAGGTCAAGCGACGATGAATCGGCTTTACGTCGTCGAAAGCACGCCAACGATTACGGGCGCTAAAGCCGATCATCGCTTGGGGCTGCGCGCGAGTGACGTTGAATTTTTCGCGCGTGCTCTTGCGATGAATGTGGGTGTTCGCAATCTCACATTCGAAACTATGCCGCCGACCATTCCAGCGAATTGGGTTACGGCGCTAGCAAAAGACCTTCAGCAGCATCGCGGTTCCAGTCTCGTGATGGCCGGCGACGTGCAGCCGCCTATCGTTCACGCGCTCGCTCACGCGTTGAATAACGCCCTGGGCAATGTTGGCGCAACCATTACCTACACCGATCCAATCGCAGCGAACCCGACGAACACGTTGAATTCATTGCGTGGTCTCGTCGGCGACCTGAACGACAATCGTGTCGAGTTGATGTTGATTCTCGGCAGCAATCCTATTTACAACGCGCCAGCCGATTTAAAATTTGACGAGGCGCTCGCCAAAGCCAAGCTGCGCATTCACCTGGGCGAGTACGAAGACGAGACAGCCGCGTTGTGCGATTGGCACATTCCGCAAGCGCATTATCTCGAAACGTGGAGCGATACGCGCGCGTACGACGGCACCGTTTCGATTGTTCAGCCGCTTATCGCGCCACTCTACGGCGGCAAGTCGACTCACGAATT
This sequence comes from Chloroflexota bacterium, assembly GCA_016215025.1. Classification (GTDB taxonomy): domain Bacteria; phylum Chloroflexota; class Anaerolineae; order UBA4142; family UBA4142; genus JACRMI01. The sequence continues at coordinate 29,612 of JACRMI010000054.1, forward strand.
GCTCGCAGCCCTCGGCGACAATCCCACGCTGTCGGGATACGAGATTGTTCAAAATTATTGGAAGAGCCAGCATCCGGGTTCCGATTTCGACACGTTTTGGAACAAAGCATTGAACGATGGCATTGTACCAAACACAAACGCGAGAACGCGCACGCCAACCTTAAGAACCGATTGGACGAATCAAACCAATCGAACCGCTTCCAACAATTTTGAAATTACGTTTCGACCGGATCCAAGTATTTACGACGGTCGATTTGCGAACAATGGCTGGCTTCAGGAATTGCCCAAGCCATTGACGCGGCTTACGTGGGACAATGTCGCGCTCGTCAGCCCAGCCACGGCGCAACGACTCGATCTCAGGTATGAATTGGCAAGCGCAGGTGGCACAGTGCGCACCGACGTAATCGAATTGAACTATCAAGGTCGAATGCTGCGCGCGCCGATTTGGATTACGCCCGGTCAGCCCGACGATTCGATCACCGTGTTCCTGGGTTACGGGCGAACGCGCGCGGGCAAGGTTGGAACGGGCATCGGCTACAACGCGTACGCGATTCGCACGTCGAATGCGCCGTGGATTGGAACGGGGTTGGAGATTCGCAAGACCGGCGAACGCTTCGAGTTGGCCTCGGTGCAACAACACACCTTGGTCGAAGGGCGTGGACTGATTCAGGCAGCAACGCTTGACGAATTTCAAAAGAATCCGAACTTTGCGCACGAGAGCAAAGCACCGAAACAATCGTTGTATCCAGAGTACAAGTCCGAGGGTTATGCGTGGGGCATGGCAATCGATTTGAATTCGTGCATCGGCTGCAATGCGTGCGTGGTCGCGTGCCAGTCCGAAAACAATATTCCGATTGTCGGCAAAGACCAGGTGTTAAAAGCGCGCGAGATGCATTGGCTCCGCATCGACACGTATCATGCCGGCGACGCCAACAATCCCGAAACTTTTTTCGAACCCGTGCCGTGCATGCAATGCGAGAACGCGCCGTGCGAATTGGTGTGTCCGGTTGCCGCAACCGTTCACAGCAGCGAAGGTCTGAACGACATGGTTTACAACCGTTGCGTCGGCACGCGTTATTGTTCCAACAATTGTCCCTACAAAGTTCGGCGTTTCAATTTTTTGCAATTCGCCGATTGGGACACGTCCAGTCTCAAAGCGATGCGCAACCCAGACGTTACCGTGCGTAGTCGCGGCGTGATGGAAAAATGCACCTACTGCGTCCAACGCATCAATCATGCGCGCATCACGGCGGAAAATGAAGGACGCACGATTCGGGATGGCGAGGTGATTACGGCGTGTGCGGCTGCCTGCTCCGCCGATGCCATCGTCTTTGGCGACATCAACGACAAAAATAGTCGCGTTGCCAAGTTGAAAGCTAGCTCGCGCAATTATGCGTTGCTCGAAGAATTGAACACGCGCCCGCGCACGACGTATCTGGCGGCGGTGCGAAATCCAAATCCGGAGATAGGGTGAGACCCTAACGGTTTCTTGCGTTAACCCAAACCTTGGTCAACCAACGCAGCTTGACCTAGCCGCACCTTGAAAGGGGTAAGAAACCGTTAGGGTCTAGGAACATCCATGACTGAAGAAATGAATCCCCCAACGGAATCACATCAAACGCCAGTGCTTGCGCCAGGCTATACGTTTGCATCGATCACGGAAAAAATTAGTGCGCTCGTTCTGCGCGGCACACCGCGCGGATGGTACATCGGCTTTGCGATTGCGTTCACGTTGGTCATGGTGTTGCTTTTCGCCGTGACGTATTTGCTCGTCGTCGGCGTGGGCATATGGGGCGTCAATATTCCCGTTGCGTGGGGCTTTGCCATCGTCAATTTCGTGTGGTGGATTGGAATCGGACATGCCGGCACACTGATCTCGGCGATTCTGTTGCTCTTTCGCCAACAATGGCGCACGTCGATCAATCGCTTTGCGGAAGCGATGACGCTCTTCGCCGTCGCCTGTGCTGCGCTTTTTCCGGTCTTGCATTTGGGGCGTCCCTGGTTTTTCTATTGGCTCATTCCGTATCCATCGACGATGGGCGTCTGGCCCCAATTTCGCAGCCCGCTCGTTTGGGACTTTTTCGCCATCACGACGTATGGGACCGTATCGTTATTATTTTGGTACATGGGCATGATTCCCGATTTAGCGACGCTGCGGGATCGTTCCACCCGAACGCTTCCACGAATTATTTTTGGGATTTTGGCGATGGGTTGGCGCGGCGATGCGCGCCACTGGCTGCGTTATCAACGCGCGTATTTTTTGCTGGCCGCGCTAGCAACCCCGCTCGTCGTTTCCGTACATAGCATCGTCAGCACCGATTTTGCGGTGAGCTTGGTCCCCGGTTGGCACTCGACGATCTTTCCGCCGTACTTTGTTGCGGGCGCGTTGTATTCCGGCTTCGCCATGGTCTTGACGATCACGATTCCGCTGCGCCTGTTTTTCGATTTGAAAGATTTCATAACGATGCGCCACATCGACAACATGGCCAAGCTCATGCTCGCAAGTGGACTCGTCGTAGCATACGGCTATCTGATGGAAATTTTTATGGCGTGGTACAGCGGCGGCATCTTTGAACAAGCCATCTATTTGAATCGCGCGTTCGGAGCGTACGCGCCGTGGTTCTGGGCATTGATTTTATTCAACGTCCTCATTCCACAGTTGCTGTGGTTTCAGAAAATTCGTACCAACATAGTCGTGCTCTTTTTTCTTGCGCTCATCATCAACACTGGAATGTGGATCGAGCGCTTCGTCATCGTGGTAACAAGTCTCAGCCGCGATTTCATGCCGTCGGCGTGGGGGCTGTACTCGCCGACGATGTGGGACTGGGCAACGTTCGCCGGTTCGATTGGATTATTCTTCGCGCTGATGTTTTTGTTTATTCGTTTTTTACCCGTCATTTCGATTTTTGAAATGCGCGAGTTGCTCGCTGAAACAAAAGAGCACCCAGCGGGGCAATCGCAGTAGGATTGACTTGCCGAGTGTGACTGTTAGGGAGGTATTGATGAACCACGCACACCCCATGCAACCCAACGTGGCACATCACCAAGCAGACCGTATGGAACACAACATGGAACACAGCAACAGGCAATACGGTTACTTGTTGATTATGGGCATCCTATCGTTCATTTCGATGTACGTGCTCATGTATACCATGGTGGATACCTTTGCGAATGTCTTGGCAAATTTCAATCAATTCTATATGGCAGGGCTAATGACCGCTCCAATGATTCTCATCGAACTCTTGTTGATGCGTGCCATGTATCAGAACAAAAAATGGAACGCGCTGATCGGGGGGGCTGCGTCGCTGCTCTGATCTTGTTTTTCACACTCATCCGCTGGCAGGTAGCAATCTCCGACACGCAGTTTTTGCGATCGATGATTCCGCATCATGGAGGAGCGGTTCTCATGTGTGAAAACGCTTCCATCCGAGACCCTGAAATCAAAACCTTATGCCAAAACATCATCTCCAGCCAGCAACGCGAGATCGATCAAATGAAAGCGATATTGGAACGGCTCAAGTAGCCTGTCGCATGTTGCCAAAATTCCCACGCCGCAAGCTTGATGCGACTTTACCTGTGACATGAAACGTGAGACAATGATTTACGGCTTGCTCGCCGAATTTGATAACGCCGATAAACTCGTCGCCGCAACGCAACGCACGCACGATGAGGGCTATCGTATGATCGACGCGTACACGCCATACCCGGTTGAGGGACTAGCGGAGGCGCTCGGCTTTCATCGGACCTGGGTCCCGCCGTTAGTTCTGCTCGGCGGCATCATCGGCGCGGTGACAGGCTATGCGCTGCAATATTACGTGTCGGTTATCGCTTATCCCGTAAATGTCGGCGGACGACCGCTGAACACGTGGCCCATGTTCGTCCCAGTCACGTTCGAAATGACGATTCTGTTCGCGGCGTTGTTTGCCGTCTTGTCGATGTTTGCGCTCAACGGTCTGCCGATGCCGTATCATCCGTTGTTCAACGTACCGCGTTTTGACTTGGCAACGCGTGATCGATTTTTTCTCGTCGTGCGTTCGAACGATCCGAAATTCGATTTGGACGCGACGCGAAAATTTCTGGCGAATCTTGGCGCGCAGCAGGTGTTTGATGTACCGCAGTGAAAAGAACCAAGTAAAAAGTGCAAAGCTAAAAGTGCAAAGCATCTGTTTACTGTTTACTGTTTACTGTTTACTGTTTACTGTCGGCTGCAGTCCGAATTTGAGTTGGCAAAAAATGGGCGTTGCGCCGCGATACGATCCGCTCACGCCCAGCGAATTTTTCGCGAATGGGCAATCGGCGCAGCAGCCCGCCGCCAACACGGTTGCGCGCGGACATATGGAGGACGATCCGCTTTTATTTTCGGGCACGCAGAACGGACAACCGAGTACTGTCTTTCCATTTCAAATCACGGTGGATGTGCTCAAGCGCGGGCAAGACCGCTTTAACATTTATTGCGCGCCGTGTCATGACGCGACCGGCTATGGAAATGGCATGGTCGTTCAACGCGGCTTTAGCAAACCGCCATCGCTTCACGATGATCGATTGCGCCGAGCGCCCGTCGGTCACTTTTTCGACGTCATCACGAACGGCTTGGGCACCATGCCAAGTTACGCCAGTCAAATTCCTGCGCGTGATCGTTGGGCAATTATCGCCTACATTCGCGCGCTGCAGTTGAGTCAGAATGTGAACGTCAACGATCTTTCGCCAGACGACAAGTCAAAGATCGGAGCACCGTAGAATGCCGGAGCAAGATTATGGCATGAGCGTCATGCCGCGACTCGTTCGCTCGCAACGCGGCGCACTCATCATCGGCATCAGCGCACTGATCGCGACGATGGTGGGCGCGTTTACGAGTCCCGCGCAATTCTTTCCGGCGTTTCTATTTGCGTACATTTTCTGGATCGGCTTGACGCTGGGATGCCTTGCGCTCACGATGCTGCACGATTTGGCAGGCGGCGCGTGGGGCGTCATCATGCTGCGATTTCTAGAAGCGGGTATGAGCACCTTGCCATTGATGTTGATTCTATTCGGGCCGAACATTTTCGGATTGCTCTATCTCTATCCCTGGGCAAACGTCGATCAAGTCGCGCGCGACCCGTTGCTGCTTGAACAATATCCGTACTTGAACGTTCCGTTCTTTTTGATTCGCGCCGCCATTTATTTTATCGTTTGGATGGCGCTGGCGTACGTCTTGCGTCGCTGGTCGCTCGAACTCGATCGCGCCGATAACGTGGCTCTCGTGTCCAAACTCAAACGCTTGAGCGCAATCGGATTAGCGCTGTTTGTTCTCACATCGACATTTGCGATGATCGATTGGGTCATGACGCTGGAGCCGCATTGGTTTTCGACGGTGTACGCCGCGATGCTGATGATGGGCGCGGTCTTGTCCGCCTTTGCGTTCGTGATTGTGCTGGTGGTGTGGCTCGGCAATCAAATGACGCTCGCGGGGGTAAACCCAGCCGGCTTGCTCAACGATTTGGGGAGCTTGTTGTTAGCGTTCGTCATGTTATGGGCATATCTCGCGTTCTCGCAATATTTGATTATCTATTCCGGCAATCTCGTTCACGAAATTCCTTGGTACGTGAATCGATTGCAAGGCGGCTGGGAATGGATTGCGCTTGGCGTGATGCTCTTTCAATTTGTTTTGCCCTTTGTCTATCTCTTGTTTCGCGATTTGAAACGGCACGGCATCCTGCTCGCGTTCGTCGCCCTCTTGCTCGTCGTCGCGCGCGCAGTCGATGTGTTTTGGCTGATTCAACCGGCTTTTTCGCCGAGCGGTTTTAGCATTCACTGGCTGCATTTCACGGCATGGGGCGCTATCGGCGGATTGTGGTTTGCGATGTTCGCCTGGCGACTCACGAAACATCCGCTCGTGCCTTTGCGCGAACACACCACACCGTTAAGAGAAATTGCCACGGAGCAAAGTTGATAACCATGACTAGACGCGAGACGAGCGTGCGCCTCCCCATCGAATATTTTTATCTCGCCGGCGATTTGCGAATACCCGATGACGCCAAAGGCATCGTTCTTTTTACGCATGGCAGCGGCAGCAGTCGCGCGAGTCCGCGCAATCGTTTTGTGGCGAATGTGTTGAACGAAGCGAGATTTGCCACGCTGCTGATGGACTTGCTAACGGAAAAGGAAGAGGTCGAAGACACCATCGTGGCAAATCTGCGCTTTGACATTCCCTTGCTGGCGGAACGCGTGGCTGCGGCATCTGCTTGGTTGCGCAAAAACGATGACACGCGCGGACTGCCGATTGGCTATTTTGGCGCAAGCACCGGCGCAGCAGCGGCGCTCGCAGCCGCCGGACTCAAACCCGAACTTGTCAAAGCGGTCGTGTCGCGCGGCGGTCGTCCGGACTTGGCAGGCACATTACTGGGTAAGGTGCGCGCGCCCACATTGCTGATTGTCGGCGGCAACGATCCAGTCGTCCTTCAACTCAATCAAGATGCGCTGACGAAAATGCAAGCTGGACGAAAGATCGTGATTGTTCCGGAGGCGACGCATCTCTTTGAAGAGCAAGGGGCGTTGGAACAAGTTGCGAATCTCGCGCGCGATTGGTTTGAGCTTTATCTAAAATAATATGAAACGAACAAAAGTTGTGACGCGCGAAATACCCAAAACAGAATGGAACGATTTCTGTAACGAGTTCAGTCGTCGGCATCAAGGCTGGCTCGCGAATGTGGAAATCAATGGGGAAGTCAAAATTAAGGAATCACCGTTCAAAAAAATTAGCTTGTCCAAAGACGGGCGACAGACGAAGGCTGCTATCGTGATCGATGGACAAGCACGCAAATCGGTCAAGCACACCGTCGATGGTGTAGCGCTCCTGCGTTTGGAACAGGATAAAGCCGGAAACGATCAGGGTCTTACGGTCGAAACAAAAAGCGGTGCCAAAACTATTCTTCGATTTATCAACTCGGCGTTTTCACGATGAACGAAACGTAGCCTAGCCCCTTGTGGGCGACGCGCACAAGGGGCTAGGCTACATGTGATAGTAGGAAGAATTTGATTATGGGAATATTGAGATTGTTTAAGGATACATTCGTTCAATGGAATGAAGATCATGCCCCCCGCTTGGGCGCAGCGGTCGCTTATTACACGGTGTTTTCGATCGGGCCCTTGCTGATTATTGTGATTGCCCTTGCCAGTTTGATCTTTGGACAAGAAACGGCCCGCGATCAAATCCTCAGGCAAATTCAAGGTTTGATCGGTCAGCAAGGCGCGCAATTCATCGCGCAGGCCATCGATACCACTCGGCGACCTAGCTCCAATATCCTCGCCAGCTTGATCGGCATCGGAACGTTGCTGCTCGGCGCGCTCGGAGTTTTTGGCGAACTCAAAAATTCACTCAATGCGATTTGGGGTGTCGAACCCAAACCCGGCCGCGGCTTGAAGGGTTTGATCTTGGATCGGCTTCTTTCCTTTGGCATGATACTCGTCACGGGCTTCTTGCTCATCGTCTCGCTCACCATTAGCACGTCGGTCACCGCCATCGTCAGCTATTTCGGCGGAACACTTACCGCCTCGCCAACCGCTATTGAGATTGCAAATTTTGTCTTGTCGTTTATCGTCATCACTATCCTCTTTGCCTTTATCTTCAAATACCTTCCCGACGCGCATGTGAAATGGACCAACGCCCTGCTCGGCGCGGCCCTGACTTCCTTGCTGTTTGCGATTGGAAAATTCCTGATCGGATTTTATTTGGGGCGAAGCCAGCTTGCTTCGGCGTACGGCGCGGCGAGTTCGGTCATTATCGTTTTGGTTTGGATCTACTATGCAGCGCAAATTCTATTTTTCGGCGCAGAGTTCACCAAAGTCTCGGCGATGAAATTCGGCTCCGGCATCATTCCGGATCCGGATGCGCAGCCGATTGGTGAAAAACACGGAACCCCAACAACCTAATGGCTAATCGATCTCCCCAGCACGACCAACCGCTATCAGACCACGAACCACGCGATTTGAACGTTCGCGGCATTTTGATTTTTTTCGCCGGGCTAGGGGGCATGATGACCATTGCGCTTTTAGTCGTGACCGTGACGCTGATGCTGGGTTCCACGCGTGGAATGAATTTGAAAATTCCGCCATCCGACTTGACGAACGCGCCCGCGCCAACCTTGCCAGCGGAACCACGCTTGGAGGCCATCCCTGGTTTGCAATTGCAAGAGTTGCGCGCCATCGAGAACAAGAGATTGAACACGTATGGCTGGATCGATCAAAAAGCAGGCATCGTTCACATTCCCATCGAGCGCGCGATGGACCTGCTGATTCAGCGCGGCTTGCCGGTTCGCCCCGACGCCGACAGCAAATTTCAAGATAGTGGAAATCAATCGCCGTCCGATCCTAGCTCCGGCCGCATAAAGGAAAAATATCCATGAGATCAAAATTCCGATTCGGTATCGAATTGCTTATTGCGCTCGTCGTATTAATCGTGCTTTTTCCAACACCGTCCGCACCGGCGTACTCCGCCCCGCCGATCGATGTCAATCGCGAAGTGGCATTCGATCAACGCTTGGGCGTTGACGTCCCCGCCGATTTGGTTTTCAACAATGAGCAAGGAAAGACGATCAGGCTAGGCGCCTATTTCAACCACGCCAAGCCGGTGATTCTGACGCTCAATTATTTTAGTTGCCCGAATCTCTGCTCGCTCGAACTCGATCAACTGACCGGCGCAATTTCCGATTTGGCGCTCAACCTGGGCGACGATTTCGATATTATTTCGGTGAGCATCGATCCCCGCGAAACGCCCGACATCGCTTTTGAGAAGAGATGGCAATACATCCGTAATTACGCGCGACCAGGGCGCGGCGCGGGCTGGCATTTCTTGACCGGACCCGAGGACTCGATCGTGCCGCTCACGGAAGCTGTCGGCTTTCGCTATACGTACGATGGCGAAAAAGAAGAGTTTGCGCATCCCATAGGTCTTGTTATTTTGACACCGCAGGGCAAGGTTGCCCGCTATATCTATGGCGTCGATTATGACCCGCGCGATATACGCTTGGCGCTCGTCGAAGCATCCGAAAACAAAATCGGCACCGCCATCGATCAGATATTGTTGTTGTGCTATAGCTATGATCCTTCGACCGGCAAGTACAGCCCAATGGTGCTGAGCATGGTGCGGATAGGGGGAGTCGTCATGGTCGTACTTTTGGCGGCGGGCTTGATGTGGTTGTGGAGCAAAGATTTAAAACGCCCCACGTGATGTGAGTTATGCCTGGCTTTCCGTTATTTCCCAATTCGGCTTCGACCGTCGCGCCCCAAGTGGACCAGATGTTTTTGTTCCTGGTCGCCGTTGCGCTCGGCATGACGTTTCTCATTGCCGGATTCATCGTGTACTTCACCGTCAAGTATCGCCGCCGCTCCGAAGATGAAATCCCAACGCCGATTGAAGGATCGAACAAACTGGAATTTGCGTGGACGATCATCCCGTTCGGATTTTTCATGGTGTTATTTTTCTGGGGCAGCAGCATATATTTGAATCAATCGCAGCCGCCGCCGAACACGCTGCCCATTTACGTCGTCGCGAAACAGTGGATGTGGAAATTCCAACATGCGGGTGGACAGACGGAGATCAACGAGTTGCACGTGCCGCTCGGTCGTCCCGTCGAATTGACCATGACGTCGCAAGATGTGATTCACAGTTTCTTCGTGCCCGATTTTCGAATCAAGCAAGATGTTCTACCGGACCGATTGACGACGACCTGGTTTCAAGCGACCGAGACCGGTCAATATCATTTGTTTTGCGCGCAATATTGCGGCACCGAGCACGCCGAAATGACCGGTTCGGTGATCGTCATGGACCCCAACACATTTGAAGAGTGGTTGAGCGGCGGAGCAATCACCGAACAATCGCCGGCGGATTCGGGTCAACAATTATTTGGGCAACTGGGTTGCATTGGCTGTCACAAACTCGATGGCACGGGTGTCGCGCCATCGTTCGTTGGGCGTTACGGCAAACAAGTTCAGACCGCCGATGGTCGGACCCTCACGGTGGACGACAATTATTTGCGCACGTGCATTCTTTATCCCGATCGACAACGCACGGCGGGCTTTCAACCATTGATGCCATCGTACTTTGGCCGAATCGATCAAGAGCAATTGCTGCATTTGATCGCGTACATCAAGTCGCTGGCATCGCAACCACTGCCCCGATCGCCATGAAGACAGGACGAGACTCAAACAAAATGAAAACGATTGTCACCCTGAGTGAAGCGAAGGGTCTCATTCTCCGCAGAGAGAGACACCTGCACTCCCGAAGGGGTGCGGTGCAAGTGTGTTTCGCTCCGCTCAGCATGACATTTTGTTAAGAACTCTTTAGGGTCTAGAGAGGACAAGCAAATGAACGTACTCACCAAAATGTTTCACAAAAAGAAACGCACCTCGCGATTGACGAAACGCCTGATTTTTCTGGCAGCGTTCGTGAATAGTTTATTAGCCGGCACCAACGTGAATCGCGCGCTGATCGATATGCCCGCGTGGCAGCAAGTGGGCGCGCGCGCATGGGCGTCGTTCAGCCGTCAGGCAGATTTGGGCTTGGGTGGTTTGGTGCTTTACCCAGCCCAGGCCTTCCTCGGCGCAATCTTAAGCATTCTGGCGCTCATCAATTTTCAGCGTGATGGCGGCGAACCGCGCCAAGCCAGAATACCACTTTACATGGCGGTATTCTCGACGATTGCCGGTTTGTTGGCAACCTCCCGCGCTGCGCCCATCATGCTCGGCGTTCGCGATATGGGCGAAGAATCGATCGATCTGCAACATGCGTTGAATCGCTTTCAAATGTGGAGCAATATTCGCGGCGCATTTCAGATGCTGGCATTCGTCGCGAATCTCTGGTCGCTCTTTATCGTTTCTGGCTCGCGGCGCAAGGTCAAGCTATGAGTGCGATCACGACCCCGGCTCCACTTACCCAACCCCATTATCTGAACATTCGTTACGGCATTCGCTCGTGGCTGCTGACCACCGATCATAAACGCATCGCCATTCTCTATCTGATTTCGATTTCGTTGATGTTCATTATCGGCGGGGCAGCGGCAACGTTGATTCGCGTCAACTTGCTCACGCCCACCGGCGACTTGGTCGATGCGATGACGTACAATAAATTGTTCACCGTTCACGGCGTCGTCATGATTTTCTTTTTTCTGATTCCGTCGATTCCGGCGGTGATGGGAAACTTTATGGTCCCGTTGATGATCGGCGCGCGCGACCTGGCTTTTCCGCGCGTCAATTTGCTCAGTTGGTACGTCTACATCGTCGGCTCGCTCTTTTTATTGTGGACGATTATTGCCGGCGGCGTCGATACCGGCTGGACGTTTTACACGCCCTACAGCACTTCGTCCTCCAACACGCATGTGCTCTCGACGACGCTCGGCGTTTTTATCGTCGGATTCTCCAGCATTCTCACGGGACTAAATTTCATCGTGACGATTCACCGCTTGCGCGCGCCGGGTCTCACCTGGGGGCGGCTGCCGCTTTTTATCTGGTCGATTTACGCGACGAGCATCATTTTGATTCTGGCGACGCCGGTCTTTGCAATCACCCTTCTGCTCGTGGCAGCTGAGCGCGTCTTGCGCGTCGGCATTTTCGATCCGGCGCTGGGCGGCGATCCCTTGTTGTACCAGCATCTATTTTGGTTTTATTCGCATCCCGCCGTTTACGTGATGATCTTGCCGGGGATGGGCGTCACCAGTGAATTGATTTCGACCTTTTCGCGAAAGAATATTTTCGGCTATCGCTTTGTCGCGCTCGCCAGCATTGCGATTGCGGTGCTCGGCTTTCTCGTGTGGGGACACCACATGTTTGTCGCGGGCATGTCGGCACACGCCGCGCTGATCTTTTCGATTTTGAGCTATATGGTCGCCGTGCCATCGGCGATCAAGGTATTCAACTGGACAGCGACGCTTTACAAGGGTTCCGTCTCGCTGCAAACGCCGATGCTCTACGCGCTTTCGTTTATCGGCTTGTTCACGCTGGGGGGACTCACCGGACTCTTTCTCGCCGCGCTCGGCATCGACGAACACGTTCACGATACGTATTTCGTCATCGCGCATTTTCATTACATCATGGTCGGCGGCATGGTCTCGGCCTATTTCGGCGCGCTGCATTATTGGTGGCCCAAGATGACGGGGCGCATGTATCCGGAGGGCTGGGGCAAAGCTGCGGCGATCATTATTTTCGTCGGATTCAATCTGACGTTTTTCCCGCAATTTATTCTGGGCTATCTGGGAATGCCGCGCCGCTATCATGTGTATCCGCCGGAATTTCAGGTGCTCAACGTTTTGTCTACGGCCGGTGCATCGATTCTCGTAATTGGTTACCTTTTGCCGCTGCTGTATTTGATTCCCTCGTTGTGGCTCGGCAAGCCGGCAGAAGCGAATCCCTGGGGCGCGACGGGTTTGGAATGGAAAACATCCTCGCCGCCGCCGCCTGAGAATTTTGAAAAGACGCCGGTGGTAACTGGACCAGCCTACGATTATAGTCAGTTAGTCAAATAGTCGGATAGTCGCATAGTCTCTCCTATGCGACTATTCGACTACGAGACTAGAAGACTACAAGACGAACTTATGACCTTAGATATTCAATTTGAAAGTTTGGAACATCAGCACGAGACTCGCACGCTGGGTATGTGGATTTTCCTGATGACGGAACTCATGCTGTTCGGCGGATTGTTCACCGCGTACATCGCCTATCGCTATGTGTATCCGACAGCATTTGTGGAAGCGAGCCATCATCTCCATGCCCCGCTGGGAACCCTCAACACGGCAATTCTCATTACAAGCAGTTTGACCATGGCGCTGGCGGTCCACAACGCGCAGTTGGGCAAGCGCAGATGGGTCGCGTTATTTTTGGTGCTGACCATCGTTCTTGGCAGCGCGTTTCTGGGCATCAAGGGAATCGAGTATACCCAACATTACTGGGAACGACTTGCGCCTGGGATTTCGTTTGAATACTCTGGCTCCCAAGCCCACGCCGTCCAACTTTTCTTCCTACTCTACTTTGCGATGACAGGCTTGCATGCGATTCACTTGACGATTGGAATTGTGATCGTCGCCGTCGTGTTGCTCTTGTCCTTGCTGGGTCGCGTCAGCCCAATGTATTGGACGCCGGTCGAGTTGACCGGACTCTACTGGCACTTTGTCGATGTCATTTGGGTCTTTCTCTTTCCGCTCTTGTATCTCATTCGATAAAAATCCTATGGAACCCATAACTCCCGCTAGAACTTATCTCGGCGTGTTTGTCGCATTGCTGATATTGACGCTCGCCACTTTTGCAGTGTCATTCGTCAACTTGGGTCCGTTCAATGCGGTGGTCGCACTAGCCATCGCTTCCAGCAAAGCGATTTTGATCGTACTCTTTTTTATGCACGCGCGCTACAGCACCGGCATCACGCGTATCGTTATTGTCGCTGGACTGGTGTGGCTATTCATTCTCATCGCGGGGACACTGGACGATTATATTACGCGCGGTTGGCTAGGCGTTCCGGGAAAATAATGGAGTAACGGTTATCTTGGTTAGAAAACCTTTCGGGTCGCTCGACCCACTCTGGTACAAAGACGCCGTTTTCTACGAACTCTACCCGCGCGCCTTTTTCGATTCGAATAGCGATGGGCACGGCGACCTGCGCGGCATTCTGGAAAAACTCGATTATCTTCAAGACCTGGGCGTCGATTGCCTGTGGCTCTTGCCGATTTTCGAGTCGCCGCTCGTCGACGATGGGTACGACGTTTCCGATTTCTACAACATCAAAGCGCGCTTTGGGACCGTCGCCGATTTCAGAACGTTGATCGATGGCGCGCATCAACGCGGCATGAAGATCATCGCCGATTTGGTGATGAACCACACGTCGAATCAACATCCCTGGTTTCGCGAGGCGCGTTCGTCGCGCCATTCGCCCAAGCGCGATTATTACCTGTGGAATCCTGACGACCAAAAGTTTCGCGAGGTGCGCATCATCTTTATCGATTCGCAAACGTCCAATTGGAAATTTGACCCAGCAACCAACGAATATTACTTTCACCGCTTTTTCCCGGAACAACCCGACCTCAATTACGACAATCCACTCGTTCGCCAAGCCATGCTCGACATCATCAAGCATTGGCTCGATTTCGGCTTGGACGGTTTTCGCTGCGACGCGGTGCCGTACCTCTTCAAGCGCGAAGAGTCCAACTGCGAAAATTTGCCCGAAACACATGCGTTCTTGAAAGAGCTGCGCCGCTTGGTCGATGAAAATTATCCAGGTCGATTACTGCTCGCCGAAGCGAACCAGCCACCCATCGAGACGCACCAATATTTCGGCAACGGCGACGAGTTTCAAATGGGTTTTCATTTTCCTTTGATGCCGCAGATTTTTATCGCGCTGAAAAAACAAGACGCGCGTCCGATCATCGATGTGATTCGGCGCACGCCGCCCATACCGAACATGGCGCAGTGGTGCATCTTTCTCCGCAACCACGACGAGTTGACGCTGGAAATGGTCACGCCCGAAGAACGCGATTTTCTGTGGCGTGAGTACGCCCCCGATCCGCGCATGAGATTGAACCTCGGCATTCGCCGCCGGCTTGCGCCGCTGCTCGACAATGATCGCCGCAAGCTCGAGCTGGCGTATTCGCTGTTGTTCACGCTGCCTGGCTCGCCTATCATCTACTACGGCGACGAAATCGGCATGGGCGACAACATCGCGCTGAAAGATCGCGACGGTGTGCGCACGCCGATGCAGTGGGCCGATGCGCCCAACGCTGGCTTTTCCACCGCAGAGATTACGGCCCTTTATTCGCGCGCTATCGACGATGGCGAATTTAGCTATGCGCGGGTGAACGTCGCCGCGCAGCAAAGTGATTCGAATTCATTGTTGAACGCCGTCAAAAAAATGATTGCCATTCGGAAATCGCATCGCGCATTTGGGCGCGGGACTTGCGAGTTTCTGGAAACAAAAAATGAAACCGTGTTGGCGTACGTCCGCCGCTTTGAAAACGAAATTATCCTCGTCGTAAACAATCTCTCCGCCTCTTCCCAAACCGTGTCGCTCTGGATGTCAAGTTGGGTCGGGCATTCGGCTAGGGACCTACTCACCCAAACAGAATTTCCTCAGATCGAGGTTCATTTCCCCCTCGCGCTCGCTCCGCATCAATTTCTCTGGCTTGTGCTAAAATAAAGACAATTTGAATCAATTGGAATCAAGCGTTTACGCGGTGGATTGGCTAATTATTCCACCAGCTAAAGCTTCGATTCCCCTTTACCTTTAATGGAAAAACAGATGCCCCCAAACATTCCAACCCATTACGCTCACCATGACGGATCATCACTTCTCATCGGCAATCGTTGGGTCGAGCGCGCATTCAGTGCGCGTGTTGGCGAACCCTTTATCACTTCCAGCTTCGTCAACAAAACATCCAATCGCGATTACGTTCGCACAGATCGCGATTACGCTCGCGCGGGCAGCCGCGAGTTCTGTTTTTCGATCGACGGCAACGAAATCACCGGCAACGATTTTGCGCTCGAACGGATCGAAATTCACGATGAACGCGATCCCATCGAAATCGTCGCGCATCTACAAACCAAGGAACTGAAGGAAAATTCCCAGAGTTCCCCTAGTTCTCTTATTTCCCTTGATTTGCATTTCCTGATTTACTCCGATCATCCCGTCATTCGCAAATGGCTCGTCATCGAAAATCGCGGCGACCAAACGATTCACGTGACCGACTTGGACTGGGAAGATTTGCAGTTGCTCGTCGATTCGGCTGCAAGCGCCGAGGTATGGTCGGATTATTTTACGCGCCGGAACAAGTCGATCATCGTCACGATGGATGATTGCGCTCTGCTCGTGAACGATACGCTTCATCACGAAGGTTTTATCCTGGCGACCGAAGCACCGGGACCGCTAAAGCGCATGAACGTTTACGGACAACCAGGACGCATCGCCATCGGTTTGAATCGCGACGATGAAACAATCTTTGAACGCGTGCTCGCGCCCGGCGAAAAATTTCAAACGCCCGCGAGTTTTATTCTGCCGTTTGCCCATCCCATTCCCCAGGATGTCATCGAACACGAGTATGCGCACTTTGTCGAAAAATATTTGACGGTGTGTGATGTCGCGCAAGTTCCAACCATCAGCCTAAATACCTGGGTTCCGTTTCTTTCGCATCTAGACAGCGACCTGGTTCTCAAGCAAATTAATCTTGCCGCAGAGTTGGGCGTTGATGCGTATCAAATCGACGATGGCTGGTATGATCGTCTGGGCGATTGGAATACCAATGACTTGAAATTTCCCAACGGCATGGAAGAAATCGCCGAGCATTGCCACGCGCGTGGAATGCGTTTTGGATTGTGGATGACGGTCGCCGCAGTCGATGAAGCGAGCGGGGTTGCGCGCGAGCATCCAGAGTGGATTGCACGCGATCGCAACGGTCAACCCAATCGGCATCCCGCGCCTGGCACGATAACGATGTGTCTCGACAGCAGTTATTTCGATTTCATTCTGGACAAGATCGACAGCGTCATCAATCGTTACGGCGTCGAATTGCTCAAGCTCGATTTTAGCTCTGTTCGCAATGTGTATGAGCCAGGTCGTTATCCGGGCTGCTTTGCGACGAATCACACGCATCCTTCCGCGAACGACAGCCATCTACGCATCGTCGAGCGCCTGTTCGATTTGATTCGCGCGATCAAGCAACGTCATCCCCGCTGCCTGATCGATGTGACGTACGAATTGTACGGCGTCATGGATGGAACGGATCTCGCGCTCATTCAGGTCGCCGATCAGAATTGGTTCACGAATATCACTAGCCCGAACGAAGTCAATTTTCGGCGCGAGGTATATCAACGCGGACGCGTCACGCGCCCATGGACGTTAAACTTTGGCGGGACGGTGCTAGAACATCCGAACGCCAAAACCTACGGCATTTTTTCGGCGTTCGCTGCGCATGGATTATTCTGGGGCGATTTGGAATCGCTCGACGAGGATTTGCGCCAGCATTACAAACGCTGGTTTGCATGGGCAAAAGAACAGCGCGCGCACAGTGATTTTTATCGATATTATCAATGCTCGGATATTTTCCCGGTGCCGGATGGTGTTTCCAGCCGCGATTATCGCCACATGATTCCAGCGGCGCGTTTTGGGACCCGCCCTTTGGGTATTCATCCGCCCGCATTTGACCCTTCGTCACAGCACCCCGGCGAATTTTGGGACGGCGTCGCCCGTCTCGACGAACGCGGCGAAGGTCCGATCTTTGTGTTTCGCCCCGGCGCTAGCTTTTCCCCGTACTTCCAATTGCGCATTCCTTGGGTCAATCGCGACACGCACTATCACGTGACGAACGCCACGAGAAACACCGATGTCGGTACCTTTACCGGCGCGGCTTTGAGCGATCAAGGGATCGAGCTTCATATCGCTCAGCCCTTGGATGCGCTCGTCATCGTCCTGCGCCAAGTAGACAACATGACCGGCTAGTCGATAACATCTATAATCAGCACGGTTACAAACCGCGGTTTTGCACGCTTCGCGTGGACTTGACGCTTTGGCAGGTCGCTACGAACGCCAACGAAACCGCGTAAACGCTCGACTCCAAAACCGCAATCCGTGCCCGGGTGCAGTAGAGCTGACCAATATAGGTCGATTGGGTTTTTGACACAGTCCAATAATCGCAGTACAGTAAGGGTAGAGCCAACTACCAATCAACTGTTTGAAATTCCTGACCGAGCTTCAGAACATCCATTAAAATTATAGTGCTGGGCTGCCATGCCCGGCACACCAGCACTAGGTGCTGCGACGGCAAAGGAGCCGTCGCAGCCTATGATTTCATTGGATGCTAAGAATCCCTGACAAAATGAAGACGAATGAGACCCTTCGCTTCGCTCCGCTCACACCAAAGGCGTGACATTTTGTTAGGGACTCTGACAGTTTAGATCAGGTCTTGGAATTGGCGGGAGTCGGACGTGGCAAACTTCATAGACCGCTTGTTACCGCGCTCCTATCACACCGAAGAAGAAACACAGCTCGCGCGAATTACTCTGGCATTTGTTATTGCCGTCACCGTCGTTTTTTGCCTGGTCATCGTCTCTGCCTGGTCGTTGAACAATTCAGCACGTCTTGACACCCTCATCGCCGGATTTCTCTACCTCGCACTACCTCTCTGGTTTATTTACCGCGGACGGTTACGCCTCGCCCAGTTCTTGATCGCCAGTGGAATGTTGGTCTTTATCACCCTGGCTGCGTTTTACGATCAAGGGATTCATAGCTTGGCAATCATTGCTTTTTCCGTCTTGACATTCTTCCTCGGTTTTGTCATGCGCCGCCATGAGCTAGTGTTCTTTGTTCTCCTCAGCATTCTTTCGATTGCCTGGCTTTGCTTCGCAAGTGGCCTGGGTGAGCAACCGCAGCCATTCATTCACAGTGCACCCCACGATTTTGTGGTGGTGACGGCCGGCGTTCTCCTCAGCGCGTTAACCGCATTCCTCTTTTCCGAGAACTTGCGCGCCAATCTCCATAAAGCGCGTAAGGAAATTGTCGAGCGCGAACGGGTCGAACGGGCGCTGCGTGACAGCGAAAAAATGTATCACCTGCTCGCCGACAATATTTACGATGTGCTTTGGATTCTCGATTGGGAAACGCGCCGGTATCGCTACATCAGTCCGTCAGTCGAACATCTGCGCGGCTACACGGCTGAACAAGTGTTAGTCGAAGATTGGGCGGCCTCGGTTACGCCCAAGACCCTCGCAATTCTAAATCAAGTCATTCCGGCGCGCCTCAAAGCATTCCGCCAAGGAGAAGACCTCATTTGTCAGTGCGATGAAATCGAACAACCTTGCAAAGATGGTACGATCGTCGTCACCGAAGTGACTGCACGCTTCGTCGTCAATCCAGACAATGGACACATTGAATTATTTGGCGTCTCACGCGATCTCACCGAGCGACACAAGTTGGAGAATCAATTACGCCAACTTTCGCGCGCGGTCGAAGCCAGTCCCAGCTCGATCATTATTGCGGATGTGAGCGGCAACATCGACTACGTCAATCCCAAATTCGTGCAGGTGACCGGATACACGCTCGACGAAGTGCGCGGCAAAAATCCGCGGCTGCTTCAATCGGGACGGACACCCAAGGAAACTTATACGACTCTTTGGAACACAATACTTGCCGGTCAAGAATGGCATGGCGAATTGCTAAACCGAAAAAAGAACGGCGAACTGTACTGGGAATCTGCTTCTATCTCGCCCATCACCGATGCGAGCGGCACGATCACACATTTCGTCGGCATCAAGGAAGACATCACGGCGCGCAAACAGGCGGAAAAGCAATTGTACCATTTGAGCACGCACGATGCGCTGACCGGTTTGTACAATCGAACCTATTTTGAATCCGAAATCGCGCGGTTGGAGCATGGGCGGGTATATCCCATCACCATTCTGGTCGCCGATGTCGATCATATGAAGTTGATCAACGATTCACTCGGTCATTCGGTCGGTGACGAGATGCTGCGCGCAGTGGCAGAAATACTCCGCAAAACTTTTCGCACATCCGACATTGTCGCGCGCATAGGTGGCGATGAGTTTGCGATTTTATTGCCCAAGACCGACAGCGCCACCGCAGAGCAAATCATTCTTCGTGTCAAGGAAAATTTAGCTGAATCACGTATTCCTCAAACGGACTTGGCTCTAGGCTTGTCAATTGGCACGGCGAGCGTGTCCAGCGGCACGTTGAGGGAAGCATACAAACTCGCCGATGCGCGGATGTACGCCGACAAACGCGAGCATAAAGAAAAAGAAAAAGATTTACCTAGCGATCCTTGTCCATGGGACTAGTGCAGCCAAGAAAGTATTGTGGGTTCGTAGTCAAGCGCCTTGCCCGCAAGGGGGGCGTTGCTCTGCGCGTTTGACGCCCACAAGGGGCTAGACTACTCCACATGATTTTTGTGATTGCACTTGGCTCGAAGAATTCACACACATAACCGCACCTGGGCACGTCGATGGAACGAGCGTAAAGGAGTACGCCTATGAATTCCTCGCGCCTGAACGGATGTCTCGTCTGGTTTGAAACGACCTGCGCAACGGCGCACTGGGGGGTGATACCGTCATGATGCAAATCAAACGCTGGATCATGCCGCCAATATTCCCGGATGACGAACTACGGACTCGGCGCGCCGATCTGCTCAATTCAGCGTTGTTCAACATCGCAACCTTGATCCCTATGATCCTGATCGGTAACGTGCTGGGGGGCAAAACGCCACTCTTAGTTTGTCTGGGAGATGCTTTGGCAATAGCCCTTTGCGCTATCTTGTGGCTCTGGATGCGTCAGGGCAAGCTATGGCTCGCAAGCGTTGGGCTGCTGACTATGAGTTTCATTCTCGTCACCGCAAGCGCTACCACCTTAGGCACCATTCGCACGCCCACGACGGCAATGTATTTGTTGATCATCATCACCGGGAGCTTGCTGTTTGAACTTCCGGGAATGATCATCACCACAGCAATTGCTTCGCTTTTGATCGGTGGATTGATCGGCGCAGAAAACCTTGGACTGTTGCCTCGTCCAGATTATTCCGTGACCATCACTCAATGGGTTACCTATTCCGCCGTTGGCATTTGGACCGGCAGCCTAATCTTTTCCGCGCTCCGCATCGTGCGCCGAACACTCGTCCGCGCAGAGAATGAAATTTCTGAGCGCAAGCGCGCCGAGCAGGTGCTCTCCGAACAGCAAAAACATTCCCAGTCGTTGCTGCATCTCGCGCGTGATTTGGAACGCGCTCAAACGTACGAGCAAGTCCGGAGCGCGGCACACGAGCAAGTCCAAGCCCGTATTGGCTATTCAAACCTGTGGATTTTTTTGCTCAGCGAAGACAAGAAATATTTTCAAGCGTTAGTCGCGGGCGGGACTGTCTCAAACGCAATCCTGTCAGAGCATCAAGTCCGTCGCCTCACGATTCAGGGCGACCGGATGTTAGAAGAAATTGCCGCTGCAAAAGACATTGTCCTGGTTCAAGACGCGCGCACTGACGAACGCACCGATAAAGCGATGGTTGCCCAGATGCAAAATCGAACCATCATCAACGTTCCCATCCTTCTCTCCGATAAACATTTGGGAGCAATCGGCATGGGCACATTCGGCGATGAAGGCGTGCGCGTGCCGACTATATCGGAACTAGAATTTCTCCGGGCGATGGCAAGCCACGTGGCAGTCGCGCTCGACCGCATTCGTCTGCTCGAACAACGCGACCGGGTCGAGCAAGAGTTGCGGCAGAGCGAAGACAAGTATCGCCGTCTTTTTTCGGAACTGCCCAACGGCTGCACGCTGAACGAGATGATTTATGATGGCGAGGGTCATCCCATCGATTATGTGACTTTGGAAGTCAATCAATCGTTTGAACAACTCTTGAAAACATCTGCAGTTCAAGTAATCGGTAAAAAAGCAAGCGAAATATTACCCAAAGAAGAATTGAAAGATTGGATTGAGATTTTTTCTATACCGGCGCTCTATGGCAGGTCAATTCGCTACAAAATGTATTCTCCTTTAAATCAAAAACACTTTGAGGGGGTTGCCTATAGTCCCCAAAAAGGCAAGTTTGCTGTCGCTTTTCTCGACGTAACGGAACGCGAGCAAGCGGAAGAGAAATTGTACGCGGCTTCCCTCTACGCCCGCAGTCTGATCGAAGCCAGCCTCGATCCCCTCGTGACGATCAATCCCGATGGCAAGATTACGGATGTCAATAAAGCAACTGAATTGGCAACTGGCGTCGCGCGCGCAAATTTGATCGGCGATGATTTTTCGAATTATTTTACCGAACCGGACAAGGCACGCGCCGGCTATCAGCAAGTTCTGGCGCGCGGTTTCGTACGCGACTACCCCTTGACCATGCGCCATACGTCGGGCAAGACCATCGACGTGCTCTACAACGCGACGGTTTACAAAAACGAGTTGGACGAGATTCAGGGCGTCTTTGCCGCCGCGCGCGATGTGACCGAGCGCAAACGCATCGAAGATGAATTGCGCGAAAGCGAGTCGCGTTATCGTTCCATCTTCGACAACAGCATCGATGGCATTATGCTCACCGTACCGGATGGGCACATCCTAGCCGCTAATCCCGAGGCGTGCCGAATGTTTGGACGAACTGAAGAGCAGATGCGTCAGACGCATAGAAACGACCTGGTCGATCCGACCGATCCACGACTGAGCGCTGCCTTGGCAGAACGAGCACGAACAGGGAAATTCTTAAGTGAATTGACCTGCATTCGCAAAGATGGAACCAAATTCCCAGGTGAAATATCGAGCGTTATCTTTAGAGACAAAGCGGGCAACGAAAAGATCAGCATGTTGATCCACGACATTACCGAACGTAAGCAGGCGGAGGACGCGCTGCGCGAGAGCGAACATAATTATCGCACGTTGGCAAACTCAGGACGAGCACTCATCTGGAGGGCCGGAATCGATACCCTGTGCAACTACTTTAATGAAATCTGGCTCGAATTCACGGGCCGCACGCAGGACCGGGAAATGGGCAATGGCTGGACAGAAGGAGTACACCCTGACGACTTGGCGCGTTGTCTGAAAATATACCAGGAAGCTTTCGAGCGTCGCGAACCTTTTAGCATGGAATACCGCCTACGGCGACGCGATGGAGAATACCGTTGGCTACAAGATGATGGCTGCCCGCAGTCCAACAGTGCCGGCGAGTTCGTCGGTTACATCGGACACTGTCTGGACATCACCGAACGAAAGCATGCAGAAGAGGAAATTCGCAAGAGTGAAGCTGGTCTCAGAGAAGCGCAGCGCCTGGGACGGCTCGGCAGTTGGGATTGGGATGCTATTACCGATACCATCACCTGGTCCACGGAATATTATCACATCTATGGTCTCGATCCCACGCAATCCCCGCCGGGATACGTCGAACATCTCAAGGCGTACACGCCGGAAAGCGCGGCGCGGCTGGATGCGGCGGTGAAGAGAAATATGCAAACCGGCGAACCGTATGAAGTCGATTTGGAACTCGCTGGCACAGAAAGACCACGACGCTGGATCACTGCGCGCAGCGAGACCAAGCGCGATGCCCAAGGTCGAATCATCGGTTTGCGTGGAACGGCGCAGGATATCAGCGAACGCAAATGGGCGGAAGAAGAAGTTGCGCGTTCACTTGAAGCTGAGAAAAAAGCCCGTCAAGTCGCCGAAATTCTGCGTGAGGCCAACGAGTCACTGTCGAGCGCGCTGGACTTGGACCACGTGCTGCAAAATCTACTCGAGTACTTGAGCCGCTTGGTTGCTTATGACAGCGCGAACGTCATGCTGTGCAAAAACGATTTTCAGGTGCAGGTCGTCGCCGTGCGCGGCTATGAAAATTGGACCGACCCAACGGCAACGCGCAAGCTGTCCTTCGACCTGCGGACCACCGCCGCCATCAACCACATTATCACGACGCAAAAGAGCAGCCTGATCGACGATACGCGCGAATACCCAGGTTGGATCCGACCGGCAGGCGCAGAGCATGTTATCAATTGGATTGGGGTTCCCATCATCGCCAAGGGTGAGATTATCGGTTTGTATTCCGTGGACAAAGCCGAGCCGAACTTTTTCACCCAGGAACATCTGCGACTGGTAGAAAGCTTGGCAGGTCAAGCCGCGGTCGCCATTCAGAACGCTCGCTTGCACGACCAAGTGAAACGGGCGAATGCCGAACTCGAACAACGCGTGACTGACCGCACGGCTGAACTAGAAGCCGCGAACAAGGAACTCGAAGCGTTTGCCTACTCGGTCTCACACGACTTGCGCGCGCCCTTGCGCCACATCGATGCATTTCTGCATCTACTTGAAAAGCGCACAGAAAATTTGCTCGATGAAGAGAGCCAACATTACATGTCCAACATATCCCATGCCGCAAGCCGCATGGGCACATTGATCGACGATTTGTTAGCTTTTTCGCGCATGGGGCGGCATGAAATGTCCAAGCTGCCGGTCGATCTCAACTCTCTGGTTCAGCAAGCTCTCCAAGAACTTGGGCCGGAGATAAAAGGACGAAGCATCCATTGGCACATCGCTCTTCTGCCCACTGTTACCGGCGACCGTGCCATGCTCCTGGCTGTGTTGGTCAATCTAATTTCGAATGCGCTGAAATTTAGCCGTACCCGTGAGACCGCAGAAATCGAAATTGGGCTCGTGCCGAATCGAGCATATGAAAGCATCATTTTTGTGCGCGATAACGGGGTAGGCTTTGACATGAAGTATGCGAGTAAACTCTTTGGCGTCTTTCAGCGGCTGCATCGCGTGGAAGATTTTGAAGGCACCGGCATTGGCTTGGCAAACGTGCGCCGCATCGTCAATCGGCATGGCGGACGAACGTGGGCAGAGAGTCAAGTCGATCAGGGTGCAACGTTTTATTTTTCGCTGCCGCAAATATATGAAAAGGTCTGACCTTATGCGATTGAACCTACGAAAACCGGCATATTTGTCCTCGCGCGTATTATTTTGGATCGTGGCTCTTCTTTGTATCCTTGGGATGGTGGATGCACATTCGATTCCAGCGCTCGGCAATACGGCGCAGCAGAAAACGCGTCTAAAGACTGCCATCGTGGCTGATTATTATCCGTACACCTTCGCCAACAAAGAAGGCAATCCGGATGGCTTTAGCGTAGACCTGGCTAAAGCTGTCACTCAAGTCATGGGGATGGACCTGGAGATCAGGATCGAAACCTGGGAACACGCCCGAAAACAACTTGAAACGGGGGAAATTGATTTTCTTCCGATGATGGCTTATTCGGCAGAGCGGGACAGGGTTTTTGATTTTACCGCGCCACACACGATTGCTTATGACGCATTCTTTACGCGGAAGGATAATGGGCGACTCACCACTATAGCTGATCTTAAGGGACTGACCGTCATCGTGATGAAACATGATCAGGCACATGACTATCTTCGTTCTTCCGGTTTAGTTGATTCAGAACACTTGATCCTGATCGATGGTCTTCCAGAAGCGCTCAGACTTTTGTCATCCGGCCAGGGCGATGCGGCTCTGATGCCCAAACTCATTGGATTGACGGTGATGAAAGAACTGACTCTGACCAACCTCACCCAGTCACCGGTGGTGGTCGAATCGTACAACCGACCTTTTAGTTTTGCGGTAAAAGAAGGCAACCAATTGTTGGTGGAACGACTGGGGCAAGGCTTGGCAATTATCAAGAACACCGGCCAATACCGTGAAATCTATGACAAGTGGTTTGGAGCAGTAGAACCAAAAGAATTAACCTTGAAATCAGTGTCAAATTACATTGCCGGACTGTTGTTGGTTTTGCTTCTAGTTGGCGGAGGTTTCGCCGTCTGGTCTTTTTCGCTTCGAAAGCAGGTGGCTTGGCGGACGAAAAAACTCGCAGATGAAATTGTCGAACGCAAGCAGGCAGAGCAAGCGCTGAAAGCAAGCGAGGCACGGTTCCGCCGCCTTGCGGAAAACGCAAGAGACGTTATTTATCGCATGTCGTTGCCGGACGGGCTCTATGAATATATGAGTCCTGCCGTATCAGAGATTACAGGTTACACACCGGAGGAGTTTTATCGTTCGCCACAGTTGATCTACCAACTGATTCATCCGGACTGGCAGAGCTATTTTGAGGAACAGTGGTCGAGACTCCAACGCGGAGAGATGCCGCCGACGTATGAATACGCAATCATTCACAAGTCGGGAGATGTGCGTTGGGTGAATCAGCGGAACATCCTTGTTCGCGATGACAAGGGTTGTATTGTCGCTATCGAAGCGATCGCGACTGACATTACCGAACGCAAACACGCCGAAGAAGAAATTCGCCGACTCTATCAAGAACTCGAACAACGTGTCTTTGATCGCACAGCCCAACTCGAAGCGGCAAATATAGAATTGGAATCGTTCGCCTACTCGATTTCGCACGACCTGCGCGCGCCCTTACGTCACATTGATGGATTCCTGGAATTGCTCAAGCGGAAAATCGCTACAAGCTTAGATGAAGAGAGCCACCATTACATGTCGAACATTTCCAATGCGGCAAAACGCATGGGGACGTTGGTTGATGACTTGCTATCGTTTTCCAGGATGGGACGTCATGAAATTTCTAAAATGCAAGTCGACTTGGCAAGTTTGTCCCAAGAAGTGATCCAGGAATCTGAAGCCGACTGTCAAGACAGGACCATTGACTGGTGTATCGACAGTCTTCCGGTCGTATCGGGCGACCGTGCCATGCTCCGAATTGTATTGGTCAATCTGGTCTCGAATGCGCTCAAGTTTACCCGGACGCGTCGGACCGCCAAAATCGAAATTGGTTGCCTGCCAAGCAAGGATGCTGAGACGATTGTGTTTGTACGTGATAATGGCGTAGGCTTTGACATGAACTATGCCGGTAAACTCTTTGGCGTATTTCAACGACTGCATCGCGTGGAAGATTTTGAAGGCACGGGCATCGGCTTGGCAAACGTGCGACGCATCATCGCGCGACATGGTGGACGAACGTGGGCAGAGAGTCAAGTCGAACAAGGCGCGACATTGTACTTTTCTTTACCTTCGGTCAGTGGAAGGGGTAATACGGATGAGAACAAAGAAAGCTCTAGAGTATCGAATCTTTAAATTCACAATGGGGTTAGCCATTGGCGCACTCTTGGTTGCATGCAGTAGCCCTCAACCTGCCATCGATCAAAAACCTGGCTCGACGAAAATTCCAACTATTACATCGCGCGCACAGCCAACTCCGGCACCCAATTCGATGAGAGGTGTTCAGGGAGAATGGAGTCTTTCCAAAGCCGCTGAACCTTATCGAGGTGTTACCGTAACAGCATCCTTTTTACCTCGACCCGGTTACGAGGCAGCTATCAGTCTGATTCCAGAATTTGAGAGATTAACCGGAATCACCATCAAATGGAAATCCATTTACTATGAACAAATGCGTAACGCGCTGGTATTAGACTTTACCAGTGATACGCCTAAATTCGACATTGTCTTGATCGATGTTGTTTGGACCGGCGAGTTTGCATCGGTTGGTTGGATTGCGCCTCTGGCTCCGTTCTACAATAATCCCGCTTTAACCGATCCAAACTTGGACTTGCAGGATTTCTTTCCTATCTTGCTCGAATCGTTTGGCACTTGGGATAAAAAGGTCTACGGCTTGCCTTTCGATAATTATTCCGGCTTGCTCTATTACAACAAATGTATGTTGAAAAAAGCCGGATTTGATCGTCCGCCGGATACTTGGCAAGAATTAAAAGATATTTACGGTCCCGCACTTACCAAGGACAACCAATATGCGTTTGCCTTGCAGTCTGCCGCGGGCGAAACTCAATCTTGCGACTCGTTCATGCGCTTTGTCTGGCCCTTTGGCGGATCGCTGCTGACCGACGCATTCAAACCTAATCTATCCTCAAAGGAATCCCTCGCGGGTTTGAAATTTCGGCAAGAGTTGATGCGCTACATGCCGCCCAATGTAGTCGAAATGGAACACGAAGATGTCATTAACATGTTGGCACTGGGGCGAGTCGCGATGATAACCGAATGGACGGGTTGGTACAAGTGGTTGACCGATCCAAACACTTCGAAAATTCCTGATTGCTTGGGTGTCACCCTTGAACCGGCGGGACCCGCAGGAAGGAAACCGGCGCTGGGCGGTTTTTCGCTGGGCATTAATAGCCATAGCAGCCCAGAAAAACAATCCGCTGCCTGGCTCTTTATTCAATGGATCACTTCAAAGGACAAGGCGCGGACATACATTGAAGCGGGCGGCATACCCGGTCGCCGCAGTGCTTATGCAGACAATGCGCTCAAAAAGCAGTTCCCTTACTTTGAACCCGTCGTCATATCCTGGGACAAGTATGGCAATGCGATTTACCGTCCGCGTTTTCAGGAATGGCCCGCGATTTCGCGGATTGTCGCCAACACCGGCACCGACATGATGCGCGGGAATCTCAGCGTAGAAGAGGGTGCCAAGCGAATTGATGACCAAGTGTACTACATTTTGTACGAATCGGGTTATTACGGCAACAAGCCCAGGTTGCAGTAAGAGGAGCGCTGCTGAATGGATGGTATCACGAAAAAGAGCAGCATCAGTGCCCGTCTAACATTGATGGTGACGGGGATTCTCGTCATGGCTGTTCTCATAGCAGGCAGCCTGGATCTGTTTCAACAACAACGACAATTGAATCGTGCCTTGGAAACCAAGGCGACCAGTCTGGTGCAGTTCATGGCGCAAGTCAGTCCCCTCAGCATCCTGTCACTAAACTTTGTCGAAATGAACAACAATGTAAAAAAGGTGGTGCTGACCGACGACGAAGCCGTGTATGTAATTATCCTGAATGATCAAGGCATTCCCTTGGTCTATTTCTTCAAGGATACAGACCCGTTGGTGACGAATCAAGTCAACGATCTGGTGCAGACCAAAAAACCGCTTGTCGCAATTGAAGCCCTAAAACAGACCGGTGGAATTCTGGAAGTTACTGCGCCGATTCTTTCCGGAGACAAGCGCATCGGCTCGGCGACCTTGGGATTTTCGTATGACCAGATGCGTCAGGCGGTACTGATCCAAATCATCAGTATCGGAATTTTCCTCGTCGCGATCATCAGTCTCAGTATCGGGCTGCTAAGACTGGCATTGCGGCAGATTCTGCATCCCGTGCAAACGCTAACGGCTGCCGCTATGCAGATCAGTAAGGGCGATCTGAATGTTGTGCTGACGAACACCGATCGGACAGACGAGCTAGGAATCCTCGCCAGAGCTTTTGAGAGCATGGCGGATCAATTGCGTCGATTGATCGCCGGGTTGGAACGAAATGTTGCCGAACTCAAGCGGACAAGCCAGGCATTGCAAGATAGTGAGGAACGGTTCCGCACCGCTTTTGAAAACGCGAACGTAGGCGTTTGCCTTGTCGCTACCGATGGGCGTCTCTTAAAAGTGAACGATGCGATGTGCCAAATATTCGGGTACAACCATCAAGAGCTTGAGCAGATGACCATTAGTTCCATTGCATACCCCGATGATCTGAAAGTCAGCCCTGAATTCATCGAAAAAGCCATAGCGGGACAAACCAATCAAGCCAGCTTCGACAAACGCTATATCCACAAACAGGGTCACATTATCTGGGGACATGTTTCGAGCGCACTGGTTCGCAATGCTCAAGGTGAACCCATGTATTTTATCTCGCATGTCCAAGATGTAACTACCCAAAAACAAGCGTCGCAAGCATTGCACGACAGCGAGCGCCGACTGGCTGTGGCGCAGCGCATGGCGCACATTGGTTACTGGGAACGCGACTTTGATGTGAGACAAGTCACTCTCTCTGACGAAGCTTGCCGCATCTTCGGAATCTCCCAGCAAGGATTAACTCTCAACCTAGACGAGTGGCATCCACGTTGGGTGGCACTCATTCACCCGCAAGACCAACCCCGGCTGATCCAACTCCTCGCCGACGTGTCAGCAGGCAAACGTTCCTACGACGTAGAATACCGGATCGTCCGTCCTGATGGCGCAGTGCGTTTCATCTACAGTCAAGCGGAAGTGAAACGAGATGCATCGGGCCGTCCCCACATCATGCTCGGCATGATGCAAGATATAACTGAACGTAAGCACGCGGAAGAAGAAATCCACAAACTCAACCAAGAACTCGAACAACGCGTCGCCGACCGGACTGCGCAACTCGAAGCGGCAAACAAAGAATTGGAAGCCTTTGCGTATTCGGTGTCACACGACCTCCGCGCTCCGCTGCGTCATATCGATGGATTCTTGGAACTACTTCGACAGAGAACTGCGACCCCCTTGGATACGCAGAGTCAGCATTATATGACCAACATTTCGGATGCGGCGAGACGCATGGGTATCTTGATCGACGACCTTCTCGCTTTCTCTCGCATGGGGCGATATGAAATGTCCAAGATGCAAGTGGACCTTGCGAGTTTGGTACAAGAAGTCCTCCAAGAAATCGCGCCTGAGATTAAAGATAGGAACATCAAGTGGCATGTCGCCGATCTGCCGCCCGTGACCGGTGATCGTGCGATGTTACACGTTGTGTTAGTCAATTTGATCTCGAATGCATTGAAATTCACCCGTTCGCGTCAACCCGCCGAAATCGAAATTGGATGCCTGCCGAGCCAAGACGCTGAGATAATTATATACGTGCGCGACAATGGCGTGGGATTTGATCCCCAATACGCCGATAAACTGTTCGGTGTCTTTCAACGGCTGCATCGCATAGATGAATTCGAAGGCACCGGCATCGGCTTGGCGAACGTGCGACGAATCATCCATCGACACGGTGGGAGAACGTGGGCAGAAAGCCAAGTCGATCAAGGTGCGACATTTTATTTTTCGCTGCCGAGCATCAAGCAGGAGATTAGCATCGAATAAACAAATGAGAATTTTCTGACGACAGGTAATGGTATTGAGGTTGTTTGGTCACTAGGCTTTCGGTTCTCGAAAGGAGGCAAAATGAATAATCCAAGACAGCCCATCGAACTGGGATTTACGGAAGAGGTCTTGCCCGAATCGTGTCACATGTGTTTCATCTATGACGATGAAGCCCAACGTCAAAAAATCGTATCGGAATATCTTGCGGCAGGTCTCAAACACGGCGAACTTGTCCGCTATGCCGCCGATATGACTAGCTCAGAAGAAATTCACTCCTGGCTCTTGCAGTTGGGCATTGCACCTCCCCAAGATGACTCTTTCAGTGTATTCAAAGCCGAAAGCTTTTACTGTCCGAACGGACAATTCGACCCAGGAAAAATGATCGCAGGGATGTTACCGCGCTACGCCCAGCTTAAGAAAGCAGGGTATAAAGGCATACGGAGTTGTGGTGAAATGACATGGGCGCTGCGTGGTATTCCCGGCTCGAATCGCTTACTGGAATACGAAGCGTTACTCTCGACGGTCACAGGTGATTTTCCACACACCGGCATGTGTCTCTATGATGCCAAACATTTTGACGGCATCACTCTGTTTCAAGTGCTCCAAGTGCATCCGTACATGATCGCGCAAGGGCAAATCGTCAGAAACCCGTTTTACTTAAAGCCAGAGGAATTCCTAGCCGAGTCCAAAAGAAACGCTTGATCGGTTTAAGACAAGACCGGTCAAGCAAAGACCTGACCGGTCTTGGGTACGCAAGAGCATCATTTTGCTCTGGGTTCGCAAAGGAGATCGAAAATGAACGACCCAAGACAAGAGATAGACCTGGGTTTTACCCAAGAAATCTTTCCCGATTGTCATCACGTGTGCTTGATCTACGATAACGAAGGACAGCGTCGAAAAATCGTCTCGGAATATCTTGCCGCCGGGATTAAACGCGGCGACCTTGTCCGCTATTTCGCGGACACGACCGCTCCAGAAGAGGTTCGCGCTTGGCTCTTGGAAAAAGGGATCGAACTGGATAAGGCAGAGCAACAGGGACATTTCGCCATCGTCAAAGCTGAGAACGCCTACTGTCCGAGTGGACAATTTGTGCCGCCGCAAGTGATCGAAAACATGTTGTCCCGCTATGCCATGGCCAAGCAAGCGGGCTATCACGGCTCGCGCGCTTGCGGCGAAATGACTTGGGCGCTTCACGGTATTCCCGGCTCGGACCGCCTTCTGGAATACGAAATTCGAATCAATACAATCACCGAAACATTTCCTTACGTTGGCATGTGCCAGTATAACGCCCGGCTTTTTGACGGTGCGACCTTGTTCAAGGTACTCCAAGTGCATCCGTACATGATCGCGCAGGGACAGATCGTCAGGAATCCATACTATCACAAGCCAGAAGAATTCCTGTCTAAATTCCCAGAGAATGCTCGATCCATTCAATTGAGACCGGTCAGGATTTCGCTGCGAAATCCTGACCGGTGATAAGCAAAGCAGAACTGAAATAAAAATACAATTCTTAGCTATTGAAAGTGAACGTCATGGGTAAGGTAACAAACAACCAAAATAATTCCGATGAGGATTGGCAAAAGGTTGATCCCCGCGTTTTGGGACAAATCCTAGCAGCGCAAAATGTTGTATTTGCTTTGCCAATCACGACTCGTATCGCCGAGTTCTATGCCCAAACGCTGGTTTCAATTCCCGGAATCATCGCTTGCCGCGTTTGTCTAGGAGATAAAACAATTCAAGCAGGCACAATGGAAGTTAGCTCCTGCCAGGAATGCGAAATACGACGCAGCAGCGGCGAGAAAGATGTTCCACCTTTTCCAACCGACTCGAATGTCAAATGTGAGTTGGCTGACCACTCTGACCTGCGAGTTATTGCCGTTAATTCTTACCAGCATCATTTCGGCTTCTTTGTCGCCAAGATCGACGATGTAACTCTCTTTGACGCCTATCTTCCCTTTATTCGTAATCTCTCGAACTATGTTGCGCTCATACTTGAAAATCGATTGCAGAAAAATTTATTGCTCAAGGCACATGATGAATTAGAGCATAAGGTCGAAGAACGCACTCACGAACTGACCGTTGCCAACGTCGAGCTACAACATCAAATCGCCGAACGGAAGCAGGCAGAGGAGGCGTTACGCCATAGCGAAGAACGTTTCCGCCGTTTAGCTGAAAAAGCTCCCGATGTGATCTACAGAATGTCTTTACCGGAAGGACGATATGAGTATGTAAGTCCAGCAGCTCTTTCAGTTTTTGGATATGCGCCAGAAGAATGCTATGCACAACCAATGCTCATCAAACAGACGCTTCACCCAGACTGGTACGCGTATTTTGAAAAGGAATGGGCAAATCTTATCACTGGTAAGATGCCGCCTACGTACGAGTATCAAATCGTTCACAAATCAGGCCAAGTCCGCTGGTTGAATCAACGCAACATCTTGGTCCGGGATGAAGTTGGAACTCCAATCGCTATCGAAGGAATCGTCACCGATATCACGGAACGCAAGCGCGCAGAAGCCGAAATCCGCAAACTCAATCAGGAACTAGAGCGCCGCGTTGCCGAGCGCACCGCGCAACTCGAAGCGGCGAACAAAGAGTTGGAAGCCTTTGCCTACTCTGTCTCGCATGACTTGCGTGCACCGTTGCGCCACATCGACGGATTTCTAGAATTGCTGCAAGCACACAGCGCCCCCTCGCTGGACGAAAAGAGCCAGCATTACATGACCAACATTTCCGATGCTGCCGGGCGCATGGGAACCTTGATCGACGACTTGCTCTCGTTCTCGCGGATGGGGCGCTTGGAACTCGCAACCAAGCCATTTGAACTCAAGATATTGCTGCAAGAGGTCATTCAGGAATTCACGCCTGAACTTCAGAACCGTGTCGTGCGTTGGCACATTGCGCCTTTGCCAGTCGTCATTGGCGACCGTGCCATGTTGCGGATTGTGTTGGTCAATTTGATCGCGAACGCATTAAAGTTCACCCGACCGCGGGCGCAAGCTGAAATCGAAATTGGACTCGTGCCGAATCATGGCAGCGAGATCACCATCTTTGTGCGCGATAATGGCGTTGGCTTTGATCCCAAGTACACCAACAAGTTGTTCGGCGTTTTTCAACGCTTGCATCACGCCGATGAATTTGAAGGCACAGGGATTGGCTTGGCAAACGTGCGCCGCATTATCAACCGACATGGCGGACGGACCTGGGCAGAAAGTCAGCTCGATCAAGGCGCGACCTTTTATTTTTCACTGCCCAAACAAACTTAGGAAGATGAACATGGAAAACTTGAAACGGATTTTGTTGGTGGAGGATGATCCAAACGACATCGAGCTAACGTTGACTTCGTTGAATGAACACAACCTCGCCAATGATGTCGTCATTGCACGGGACGGAGTCGAGGCGCTCGACTATTTGTATCGGCGCGGTGCATTCGCGCAGCGACCTGAAGGCAACCCCGTCGTCGTACTGCTCGATCTCAAGCTGCCTCGGCTGGGCGGCATCCAAGTGCTCAAACAAGTCAAAGCGGATGAGGAATTATGCACCGTGCCAGTCGTTATCTTGACGTCTTCGCGCGAAGACCGCGACCTGAACGAGTGCTATAAACTCGGCGTTAATGCATACGTCGTCAAACCGGTGCGCTTTACGGAATTTGTTCAAGTGGTCAAGCAGATTGGCGTGTTTTGGGTACTAATTAACGAGCCGCCAAAGGGAAGTGTGAAAAGAACGTAGGAGTGGCAGCTCAACGCCGCTATGTTCCTGGATATTTGCACCTTGCCTTGGCTAATCGTTAGAGGATTAAATGATGAGACCCCCATGCTTGCCTTTGTTATACATCGCGCTCATCCTGATTGCTGCGGTGAGCTGTAGGCCATCCGTAGAAACGCCGGGGCCGCAATACGCGGCGACACCCGTGCGCCTGAATGTGTCCACGTACCGATTTGCGGTTTATCCACTTTACAATCCGACCAAGCTCTTCCAGGTATATCAACCACTCATAGATTACTTGAACAAAAATCTGGGGAACGCGCAGTTTACGCTAGAGGCATCCCGAGACTATGCTGCATTTGAAGACAAGTATGGCAAGCGCGAACCGGATTTTCTTCTGCCCAATGCTTGGCAAACCCTTCAGGCAATCCAATCGGGGTATCATGTCATTGCGACTGCCGGAGAACCATCGGATTTCAAAGGCATCTTCATCGTGCGGAAAGACAGCACCATCAAACAGCCCGCAGACCTGAAAGGCAAAGCGATCAGTTATCCATCCGCTACGGCGTTTGCCGCATGCATCATGCCGCAGTACTGGCTTTATCAGAACCACATCGACATTAAACGCGACATCGAAAATCACTACGTTGGCTCTCAAGAATCGTCCATCATGAATGTTTATCTGAAATTGACAGCCGTCGGAGCCACTTGGCCCCCGCCATGGCGCGCGTTCCAAGTCGATCATCCGCAACAGGCAAACGAACTCAAAGTATTGTGGGAAACCGAATCGCTCATCAATAATTCCGTAATGGCGCGCGACGACGTGCCGACGGATGTGCAGGAGCGCATTCAAACGCTTTTAGCGGGGCTGGATAAAACCCAGGAAGGCAAGGCAATCCTGGCAGGAATGGAGACAGCCCGTTTCATTTTGGCGAAAGATAAAGATTATGATGTGGTGCAGGTCTATGTGTCACGCTTTGAGAAAGACGTGCGAAAGGTGAATGAACCATGAGCTTTCAACGACTGAAGAGCTTTTTCTT
Source organism: Chloroflexota bacterium (assembly GCA_016215025.1). Lineage (GTDB taxonomy): Bacteria > Chloroflexota > Anaerolineae > UBA4142 > UBA4142 > JACRMI01. The sequence continues at coordinate 64,678 of JACRMI010000054.1, forward strand.
CAACACCCTGCGTGGTCGTCTCGTTCTCAGTGTAGCAATGGTACACGCCGTCATGATGACGTTATTCATCACCGATGTAACCGTGCGGCAGCGCGCGATGCTGCTCGATAATCAATCGGAGCAAGCAATTGCCATGTCGCAATCACTTGCCACATCGGCGGCGGGTTGGATTGCCGCGAATGATCTAGCAGGTTTACAAGAATTGGTCGATGCCGAACGGCGTTATCCTGAAATGCTCTTTACCATTCTCACGGACGAAAACGGACGCGTGTTAGCTCATACGGATCAGAGTAAGCTCGGATTATATCTGCTTGACTTGCCACAAGTTGCTCAACTCACAATGCTCAACCGCTCGGCTGCGCTCGTCGATGTAATCGTCCCGGCGATGCTCCAGAACAAACAAGTGGGCTGGGTTCGAATCGGCATCGGTCAAAAGAACGCCAGTGACAAGCTGACCCAAATAACTTTTATGGGTGCGTTGTACGCACTCATCGCGATCTTCATCGGTTCGCTGATCGCTTGGCGCATGGGTTATCGCATCACGCAAAGATTGTACGCTGTTCAAGACACCATCAGCCAAGTGGGACGCGGCGTTCGCACCGCCCGCTCTCAAGTCGCCGGAAGAGACGAAGCGGCATCCATCGCGCGCGAGTTCAATTCTATGTTGGACACTCTCGACGAACGGGACCGCGCCCTGGCTCAGAGCGAGGAACGGTATCGTCTGCTCATTCAGAATATCCAAGTGGCGGTCGTCGTGCATGGTCCGGATGGACGCGTTTTATTGAGCAATGCGTTGGCAGAGAAACTACTTGAACTGGACCATAAACAGATGATGGATAAAGTACCGACCGATTTCGCCTGGAAATTGTTGGATGAAAACGGTTCGGTGATACCGGCTGAGAAATATCCGATCAACGTGGTATTGTCCAGTCGAAAACCGCTCAGGAATATGGTTTGCGCTTTGGTGCAGCCCCACTCCCAGTCTCCGATTTGGATGTTGGTCAATGCAGAGCCGGTGCTGAACGAGCGCGGCGAAATGGTTCAAGTCATTGTAAGTTTTATTGATATCACGGACCGCAAGCAAGCCGAGCAAGCACTGCATCATGTGAATCGCGAACTGCGCGCCATCAGCAATTGTAACCAGACGCTCCTGCGAGCGTTAGACGAGCAAACCTTACTCAACGATATTTGTCAGATCGTTTGTGATGAAGCCGGTTATCGTTTGGCGTGGGTAGGATTTGCCGAGCAGGATGACGTCAAGACAGTCCGCCCTGTCGCTTGGGCAGGCGTCGAAGAGGGTTACCTCAAAACGGCAGATATAACGTGGGCAGATACAGAGCGTGGTCGTGGTCCAACGGGCACTGCAATCCGAAGCGGTGAAACGTGCGTCATCCAAGACTTTGCAGTCGATCCTCTCGGCGCTCCCTGGCGCGAAGCGGCTTTGCAGCGTGGCTATCGTTCAAACATTGCATTGCCCCTCAAGGACGAAACCGCTTACACCTTTGGCGCACTCACGATCTATTCTGTCGAGCCGAATGCATTTACCCCGGACGAAATTCGCCTCTTGGAAGAACTGGCGGGCGATTTAGCATTTGGCATTATTACTCTGCGTACCCGCGCTGAACGCAAGCGCGTGGAGGACGCCTTGCGCGAAAGCGAATGGCGCTATCGGCTTGTTGCCGACAACACCTATGACTGGGAATTTTGGAGCGATCCAAGCGGACGGTTCCTTTACAACTCCCCTTCCTGTCAGCGCGTCACGGGACATTCGCCGGATGAGTTCGCGCGCGAACCGGAGCTATTGAACCACATCGTTCATCCCGAAGACCGCGCCGGTTTTGCGCTTCATCAGCGCCAGACCCAGGAAACCCAGGGACCGGGTGAAATCGAGTTTCGCATTCTGCATCCGGATGGAAGTGTACATCACGCTGCTCACGTTTGTCAGCCGGTTTTTGACGAGCAAGGACGGTACCTGGGGAAACGCGGCAGCATTCGCGATATTACGGCGCGCAAGCGAGCGGAGGACGCCCTGCGCGCGAGTGAAGAACGCTTCGCGACTGCATTTCGATCTAGCCCAATCCCTGTTGCCATTTTTCGTCCAACCGATGAACACATCGTCGATGTGAACGATGTTTTCGTCACCACGCTGGGTTATTCGCGTGAAGAGATCATCGACCATACAACATCCGAATTGAACTTGTATTCCGATCCAGCGGATCGGCAGCGGATTCAGCGTATACTGGCAGAGCATGATGCGCTGGAGAATTTCGAATTCGGTCTACGCAAAAAATCTGGCGAGGTTTGCACGGTACTAAATTCGGTTCGAGCAATCGACTTGCGCGGCACAAAACATTACTTGTCCTCTCTCATCGATATCACCGAACGCAAAAAGGCAGAAGAAAATTTACGCCAGTCGGAGCAATTATGGCGAGCTGTTTTTGCCGCTGCAATGGACGCAGTTTTGCTACTCGATGAAGATTACACCGTGATCGCTTGCAACGATGCCGCTCAAACAGTTTACAAGCGCAACGTGATAGGGTTGAACGTGCGCGAGTTGCGCGCACCTCAAGTAAGAGCCTTACTTGATGGACAAATGAATCGAGCCATAAAAGTAAACGGAGCACGCTGGGAAACTTGGCACCAACACACCGACGGCTCTATCTTTCCAGTGGAAGTTGCTACCCGTCCATTCGAGTCTGCCGGTCGTCGTCAATTTGTTCATATCATTCGTGACATCACTGAACGGAAAAAGGCAGAGGAACAACGTCTAGCGCATCTCCGCTATTTTGAATGCATGGATCTGATCAATCGAGCCATGCAAGGCACAGACAACCTCGAACAAATGATGAGCAATGTGCTCGATGTGACACTCTCAATTCTTGATTGTGATCGAGCTTGGTTGATTTACCCCTGTGATCCTCAAACAGACGCGTTTCGTGTGCCGATGGAACGCACTCGCCCCGAATTTCCGGGAGCGGCTGCTCTTGGGGTTGACGTTCCAATGCATCCCGACATTGCCAAAGTGATGCGAGAGCTGCTAGCCCACGAAGGTCCGGTAAAATTTGGTCCAGGTCAAGAGCATCCACTACCCGCCGACATGGCAAAGGCTTTCAATATCCAATCCCAAATTGTAATGGCGATCTACCCCCATCGCGATCTTGCCTATGCGTTCGGGTTACACCAGTGTTCTTATGCCCGCATGTGGACTGATGAAGAAGAACGGCTTTTCCAAGAAATCGGCAGACGACTCGCCGACCGAATGATTAGCTTGTTGACCTATCAACATTTGCAAGAAAGCGAAGAGCGGTACCGCATGGTTTTCGAGAACTCGCCAGTCTCGATTTGGGAAGAGGATTTGTCGGGAGTCAAGACCTTTTTTGATGGCCTGAGAAATCAAGGCATCAACGATGTCGAAACCTACTTTGCGCAAAATCCCGAAACTGTCCAAAAGTGTGCCAAACTGACCAAAATAATTGACGTGAATCAGGCCGCGCTTGCAATGCATAAAGCCACGACAAAGGAGGATTTACTCACCAATTTGGTTAACACATTTACGCCAGAGTCATTTGATACATTTCGCCAAGAATTGGTCGGGCTATGGAATGGTCAGACTGAAATGAGGCAAGACGGCGTTGTCAAGACCCTTGCGGGCGACCTACGGAATGTGACCGTGTATTTATCTGTTTGTCCGGGCTATGCGAGAACGCTTGCCAAGGTCATCGTGTCGCTCGCCGATATTACCGAACGTAAACGAGCGGAGCAAGCCTTGCGTGAAAGCGAGTGGCGGTACCGCGAAATATTCGATAATGTGCTGGATGGCTTGTACCTGCTCCAAGTCACAGAGGATGGACGTTTCCGTACGATCGAAGTAAACCCTGCGCTGGAACGAATCACCGGAATACCTCGCGCTTTGTCCGTTGGAAAGACACAAGAGGAAATTGTTCCTGCAGAAGTAGCCGCCACTGTGAACGCTAAATACCAACGGTGTGTCCAGGCGGGTCATCCCATCGAAGAACAAGTGGAGTTGGATTTGCCTACCGGGCGGCGCTATTTTCAATCGACGCTCATTCCTGCTCGTGACGAGAACGGCAAAATTCATCGCCTCATCGGTATCTCACGCGACATTACCGAGCGCCGTCAAGCGGAGCAGGCTTTGCGAGAAAGCGAAGAGCGCTTCCGCCGAGCGATTGAAGCCGCGGGTGCAATCCCCTATCTTCACGATTTCACAACAGATACCTACACCTATATAGGCGAAGGGATTTTTGAGCTTACGGGGTACACTGCGCAAGAAATAACACCTGCCTTGTATGGCTCGTTAGAGCATGAGATTGAAATGATGGGTGAATCCGCGCATTTAGATTCAAAAAGCGCTGGGAAACTTATGAAGGAAGGGCTAATCAACCAATGGTACTGTGACAGTCGCATTGTTACGCGCGACGGTGAAACTCGTTGGATCGCAGATGCTTCCACGCTAATTCGAGATGAGCAAAGCAAAGCCATTGGCTCCATCGGCTTTTTGCAAGACATTACCGAACGCAAGCAGGCAGAGCAAGCTTTGCGCGAAAGCGAAGAGCGCTATCGCATGCTCTTTAACGTCATGGACGAAGGAGTTGCGATCAATGAAATCGTTCGGGATGAAAAAGGCGATGTGATCGATTATACGATTTTGGAGATCAATCCCGCGTTTACAAAGAATTCAGTATTTACTCGTGAACAAGTTTTAGGCAAACGAGCGACCGACCTGTATCACATGAGTCCGGAATACATTCGCGATTGGTGGAGAAAACACACTGAAATGCAGCAGGTGGTCCATACGGAATATCCTTTTGCCCCCCTGAACCGTTGGTTTCACGTAACTACGACGCCTCCGCAGGGAGACCGGTTCGCCACTTTTACCGTTGACATCACCGAACGCAAACGGGCTGAAGCCGAAATCCACAAACTCAATCAAGAACTCGAACACCGCGTAAAAGATCGCACCGCCCAACTCGAAGTGGCAAACCGAGAACTCGAAGCATTTGCCTATTCCGTCTCGCATGACTTGCGCGCGCCGCTCCGCCATATCGACGGTTTTTTGGAGCTGCTTCAAAAGAGAACGACCAATTCGCTGGATGAGAAAAGTCAACATTATATAGTCCTCATTGCGGATGCCGCCCGACGCATGGGCGCACTGATCGACGACTTGCTCTCATTCTCGCGCATGGGCCGCTTGGAGTTCGCCTCCATGTCCATCGATCTAAACGCGTTGCTGCAAGATGTTCTCCGCGACTTTACCTCGGAGCTTCAAAGCCGCGTCGTACATTGGCAGATTGCACCCCTGCCTATGGTGACCGGCGACCGGGCGATGCTGCGCATCGTATTCGTCAATTTGATCGCCAACGCGTTAAAATTCACTCGTCCGCGTGCTCAAGTCGAAATTGAAATTGGCAGCGCGCCGGGTGGAGCGAACGAAACGGTGATCTTTGTTCGCGATAACGGCGTGGGGTTTGATATGAGCTATGTCGACAAACTCTTTGGAGTCTTTCAGCGTCTCCATCGCGCCGAAGAATTTGAAGGCACCGGAATTGGCTTGGCAAACGTGCGCCGCATCATCAATCGGCACGGCGGCAAGACGTGGGCAGAAAGCCAACTCAATCAAGGCGCGACCTTTTACTTTTCACTTCCAAAATCCTAGCCAGGAGCCTAAATATGGACCCTCTTAAACGGATTCTGTTAGTCGAGGACGATCCCAAAGACATGGAATTGACGTTGAATGCTCTCTGTGAGCATCACCTCGTCAATGAAGTGGTGGTTGCGCGGGACGGTGTTGAAGCGCTAGATTATTTGTACCGCCGCAACACTTTCGCCCAGCGTTCAGATGGCAATCCTGCCGTGATGCTGCTTGATCTCAAGATGCCTAGGCTAGATGGCATCGAGGTCATCAAACAGGTCAAAATGGACGCGCAGCTCCAATCGATTCCAATTGTTGTTTTGACCTCATCGCGCGAAGTGAGCGATTTGGAGCAAGCGTACAAGCTGGGCGTTAACGCGTACGTGGTCAAGCCGGTTCATTTTCCCGAATTTGTCCAGGCGGTCAAAGAGATCGGCGCGTTCTGGGCAATCGTCAATGAACCCCCACCCAATAGCTTGAAAAAACCGTAACCTCAAGAACGCACTCTCTTCCCAGAGATCCAACCAAGGAAAACAATCACGATGAATAATGTGATTCACATTTTACACCTCGAAGATGATGCTGCCGACGCCGAACTTGTCAAGGCGATTCTTGAATCGGCGATGTTGAGTTGCCAAATCTTTGTCGTCCGAACACGCGATGAATTTAGCACAGAACTCTGCCATGGCGGTTACGACATCATCATTGCCGATTATCGCCTCCCGGCGTTCGATGGCATGTCGGCGCTCCGCTTGGCACGCGAACAGTATCCGGATATTCCATTTATTTTCGTTTCCGGAGCGCTCGGCGAAGACGCGGCGATTCAAGGGCTAAGAGAAGGCGCAACCGATTACGTGCTCAAGCAAAATCTTTCGCGACTTGCGCCTGCCGTCGAACGCGCGCTGCGCGAAGCCGAGAACCGCCACGAACGCAAACGGGCTGAAGAACGCATCACGCAACTTGCCGCCATTGTGCAATCGACCGATGACGCCATCATCGGTAAAACATTAGATGGAATTATTACGAGTTGGAATAGAGGCGCAGAAAGAACCTATGGATATACTGAAAGTGAAGTCATCGGCAAATCCATTTCCATTCTTGCTCTGCCAGGGCATGAGCAAGAAATAACCAAACTTCTTGCCGACATCAAAGCAGGCAAGCATATCGAGCATTTCGAAACCGTGCGCCGTCGGAAAGATGGACAAGAAATCCACGTCTCCCTGACCGTTTCGCCCGTTCGCGACGCCGAGGGCAACATCATCGCCGCATCGACGATTGCGCGCGACATCACGATGCAAAAGCGCGATGAGGAAGCGCTGCGCAAAACGAATCAGTTGCTGGAACGAGTTTTCTCGACGACGGAATTTTTGCTGGCGTACCTAGACGCCGATTTCAACTTCCTCCGCGTCAATCTCGCGTACGCCCAAGCCGACGAAAAAACGCCTGAATTCTTCATCGGCAAAAATCATTTTGCGCTCTACCCAGACGCCGAAAATGAAGAAATCTTTCGCCAGGTCATCCAGACCGGCAAGCCCTATGTGGCTCTGGCAAAACCCTTCATTTATGCTGAGCATCCGGAGCGCGGCATGACATATTGGAATTGGACGCTGCAACCGGTGCGCGATGCTACCGGTTGCGTCACCGGCTTGGTCATGATCCTCATCAATGTGACCGAACGTGAAAGAGCGATTGTCGCCTTGCACGAAAGTGAAGAACGCTTCCGTGCTGTCGCCGAATCCGCCAATGAAGGCATCATTTCTGTTCACAAGAGCGAGATCGTTTACTGGAATAAGGCGGCGCAAGCCATCTTTGGTTATACCGCCAAAGAAATCCTGGGACAATCAATCGCCACACTCATACCCTCTGAAGACTTGGAACGTTACCGTGAGATTATGCGACAAAGGAATGTGGAGGACGATCCCCATCCAACCGCCAATTTGGTGGAAGCGATTGCGCTAAAGAAAGGGGGAACTAAATTTCCAATCGAGGCGTCTGTGGGAAGCTGGCAGACTCACGATGGCGCATTCTTTACGGCAATGGTTCGTGACATTACCGATCGCAAGCATCATGAAAGCGAACGCGAAGCCATCATTACAGTGGCAAACATCCTGCGTAGCGCACCAACCCGCGCCGAAATGTTGCCTGTCCTACTTGATCAGTTGCTTGATCTCTTTCAAGCAGTTGGCGCAACCCTGGCAATGCAAAATCCCGTGACCGGTGAAACTCTCATCGAATTGGGACGCGGCGCGGTCGGAAAAGATTTCACAGGGATAAAAATGTTGCCCGGCGAAGGCATCAGTGGTCGGGTCATTGCTTCTGGTAAACCTTACTTGAGCAACGATATTCAAAATGACAAGCTCTTTTTGCGTCCAGATTTGCTCAACGGCGCGAAAGCAGCAGCGTGCGTTCCGCTCCTCAGTCAAGACCGACCGTTTGGCGCGATCTGGATTCTGAGCAAAAATCCTATCGATGAAACGATGATGCGCCTGCTTATGGCAATTGCCGATATTGCCGCCAACGCTATTCACCGCACGACTCTACACGAGCAAACGCAACGCCGGTTGGACCGCTTGACCGCACTGCATCACATCGACACGACGATCAGCGCAAGTCTCGAACTGCAGGTTTCGCTCAACGTGTTGCTGAGTAACCTCGTGGCGCAGTTGGGAGTCGATGCGGCAGATATTATGGCCGTTAATTCGTATGCGCCAACGCTGGAGTACGCAGCAGGTTTCGGCTTTCGTACGCGCAACATCGAACACTCGATAGTACGTCTGGGTGTAGGGCAAGCCGGACGCACTGCCCAGGAACGCCGTCTGGGCGTATTCCCGGAATTGCATCACGCGCGGATCAAATTCGAGCGGGCAATTTTGTTGCGTGATGAGGGATTTGTCTCGCATTTTGTCGCGCCTCTAATCGCCAAAGGGCAAATCGAAGGAGTACTCGAAGTCTTTCATCGCTCGCGCATCGAACCCGAATTGGAATGGCTGGAATTTTTGGAAACGCTTGCCAGCCGTGCCGCAATTGCCATCGACAATGCCGCGTTATTCAAAAATTTGGAACTGTCGAACGCGGAGCTGAGTCAAGCGTACGATGCCACGATTCAAGGTTGGTCTGCCGCGCTCGATCTGCGCGACAAGGAAACCGAAGGTCACACGCTGCGCGTCACCGAGTTGACGCTGCGACTCGCTGCGCGCTTGGGAATGCGCGATACGGAACTCGTTCATGTGCGACGTGGCACACTCTTACACGACATTGGCAAGATGGGTATTCCAGATGGCATCTTGCTCAAGCCAGGTGCGCTGACGGCAGAAGAATGGGAGATCATGCGCCTTCATCCCGTCTATGCATACGATCTGCTTTCGCCAATTGCGTACCTGCGTCCCGCGCTCGACATTCCCTTCTGTCATCACGAAAAATGGGATGGTACTGGGTATCCGCGTGGACTCAAGGACGAAGAAATTCCACTAGCCGCTCGCATCTTTTCGATTGTCGATGTCTGGGATGCGCTGAGCAACGACCGGCCGTATCGTCCTAAATGGTCGGTGCAGGAGGCGACTGAATATATCAAGAAAGAAGACGGCAAGTCGTTTGATCCAATGATTACGCAAGCGTTCCTAAAACTGATCGTACAAGCGTAATCAATGACAGATAACAGAGCGGCTATTTTACATTTTCAACGGCAGTCACGCAACGCTTCGTACTACCATTGGGTCCGCGCCACGTTATTGAACAATCCAAACCGATGGGCACAATTTGCTTATCCTGAACTGAAACTTGCTGTTCATCTAGCACGAATGATCTGCCATCCTCATCCCGTACGAGATAAAATTTGAAATGGTGTTCACCCGGCGCGACTGAGAATTCTTGCAGCATCGAAGCAATGCCGCTCGTTTTCAATTCCGTCATCGAATACCGTCGCTCCCACATCACACGCCCATCAGCTTCAAACACCAAACGCAGCGATTGCGCGCCTGTGTTGACCCAGGGACCCGCCGATTGCATCGGATCGACGAGCGCAAGTTGGACGATAGCCTTTTCCGCTGGGAACAATTGCGTGGGTATGTTCGTCAACAACGCTTGCACCGCAAACACAACGGCAATCAGAACAAATGCCGGAAGAAACCGTCGTCCGGTCATTGCGAGGAGCCGCCCGTCCTGAGCGGACGTAGAGCTTGTGGAAGCCGAAGGCGAAGGACGGCTCGCAACGACAGGAATCGGAAACTCATCCGGCGGAAGCCAGTGCCGGAAAATCGGACTGTCGGCGTAGACTTTGCGCAAACGCGGCGCGCGCTGTCGTGTCAGACGCGCTTCCATCCACGTATTCCCTTCACGATGTCCGCAATCCTCCGGTGGACAGCCGACGATGTGAACTTGGGTTGCCCCCGTCGTCAACAAACGACCGACCAAATCCGGATGCGCTGCTGCAATGCACGGCAACGCGATCACCTCAACTCCGGGCTTGTTCGGCACACGTGAGGCATGGCGCTCGCAGGTCAAAGCAATTTCAAGATCGCCGGTCGTCCGAGCGCGCAATTCGGCGACGCGCGCCAGAGTCGTTTGCCACAATGCTGGCGCAGAGAGATTCGTCAACGAAATCGCTTGCGTATCACACGAGCCAATGCAAACGCCACAGCCAACGCATAATTCGAGATTTTCTTGCGCGACCGATTTATACGGTCTGCCATCAGTGCGCGGAAGCAAGGTGATCGCTTTGTATGGACAATCCGCCACGCACTTGGCGCAACCACTGCACCGCGCTTTATCGATCATCACCTGCTGTGGTTTTTCTTGACGAAGTTTTAGCCACGGCATTGCGCCAATCAATACGACGACTAGGGTCAGCGCAAGCCACAGTCCGCCTGATGTTGCGCTCGATCCCGCGAAAAAGAAGAACAAATAAATCGGATCGAAATAGAACGCGTTGGGCAATTGCCCAACATTTGCCTTGGGCAACATTCCCACCGGCACAACAATCGAAACCAGCACGAGGATGATGCCGAGTCCGATGAGCCAATGCCGTTCAAGCGTCCACTTGGGTCGGTTGAGCCGCATGATGTGAAACCAAAAGAATAACGCGATGCCCAGCGAAATCACAACATGCAGCGTCAACAGAATAAACATGAACACCCAGCCTTGATCGCTGGTCTGCGCGGCAAGCATCGCCAGCGCAAACGCTTCGCCGAACGGTGTGTTCTGTCGCAGAAAATCGGTGAAAAAAACGATGATAGCTTGCGCGCGCACATCCCAAATCATCAAATAACCGGTGACGCCGACGAACCACGCGAACGCGACCAGCACGACGCCACTGACCCACGCCAGCCAACGCGCGCCGCGAAAACGATCCATGACAAACAATCGAAACGCATGAATCAAGCTGACGATGATGAGCGAGCCAGAGGCATAACGATGCAGCGCACGAATCTCACGCGCAAGAAATTGATTATCGATTTTGACGATGGCGTTGTAAGAAGCGGTGAATCCAAGTTGATAGAACAACGTGAGGTAGAGTCCCGTCGCGCCAACCACCAACAGCACAAAGACCGCGACTTGCCCCGTATAATAAAACGGATTAAGTTGCGGCTCACGCACAATTCGATTGACGGGATGTTCGACTGCGAGCAAAATATTTTCCAATGCAATCAGAATTCGATTGCGTTGAGAGTGCCACTCGCTTCCGTGATCCGTCGGCTCAAACGTAGCCTCTGGCGCATCTTCCTCCTGCATAGATTCGGTTGTCGTAGGAACAGAGGACTTGGCAGACTTTGGCTCGTCCAAATCTTGAGAAGACTGAGAATTCATTATTCGACCTTATGCAATTGGCACGCTTACTGTGAGCAATAGCAAGTAATAAACAAATCGAATTGCAGACTCTAGGCGTAGCTTATAACGGCGGTATAAATCAAATCGCCCACCAGCGAAAGAGAATGGCGTCTGGCTGTGTTCTCTCTCGCTAGTGGGAGCGATTCGCAAAATTCGATCAGGATAATTTTATTTTTGCCAACTCTGCAAGTATGCGATAACGTCCGCTAGTTGCGCTTCAGTCAGGCGACCGCTGAATCCACGCATCGCCGTGTTCACGCGACCGGTCAACAACAACGTCAGAATCTCAGAGTTGGTGTTGGTCTTGACAAATTCATTCGGCTTGAGCTTGCGACCCACACCGCCTTGACCATCCGAACCATGGCAGCCGCCGCACGCATCGTTGAAAACTTTTTTGCCTTTCGCTTCATCGCCGATGGGCCAGTTCTTGTACAAAGCGTCCAAGTCAGTCAACGCCTGCGTTTGCTGGTCCTTTTCGATCAACGTCATGATCGGATCGAATTTTTGCAGCGCAGGACCAAATGCAATGGCTTTGGCACGACGCAGATAAAAAGCTGCATCCGCTTTGTCATTTTGACTCAGAGAGAACAGTGCCGAGTTCAGCAATTCCGCAACTGTAATATCTGGCGCGACCGCTTCACCTTTGCGCCATGCCGCCATCAACGCAACCAAATCCTCGATTTGATTGGGCGAAAGCACGGTGCCCCAAGTTGGCATACCCTTGGCGGGACGACCATTCGCGATAGTTTGCTTGTACCACTTGTCGTCGAGCGCTTTCAAACGCGCCGCATCGTTGAGCGCGGGCGCGCTATTCGTGCCTTTGCCGTTATCGCCGTGACAAATTCCGCACGAGCCGACAAAGATGTTGGCCCCGCGCACCGCGCTAGGAACAAAATCGTTCACCTTGATTTCCGGCGCGGTCGGTTCCCATGCGCGCAAGAACGAGACAACCTGGCGAATGTCCTCATCGGTGAGCGGACCGCCATTCGATTGACCCCACGCCGGCATCGTCGTGTTGGGACGCCCGGCGCGAATCGTTTCGAACAAGATATCGTCAGTCGCCGAAGTCAATAACGCTTTGCTGTTCAACACATTGCCCGCCCCGCCTTCGCCGCGCGTGCCGTGACAGGAGGTGCAATTATCGACGTACAACGCGCGTCCGTGCGAGACATAGGCCTTACTGGTCGTATCGGCTGCTTCCACCAGCCGCGCTGATTCGCCGAGCCACGCAAACGTCATCAAGCCGATCACGATCAGGGTTAAGACCAGCCCGATCCACACATAGCGGTCGTAATTCTCTTTTTGCATGGTCACCTGCCTTACGCTTTCATCGTCTGACTGGGATCGAATTTCTGGCGTTGGATGGGATTACCAGTATCGACAAAGACTTCGCCATTCTTGATGACAACCGAGAAAAGATCGAGCGGTCGCGGTGCGGGACCACCCAAGACTTGGCCGGTCTTGTCAAAGAGCGTCCCGTGACAGGGGCAATGGAATTGGTCTTCGTCGGGAACCCAAGGAACGCTGCAACCCAAGTGCGTGCATTTTTGGTACATCGCCAAAAAGCTGCCGTCGTTCATGCGATACAAAAAGAATCGTCCCGCTTTGATTTGGCTGATCGAACCGGGCGTAAACTCATCGACCTTGCCCGCGCGCACCAAGCCGCCAAAGCCGCTCGTGCTGACCGGCTGAATAAAGCGGACGAGCATCGCAATGGCTTGGCCGCCGAGTGCGACAATCGCCGCTGCCCACGCCCATGCAAAGAATTGTCGCCGGGTCATCAATGTTTTTTTCTGTGGAGTTGCTGCATTTATAGTCATTATATACTCCTGGAAGTTGGAGATTGGAAGTTGGAGGTTGGAAATTAGATGTTGGATTTCGATCTTGGGCAATGCACCAACATCCAATTTTTAACTTCTAACTTTTAATTTACCAATTGTTCAGTGGGTTGTAGCCGTTCGGCATATCCCATGGGAAATACAGCTTAAAGCCAGGTCCCCGGAACAAGAAACCGATTACGGTGAACACCAGCGCCGATACCATCAGCGTCGTAAAGAGCGCCAGCATTACTTCGCGCGCCGTCACCTTGCCTTTAGAATTGAACCATAGCACGAGAATGGGAATCAACACGAAAAGCGCGATCACGCCTCCTGGAATCACCGCTTGGCTCAAAACGTCCGGCAGCACGTCGCGCAGTAATTCGCGCGGCGGAAACAAGCTGTTCACGATGGTGAATAACGGCATGACGATCAACGTATAGATCGCGGTAAAGGTGACAATGCGCTTGCCGCGCGCCGATGTGAACCAAACGCCGGAACCCTCGCGATTGTTGTCGAGATAGGGAATCACGACAAGAAAGAGGATCGCCAAGGTAGGAATGATCACACCCGAAAGCGTCGGGTGCATGTGTTCCAACAATTCCTGCAAGCCCATAAAGTACCAAGGCGCTTTGGCGGGGTCGGTGGTGACCAACGGATTCGCCAATTCTTCGAGCGGCGCGTTCTTGGCTAACGCGATAAAGAGCATGACGGCGGTAATGCCAAGCGCGAGCAGCACTTCGAGAATGGCGACGACAGGAAACGCAAAGACCGTTCCATCCGGTCCCTTGTCTACCATTGTCGTCGGAGCTTGCACGAGTTCGACCAAGCTGTAGGTCTTGGTGCTGCTTTTTTCAAAAACCTTGTCTTCTACGACTGCCATATCAAACCTCTTGAGTAAAACGTAATTACCAATTACGAATTACTTTAATCCTGAACATCGTTCGCCGCCAAGCCACCATCTTTCCGCACGCGCCACAAGTGCAAAGCGATGAGCAAGGCAATAGCTCCCGGAATAACCATGACGTGCAGCGCGTAAAAACGCGTCAACGCTTCTTGTCCCACTTCGGGTCCGCCGAGCATAATCGTGCGCGCTGGTGTACCGATCACGGGCGCGTACGAGGCGATGCTCGTGCCAACCGTAATCGCCCAAAACGACAATTGGTCCCAGGGCAGCAGATAACCTGTAAAGCTTGCGCCGAGCGTCAGGATCAACAAGACGACGCCGACGATCCAGTTAAATTCACGTGGTGGTTTGTATGCGCCGGTGAAAAAGACGCGCATCATGTGCAACACGACCACCAAGACCATCAGGTGCGCGCCCCAGCGATGCAGGTTGCGCAACAATTGACCAAATGGGACTTGAGTTTGCAACGTGATGATGTTGCCATATGCTCGTTCGACCGTCGGAACATAGTAGAACATCAACAGCACACCGGTGATGGCGAGACTCACGAACAAGATGGTGGTCAGCACACCCAGACCAAAGGTGTACGTCGCGCGCAGACTTTTTAAATTGATCTTGACCGGGTGCAAGTGAAAGAAAACGTTCGTCGTCATCACCAGCGAGCGGTCGAGCGGATTGTCGGGCATTCCATGGCGAAAGAATGAACGCCAGACGCGGGAACGCGTTATACTGTCAGCAAATGAAGCCATAGACCATACTCCCAATAGTGTTCAGTATTCAGCAACCAGCATTCAATCTGAATACTGAATACTGGTTACTGTTCACTGATTACTGTTCACTGATAACTGAGTACTTCTTTAAACCGGAACGCTTCCATGGTGATCGCGCCGGTGGGGCAACGCTTGGCGCACAACGCGCAGCGCGTGCAGGTCGCATCATCTTTAATCATCGCAGCAACCGATGCGCTTGCCGGTTGTTGAGCGACCATGTTTTTGACGACTTGTACCAACTTAGCGTCGCCCGCCATTTCGTCCAGTCGAACAATCTTCAAACAATTCCAGGGACACACATCAACGCAGCCGTTGCACAGAATACATTTCGCGCCGTCAAACACCGTATTGACACTGCATTCCAAGCAGCGCGCGCCCTGCTCCACTGCTTGCCCCGCCGAATAACCCAACTCGATCACGGAGACTCCAGTGCGCCGATCCACGGGCAAGCCCGGCACATGCGTGCGCGCGAGTTTTGTCCAATCGCGCGGCATTTGGTGCTTGGGCAAATCGGTCCATTCCGTAACCACGGTGGTTTCGAGTGAACGTCCCTGAATGCATTGTTCGATGCCGAGTGCGGCAATATGTCCATCGCGGACCGCGTTAATAATGAGGCGTGGACCATACGCCACATCGCCGCCCGCAAAAACGTTGGGCGCAGATGTTTGACCGGTTTCTTGATTGATTTCGACGAGACCGCGTGGCGAAATGCGCACGCCTTCTTCACCACCCAACGCAGCAAGGTCCGCCGATTGTCCAATCGCGAGAATGATCGTGTCACATTCCCACACGCGTTCTGTGCCTGGTTTGAATTTCGGATTAAAGCGCCGATTTTCGTCAAAGACCGATGCCACATCGATCACTTCAAGCCCGGTGACCTTGCCATCCTTGCCGAGAATTTTGCTGGGACCAAAGCGTGGGAAAATCTGAATGCCTTCTTCCAACGCTTCTTCGACTTCAAAGCGCGAGGCGGGCAATTCTTCCCAGGATTCGAGCGCGATCATCTTGACATCGGCAACGCCGAGCCGCAATGCCGTGCGCGCAACATCCAACGCCTCGTGGACCGCGTCGGATTCTTCTTCCTCGCGTGCCACCGTATCGCGCATCGCCGATTGTTGCTCGGCAGTAACTTGGCCTAGACGCAGCGCCGTGCGCGCCGCATCCATCGCCACATCACCCCCGCCGACGACAAGGACGCGCTTGCCGAGTTTGACTTTGTAACCCAGGTTATAGTTCAGCAATAGATCGACGGCTGTCATCACGCCGTCGAGCGTTGCGCCTTCGACGTTGAGCCAACGACCTTGCATGAGTCCCAAGCCCAAATAGACGGCATCGAAATCGCGCCGCAATTTTCCGAGCGTAATGTCTTTGCCTAATGAGGTATTGTATTTGACCTCGACTCCCAGATCGAGAATCGATTGAATTTCCAAATCCATTGCTTGCTGATCGATGCGATAAACGGGCACGCCATAACGAACCATACCGCCGAGTTTCGGTCCCGCTTCAAAGATCGTCACCTTGTGACCCAACACCGCCAAATCGTGCGCGGCTGCCAATGAGGATGGTCCTGCGCCGATGACGGCAACGCGTCCAATTTTTCGCTTGGGCGTGGCGGCGAGCGCCTGCAAATTTTCACGCGACCAACGCGCCGTCGAGAAAATTTTCTCGGCTCCCAAACCCGGGTACGTCATACCGTTGGAGGGTATCGCCGGAATCGATTCGTCACTAGATCCCATGCGTCCCGGCAAATGTTGCGCTGCTTCGGGACCATAGCGTTCGGTCAACACGCGTTTGAGTGGACGGATCGCCACTGGTTCTCGATCTGGACCGACCGAGCCGCGGCGGCACGCTTTTTCACAGGGCGCACCGCAGATGCGACCGCAGATCGTCGATAGCGGATTCGGATCGTGCGCGATTTTGTAACCCGTTTCCAGATCACCGCGCGCGATTGCCGTTACATACGCCCGCGCATCGGTTTGCACCGGACACGCGGCTTGACACTTGACCATCTTGCGCCAGTGATCGGTATCAGGTATCGTGACGTTATATTTTTCTTCAGCCATTCACGCACTCCAAGGGACAAGTGTCGCGTGACAGGTGACGTGATTTATCTCGCCACACGTCACTTGCCACTCGTCGCATTCCGTTTTACTTTTCGCTCAAAATGTACGCAATCAGGTCGTTCATTTGTTGGGGCGTGAGGTCTTTTTCCCAGAATTGGTACATGTCACCCTTGTTGAATCCCTCGACGACGTACGCATCGGGCTTGACAATCGATTCGCGAACGTACGCTTCCGCAGACATGCCGGGCACGCGCGAAGCCGCCCGAGTACCGGTGCCTTTGGTGTACGGCGCTTTTTCAGCTTTGCCGCCCGATTCGTCGTAAACGTGGCACGAAACGCAACCCTCAGTCGATTTGGGACCGAGCGTTTTTTGATTGTAGAGACCTTTGCCGCGCGCTACATCACCGGGACCAGCCGCAGTTGAACCACCGCCGCTGCACGCGGCCAATGCCATCATCGATACGAGACCGAGTAGGACAAGGACAAGAATTTTTCGCATTTTTTTTGTTTCCTTTCTGTTTTTGGATTTCGAATGAATAGAAGATTGCGAGATTCTGGGGAGCGAGGCTTGGCTAGAATGAACAAGTTCAAAGAGCCTCGCCCCCAGCGACGATGTGGACTCTGAGGACGAAACGGATGATGAAAGAGTCCGATGAGGTCTCGTCCCCAGCGACGATGATTCGTTCCACGAAGGGAACGCTACGATGTGCCAATCTTTACCAAACCTGGAACCCAGGTGAGACCATTTTCAAATTAACCAATAGTTCGAACAACGCCGGACCATACGCAACGACAACCAACACAACTGCACCCACAAGCCACGGCGTCCAGTTTTGCAACCAATTCGGCATCACTTCGGTTTTGAGCGGTTCAGCAACCGGCATTTCGACCTTGGCAGATTCCTTTGACAAAGCCGTCTTGACCATCACGACTACAAAGACGATGAAGGAGACAAAGAGGATCACGCCACCCACACCCACCATAATCGTCGCGAGTCGCCATTCGGAGGTGCCATAGTTTTCCGTTGCCACGCCAAGCATCGTGCGGCGTGGTGCGCCAAGCAAACCAAGCCAGTGCAAGCCGCGCGAAAAGATCAACATGCCGACGAACCAAATCCAACCCTGCCAGACTGCCCACTTGCGTCCCCACAATGCCTTGCCGGTCAAGTGCGGCAACAGCCAGTAGAGGATGCCCATGAAAGACAACGTTACCGCGGTTCCAACGGTCAAGTGAAAGTGACCGGGGACCCAGGCAGTGTTGTGAACGACCAAGTTCAAGTCGTACGAGGCATTGACCAAGCCACTGATACCACCAATCGCAAAGACGATCATTGCGAGATTCTGCGCCGTATACGACGGATCGCCCCAGGGCAAATTCTTGATCCACCCGAGCAAGCCCTTGCCACCGTTTGCGCGTCCGCCGATTTCGAGCGAGGCAACCACGTTGAACGCGGTCAACATGCTGGGGAAGAAAACGGCGTAAGTCAGAATGGCGTGCAAAAACTTGTAAGCCTCAGGCACGCCTGGGTCGGCGTACTGATGATGGAATCCAAGCGGGACCGAGAGCAAGAGGAAGAGCCAGAACGACAAGCGTGCGAGTGGTTCGCTAAAGAGTCTGCCGCCCGCTTGCTTGGGCATCATACCGTACCACGAAACGTAGGCGGGCAACAACCAAAAGTAGACGAGCGGATGACCGGTGAACCAGAACAGCGTGCGCGCCAATTGCGGATCAATGCCCGAAACCAAGCCCATCGACCAGGGCAAGATCAAGACGAGCACTTCGGCCGCAATACCAAGCGTGCAGATTTGCCAGAGCACCACGGTGATGAGCGAACCAAACGCCATGAATGGCGTCGTGGCGCCCTTGTTCTCTTTGCGCCAAGCGGCATACGTGGTAAGAACGCTCCAACCGCAGACCCAGCTACCAACGACGACGAGCGTCAAGCCAAGATAGAAATACCACGGTCCTTGGAGCGGAGGATAGAACGTGTAAAGCACGGAGGCGAGGTTGAGGAGCAATGGAATCGCCGCCAACACCAAGCCGATCACCATGATGATGAACCCTGCCCAGGAAAGCTGCGGGACGACAAGCGGCTTGTTCAGGCTCTTGACCGTGACATAGGTCAAAAAGCCAGTGATGAAGAAGGTGGTCCAGACCAGAGCATTCAAGATACCGTGCAGCGTCAAGCCCTGGTAGTACGATTGCAACCCGACCGCCTGCAACTGAGGATAAAAGCTGATCCCCATGTGTTCGAGACCTTGCAGTGGTCCAAACAACGTACCGATAGTCAACGCGACGATGGCAATGAAAATGTGCCAAAGCGTCAACGTCTTTTCGGTTTTGAATTCGTAAACTGGTTGTGCTTTAGTAGCAACCATGTTTATCTCCTTGAATCGAGAAATCAGAACCTAGAACAAAATGCGAACGTAGATCACAAGCAAGACAACGCCGAGATAAATATTCGATGCGCGAAACAGCCGCAATGCTTGCACTTTTTCCGGCGTCGCAATCAAGCGAACAGTATGCCAACCCAGCCAAACCGTAAACACTGCGACGGGAATCAAGTACAGCCAGCCGAGCGCCGAATCGACACCCAGTAATACAGCGCTGAGCGCCGTTGTGCCTGAATGCAAGGCAATCCACCACGCGGAGGCGCGGGGACTGCTCACAACCGGCAGCATTGGCACACGCGCGCGAGCATAATCTTCACGATACGCCAGAGCCAAGCTCCAAAAATGAATCGGAGTCCAAGCAAAAACGAGGAGCGCAAGACTGATCGCAGAGGGATGCGACCAATTTCCCACAGCAGCACTTCCACTCAACACTGCGCAACTGCCCGCCGCGCCGCCCAACACAATGTTGAGCAACGTGCGCGGCTTGAGCCACAGCGTGTAGATGCCAACATAGATCAGCGCGCCACAAGCCAGAAAAAACGCCAACGTGCGATTGACCGGCAAAGCGATCAGGATAGCCGTCACCACCAAACCGACGCTGACGAACAGCACCCAATTGATGCGCGATACACTTCCCATCGCCAGCGGACGCCGGCGGGTGCGCTGCATCATCGTATCCTGTCCACGTTCGATGTACTGGTTAACTGCCGATGCACCCGCCGACGACATGACGCCGGTGATGATCAGCAAGACCATCGCACCCAGGGAAACTTGCCCATCTGCCGCCAACAATGCGCCCCCAATGGACGCCAACACGAGCAATGCCACCGAACGCAGTTTGAACAGCACGATAATCGTGCCGAGCGCGGATCGAATACTCGATTCGTTTAGAGGTGACAGAGGTGATGCGGCGTTTTTGGCTTGCATAAGTTATTCCACAGTGATCGTGCCAAACATGTTTTGGTGTCCAACGCCGCAGTATTCATCGCAAATGAATGGATACTGTCCTTTTGTCGTAAAGGTGATCGTCACCTTGGACACCTGCCCCGGTAGAACCTGCAAGTTCGCGTTCGTGCCGGCGATCTTGAAACCATGCTGAACATCCGCGCTTGTCACATAGAACGTGACCGTCGAACCGACCGGCACGTTCAGCTTCTCAGGACGAAACTTCCACGGATTGGCTTCCGCGCGGACGTACGCTTCATACTTGCCAGGTGCGAGTTGGCGCAGACCAGGATTGGCAAAGTTGCCAGTCTTGGCAACCGTGTTCGGGTCCACGCGCGCTTCCGGCGATGGAACCTTAAAGCCAAGCACAAAACCGGAGACCGCAATCGCAACGGCGAAAACGGCTAGCATGGCGATACTCAAACCAATCCACCAGCGTTCGTAGGTGTTGACATGAATCATCGCGTCGTACCTCCCTGAAGCAGTGTCACGTAAACCCAGCTCCACAAAATGATAATCGTCAGCATGTAGAGCAAGGTCATCGCCAGTGCGCCTTTAGGTTGTTCTTCTTTCATCGCTACTCCTTTCCCCATTGGGATGTTGGTGGGCATCGTAGCCCGCTGAACCGAAACATCGACGTTGATTTGTTCGATAACCCCGCCTCCTTTACGCTTTGGTTTGTTCGGCGCAATAAATCGCGCTCTAGCAACTATCGAATTTCAATATCAATCGTTTTATCGCCTGCTTTAGCAAAGGTGAGCGTGGCTTGAACTTTGACCCCGGGATCCAGCGCAACTTTTTTGCTCATGCACATGACGTGCAACCCGCCGGCTTTTAGCTCGACTGAGCCGCCCGCCGGAACTTCGATCTTGCCGCCGGTCACAGGACGCATTCCCATCACGCCATCGGCACCCATGAATGATTCGTGCAATTCCGTCATGGCGCACGCGCTCGTCTTGACAGCGGTGAGTTGATCGGCTTGCGCGCCGGGATTTCGGATGGTCATGTAGAACGCACTGTTCATCGTCGCCTGGGGAACTGAGCGCCCCCATGCGCCTTCGATCGATACTCCGCCAGAAGGAACGCAAGCTGCCAAAAGCAAGACTGCCAAAATAACGAACACCATCGATTTTTTCATTTTCCTACCTTTTCATGAGATATTGTAAATCGGAAGCAATCTCTTCCGCTTTAGCACCAAAGGGGAAAATCGCGCGCAACTTGCCACTTGCATCGACGAGCATCACGGTCGCAGTATGATTCACGAGATAACCCATAGCGGATTCTTCCGGCGCGCGCTCGAAGAACACGCCATACATCGATGCGACCTGCGCGATTTCGTCCGGTGTGCCGGTGAGCGCCATAAAGCTTGAATCGAAATGGGTTACGTATTCGGCGAGTAACGTGGGCGTATCGCGCTCTGGATCGACCGTAATCATGATGACTTGCAGTTGATCGGCGTTGCGTCCCAGGAGCTTGCGCGCCGTGTGTAACACGGCCAGCGTGGTCGGACACACATCAGGACAGGTGGTATAGCCGAAATACAACATGACGAACTGTCCACGAAAATCGGTGAGCGAAACGCGCTTGCCCATCGGATCGGTCAAGGTAAAGTTCTTGGCAGGTTCGGTCGATTGCAAGGTCATGCCGTGAAATTGGTACGGCGTCAAGAACGTGAGCACTCCCCAGATGACCAGAGCAGCGAGCACCAGCCCCAAGCCTGCGCCGGCAACCATGTGCCAGGGAATGTTATGATTTTTTGAAAGAGTGGGTGATTTGAGCATGGTTAGATTATTGTCCAACTGTCATTTCTCGCTTCGCTCGAAATCTCACTTTCGGAATGAGATTTCTCCTAGCGATCCTTCGACTCGCTTCGCGTCTCCACTTCGTTCTAATTCCGCTCAGGACGCTCGTCGAAATGACACAAGGCATCACGGCGGATAGCAGAGAAACAAATGCGCTGCTTCGTACGCGTATTTGCCGACGCCAGTACTATTTTTTATCTCTTGCACGATCACTCCCAGATCGCGGATGATGCGCTCCGAAGTTGGCAATTGGTGGCGATAGATCGCGCGAACAATTCCCCAGCCGTCGACCAACACAAAGACCGGATCAAAATCGAATGTTCCGCTGGCATTGGGAGCATAGTAAACATTGAACCCGTCGCCAATCACGTATTTGACGCGGTTTGCATCGCCGGTCAGAAACCGCCAGCGTGCGGTATCGGCCTCCAGCTCTTTTGCATACGCGCGCAACGTATCGGGCTTGTCGAGTTCGGAATCGAACAAGATGGTCACGAGCGTGATGGTCACACCATCGGTTATCACACTACTCAGTTGATTTTGCACGCCCCGCATGATCGGACTGGTTTGCGCGCATGGTGCTTGACAGCGCGTGTAGGTAAAATTGTAAAGAACGATTTGCCCACGCAGGTCTTCGTTCGTGAGCGAGTGACCGTCTTGATCGGTCAGCGCAAAGCCGGGAGCAAGCGTGATGCGCGGCAAAACTTGAATGGGTCGAAGGGTAGCAAAAGCAATGATGCCAGCGGCGACGAGTGCGATCGCGCCGTAAAAAAGCCACGACCACTTGTAGGTTCTAACTTGGGGGAGCCGACCAGCACCTTGCGCTATCACGAAACAGTTCCTTCTGGATTCGGACGAGTCGGGTGGGTCCGCAACATGGAGAGCAAATCTTCGGGCGTTGCGTCTTCCACACGCTGGCGATGGTAAACGATCATGCGACTGCCGCTCAACGTGAGAAAAATAACCTGACGTTCTGCCTGATTGCCGACGAGAAGATTCACCACCTCGGCGTCTTGCAAACCCGGCTCATCGTTATCGATGATGATCGTATCGGGCTGATGGTCTTGCATGAGAGGCAGCGCATCTTCCAATTCGCGGGAACGGGCCACCACGACGAGGTTGCCATCTTCTTGGAGGATGCGTTCGATTCCTTCAGCAAAAAGCGGATGGCTAGATATGATGAGCACACGACGGTCTGACACAAATCCTCCAAGATGTAATGTGCGTATCGTCACACCAACGTTCGTTCACCATTGGGATTGTAACAGACGGAACAAGGATTGTCGTCACGCCGAGGGATGATTCTGAAAAACAAAAAGAGTGACCGAAATAGTCACTCTTGATAGAGAAAAGGATTAGCCGAGAGCGGGGAAAGGATTAACCCTATTGACCGGGCATTCGGGAGAAGCGATAGCGCGTCAAGGTCGCAGGTCCCCAGAGGAATATGACGCCAAGCGCCACGGTGGCGGTGAGGACAAACGTAATCGCAGGGTCGTAATTTGAACCATAATTTGGGTACAACGACCAGCACACATCGTACATGGCATGAAATAAAATCGCCGCCAATATGCTTTTACCGGTGTTGTTGTAGAGCCAGACAATGAGAACACGATTGGCGACCGTAAACGCGCACTGCCAAACAACCCACTCCGCCGGGTTATGCGCTTGAAGATACGGAATCATATGCCACACCGCCCACACGACGCCCACGATGAGACTGGCTCCCAATGCGCCCCACCGCTCCTGCAACGGGTCGATGGCATAACCCGACCAGCCAATTTCCTCAGCCGTCGCCGAGATGAAATACGCAATGAACAAGACCGGTGCCAGCAGAACGGGAATTTGCAGATCGGCAAACGCCGCGCCCGTTAACTTCATCCATTTAAATTCGACGATAAAGATCACTGGCATCAACAACAAAATGGGCAGATACCATAGCCTGTTTTTGATTCGCGTATGGTCGAAGCATCGCCGCAACAATTCCTTTGCGCCATCAAACCCGCTTGCGCGATAGGTGAGCACCAAGGCGGCGCTGAGCGTGCAAGCGACCATCAGCGAGCTAAAGGGCAGATTGATCGGAATCTCATTTGGCAGCAACCGCTCGACGACTGTCCCAGCCAACCAGAACGGAAGAGAGAGGATTAGAACAGTCAGGACTGATTACGCTGACTTGCGAGCCAAAGAACATAAAAAGCGTAATCAGTCATTTCACTGATTACGCTTGACCAATCCTCAGATGTGTCGAAAGACCTTTAACAACTCAGTCGTTCTGCG
>JACRMI010000154.1 GCA_016215025.1 Chloroflexota bacterium
CCCGACTTTTTCAAGCGAATCCGCTTTAACAAAACGGAATGAGTGCTGTGACTGATTACGTTTTTGGTGTTCTTGATCGCGTTGGACTTATCTGTAAATGAGAAAAACGGAATGAGTCATTTTGACTCCACAAATCCTCATTCTACCGCCGACGACAATCAAATGTCAATTTTCACAGTAGCGCAAGTATCCAACTTGCGTACCGCATCTAAACAACGATTATGTCGTCCGTTTTTCACATCTATTGTTAACGCCTCAAGTTAAGAATTTTCTAAAGATGGCATTAAACTCCGCTGAGAAAAAAACATCCCTTGATCGCCAAACAACCAAAGGATGCTCTTCTCCATCAATTGTTACCTCAAAGGTTTATCTACAACACCGCTTGCCGTGCTTGCGTTAACGCATCGGCTAAATCTGCACTATTCAATACAAGCGTTTCCTTTTCGCGAATATAGTGCACGCACACCGATACATCGCCGAAACGCGGCGCAACTGCAAATTGATACAGCGCGAGTTGGACACCGTACCTCTGTAAAGTATATGTTTTGCTATCGACATTCTCGTGGTGATAGCGATCCGTCTTGAAATCGACGATGAACCATTGCCCATTTACCGATTGACACAACGCGTCCAATGCGCCGTGGAGGATACGCCCTTCCCACTGCGCAACGAGGGGCACTTCGGTTCGTCTTATTGCCGCGCGCTCCATCTCGCGATAAAGATCGCTGTCAGCGAAACTATGCAACAATCGCTTGGCTTCATGCACAGCAGCATCGATCTCGCCCGCGTCGGCCAGTCCCTGCTCTTCGGCATATCCTCGCAGAATTCTTTCGAGAGTCGGTCCGGCGAATCGCCATTGTTGAATTGCACGATGCGCCATCTCGCCGATGATGTATGCCGGCGAATGCCCCGACTTACTCGGCGTCACATGCTTGATGCGATCCGGTGCGCCTTCCAAAACGCGCCGCTCGAAATCGATTGGATTATCGACGAGCTGCTGCAAGCCGGTGGGCGAGAACAAACGCAAATCATGCACTTGCGGCGATGCAAGCGGCGCGATGAGTTTAGGCAATTCGATGGCTGATTCGGTTGTCTCATCAACTTGGATGCGTAGCTCTATTTTTGTTGGCGTGAAAAGATCGGCAGAAAAATCGATGGTGGGTTCACGCGTCTCAATCGTTCCCCAATCGAATGCGGATTGACCTTGCAATGCCTCTTGAATGAGCCAAAGATAAGATTTTTCCGACGGCTTGTTACTTCCGCTGATGATCAAGTAATCTTGCGCGCGCGTCGCCGCGACGTACAAGAGTCGTTTTTCTTCTGCCTCTTCGCGTCGCGCTTCTTCAACTTTCATCAGTTTGTACGCAACCGGCTGAACCGTTTTGCCGCGCAAGTCTCGAACCGTCACCGCGACACCGGTAACGCGATCCGCCAAAACCAGATCTGAATTTGTCCGCGGCGCATGAGACGCATCGGGAATAATTACGATTGGAAATTCGAGTCCCTTGGCGCGATGAATCGACATCAACCGCACCGCTTGCTCCGCTTCGATTACCGCTTCGCCTTCGCGGACCTCTTGCGCGGTGAGGTCTTGCAGATACGCATTCAACTCACTCAAACGCACGAGTCCGGTTCGGCGCGCAAGCGCCAAAAGTTTTTCGACGTTTGCGCGGCGACGCTCACCGTCCGTCAACGCCGTCAACGTCGCAAGATAACCGGTGCGCTCCAAAGCGATCTTGAGCGAATCGAGAATTGAAACACGTCCGACTTGTCTCCACAATTCTTCGAGCGATGTGTGCGCAAACTCTGCGCGCGTGCGTTCAGCGCCATGAACATCCGACGGAATCGCCGCGAGTGCGTCACGCAACGATTGACCATTGCGCCGCAGACGATAGAGCGTTTCGTCGCTCAACACGTAAAGCGGCGAACGCAGCACCGTTGCGATTGCCAAATCGTCCCTAGGGTTGTCGAGCGCGCGCAATAATTGAATGAGGTCGCGCACTTCGGGACGATCATAGTAACCCTTGCCCGCAAAGGTCACGTACGGAATTTGCGCTTGCTTGAACGCATCTTCATAAGTCGAAAAATGCGTTGTCGCGCGAAACAAAAGCGCGACATCTCCCCAGGTTGCAGCACGATATGTGTTGGCTTGCTTGTCCCACACTTGGAAACGTTCGTCGATCAAGGCACGTAATCGCCGCGCCAATTCCTCTGCTTCGCGCACACGCCGTTCGCCGTCAGTGATGTCGTCTTTCGGAATGCTAATGATTTCGATCACGTTGTTGCGCTCAAGCGATGGACGCACCGCTTGCATCGCATCGTATTCGATTTCGAATGGCGCGCGTTTGCCTTCGACCGCCATGATGCGTTCAAACAAATAGTTGAACGCGTCGCCCAGCTTTCGATGCGCGCGAAACGATTCGCGCAACGGAATGATCGCGTCGTCGCCCCACCATCGGCGAACATCTTGCTTGGTCTGCGTAAAAACGGAAACGTCCGCGCCGCGAAAACCGTAGATCGATTGCTTGCCATCCGCGACGACGAACAATCGATCGGCTTGGTCCGGCGAGGCGAGCGCATAGATGATGTCGCGCTGCGCTGCGTTCGTGTCTTGATATTCGTCCACCATTACCGTCGCAAACTCGGATTGATACCGCTCGCGAACTGTAGAATGATTCTGCAACAGATTGCGCGCCAACTCTTCCAGATCGTTGAAATCCAAAACGCGCCGTGCTGTCTTGGCTTGCGAATATTTTGCGCGCGCCTTGAGCCACACATCCCGCCATTGAAAAATCCGCTCGGCGCTACGCCGATCATCTTCGCCAAATTCCAGATCGAACGTATCGCAAAATTCTTTCGCCAGCTCGCGCAACTGCATGACGACACCGCGCGCCGCTTTGGGATCGTCCCAGGCATTTTTCGATCCAACGTTGCCGACTTTGGTCTCTTTGACTTGGCGCAGAATCAGAATCGTTTTCGCCACATCGTTTGCATCAATCGATTGCAGATGCCGCTCGAATTCTGAGCGCACCAGTTCAAGTTTATCGTCGCTCTTGGTCGCCGCGTTATTGCAGATCCAATCGATGGTGTTTCGCCACGCGGAACCATTCAAGAGTTTGAGCCAGCCCGCGCATTGCGCCTCACTCAATCGCGCTTGCCATTCCGCATAAAGCGCATCGACATTTTCTGGCAGACGTGCAAACGCTGCGGTGACCGCATCGGCGCGCTTGAACAAATCGCTCAACGTCTCGCGCACAACTCGAACTTCGTACTCGTTGAGCAACGCCAATGCATCGCCGCCTGATTCGGCAAGGTCAGCCAGCACCACGTCAATCGATTCGTCTTGCAAAATTGTGGCGTTCGTTTCTTCGAGCACCTCAAAGCGCGGATCGATTTGCGCTTCGGCGGGATTGGCGCGGATGAGGCGCGCACAAAGCGAGTGAATTGTGCCGATTTGCGCCGCATCGATTTCTTCAAGATGCTTGCGCCAGGAATTTTTCCTCTGAGCGCGTTCTTCAATCGCGCGGCGCACGCGATCACGCATTTCGCTGGCGGCTTTTTCGGTAAACGTGATGGCGACAATCGAAGGCAGTGCATAGCCGCGTTCCAACAGCGTCAAGTAGCGTTCGACCAGGACACGCGTCTTGCCCGCGCCTGCGCTCGCGACGACGACATAGTTTTTGCCGTGCTCGTTGCTCGCACGATCCTGATTGGGTGTAAGATTCAACTCAGCCATTGTTCGTTTTCGATCCCATCGGCTTGACGCTCCAACGTCCCACGCGACACAACGATTCAAATTCGCAGTATGCCGCGCACGTACGCTGATCGAATTGATTTGGTTCGACGGCGAATCTGCCCGCACGCGTCCAACCCACGTATCGATTCATGTGCTCCTTGGCGCGTTCGAGCCATTCGACGGGATCAACCTTGGAAAAGTTGCCGCTCGTTTTGCCGCCGCGGATGTGAAAGAAAAACGCTTCGCGCACTTGCATCCCTTTCGCTTGTGCGGCAAGGACATAGACGGGCAATTGCAGATTGCGTCCTTGGATCACTTCAGTTGAACTGATCGGCGTACTACCGCTTTTGTAATCGACTAGCGTCACGCCGCGCTTGCCTTTGTCGATGCGATCAATCGAGCCAATCGCGCGAATCGTTCCAATAGGCAAGCGAATTTTGAGCGCAGGTTCGCGCTTGAACCCAAACGGCACTTCGAAATCGAACGGAATTGACGCATCGTCTGCGTTTCGCTCGGCTTCGGCGTCAAGCAATGCGAGCAAACGTCGCGAGATTTCTTTGCGCTCTGCATTCCACCATGCCGTCGGACGGAAGGCAAAGCGTTTGGGCGCGTCTTCAAGAATTTTATCCGCCATCGCAACGAGAATCTTTTTCGCGTCATCTAACGTGGTTGGCGTGACCGCCATCGCACGCTGCGCGAATTGACGATACGTCTGCTCTAAAATTTCGTGATACAGCGAGCCAAGCTGCAAGGCATCCAAACCTTCTTCGGGTTCAATTAACTCTTCCAACTTTAATCGCCGCTTGGCAAAAAATCGAAAACCACATGCGCCCCACTCGTTGAATTGCGAGGCGCTCCACAAATAATCGTCGCCAAATTTCTCGGCAAACTCGATCTGCAAATTCGGATCGCGCATCACACCGCTATACTCGTCATGCGGCATTGCCGATTCACGACGCATTTCGACTTGGCGCGCGAAGAAACTGTGTCGCCATGTCGCCGATTCTTGCTCCAACTTTTGCGCGAGCTGCGCATCGGATGGTTCGCGCCGAACGTTGACGCTGGTCAAGGCAACGCCGAGCTCATTCAACGATGCCGATTCGTTCGATGAAGGCACATCGTTCAGCGATAGATTTTTTTGCGGGATTCCGTCCAAGATTCGATTGACGGCGGAGAGATAGGGCGACGGGTAAAGCGGATTGGCATCGTCATCAAAGGTGGGAAAAGAGAGATAGAGCTTTTTGCGCGCCAAGGTAACGGCTTCGTAAAACAGCGTCGTCTCATCACGGACTGGGCGTGACGCAAATAGCACATTGGCATCGCTCAACATCTCGCGTTCACGAATAGTCAGCAGCGGGTCTTCGGGCGCACGCGGCGGAAACTCGCTTTCGACGAGACCGCCAAGAAATACATAATCCTTAGGCACGCCGCGCGTCTGCGTGATCGTCGAAATGACCACGCGCCCTTCGGTGGTCGGTGAAAGATCGTACGTGGCGCTGCCGACCGCATCCAACAAATCGTCGATAAAATCACTCCACGCGATTTCCTCTTCCCCGAGAATTTCCGCTGCTTGCACAATGCCGCGCAACACGTTGCTAAACTCGCACAATGCGCAGGTGTCGCGAGCGGCGATCTCTGCGAGCGCCGGTTCATCGTCGTTGCGCGCCCGCGCGATGATTCGCAAACTCGTCGTGTCTTCTTCGACCTGCTCTGGATAATTTTTTCGCTGCCATTCTTGCGCGCGCGGGTCGGGTCCGATCAATCCTTCGATCCACGCAACCAAGTCGCGCGGCGCGCTGCGGTCGGGTGGCGTAACGCGTTCTAGGATCACTTCAACTTGAACGCGCAGTCCATCGATTTCTGCTTGCGTCAACTGCATGACAAGGCGCTTGTCCTCTTCGTCGTCACGCAACGGTTCAGTCGGCTTGACGAATGCGGCGAGCCACGCGTCTCGCCCTTGCACGACAATCGCCTCGCGCGTGATTGTTTCGATGCGCATCAAATCGTCGGGCGACAAATCGCGCCACGCAAAATAAGGCGAGTGCAGCGCATCGAGGAGATGACGGCGGGGAAAATTATTCGCGCTGAGCGTCAACAGATTTACAAGCGCCGAAATCAATGGATTGGACGACAACGCCAAGCCATCGCGCACGCGAAACGGAATGCCAAACTCTGCAAACACTTCGCGCACGAGCGCTTGATAACCATCCAAGCGCCGAAACACCACGCCGATCTGATTCGTCGGCACACCGTCGACGACAAGTCGTTTGACCTGACGGGCAATCGTGCGCACCTCGCGCATTCGATCTGGCGCAGACGTAATCGTTACGGAATCTTGTGCTGGAAATTTTGGCGCATCCAGTTCGAATAAATAGTGCTCCAAATGTTCGAGCGGTTCAGCGCGTGGTGGGACGCGGAGAGGCAAATCGATTTGGGTCGGTTTCTCAAATTGGCTGAATGTGCGCGCAAAGCGAGTATGCGCCAAACGATTCGGCTGATACGTCAGCGTGATTTCCACTCGCGGCGCGCGTTCGGCGAAAAGATTTACGAGTCCAAGCTGGGTTGGATTGAACTCGTCGAAACCATCGGCGACGACGTAATCAAAATCGGCATAGAGCTGAGGATTGCTAGCGAGTGCTGCTAGCGTAAGCCAGCCCATGCCCTCACGGTCCGCCAAATCGTGTTCGAGCAAAAATTTTTGATACGCCGAATAAATCGTCGCGAGATCGCGCGTGCGCGGTGTGGACGCGACGTCGCTAAATTTATCGGGCAATGTAACCGATTCTTTGAGATCGGCAATCAGTTTGGCGACGTTGGAAATAAATCCTGGCTTGTTCGCGATAGGAGCAAAGTACGGAAGCTGATTCGCACGGGTGAGTTGCTGAATGACCGCGCGCACAACTCGATAGCGTGCCGCCTCGGGCATGAGTCGCGGTAACGCCTCACCCGAATCGAGAATATCGTGATACAACGTGTGGAAATCGGCGAGCGTAACGCCGAAGAGGGGATGAGGCAGCGCGCCCAAGCGTTCGCGCAGCGCGACAAGTTGCGCACCTGACGGAAGAATGACGAGGATTTTGGGCAAGGGCTTGGTTTCGCAATGAGCGCAAATCTGCTCGATCACGTACTGCGTTTTGCCTGCGCCCGCCGGAGCCGTAATCAGAGCGAGTAACATCTACGGTTGCGCCGCCAATCGCTCTAGCGCCGCAGCAACCGCCTGATCGCTCGACCAACCGGGCGCGTTGGCAACCACATGTCCCTGTCGATCCAGCAACACGATGGTCGGCGTACCCCGCACATTGTAACGACGCAAAATCGGCTGGGCTTGCGCATCGTCGATATTGATGCGAACGAATTTGATCTGGTTGGCATACTGTTGTTCGAAAGCACTCACGGTGCTTTTGATCGCTTGGCAACGCAGTCAATAGTCGGCGTAGAATTCGATAAACACCGGCCGACGCAGCGTCCCACTCTCCGCCGCCTGCAAATCCGCCAAATCACTCGCCGTCGGTTTATCGTTTTTCTGGACGCCGCCCAACGGAGTAAATGCGCCATCGTTGAGTTGAATCGATGCGGGCGTTGGGGTTGCGCTAGCGCACGCGACCAGAAATACACCCATCGCAAGAATGCTCAGCCATCTAATTTTCATTGTGTAACCTCGATCTAGATTTTACTTTTCAAATACGGATCGATCGCATCGCGTAAACCATCGCCGACGAAATTAAATCCCAACGTAGTCAACAAAATCGCCAAGCCCGGCATGATTGATGCCCAGGGCGCATTGAACACGTATTGCTGCGCTTCATTCGTCATCAAGCCCCAACTCGGCGTCGGTGGTTGCGCGCCAACCCCCAGGAAACTCAGTCCGGCTTCCGCCATGATCGCATCGGGGATATTGAGCGTGAACAGCACCAAGATCGGCGCGATGCAATTGGGAATAATGTGATTGAACATGATGCGCCGATTACTTGCGCCAATCGATTTTGACGCGGTGACAAAATCGGTCTCTTTGATCGCCAACGCTTGCGCGCGCACGACTCGCGCCGCGCCCGCCCATCCGACAACGCTCAACGCGATAAACAAGGTGAATAGCGATGCGCCGAGCGTATAGGTCACTACCATCGCAAGAATGATCGATGGAAATGCAAGCACCACATCCGCAATACGCATGATGAGCGTGTCAACCCATCCGCCATAAAAAGCGGACAGCACACCGAGTACCGCACCGATGATCATCGAAATCGCAGAAGGAATAAAACCGATCAAGAGCGAAATGCGCGCGCCATAAATCACGCGGCTCAATAAATCGCGTCCGTATAAATCTGTGCCAAAGAGATGCTGCATCGACGGCGGCTCGAACTGAATGTCAAGATTCACCTCGATGGGATTATAGGGTGCCACGTAATCCGCGAGCGCCGCCACGACACACAAAATAATTACAATGCCCAAACCCACGACCGCTAAACGGTTGCGGCGAAAGCGTCGCCAGATGTCTTGTGCAAAACTCGATTGGCGCACGAAGCTAGTCTGAGTCGATATGGGAATTGAAACAGTGGACATGTCATGCGCCTCACTCGTACCGAATACGCGGATCGAGAAATGCATAGCTGAGATCCGCAATCAAATTTCCCAACACGACCAGCACGACGGTTAAAATGACCGAACCTTGCAAGAGCGGCAAATCACGATTTTGAATTGCACCGACCGACACGCGACCGACGCCGGGAATTCCAAAGACGCTTTCGGTTATCACCGCACCCGAAAGCAAGCCCGACACTTGAATTGCCATGATCGTGACGACCGGCAGTAGCGAATTCTTGAGCGCGTGGCGCAGGATGATTTTCCATTGCCTCAGTCCTTTCGCTCGCGCCGTGCGAATATAGTCGGAACTCATCACTTCGAGCAAGCTCGAACGCGTGAGGCGCGCAATAATCGCCGCAGAAGACCAACCCAAAACGATCCCTGGCATAATCAGATGCTGAATGGTGCCATAACCGGAAATCGGAAGCAAATCCAATTTCCATCCAAAGACCAATTGAAAGATGAGGGCGGACCAAAAGACCGGCACCGAAACGCCGAGCAAGGCAAAAATCGTGACGAAAAAATCCGGTGAGGAATAGTGCTTGAGCGCGGCGATAATCCCGGCGGGAATGCCGATGCCCCAAGCAAAGAGTAACGCGGCAAGCGTCAATGCCATCGTCTTGGGAAACGCATCGAGCAAAAGCACGCTGACATCGCGCCGCACTTTGTACGATTCGCCAAAATTGCCGTGCAATACATCCCACATGTACAGGAGATAACGCTGTACCGGCGGATCGTCCAAGTGCATTTGCGCGCGTACCCGCGCCACCACGTCGGGATCGATATGCTCGCGCATCATGCGCGTGATGGGATCGCCGGGAACGATTTGCAACAGAATAAAGGTGAGCAACGTTGTGCCGATGAGTACGGGGATAAATTGCAGCAAACGCTTCAGGACAAACTTGAGCATGGAAGACTCCAACAATCAAATTAGGGGCGAGCCGTTGGCTCGCCCCTAGATGATTGACCCGCGAGAACTATTGAACTTCAATGCCATAGTACGGCATGTTACTCCAGCCGTTCCATGAGACTTTGAAATTCTTGACCTTGGGCTGCACGACAAACAAGTGATCCAGGTGGAACAAGGGAACAAATGCACTATCTTTGTAAACGATGGTGTTCTCAATGTCTTGATAGAGCTTGTAACGCGCCTGCATGTCTGTCATCGCACGCGCCTTTTCGAGATTGTCTTGCACGGTCTTGTTGGTGTAATTCCATGAACGCGCGACAGAGTTCTTGGGCGCAAAGAACGTGTAGATAAAGTTGTCGGGATCGTTAAAGTCTGCCGACCAATCGCTTACATAATTGCCGAGCTTGCCATCTTTGCGCGTGGCGGAATACGCCGCGCTGTCGAGTTGCTTGATCTCGGCTTTGATGTTCGCTTTCAAGAGCATCGCTTGAATCGCTTCGTTGATCTTGAGGGTGCTAGGCGAATCGACGGTTTGGAAAATCGTCATCGCGATGCCATCGGCAAAACCAGCTTCTTTGAGCAACGCTTTGGCTTTTTCTGGATCGTACGCAAAGCCAGGGAGATCGGGATTATAACCCGCGAGACCGGGTGAAAGAATACCTTTCGCGGGAATGCCTGTGCCTGCATACAACTTGTCGATCAAGGTCTGGCGATCAATCGCAATTTGCAATGCTTGGCGAACTTGCGGTTTGTCAAAGGGCGGCAGCGTCGAGTTGATGCTCATATAGTACGTGCCGACGCGCGTGCCTTTGACGATCTGATTCTTCCACTGCGGGTCTTTCATGAAATCGGGAATCTGTGAGCGCGCATTGTCCAGATCGAGCACGTCGAGTTCACCTTTCTTGAACATCAACGATTGGGTTTGCGCATCCGGCACGATCCTGAAGATGAGCTTGTCGAACTTGGCTTTGCCACGGAAGTAACCATCGTACGCAGAGAGTTGAATGTCGCTGTTGTACGTCCACGCATCGACTTTGAATGGACCCGTGCCAACAGGTTTCGTACCGAAATCTTTACCGGCTTTTTCGGTGTACGCTTTGGGGAAGATCGAACCGGCGGGCGTCGCAATGTTCGCGAGGAAAGGAGCGTACGGCGCACCCAACGTAATGGCGACGGTGTTATCATCGACTTTTTTGAGACCCGACACGGTAGGCGCTTTGCCATCGAGTCGTGCAGACGCACCGCCGATCATATCCAGAAAGTCGGTGTTCAATGCTTTGGTCGTCGGATTCAACATGCGGTCGAAGGTGTAAATCACATCGTCGGCGGTGAAGGTGCTGCCATCATGGAACTTGACGTTCTTGCGGAGATAGAACGTGTAGGTCAAACCATCGGCGGAGACATCCCACTTTTCTGCCAGACCTGGGACAAGTTCTGATTTGCCGGGTGCGGTCGTCACGGCTTCGACGAGACGATCAAACACGTTGAGCGGCAAAAAGTACTCTTCGGTCGTAAGCTGGGGATCAGCCGTGCCGGGATCCGCGGTTTGCGCGATGGTCAGCGTTTTGGGTCCCGAACTTTTCGAGGCAACGCTGGACGCCGCCGCAGACGATACGGCGGGAGCGCTGGACGAAGATGTGCTGGGTGCCGGGGAACTGGGGGCACATGCGCTGAGAACGAGAATGGACAAAACAAATACGATCAAGAGCAGGCGGGACGGTAGAGAACGATCCAACATAAATCCTCCTTTGGGTTTTGGAAAATAGGATCCCAAACGCTGCAGTGCCTTTACCACAGCATTTGTCTCACCCTTGCTCAACCTTTCACCGACTAGAGGGTCGGCGATGTACACGATCATCGTTTATGACGCACGATCTGGCGCGCATTTTTGTTAATCTTTCGAACCGATTATATCACATCTACCGAGAGAACTGAAATTAAGAATTCTTCAAACGGTTTTCATGATATTCTGTATGCTTCAGTGGCAAAAAAAAGAAAGGCAACGTTGTCAAATTATTTTTTCGGGAAATTCGCTGCGAGCGCGAGAATACCTTCGGCGCGACGCACAACCGCCACATCGATAAATTCGCCGCTGCTGTTCTGCACTGCGCCCTTGCCTTGCATTTCCGCTTGCTGCGCCAACTCGACGATTTTGCGCGCGTGCTCGATTTCCTCTTCGGTTGGGCTGAACACCGCATTGACGATTTCGACTTGTTTTGGATGAATCACCGACTTGCCAAAGAATCCCAACGCGCGTGCCTGTCGCGCCGTTTTTTCCAACCCGGCGGGATTGTCCAAATAACGATAGACCGCATCGATGGGCGGACGAATGCCCGCCGCGCGCGACACGACGACGAGTTGCGACAACGCGTAAAGCGTTTCTAGTCCTTCGGGACCTGGAGTAATTCCTGCATCGCTTACAAAATCGGCTGCGCCGAATCCTAGCGCGAACACGCGCGGATGCGCGGATGCGATTTCAAACGCGTGCATCAAGCCAAGCGCGGACTCTATCGTGCAGATCAACACGACCGAGCCAAGCGGCACGCCGTTGGCTTGCTCGGCTTGCTCAACCCACGCGGCGACTTGGCGCACTTCATCGGCGTCTTCTATCTTGGGTAACCGCAAGCCAGCAACTTCGGGTAAAACGACGGCTTGAATTTCATCCTGTGCCAATCCGCCCGATGGATGATTGATGCGAACGAAAATGACGGAACCTGCTTTGCCTGCGCGTTCGTTGATCGTTTTGGCAACCATTTCGCGCGCACGAACTTTTTCGGCAGGTGGAACCGCGTCTTCCAAATCCAACGTGACCGCATCAGCGCCGCCTGCAAAAACTTTATCGAGCAAACGCGCATTGTTTCCCGGCGCATACAGATAACTGCGCAGTGGCGGCAATTTCATATCACACCTTTCGTCTTGAGTTCTTTCAATTGCTCCGACGTGACGCCCAGTTCACCGTACACCGTTGCATTGTCCTGCCCCAGCTTTCGCCCCGTCCAACGAATCATGCCCGGCGTTTCCGACAATCGGAACAAGACGTTTTGCATTTTCACCTGCCCCAGTTCTTCATCGGGCAAGGTGACAATTGAGTTGAGCGCTTGGAACTGGGGATCGCGCATCACGTCCGACACATCATAGATCGGCGCGACGGCGGCTTCGGCTTCCGTAAACGCGCGGACGACCTGGTCGAATGACCGCGCGGCAATCCAATCGCCCACCATTTTGTCTAGCAAGTCGGCGTGCTTGGCACGCTCCGCTCCCGACTTGAACCAGGGCTCATCGATCACCTCGGGATGCTCGACGAGTCGCATCACGCGTTCGGCAATCGATTGCGCGCTGGTCGAAATCGCGATCCACTTGCCTTCCTTCGTTTTGTACGTGTTGCGCGGCGCGTTATTGATGGATCGGTTCCCACTGCGCTTTTGAATGATGCCGAGTTGATCATACACAATCGGCTGCGAACCCAGGACGGTAAGAATCGGCTCGATGATCGCCATGTCGATGATCTGCCCTTGCGCCTGACTGTGTTCGCGATTGAACAACGCCGTCATCACGGCAAACGCGCCGGTGATACCCGCGATGCCATCGGCTAGACCAAAGGGCGGCAAGGTCGGCGGACCCTCGGGGTCGCCAGTGATGTGCGCGAAGCCACTCATCGCTTCGGCGAGCGTGCCGAACCCAGGACGACTGGCATACGGGCCAAACTGACCAAAGCCCGTCATGCGCAACAGAATCAAATTGGGATTGCGCGCGTGCAAAACATCCCAACCCAGGTTCCATCGTTCCAGAGTGCCGGGGCGAAAATTTTCGATGAGCACGTCGGCGTGGTCTACCAACGCGAGAAGCAATTGTTGACCTTCAGGGACACTCAAGCTGAGGGAGATGGCGCGCTTGTTGCGCGAGATCATCTTCCACCACAACGGGACGCCATTCTTGGTGTGACCATGTCCGCGCACCGGATCGCCTTTAGGGTGTTCGATCTTGATAACATCCGCGCCGTAATCGCCGAGGAGTGTAGCGGCGAGTGGCCCCGCGAAAAGTGTTGCGGCATCCAAAACGCGAATTCCATTCAACGGCATTGTTGCAGTCATTTCTCTCCCTCATTTGAAGAATTCGATTTGTGTTTACGCTTCGTCGTCGATGATCCACACGTAAAGTACTTGAGGACCATGCACGCCAATCGTCACGATGAGTTCGATGTCGGAGGTCCGGCTCGGCCCCGTGATGAAGATCAAATAGCGATGCGCTTTCGCTTCATCGAAAACTTGATGCAGATCAGCACGCCATGCACTACGATGGATGATCGCGAGATGCACACGCGGCAACAGCGACACCGAACGCGGTTGTGTTGGCAACGAAAGCAAACCGAGCGTCCCAGTTTCAGGTAACGCGAAATCAGCTTCGGTGATGCCGAGGTCGGCTTGAGCCATGATGTGCTTATCGGCATCTGTTGCGATAAGGTCTACACCTAATGCACGCAATTTTTCGACGAAGCCCAAGCGTCTCAAGCGCTCGGTGTTCCACAACACTGCTCTGCGCACCGATTCTTTTTTCACCAGCTCGGCAAGCGCATCACTCAATTGCGCGGGTGTGATCTGTGCACCACACGCGCCGAGTGTTGCGATTTCCTTCAAGAATTTTTCGATCTCTGGTTCGGTCGGTCCTGGGATACGCGGCGCAAGTATCGGCGGGCGTGGCGCAACCGGCGATGTCGCTGTTCGTTTGAGTGTTTGGCGAATATCGGCGAGTATTTGATTTCGAGCGTTGGTTACTGATTCCATTAAGACCTCTTGCGGGACAAATTTGGAAATTTGTCCTACTTGCGTTTTCTCCACCACGCGCGGAATTGTGCTTTGAACGCGGGCAACGGGCGCACACTTGTCCAGCGATTGAGCGGCGGCGGAAGATTGCGCAGCCAGCCGTCTTGTCGAAACGGCGCTTCAACAATTTTGAGCAATTGCGATCCAAATCGATAAAGCCACGGCATGCCAATCGATAACGTACTTGCTGTCACCATCGCGCGCATTGCTGATGGCACGACCGCATTAGCGATGGCATCCCCTTCGGCCACGCGATGCCGCAGGTGTAATAAAATCTCTGGAATCGGAATCTTGACCGGGCAAATATCCGCACATGCGCCGCACAACGTCGAAGCATACGGCAGATCAGCGGCGACTTGCGTGCCGAGCAATTGCGGCGACAGGATCGCGCCAATCGGTCCTGAATACGCAAAGCCATACGCGTGCCCGCCGACGTTGTTGTAGACCGGACAAATGTTGAGACACGCACCGCAGCGAATACACTTGAGCGTCTCGCGCGTTTTTTCGTCGCGCAGAATTTTCGTGCGCCCGTTGTCGAGCAACACGAGATGAAATTCTTGCGGACCATTTTCGCCTTCCGTGCGCCGTGGTCCCGTGATGAACGAAGTGTAGGTGGAAATCTTTTGCCCGGTCGCACTCCGCGCCAACAGCTTCAAAAAGACGGTGAGCGACTCCCAATCGGGAATCACTTTGTCGATGCCGACAATCGCCACGTGCACCGGCGGCTGTGTTGTGACCATGCGCCCATTGCCTTCGTTCGTCACGACGACGATGGTGCCGGTTTCGGCGACCATAAAGTTCGCACCCGACATGCCCATTTCGGCGGATAAAAATTCTTGGCGCAGTTTCTCGTGCGCGATTTGGGTCAAACGTACCGGATCGGGCGGCGCATCGACGCCGAGTTTTTCGTGAAAGAGTTCGGCGATGCCTTCCTTGCGCAGATGGAGCGCAGGCACGATGATGTGCGATGGACCGGTGCCTGCGAGTTGAATGATGTACTCGCCCAGGTCGGTTTCCAACGCGTGAATGCCCGCCGCTTCCATCGCATCATTCAGATGGATTTCCTCCGACGCCATCGATTTACTTTTGACTATCGTCTTGACGTTGTGCTCATGTGCAATTCGCAGAAAAATCTTGTGTGCTTGCGCGGCGTCGCGCGCCCAATGCACGTGCCCGCCTGCGGCGATGACGTTGCGTTCCAATTGTTCGAGGTAATAGTCGAGGTGATTGATGGTATGCAAGCGAATGTCGCTCGCGGATTGACGCAATGCTTCCCAGTTGCCCAGCTCGGCAACCAACTTACCTCGATTGGCGAGAAAGCGTGTCGTCGCCGCTTGCACCCCGCTAATCATCTCCGGCGATACATGCTGCGTGTTCGTGCGAAAATTTATGCGCGTCATCGTTTGAGTCATATGCAAACTGCCACCCTCATCCTAACCTTCTCCCTCGCAGAGAGAAGGAATTATTCACTGACTCGCCAGTACGTCGATCAAGTGCATCGCCTTGACCGGCGAATTCCGTTTGACCAAGCCGCCGCCAATATTCATCAGACAGCCCGCATCGCACGCGACCACGGCTTGCGCGCCGCTTTCTTCGATGCATTGCAGCTTGGCCTTCATCATCGCTTCGCTGACTTCGGGATAAATCACGCTGAACACGCCGCCAAAACCGCAGCAAGTTTCTTCATCGCGCAACGGAATCAATTCCAAATCTTTGACGTTTCGCAACAAGGTTTTGGCTTCCTCTTTGGCACCCAATCCGCGCAACAAGTGACACGAAGCGTGATACGTCACCTTACGTGGAAAGCGCGCACCGACATCGATCACTTTCAATTCGTTGACGAGAAATTGCGTGAATTCAAAAGTGCGTGCGGCGACATCGACTGCCATTTGATGTTCGCGCGTGCCTTCGGGGAAAAGTTCGGGATAATGATGGTGGATCATATCCACGCACGAGCCAGACGGTGACACAATGTAGCCCTCGGTGCGCGCAAAAAGTTCCAGCCACTTTTTCCCCATCGAGCGTGCCTGTGATTGGAAACCGCTGTTGAAAAAGGGTTGTCCGCAGCAGGTTTGATCGGCTGGGAATTCGGATTGAACTCCCAGCCTATCCAACAACCCGACCATGTTTTTGAGCGTGTCGGAGAAAAATTGTTCGGCGAGACACGTAATAAACAATTGTGCTTTAATCGGCATAACAATCAACTCCAAATATTTGTCATTTCGAGCGGAGCGACGCGAAGCGTCTCCATCCGTGCAAGTTGCGATTACTCCTCGCAATCCTTCGACCCCGCAACACGCTTCGCGTGCTCGTCGAAATGACAGTTAAACGGCAAGAATCACTTCGCCGCCAGCATGAACGCATGGACAAATCGCTCGTCGGTACGGCGCGTTGGCGGAAATTTGTCGCGCAGGCGATAGTTGCGCTGCAAGCGGCGACCCACACTTGCATTCCATCGTTCCTCGTATCGACTCAAAAAATTTGCCGACGTGTCATTCTTTGCAATCGCTTCTGCCGCGACTTGCGCCGCCATCTCGCCGGCTTTCATCGCGTTGATGATGCCGCCGCCGGTTAGCGGGTCGACTTGGCGCGCGGCGTCGCCAATCAGCATCACACCATCTCGGACGATGCGCGACGGCGATAATGCGACCGGCGCATTGCCGACGATGAACGAAACGGGCGAACCTTTTGCCAAGCGTGGATTCGATACGACAAAGCGATTGAGTAAACCGAGCGCATTCTCGCTTGACCACAAATCAGCTTGCACACCTAGCCCAACGTTCGCTTTGCCGTTTCCCTTCGGAAAAATCCAAGCGTACCCCCCAGGCACCGCGGTGTAACTAATCGTATAACTAGTGCACGTTGGATCGATGTCGATTCCGGCGAGCAGATATTGCGCGCAAATCATCGCATCGTTCATCGGAAGCTGAACATCCAAGCCCGCCCAACGTCCGACTTGCGATTCGACACCATCGGCTCCAATCACGACCCTGGCTTCGACAGCGACTTGATCGGCATTCGCGAAAAAATCGCCGCGCTTGATTTTGATTCCGCGCACACAGCCGTCTTCGATAACAAGTCCGGTTGCCGATGTTTTGACGCGTACCTCAGCGCCGGCTTGCGCGGCTTGCTCCCCCAGCACTCGATCAAACACGCGACGTTCCAAAATGTAGCCACGTCCACCTGCGGCGTGCCAGGTTTTGGTGGCGCCGTCGTCTCGCGTCGTGAGTTCAAGTTGATTGATCTCGGCAGAAATCCAGCGCAAATCCGGTTCGATGAAAGCGACGAGTTGATCGTGCCCCACGCCTTCTGCGCATCGCACCGGCGAGCCGATCTCTTGTCGTTTCTCGATCAAGAGCACCGATAACCCAGCTTTCGCCGCCGTGCGCGCTGCAATCGATCCACCGGGGCCTGCACCCACGACGACTACATCGTATCGACGTTGAATCGATTTGAGTGACGGCGCGTCACTAAATTGTGGCTGCAATGCGCCAACGGGACATGCCTTGACGCAATCACCACAATCGATGCAGCTTGGATCGACCACCAACTGAGTTTCAGCCAGATAAAGTGCTTGCACCGGACACACACTCACGCATCCAGCGCAATAGCTACAGCGCACCGAATCGACGACGATCATGCATTCCTCCGTTGGCGAGATTCATTTACGATTATATCCTACTTTGAAGCGATGACAACAATGCGAGTGTATCGCGTACTGTCATTGCCAGTACTTCACGAAACATTCGTTTGTCATTTCGAGCGGAGCGAGAAATCTCGTTTTTCAGTTGGAATGACGGGACTTCTCGGTCGCTTCGCTCACTCGAAATGACAATTCGTGAAGTACTGATTGCGAGGAGCGATTCGAGCATGTGTCGTTGAGGAAAAGCAACAGAGCGACGAGGCCGCTTCGTCCGTCTACGATTGAGATTGCTTCGTCGCGATCCTTCGACTCCGCAACATCGCCATCTGCGATGGCGCAACCGTTGCTCCGCTCAGAATGACATTCGCAATGACAAAGCCGTTTTGTAATTTCATCCACTCGTGATAGAGAACTGATTGAGACTTTTGAAAAACGGGCAAATTTTAAGGTTGGCGCGCCATTGACAAGCACGGACGTAATGTGCATGATGGAACCCTCGGCGAGTCCAAGCGCCTGAGCAGAAAGCGGTTTCGTCATGAGCGAAATACC
>JACRMI010000155.1 GCA_016215025.1 Chloroflexota bacterium
AAACGCAGCGCCGACTCCAAGTCCTGTATCGGTTTCGGCATCATCCACGGCGGTGTCTCAAAGAATTGGAACGTCAATGGGCGGAAGCCGTTCGCCGCAAACCTTAAAAAACTTGTAGGTGGAATTTTGCGGTTACT
Source organism: Chloroflexota bacterium (assembly GCA_016215025.1). Taxonomy (GTDB): domain Bacteria; phylum Chloroflexota; class Anaerolineae; order UBA4142; family UBA4142; genus JACRMI01. The sequence goes on from JACRMI010000155.1 coordinate 138, forward strand.
GATATAAAGTGATGGATGTTTTTCATTTTTTCTGCTTTCGTCGTTTTTGAGTTTATTTGATCGTGAGAAGAAGGATTTTGCCATCGGCAAGTATTGCCTGGCTCGTCGAATACGTTTTGCCGTCGCTGAGGCGCGCGCTGAATTTGACGAGATTGCCAGTGACTTGATGGTTCGACAACGTGAACGTCGTTCCGCTCGTCGTGAAATTGACGAGCGCACCTTTCATATTCGATTTACTGATTTCATTTGTCGGCGAGCCGAAGGTATAAATCACGTTTTCGTCGACGAATGCCAATGCCGCATCGACGTTTTTGTTGTTGATCGCGCCAAAGAACCCATCGACGACTGAAACTGAATCCTTGCTCGTTGTGCTTGATTTCGACGCAGGACTTGACGCTGTTGCTGCGCTTTTGGTCGCAGTGCCAGCCACAGTTGGCGTGGACTTGATCGCTGATGTGTTCTTCGCAGTCCACGTTGTTTTGATTTCGCTTGCATCGCACGGTAGTTTGCCGGTCGCAGAGAGTGTTCCGGTCGCTTGTCCTCCGCCAAATGTTCCAGCAAACGTAATTTGTGCGCCATCGCTCGTCGATAGCTTGGCGGTGAACGTATTGTTGACGACGGCGGCGTCCGAAATCGATTTGGACAACGATGTGCTGCCTGAACATCCGCCATTGCGTGCACTCAGATTGAGCGATGCGTACGTTACGTGATTGTCCTTCACGGTGAACGAAATGCTGCTATCGGTGGCGGTCGTGCCTTTCCATTCGCCAAGAATAATTGTTACCGCATTCGGATTCAAAGTTGGTGTTGGTGTGCCTGGCATCGCGCGTGGTGTGGGGGTCGCGGTTGTATCGAGCAATCCAAGCAGACCGCCCTTTGGTGCGACGGCTGGAATGGCATCGGTTGGAGCAGTGATCGCTACCTTGGTATCGAAATCGGAAAAAGTGTAACGAAAATACGCATTGTCTTTCTTGAGCGAATTTTTCGAATCGTATCCGAGGAGATTGATCGTCAAGTCGTGCAGATAGCCGTCTTTGCAAACGCTGATTTCAAGATACCCATCTTCGACGATTGGTTCTACGCCAGTGGCGCTAAAAATTCCGTTAGTCCAAACCTTGGCGGCGATATCCTTATCGGTTCGATAAAAGTTGCACGCAAGCGCATCGCTTGACGTTCGGGTGTATTTAAAGCCAGCATAATCGAGTTTGAGTTGCATGATGTCGTCGAACATGTCGAATGGGTTGGGCGCGGTGCTCATGCCTGAATCGGTTGGCAAGATATACCATTTGTTTTCCGGTGCGCCGATGCCTGCGACGGGTCCGTGCGTGTAAGCTTTGCCGTGTGCTTGTATAAATTCAATCGATGCAGTCGGTTCCAATCCAAAAAGCGCAACCATCGTTCCGCCGACGGTTATGTGGGCGTCGTTGCCATTGAATTCGCCGTCGAGACGCATCAATGTGGTGTTATCGCGTGTTGCGCCGAACGCTTGGCCGAAGGTCATTTCTTGGTGCGCTTTGAACATTGTCGCCGCGCGTGTCTTGGCGATGGCAGCGGGCAATACGCTGGCAGCCGTTTGGGCTGGCACGATAGTGGTTGCGGTGGGCGCGATAGTTGGTACGGCAGTCGGCGCGACCGTTAGCGCGGCGACAGTCGGCGGAATGGTCTGTTCATTTGTTGGGGCAGCAACCGTAGACGCTGGTAGAGTCGGTGTTGCGCCAGAGCAACCGGCAAGTCCGAGCGCAACAAGCAGGATCAATGAAACGAACCCGTTTTTGAATGGCATGATTTTTTCCTCGCGATTCTATTTGCAAGGAATATAAACCAGAGGCGTGACAAAAACGTGACAACAAAAACCTGCGGCGCAGAGCGCATCGCAGGTTTTTGGATAAAAAGAAGATGCCAAGTTCATTCGAGCATCTTGGCATTTTCATGACCATCGTGAAAAGCGAAACGGTTTAGCCCTTGGCGGCTTTGGCTTTATTAAGCTTCTTCACCAAGCGCGATTTGCGTCGGGCGGCGTTGTTCTTTTTGATGATACCTTTTTGCGCCGCTTTATCGAGTGCGCTAATCGCCGCTTTGACCGATTGCTCAGCATCCGTAGAGTTACCCTCAGCGACTAGCTTGTTTGCATTCTTGACTTGAGTTCGTGCGGTTGCGCGAATGACTCGGTTGCGGACTTGGTGACGGGCGCTTTGGCGAATCGCTTTTTCGGCAGCGTGTTTGTTAGCCAATTTAGAATTCCTCCGTAAATTTATCGAGCAGCATATTACATCAGATTCAATTTTTTGACAAATGAGAGAGACCCGAAAGGTTTCGATCAGGGAAGAAACCTTCCGGGTCTTTGGTCATATCTTGTTCCTCGTGATATAATGGCGACGTGATTTCGCCAGTCCACTCCATAGCGCGCTCTCGCCGTCTCGCTCGCGCGGCGACGATCGTGATGATATTCTTTGTCGCCAGTCGCGGGCTAGGGCTTTTGCGCGATGTGGTCATCAGTCATCAGTTCGGCACATCGCGCGCGCTCGATGCATACTTTGCCGCCTTCAATATTCCCGATTTTATTTTCAACGTGGTCGCGGGGGGCGCGCTTGGCTCGGCGTTCATTCCGACGTTTGCCGCGGCGCTCGCTCAAAACGATTCGCGCCGCGCCTGGCGACTTGCCAGCTCGATAATCACGCTCGCGTTCATCTTGCTCACGGCGATTTCGGCGGTCCTGGCAATCTTCGCTCCACAAGTGGCGGCGGCAACTGTCGCGCAAGGATTTGCGTCGGAGGATCAGATGCTGACAGCCGACTTGATGCGATGGATGCTCATCACGCCGATTGTGTTTGGCGTGAGCGGCATCGTGATGGGCATTCTGAACGCGCATCAGCATTTTGTTTTGCCTGCGCTTGCACCGGTGTTTTACAACGCGGCGATCATCGCCGGCGCATGGTTTCTCGCTCCGACGATGGGTGTGTACGGGCTAGTGGCAGGCGTTGTCGCAGGCGCGTTTTTGCATCTGCTCATTCAAGTCCCATGGTTCTTTCAAAAGAGACTAGAGACTAGAGATTTGAGATTAGAGATTCCAAGTGTTCAGTCTCTAATCTCCAGTCTCCAATCTCCAGATGTTGGTCAAGTCGTGCGATTGATGCTGCCGCGCACGTTTGGTCTCGCGGCGGTGCAGATCAACTTTTTGGTTAACACGATGCTTGCATCGGCGTTGCCTGCGGGCGGAATTGCGGCACTGTCGTACGCCTGGCGCTTGATGTTGTTGCCGGTTGGCGTCGTGGGACAATCCCTTGCGACGGCGGTTTTTCCGACGTTCTCGGCGCAGACCGCCCGCAAAGAACTCGACGATTTTCAACTTACGTTTTCCGTTGCGTTTCGCACAACTTTGTATCTGACCATTCCTGCGGCGGTCGGGTTGCTCGTGCTAGGTGCGCCATTCATCGCAGTGCTTTTTCAGCGTGGCGAGTTTACGGCGCAATCGACCGCAGAAACTGTGTGGGCGCTGCAATTCTATGCGATTGCCTTATTCGCGCATTCGGGTCTCGAAATCGTGACGCGCGCATTCTACGCTTTGCACGATACGATGACACCGGTGATAATCGGCATCGGCGCGATGGTGTTGAATGTTGTGCTCAGCATCGTTTTAATTTCGCCGCTCGCGCAAGGTGGTCTCGCGCTCGCCAACTCCATCGCGACCATTCTCGAAATGCTAACGCTGCTCGTTATTTTGCGTCGTCGTCTCGGCAGCTTCGATCAACATCGAATCGCGTTATCGGTTGCGCGCATCGTCATCGCATCGATCATAATGGGCGCGGTGCTCATCGTTTTCAAAAATACTTTTGCTGCATCGGGTGCAATTCTGTTAGCGATTGTCGGTGCGGCGATTGGTGCGGTGGTCTATTTCGCTGTGACATTGATATTCCGGTCAGAAGAAATCGCACTGGTGCTGGCAAGAGTAAAACGTAAAGCGTAAAACGCAAACGGAACACGCAACACGGAACACGCAAAACGTAAATCCAAAATCTGAAAAGTGAAATCTGAAATCATAAATCGGAGTTTTCATGCTAGACAAGTTAGACTCAATCGAAAAACATTACGAAGAGTTGCACAACCTGATGGCGGATCCCTCCGTCACGAGTAACTCGACTCGCTTGCGCGAGATCACACGCGAGATCAGCGGACTTGAAGCGACCGTGTCCAAATACCGCGATTACAAAATGGTCGCCAATGCGCTAGAAAAGACGCGCACACTCGCTCGCGATGAAGCCGACGAAGAGATGCGCGCGATGGCGAAGGAAGAAGTCGCCAAGTTGGAAGCCGACACCAGTCGTCTCATGGAAGAATTGCGCGTTTTGCTTTTGCCCAAAGACCCGCGCGACGATAAAGATGTCTTTGTCGAAATTCGCGGCGGCGCGGGGGGTGACGAAGCCGCTCTCTTCGCCGCCGACTTGTATCGCATGTACACGCGCTACGCCGAAGACAAGGGCTGGAAAGTCGAACTCGTCGACGAGAATCGCACTGGGCTAAAAGGTTTCAAAGAAGTCGTGTTTGAAATCCGGGGCAGGGGCGCATTCTCGCGCATGAAGTACGAAAGCGGTGTGCATCGCGTGCAGCGTGTGCCGACGACGGAAGCGCAAGGTCGCATTCACACGTCAACCGCAACTGTCGCCGTGCTTGCCGAAGTGGACGAAGTTGAAATCGACGTCAAGCCCGACGAAATCAAGATGGATATTTTCCATGCGTCGGGTCACGGCGGACAAAATGTGCAAAAAGTTGCGACAGCCGTTCGCCTCACCCATATTCCGACGGGTATCGTCGTAACATGCCAGGACCAGCGTTCGCAATTGCAAAATAAAATTCGCGCGATGGGTGTTTTGCGTGCGCGCTTGTACGAAATCGAAGTGGAGAAACGTGAGCGCCAAGTCACTGAAGATCGGCGTTCGCAAGTCGGTTCGGGTGAACGCTCGGAAAAAGTTCGCACCTACAATTTCCCGCAAGACCGCTTGACCGATCATCGCATCGGCTTGACGGTTCACAACCTGCCCAAGATTCTCGACGGCGATTTGGACACGGTGATCGATGCGCTGATTCTAAAGGATCAAAGCGAAAAGTTGAAAGAGGTCGGGGTGAGTTGACGGGCAATTGAAATCGCAGCAACAAGATCACAAGTCTGCCTCCGCAGACTCGGGCTTAATCCGCGTAGGCGGATTTCGTGAACTCGTTGCAGCGAATTCACACCAGCCCTTGCGGGCGGCGCAAGGGTTCGACCGTGTTCAAAATCTGCAATCTGAGGTCTCGTGATTGAAACCGCGTGCCTGGATGTTCGTTGCGCTCGTACTGGTCTTTGTCGTTTGTTGTGGCTGGCTCTTTACCATTGGGATCGGCATCGCAATTTTTCAGCCAGGGCAGACCGTAACGCTGATGCAAACGCTTACGCCGACGCCAGGAATTTCTGACGCGGACGTATGGGCAGTCGCCGTCGTGCTGACGTACGAGGCACAAGTTTTCCCAGAGCCATATCGCACGCAAGCGTACACCGCCATCGCGTGGACGATGCGCAACCGGATCGAGATTGGATTCGCGGGTGCAGTCGCATATGCCGACGAACGATTGTTGAGTCGCTATTCTTCGTACGCCGACCACAAGAACGATCCGCCCGATGCGCGTGCGCTCGAAATCGCGCGCCAGGTTTTGAATGCGCCAACAAATGAACAAGACCCAACTCACGGCGCGCGCCACTATGTCGATAATTCGTACTGGACTGGCACGCACGATCAAATCGGGGCAAAGGTCCAAGTGCGCGGAAAATTTAGCGATATCGATTTGCAGCGCATGATCGACGACGGCAAATTCCTTTATTCGATTGAGTGGCGCACGACCTCCGATCATCCAAAGGGTTTATTATTTTACGGGTTGTATTTTTTCGACTACTGGCCTCCTATAACGCCCGTTGTGACTGCAACGTTTACGCCAACGCCTAGACCAACATCGACCCGGACGCGGACACCCACCCGCACGCTTACGCCGACGAAGACTCGCGTGCTTACGGCAACTCCAACGCTTACTGCTACGATCACAATGACGCCAACGCTGACGACTATTGCAACGCCCCTGCCGGAAGATTAATCGATTCATGTCTCTTTTCCGTTCGCTGACACATCGCTCATTCGCATTCCTCTGGTCAGGGCAAACGATCTCGCGTTTGGGCGATAGTTTGTATCGCATCGCGCTCGCGTGGTGGGTGCTGGAAAAAACTGGCTCGGCGGCTATAATGGGCACCGTACTCATTTTTTCTTTTTTGCCGATGCTCGTTTTTTTGCTCATTGGTGGCGTCGCCGTTGACCGTTTGCCGCGCGGACGCGTGATGCTTGCGTCGGATCTTTTGCGCGGCACGCTTGTCGCTTCGATTGCGGTTCTTGCGTTCACGCAGGCGCTCGACATCTGGCACGTTTACATCGCGAGCATGGTGTTTGGGTTTGTCGATGCGTTCTTTCAGCCCGCGTATACCGCCATCGTTCCCGAAATCGTTCCGAGCGAAATGTTGCCCAGCGCCAATTCGCTGACCAATCTTAGTGGTAAAATTACGGGCATCGTCGGTCCTGCGCTCGGCGCTTCCATTGTTGCGCTAGGTGGTACCCCGATTGCGTTCGCGCTCGATGCCGCATCGTTCTTTATTTCGGCGATATGTCTTGTGCCAATCATCGGATTGATCGTCCGACCTGCCGAAAAATCGGCAAGTGTCATTGGCGATTTGCGCGACGGACTGTCAACTGTCCTGGGAACGCCTTGGTTGTGGCTGACGATTGCAATTTTTGCTTTGGCCAATATAACGATGGATGGACCCATTGCCGTGTCGCTGCCTTTTCTCGTAAAGGACTCGCTCAACGCCGACGTAAGCGCACTCGGATGGCTGTACTCAATGTCGTCGCTCGGCGCGATTGTTGGCGCCATCTGGCTCGGTCGATTCCCGCGGATTCGACGTCGCGGAATTTTGACGTATGGCGCGGGCATCGTCAGCGCACTCATGGTTGTCGTCGCGGGCTTGCCGATTTCGTTGAGCGGTGTTTTGATTGTGATGTTCATCGAAGGTGCGTGCGTCGCGACGTTTGGTTTGATTTGGACGAACACGCTTCAAGAAATGGTCCCGCGTGAACGCCTGGGTCGCGTATCGAGTATTGACATGCTGGGTTCGTATGTGCTATTGCCGATTGGTTACGGCATGACGGGCTGGGTCACCGATTTGATCGGCGCGCCGTTGGTTTTCATTTTCGGCGGCGCAATCGGCGCGATGATGATCGCATTAGGATTATTGCATCCTGCGATTCGAGGATTGGATTAACGGAAGACAACAACGAATTTGGAATTAAACGAATTCAACCCCGGGTATCGTGTCATTTCGAGCCGCGGTTTTTGCGGCGAGAAATCTCGCTTTGAATGAGGTTTCATTCTAGTGATTGAAGCAATTCGTTTGTTTCTTGATTCGTTGTTGTGACTAGCTATGCCATCATTTGAAACCATCCAAGACGCTTTGCTCGACGCGACCCGCGCGTTGGGCGTCACAATGGAATATCACGAGGCACGCTTGCAAGCCGAAATCTTGCTTGCGCACTCGCTTGAGACATCGCGCGAGATGGTGCTGGCGCGACTCGACGAAACGATCACGACCGAGGTGGCGGCGCGGTACGCGGGAAATGTGGCGCGCCGCGCGAAACACGAACCGCTCGCCTATATTGTCGGTCACAAGAATTTTTACGGACTCGATTTTATAGTGGACCGACGCGTGTTGATTCCACGCCACGAGACCGAAATCTTGGTGCAGCTCGCGCTCGAACGCGCGCGTCGTATCGCGACGCCGGTCATTGTCGATGTGGGTACAGGGTCGGGCGCAATTGCGTTGACGCTTGCGCACAATCTTTCGCAAGCGCGCGTGTTTGCGCTGGACAAATCGCCCGCTGCGCTCGTCGTTGCCCGCATGAACGCCGAACGCTTGCGCTTGATGGATCGAGTTGAGTTTTTGCAGAGCGATCTGCTCGAAGCATTCACGGGATCGTTTGATATTCTCATTTCCAATTTGCCGTACATCCCCACGGCGCGCATCGCGCAGTTGGCGCGCGAGATTCGCGACTTTGAGCCGCGCGCTGCGCTCGACGGCGGCGAAGATGGTCTCGGCGTGATGCGGCGCTTGCTGGGACAGTTGCAAAAGCGTTCGTTGCAAGGCACGATCACCTTGCTCGAAATTTCCGAAGAGCAGGGGCAAGCTGCGCAAGACCTGGTTTATCAGATTCTCCCCCAAGTCGTTCCAATTGTCCATCGCGATCTGGAAGAACTGGATCGCGTTGTCGAACTTCAATTCATCAGAGCTAGTCGCCCATGAATATCAAAATGATCGCGTGTGATCTCGATGGCACGCTGCGACCGCTTTCCGCAGAGTTTTCGCCGCGCCTGAAAAAAGTTGTCACCCAAGTACAAGAGTCGGGTATTCGTTTTGTGCTTGCCACTGGTCGCATGTTTCGCTCTGCCGAACCCTTCGCGCGCGAACTGGGTATCCGCGATGCGATTATTTGCGATCAAGGTGGAACGATTCGCGATGCGCACACGAATACGATTCTTTTTGAAAAACGAATGCCGCTCGAACTGGCGCGCGATGTGCTCGTGCATCTGCCAACCGATGTCGCCGTGCTCGTGTGTCTCGACGAAGAATTCTATGTGCCGCGTCTCACCGACATGGAGCGCTCGTTCACCGAGAGTCATCAAAAGCATCTTCATCAAATTCCCGACATTGCAACCTGGCTTCCCAAAGACCCGCAGAAAATTGCGTTCGTCGTCGAGCCGGACGATGCGCCTGCATTGCTTGCGAACTTGCGCGCGCGCTATGGCGATTTGGCGCAAGTCGTGCGTTCACATGCACGCTTTGTCGAATTGACGCATCGCGACGTGTCCAAGGGCAAAGCGGTCGAATGGTTGGCGCAGTACTGGAACATTCCGCGCGAGCAAGTCTTAGCGATGGGCGATCAAGAGAACGATGTATCGATGATCGAGTGGGCAGGAATTGGCGTGGCGATGGGGAATGCCATCGCGGAGGCAAAAGCCGTAGCTCAATTCATCGCGCTGAATGACGATCAAGACGGCGCGGCGATTGCGATTGAAAAGTTCGTCTTGAATGGCGGAGTATGAAGACGCAAATTCTTCCCGCGAATGATACCGAAGCGTTTGCGCACGCCGTGCGATTATTGCGCGCGGGCAAAGTGATTGCGTTTCCGACCGATACGGTGTATGGCGTTGGCGCAAGCGGATTCAACGCGCGCGCCATCGAGCAATTGTTTGTGGTCAAGGAACGCGAGCGCGGCAAAGCGATTCCATATTTGCTTGCCGATGCTAAAGACCTGTTCACGGTTGCGCGCGAGGTTCCGAATGCAGCGCGAGTTCTCGCCAAAAAATTTTGGCCCGGTGCCTTGACGCTTGTTGTGCCAGTAACGGCGCGTGTGCCTCAAGTTCTTATCGCAGGTGGCGACACGATTGCGGTGCGTGTGCCGAATCATCCCACCACGCGCGCGCTCATCGATTCGCTTGGCTCGCCGCTAGCGGCAACGAGTGCGAATATCTCGGGCGGACCCGACCCAGGAAACGCGCAAGAAGTTTTTGCTCAGTTAGAGGGTCGTATCCCGATGATTTTGGATGGTGGCGCAACGCGTGCGGGTATTCCATCGACGGTGGTTGATGTGACGGTAACGCCGCCGAAGATTTTGCGGATCGGCTCAATCAGTGTTGATGAAATTCGTAAAGTCATTGGAGTAGTGCAGTAGTTGAATGGTGCGATGGTGCGATAGTTCGACTTAACAGGATATCTATCTCACTATTGCACTAACGCACTAACGAACTATGTTTATTGGAATCGACGCAAGCCGCGCGACAAGTTCAAAGCCGACTGGAACTGAAACCTACGCCCGCGAATTGATCCGCGCGCTCATCGCCATCGACCGCGAGAATCACTATCGCCTTTACTTGCGCGAAAGTGTTTCGCCAGATTTCTTCGCGCCACAAGCGGATTCACGCAACCCGCAGCCTTCGACTCCGCTTCGCTCCGCTCAGGACGTAACCCGCATCACGAATTACGAATTACGCTTTATTCCATTCCCGCGTCTATGGACTCATCTGCGTCTTTCATACGAAATGTTTTCCCGCTCGCCCGATCTCTTGTGGGTTCCTTCGCATGTGTTGCCGCTGATTCATCCGCGTCGCTCAATCGTTACGGTTCACGATCTGGGACATCTTCATTTTCCACAAGCGCATCCGCCGCGTCAGCGCCTTTATCACACCTGGTCGACGCAATGGAATGCGCGCGCCGCATCGTACCTCTTCGCCGATTCGGAAGCGACGCGCGATGATCTCGTCCAATTTTGTCGCGTTGCGCCCGAAAAAGTTTCCGTTGTCTATCCAGCGTACGACGCGCAGCATTATCAACCGGTTCGCGATGCGTCTGTGATCGAAAGAGTGTGCGCGCAATATCGCGTAGGCAAAGACTATGTGCTTGCTATCGGTACGATTCATCCGCGAAAGAACTATACGCGTTTGATCCAAGCGTTTGCCAAACTCCAATGTGTTAATTACCAATTACTCATTGTCGGCAAACGCGGATGGCTGTATGATGCAATCTATTCACACCTTGAATCTCTCAATCTCCAGTCTCGGGTTTTCTTTTTGGATTATGTTCCATCGTCGGATATGGCTGCGCTGATTTCTGGTGCGCGTTTGCTGGCGTTTCCGAGCTTACATGAAGGATTCGGCCTGCCGGTGCTCGAAGCGCAAGCATGCGGTACGCCGGTTGTATGTTCGCTGACGTCGTCATTTCCGGAGGTTGCGGGCGATGGCGCGCTGTTCGTCGATCCACTCGACGAAGATGCGATTGCGGGAGCTATGCAGCGTGTGATCGAAGATGAATCGCTGCGCGGAAAGCTCGTCGAGAATGGATTTCGAAATATCAAACGATTTTCCTGGGAGCAGAGTGCTCACGAGGTCTTGAAAGTCATTTGCAATTGATGAAACGATCAATTCGCCTTGCAGTTGGATTGCTCATCGTTGCTCTCGTCGCTTTATTCAACCAACCTTCTATTCCAGCCGTCCGTGCAACCACAACCAATTCAATTCGTTTTGCCATCATTGGCGATTATGGCTGGGATACCGTCGCCAGCGATGGTAACGAAGCGGCAGTTGCCGGACAGGTCAAAAGTTGGAATCCTGATTTTATCATTACCGTCGGCGACAACAATTATCCGGACGGTAAGGCTTTAACGATTGATGCCAACATTGGCAAGTACTATGCTGAATATATCTATCCGTACACCGGCGCGTATACCAAGACGGCGACGGTCAATCGCTTTTTTCCAACGCTTGGCAATCACGATTGGCATACGCCCGGCGCAACGCCATACTTGAACTATTTCACTTTGCCCGGCAACGAACGTTATTACGATTTTGTCCGGAGTATGATCCACTTTTTTGCGCTCGATAGCGATCCAAGTGAGCCAGACGGAATCACAAGCACATCAGTTCAAGCAACTTGGCTGCGCAATCAACTCGCGGCATCGACCAGTTGTTGGAATCTAGTCTATTTTCATCATGCGCCGTATTCGTCAGGACCGCATGGTGCATCGGGCGGCGATGCGGGCAAACAGATGCGATGGCAATTTGGGCAGTGGGGAGCAGACGCCGTCTTTTCGGGACACGATCACGACTATGAGCGAATCCACGTAGGGGGCATTCCGTACTTTGTCAATGGATCGGGTGGTGCGCCGCTTTATGATTTTATCAAACCCTATGTGGCGGGCAGTCAATTTCGCAACAGTACTCATTTTGGCGCGATGCGCGTGACGGCGACATCGACCCAGTTAACGTATGAATTTATCGCAACGAACGGAACGATTATCGATACCTACACGCAGAAGGGTGGTTGTGCCATCTTCTTGCCATTGGTGCTGAGATGAAACGAATCCTCTCCATCGTAATTGTCATTCTAGTCGTGAGCTTGGCGTTTGAAGGTGTCACGGCGCAAACCGGCAAGGTCGATCCGCGCGTCTTGGAAGATACCGCGAATGGCGCTGTCGGTCACTTTATCGTCGTGCTCAAATCGCAAGCGGCAACCCGCGCGTTGGGCGTATCAGTCAGCGATTCGCGCATACGTACGCACTTGGTATTCAACGCGCTGCGCGACACGGCGAACGTTAGCCAGCCTGCTGTGCGCGCCCAACTCGATTCGCTTGGAGCCAAGCATCGCTCGTTTTTTGTTGTGAATGCATTTGCCGTCGAAGGAAATCGTGCGGTGGTCGATGCGTTAGCATCGCGCGCCGATGTGCTTTTGATCGAACCGGACCGCGTATTTCGCGTGCCGCTGGAAACGGCGGACGCGCTTGCGCCTAATGCGCCAACTGGAATCGAATGGAATATTTCCAAAGTTGGCGCGCCGTCCGTGTGGGCGCATGGCTATACGGGGCAGGGCATCGTCTTTGCGAATGCGGACACCGGTGTGCAGTGGGACCATCCGGCGCTCAAGTCGCATTATCGCGGATGGAATGGCACGACGGCGAATCACAATTACAATTGGTACGATGCGATTCAAACATCGCTTGTAGGAGGCAGCGCTTGTGGGTACGCGCTCGCCGCACCGTGCGATGATTATCCGCATGGCACGCACGCAATGGGCACAGGCATTGGCGATGATGGCGCGGGCAACCAGATCGGCGTTGCGCCGGGTGCAAAGTGGATCGCGTGTCGAAATATGGATCGGGGTTATGGCCGACCCAGCACGTACATCGCTTGCCTTCAATTTCTCCTCGCGCCCACCGACTTGAGTGGCAACAATCCGAACCCCGATTTACATGCCGATGTCATCAGTAACTCGTACGGTTGTCCGATTGGTCCGCCGCCCTATGGCGAAGATTGCACGGTGACGAGTATGCAAGATACGATTGCGAATTTGCGCACCGCAGGAATTTTCATGTCGGTGTCGGCGGGCAATTCGGGTTCAGGGTGTTCGTCGGTGACGGATCCACCAGCGATTTTTGATGCATCGACGACGATTGGCGCAACCAATATTAATGATGATATCGTTAGTTTTAGCAGCCGTGGTCCGGTAACGATCAGTGGAACCGTCTTGTCCAAGCCCGACTTGGTTGCGCCTGGCTTGAGCATTCGTTCGAGTATGCCGACCAATAATTATCAGTACGATAGTGGCACGTCGATGGCAGCGCCGCATGTAGCGGGAGTTGTCGCGTTGCTGTGGTCGGCGTTTCCGCAATTGCGCCGTCACGTCGACGAAACCGAATCGATTCTCGAGCAAAGCGCGGTGCATTTGACGACGACGCAGGGCTGCGGCGGCGACACGTCGTCCCAGGTTCCGAATAACGTCTATGGCTACGGTCGCGTCGATGTGAATGCGGCGTACGATCTCGCCGTGTCGATGGGGTATGCGCTTAATCGATTTTATTATTTCCCCTTCCTCTTGAACGACGCCGCGCCATAGCCACATTGGGGGATTGTAGCCAGGAAAGCTTTTATCGATAATAGCCGCATGGGTGATGAACGCCTGTGGAAATTTTCCACAGGCGTATTTTTATTCGCCACATGTCATTTCGAGGAGCATCCTGAGCAGAACGACGAGAAAGCTCGTTTTCAAAGATGGGGATTTCTCGCTTCGCTCGAAATGACAAATTCAAGGAGGATGACGTGCGATTGCGGTTTACATTGTTGTCGAGCATGGTTGTTCTTGCGCTGATTGGAGTTGTGGCTAGTGTGCCCGCTACACCGGTCATGGCAATGCCCACCGCGCTCAATCCGAATGCGCCGAGCTCAACGGTTAAGCTGATTTTCATTCACCATTCGACCGGCGGGAATTGGCTGGGGGATGGAAACGGGAACCTGGGAATTACGTTGAGCGACAATAACTATTTTGTGAGCGATACGAATTATGGCTGGGGACCAAATCCTGATGGCTATCCTATCGGCGACCGCACCGACATTCCGGATTGGTACAGTTGGTTCACCGGTCCCTACCACAATACGTACATGGCGGCGCTCTTCGCCGAAACTGGGCAGAATGCAGGCTATTCGCGCGTGCTAACGGATCCGGGCGGCGAGAATACGGTCGTCATTTTCAAGTCTTGTTTCCCCAATTCCAATTTGGATGGCAATCCAAACGATCCGCCCGCCGCGAGCGCGAACAATAATTCAGGGCTGACGGTCGCCAATGCCAAGCGCATCTATCTCGACGCACTGAATTATTTTGCATCGCGCCAAGACAAACTATTCGTCATCATCACCGCGCCGCCGCTGCGTCAAAATGACACCAACTTTACACGCGCGACGAACGCTCGCGCATTCGACGAATGGTTGGTCAACGACTATTTGAAGGGGTATGCATACAAGAACGTCGCGGTCTTTGATTTTTACAATGTGCTGACGACGAATGGTGGAGATGCCAATACCAATGATCTCAATTCCGCCGATGGCAATCACCATCGCTATCGCAACGGCGTGGTCGAGCACATTAGCAATCGCGGCACGGATTATTTAGCGTACCCAACCGGCGACAGCCATCCATCGGCGGCAGGTGGTCAAAAAGCATCGGCGGAGTTTGCGCCCTTGCTGAACATTGCGCTCCACTGCTGGCGCGGCGAAGGTTCATGCGCGCCGTTCATGGGCAGCACCTACCAAGCTCTCCTGCCCCTCATTTTACGCTAACTCACGTCCAGGGAGTGGGGCAAGTCTCCGACTTGCCGCGCAAGTGGGACACTTGCGCTACATTTTAGGAGGAGAAATGAAGCCGAAATTGTACGGAATCTTACTCGTGGTCGTGTTGGCGGTTGTTGGAATGAGACTGTTTTCTTCGGCAAGCCAGGTTGGAGCGTCCAGTCCTCGTGCCAGCGTGGCGGCTGGTCCGTACGCGGTCTATTTGCCGCTCGTAATGCGTTCGTCGGAGATAACCAATACGGCGCTCATTATCGATCATACCATGACCGATGCTAGTTTGATCCCGACCGCATTTATCACTGCGGCAAAAACGACTTTCCGGCTTTCGTATGGACACACCTCGCATGGCAGTCAATTGATTAGCGGGATGAGTGTCTTGGCAAAACCGCCCTACAATTACAATACCAATGGGGCGATTCAGTCGGGCATCCTTTCGCTGGCAGATTATATGCCGTCGGGTGATCTTGGGAATCCGGATCGAACGTCCTGGGCAACGCGCACGCGAACCTACCTGAACGGGACCGGGAGCAATCGAAATGTTGTTATGTGGTCGTGGTGTGGACAAGTGAGCAGCGCAACCGAAGCGGATATTACCACCTATCTGAATTTGATGAACCAATTGGAGGTTGATTATCCGAGCGTCAAATTCGTCTACATGACCGGACATCTTGCCAGTGATGCGGGTTCACGCGCGAACACCCATGCGCGCAACGATCAAATCCGCAACTATGTCCGCGCGAACAATAAAATTCTCTTTGATTTTGCCGACATCGAGAGTTACGATCCCGCCGGAGTGTATTACCCGAACGGCAGCGATGCGTGCGAGTGGTGTACGACCTGGTGTGCCGATCCAGCTCACGCGACCGAGTGCAATCTGGCGGCGACCATGAGCGGTTGCGCGCATTCACACGATTTCAATTGCTATCGTAAAGGTCAAGCATTTTGGTGGATGATGGCGCGGTTCGCTGGTTGGGGCGGTTTACCATAGTTGGTGGGGTTATTCGGTCTAGACAGATATTGCGCCAACCCACACCCTGATCTGCGAATCACGCCGATAACAAAATCGTGGAGCATTTCTTTGCGCGTTTGAAGGAATGTTCCACGGTTTGTTTTTGTTTGCCTGGATATGCTGTGTTATAATCCATCTCAGCCAAGCAAGCGTTCCATATTCGCGCGTCGCGGAGGCGAGGATGCCCGATCTGTTGCAACCGTTCTTTGGTATTTCGCTCTGGCTCTGGCTCGTTGTTTTGGTTCTGGCGATTCTTCTCATCGCCTGGATCGTAGCGCGTAAAATGGATTTCGAAGGCGTTAATTTTACTTTCACGCCTCCTTTCGTGACGGTTCGTTTCAAACGTAAGCAATCTTCCCAGGTTTCCTCTTCACTGCCGACGACTACCCCAACTGTCGCCTCGCCGGGTGAGCGCAGTGCGGCTATTGGTCGTGATAATCTCGGCACGATCAATACAGGCGACAACATTTCTATTCATTTGCCTCCATCTCAACCTCCTCCAAATGGTTCCGCTCCTCCACCTCCTCGCACCACCCACTATGTCCAGCGCGGCGATATTCAGAACCAAGTGCGCGCGGCGCTCCTCTCGCAAACGACGGTCGGCGTGGTGGGCGTGGCGGGCATGGGTGGCATCGGCAAGACCGAACTTGCACTCTACCTCTACAACGAGTTGCGCGCGACGCGCAATTGCATCTGGCTCGGCGTGTACGAGCGTTCCCTGGCGGAATTGCAAGCCGAACTTGGACGCGCCCTCGGCATCACCTTTTCCCCAAACGCGACCGACCAGGGTCGCTATGAAATTTTGCTTGCCGCGTTTCAAGCCAATCCTTGCGTCGTTTTCTTTGACGACGTGTCCAAGTCTGCGATTCCCCACTTGAAATTTCTGTTGCCGCCTGCGCCGTGCGCCGCGCTCATCACTTCGCGCCAGCGCGAACTGGGTGTCGCGCGCGTTTTAGAATTGGATGTGATGACCAAGGCGCAATCCCTGGAACTGGTGCGCGAGGCACACAATTTGGGTGACGCACTCGACCACGAGCCGGACGCCGCGAAAAAACTGTGCGAGTTGTGCGGTTATCTCCCGCTCGCGCTCGACATTGCCGCCAGCCGTCTCCGCAAGCAATTGCATTTTTCCGCTGCGCCGATTGCTGCATTCAACCATACGCTGGCCCATCGATTGGAAACATTGCAGCGCGGCGCGCAACCCGACCGCTTGGACAGCATCCGCGTCAATATCGATTTGAGTTACGCCGCGCTGACCGATGCTGACAAAAAGCGCTTGTGCGCGCTGGCAGTATTTGCGCCGAGCGGGTTTATGCCGCGCGCGGCTGCCGCATTATGGAGTGAGACGGAAGAGCAGGCATGTGTTAGCATTGTGCGCTTGCAGGACGAATCGTTGGTGATGAACGCCACGCAAACGGGGCGATTCAAACTGCATGACCTGATCCGCGATTACGCGTTCCAACGCTTGAGCGAAAGCAACGAAAGCGATGACACGAACCGCGCTCACGCGGAGTTTTTGATCAAATTGTTTGTAGAACATTCCCAGGATGATTTGAGCAATGCGCCTCAAGTTGGCAACGAACTGGACAACCTGCGTTCAGCGGCGAAATGGGCGTTCGAGAAAAACGAAGCGCGGTTGTTGGCTTTGTTGGCGACCCGACCACGCAATTGGTTCTACAATATTTTTCATGTATGGGATGAATGGCTTGGTTGGCTAACCGAAGCGTTGCGTGTAGGCAAAGACTATGAACCGGCCTTACAAGCCAACGTGCTGCAAGCGATTGGCGACGTGCAACAATTCCGCAAAGACAATGACGCCGCGCTCGCCAGTTACGCGCAAGCCTTGGAGTTGTTTCGCAGTGTGGGTGCCCGCTTGGGCGAAGCCAACGTGCTGCAAGCGATTGGCGACGTGCAACAATTCCGCAAAGACAATGACGCCCCGCGATGAACGGGACGCCGCGCTCGCCAGTTACGCGCAAGCCTTGGAGTTGTTTCGCAGTGTGGGTGACCGCTTGGGCGAAGCCAACGTGCTGAAAGCGATTGGCGACGTGCAACAATTCCGCAAAGACAATGACGCCGCGCTCGCCAGTTACGCGCAAGCCTTGGAGTTGTTTCGCAGTGTGGGTGACCGCTTGGGCGAAGCCAACGTGCAACTTGCATTTGGATCAATTCGGCGAGGCGAAAGAAATCTAGGTGAAGCACGCAAACATTTTGATCTTGCGATCAAGGCGTATTGTGATATTGGTGATGGATACAGCCAGGCGCGTGTTTTATATCGATTAGGTGATTGTTTCGCTGACGAAGAGAAATGGCAGGATGCGATTCAATCGTATCGTCAAGCCGAGCATATTTGGAAATCAATTGGATTGGATGAACTAGTGGCACAAATTCTATCGCCACGAATTGAACAAGCGCAAAAGCATCTTGGCGGTTAGCTAAACCAGACTTTCCAGGTCCGCTAGACCTGGAAGGTTTACATCTTTCATGGAACTCCTCTCGTGTCTTTAACGTCTATTAGACGAATCTGACTCACACGAGAGGAGTTTTCTATGAAACGCCATCTGCCTCGACTTGTTGTTTCCCTTTTCGCGGCTTTCGCAATTTTCGCGAGTTTCGCGATCCAAACGTCCCCGGTTTCTGCTGACGGACTCATCTACGTCCAATGTCCGCCGCTGCCGTTTCCACCCGATCAAGGACCCGGCGGCATCGGTGGCACGGTAGTTCCTATGCCCATGCCGCCCATCGCTACGCCTCGCCCCATCATGCCGCCTGTTCGCCGTGATTGCGCGACGTATCTCACAGTCAAAAAGCACAACGTCACTGTGACCATTGAAAACCAGGTCGCGCGCACGCACGTCGATCAGACATTCACCAACGAAAGTACCTACGCGCTCGAAGGCACGTACATTTTCCCGTTGCCCGACGATGCGGCGATCAGCGATTTTGCAATGTGGATGGATGGCAAAAAGGTCGAGGGCAGGGTGCTCGACAAGAACCAAGCGCGCCAAATTTACGAAGACATTGTGCGCCGTCAACGCGATCCGGCGCTGCTCGAATACATCGGGCGCAACGCGTTTCAGGCCAGCATCTATCCCATTCCACCCAAGACCGACAAGCGTGTCGAGATTGAATACACCCAGGTGTTGAAAGCGGAGCAGGGGCTAGTCCGCTACGTCTATCCGCTCAACACCGAAAAGTTTTCGCCGCAGCCGCTCAAAAACGTCTCGGTCAACGTCTCGGTCAAGTCGAACGCGGCGCTCAAAGCGATTTATTCGCCGTCGCATACGGTGGCTGTTTCGCGCAGCGGCGATTACGCGGCGAGGGTTGGCTATGAGGATTCCAACGTCAAGCCCGATAAAGATTTCATCCTCTACTATTCGGTTACCCAAGACGAGATTGGCGTGAATCTGTTGAGTTACAAGTCAGGTAGTGACGACGGATTCTTTATGCTGCTCGTCGCGCCCAAGTTTAGCGTGGACACCACGCGCGTCGTCGAAAAAGACGTGATTCTCGTTCTCGACGTGTCGGGTTCGATGCAGGGTTCCAAGATCGCGCAAGCCAAAAATGCGCTAACCTACGTGCTGGATCATCTCAACAGTGGCGACCGCTTTAACATCATCTCGTTCAGCACCGGTACGAACACATATGCCTCGTCGCTGCAACCGGCCTCACGCCGCGAAGACGCGCGCAATTTCGTCTCGCGCATCGTCGCCGAAGGGTCAACCGATATCAATCGCGCGCTGCTCGAAGCGATGAATGCGACCAGTAAGGATCGTCCCACCATCGTCATCTTTTTGACGGATGGGTTGCCTACAACTGGTGAGACCAATCCGCAAAAAATAATCGCGAATGTGACGAACACTGCGCCGAAAAACGTTCGGTTATTCACCTTCGGCGTGGGCGATGACGTAAACACCATTTTGCTCGACACGCTCGCCGATAAATTGCGCGGCGCAAGCGGCTATGTCCGCCCAACCGAAAAAATCGACGAGATCGTTTCGGCGTTTTACGCCAAAGTGTCAACGCCTGTCCTCTCAGATATTTCGGTCGATTGGGGCGGCATCACCGTGAACGATGTGTATCCGTATCCAATGCCCGACCTCTTTATCGGAACGCAGCTTCTCGTCACAGGTCGCTATCGCGGCAGTAGTCCGACGACGATCACGTTGAAAGGCACGGTGAACGGCACTCCTCAATCGTTCAAGTATTCCGATGTCACGTTCCGGTCGTCGGGTGGCGAAGATTCGATTCCGCGATTGTGGGCGACGCGTAAGATCGGTTATTTGTTGAATGAAATTCGCTTACACGGCGAGTCGAAAGAAATCGTGAATGAAATTGTGGCGCTGGCAGTCCGCTATGGCATCGTTACGCCGTACACCTCGTTCCTCGTCGATGAGCGTGTCGATGTGCTGACGCAGTCGGGGCGGAGTTCGGCGGCAAGTTCGGCTGCCAGCTCGATGGCGGCCTCCTCATCATCGACCGGAGCGAAAGCGGTCGATCAAAGCCAATTCCAAAATCAATTGCGTGGCGCGGTTGCGCCGGCCGCCATGCCGACCGCAGCGCCTGCGCCAAGCAATGCGCCTTTTGGAACCACGACGACGCAACAAGAAGCAGTGCCTATCGTGCCGATTCAGGCGATTGGCGACAAGACCTTTTTGCTGCGCAACGGTATATGGACCGATTCGCAATTCGATCCGTCGAAGATGACGACAAAGAAAATCGAATTTGGCAGCGACGCGTACTTTGCATTGTCGACCAACAATCCCGAATGGGGCAAGTATCTGGCGCTCGGCGCACGCGTGATTGTGGTCATCGATGGCGTGGCGTACGAAATCACGGACACGGGCGTGGGCGCAACGTCGCCTGATTCGTCCAGCTTGCCCAAGCCCAGTTCATCCATCGCGATTTCGGCGAATGTGACTCGTGCGTTGCCAGCGGCGACTCCGCCAACACAACCGACACCAAGCGCGGGCAGCACCACCTCATCGGCGCAAACGACTTTTCAAAATATCGGATTGATGGCGGGTGGGGGATTGCTTGTGCTGGGAGCAATTGGCGCGGGAATCGCGTTAGCAGTTCTGACGGTGAGAAGGAAATAGATAAGAAGAGACCTGGGTTCAAGCGAAGAAACCAGGTCTCTTTCTATGTCATTGCCAGTACTTCACGAATTGTCATTTCGAGGAAGCGGAGCGACCGAGAAATCTCCTCATTCCAACCGAAAAACGAGATTTCTCGCTCCGCTCGAAATGACAAACGAATGTTTTGTGAAGTACTGGCAATGACATGCGGGACTCTATTTTTCGCTCACAAGCTTTACAAACGCGTCCGTGATCTTGGGATCGAAATGTTTGCCTTTTTCGCTGCGAATGTATTCTAACGCTTGACTAGCGCTCCACGCGGCGCGAAATCGGCGATGCGACGTGAGCGCATCCCACACATCGGCGAGCGCAAAAATGCGGGCTGCCAGCGGAATTTGTTCGCCCTGCAATTGGCTGGGGTAACCGGTGCCCTCCCATTTTTCGTGATGATAGCGCGGAATGTCGAGGGCTGGACGCAAGTGTGCAATCGGTGAAAGCAGACGATAGGCGTAGGTTGGATGCTCGCGCATGATGGTCCACTCATCGGCGGTGAGTGTACCGGGTTTAAGCAGAATGCTATCGGGCACACTCATCTTGCCAACGTCGTGCAACAATGCGCCGCGTCGAACATGCACGAGTTGTGATTGTGTAAATCCTAACTGGCTCGCCAGATGCACCGTCATGCGTGTCACGCGGCGGCTGTGTCCTTCCGTTTCCTCCTCGCGCAAATCGATGGCGTGTGCCCAGGCTTGAATCGTTTCATCGTACGCCAGCGTCAAGTCGGAATTGAAATGCTGCAAGCCGCCGAGAGTTGTCGCATGATTAATCGCAATCGCCGCTTGCGTCGCCAGCGCCTGAAAATAATCTTTCCATGCCTGATCGACGAGGAGCGGCATGCGTTTGAAAACTTCGATCATGCCTTTGACTTGATTGTTGACGACGAGCGGCACTTTGGCATTGGCGACGAATTGTTCTTCTTCCCACACCTGACGGCGCGCGTCGTTCGTCGGCGATTGTTGCAAGCGCGGGACCATCGTGATTTGATTTTCGACAACCGCGTGCGTTTCAAAAATTTCGTCGAGCCGCAAACGCGATTGCTCGATGCTCTTGCCACGAAAGCCGCGCCCCGCTGCATAGTCCAGCGTCGATGTGCTTGGGTTGGTTAAAAGAATCGCCGAAGCATCGACTTGGAGTTGGCTGATGAGTTCGGCGAGTAAAATATTTAAAATGACTTGGAGATCGAGACTGACGGTGATCGCCGTACTCACCGCTTGCAAAGCCGAAATGCGCTGGAGTTGGCGCACCGTTTGTTCGTGCAAGCGTAAGCGTTGGATCATAACGCCTGCCACTTCGGCGACGATGCTCATGAGCCGAACTTGGTCGGGGGTGAATTCGCGTGGGAATAATACGGAAGCATAGAGAACGCCGACGACCTCTTGCGGCGCGCGAATCGGCACCACTGCGCCGCCCAGCCCAGCCGGAACATGCGCGCGCGCAGATTCTACCGTACGCGGGTCGGACTTGAATTCGGGTGAGACATAGGTTTCGCCCGTCGAAAAAACTTGACCGGCAATACCTTGTCCTGGTTTCAGCCGCAGGGTCAGATTGGGGAAACCACTCGCGCCAGCTTGGTAGAGTTCATCGGTCGCTTTATCGTGCAACCACACGGTCACGGCAGCGGCATCCAACACCGCATGGGTCTCTTGAACGAGAATCGGCAGCGCTTCATCCAGGGTTTCGGCGACGCGTAAGGCGCTCGAAATCCGGTTGATGGCTTCGAGTTGGACGATGCGGTGCTGCATCTCCTCTTGTGAACGATTGCCAAGAAAAGTTGAGTTGAAATTGGTCGCTGGCTGCATCGGCATCTGAGGATTAAAAGTAGACATATAGGGTGCGTATATTATACACCGATTTCGAGTTTGAGAAACATCTCGACAACTTTAGGATCAAAGTGTTTGCTGTTTTCATTCTGAATGAATTTGAGTGCTTGTTCAGGCGTCCATGCTGCCCGATAGGGGCGGTCGGACGTAAGCGCATCCCAAACATCGACGACGGCAAAGAGACGCGCCGATAAGGGAATGGCTTTGCCTGCTAGGTGGCGCGGATAGCCGGTGCCATCCCACCGTTCGTGATGATAGAGCGGAATGTCGATGGCAGGTTTCAAATATTCAATTGGCGAAAGTAATTGATAGGCGAATTCTGGATGACGCTGCATGTATGCCAACTCTTCTTCGTCGAGTTTGTCCGGCTTGCGGAGAATCGAATCCGGCACACCCATTTTGCCAATATCGTGCAAGAGCGCGCCGCGCCGAATGTGGATGAGTTCCTGATCGGTTAGTCCGAATTTGCGCGCGAGGCGCAAGGTCATTTCGGTTACGCGGGTTGAATGCCCTTCTGTTTCGTGATCGCGCAAATCGAGCGCGCGTGACCATCCTTCGATGGTTGCATCGTACGCCATAATCATTTCGATATTGGCTTGCTGTAGTCCGTCGAAGAGACTCGCGTTGTCGATGGCAATGGCGGCTTGACCCGCCAGCGCTTCCAGAAAAGTCAGCCATTCTTTATCGTGCCGCAAAGGAGTGCGCTGAAATATTTCCAGCACGCCTTTGACTTGCCCTTTGGCGATGAGAGGGACCGCGCAATAGCCCATAAATTTTTCCAATTGAATCATGGTCGCAAATGGAGAGGGTATCACCGTGGAACCTTTGACGTTTCGACAATCCTGAATCAAAATGGTCTTGCGATCAAGCACGGCTTGACCCGCAAAATTTTGCCCCAGCCACACTTGGGTCTTTTGAACCGAGCGCGTGCGAAATCCTTTACCCGCGATAAACTCCAAAACGTGCGCCTTGGGTTTGATCAATAAAATGCACGTTGCGTCGGCCTTGAGTTGAGTAATGACTTGATCGAGCAGAACTTCTAGGGTGACTCGGAGATCGAGACTGGACGTAATCGCTTGATCAATATTGCGCAGAGCGGTCAATTGGCGCAAACGAGCTTGCGTCTGCTCGTGCAACATCGCGCGATTGATTGCGTTCGCCGAGATCTCGGTGATGGCCATGAGCATCGCGACTTCATTCGCGGTATAAGGTGACTCGGGCCGGCTCACCGCAATCGCGCCGATGGTTTTCCCCTGAGCGATTAGCGGCGCATACGCCACCGGATGCTCTGGCTTGATCGATTGGATTTGGTTTTGAAAATCAGGATAGGGTTTGCCCGTGGCAATCACTTGCCCAATGATGCCATCCCCCGGAGGGATGCGCAGATTGGCCAGTGAGGCTGAACTGCCCAGCGCGAGTTCGATCTGGACGTTATCTGTTGCCGAATCACGCATTGCCACAACTGCGCCGCTGGAATGCAATAGGTCCATGAGTTGATTCAAGACCAAGGGCAACATTTGATTGCGCGTATTGGCAACGCGCAACGATGTTCCTACTTGAATCAGCGTTTGCAGTTCGCGTTCGTGTTGTCTCTGTTCGGTAATATCTTCGAGCGTGCCAACACGCCCAATCGGTTTACCGGTTTGATCGCGTAAGGCCGCCGAGTGCATCTTGACCCAGCGCACTTGAGCATCCGCGACGAGAATACGAAATTCGCTATTGAAATCTTCTCCACTCGTAATTGCCGTGTGTCTTTGCTCTAGTACCGCAGTGCGGTCATTCGGATAAATTTTTATCGCGTTGAACCATTCATAACCCAGACATTTCTCTGGCATGATCTCCAGCGTCCGAAGAAATTGCTGATTCGCAAAAGTGGTTTTGCCTTCGGCGTCCGTTTGGAAAATGCCGATCGGGGCGGATTCACTGAGCGAGCGAAAACGCGCTTCGCTTTTGCGTAATTCGTTTTCAGCGCATTTGCGTTCGGTGACATTTTCAAAGACGGCTACAAAGCGTTCCGTTTCTGAACTAAAAACCAAAACCGAGAACCAGATATCCAACGCCCGGACGTAGGTTTCAAAGCGTTCGCCGTTGCCGGTGCGGGCCACGCGTCCATAGATCTCGAACATTTCGGGATTGGACTCTTTGATGCCAGGAATGATTTCAGTCACACGCTTGCCAACAACATTTTTCAGTCCGGTCAAGGTTTCAAACGCGGTATTGACGTCGAGGTAAACGAAATCCTGGGGTTGATCGTTTTCGTATATCATTTGACAATACGCCAACCCATCCATCATATTCTCGAACAAGATGCGATAGCGTTCGGCATTTTGCAAGGATTCGCGTTCGGCCGTCTTCCGGTCGGAGATGTCGCGGACGATCACTTGGGTCGCTGGCTCACCCAAATATGTAATAGGCGCGGCAATTACTTCGCCGTCGACAACGGTGCCATCCAGTCGGATGAATTTTTCTTCGACGAGAGAAATCGGGGCACCCTCTATCAATTGGCGATTGCGTTGTGCCACCACGGCGTGATAGTTTGGCACGACCACTTCGAGTATTGGCTTGCCAAGGATTTCTTGCGGCGTTTTGGCTCCGACGAGTCGCATGCCCGCCGGATTGACGAAAACGAATTTGCCGTGTTGATGAATGGCGATTGCCTCCGGCGAAATATCCACCAAGCGTTGGTAACGTTCTTCGCAGGCGCGTGCCATTTCTTCAAGGTGTTTTCGCTCAATGGCAGTGTGCAGAACGCGAGCGAGCCAATAATCATCAGTCCGTTCGCGAATGATGTAGTCGATTGCCCCGTCGTGAGTGGCTTGTACCGCAGCGTGTTCATCTGCCGCTTGGCTTGCGATGACGATGGGTAAAGTTGGAGCAGCTTGGGTAATTTTCGTTAGAGTGTCCGTCTGCGTGATGTGTTCACTATCGACGAGCATTGCTTCGAATGGTTCGGCGGTGAGTCTCGTCATTGCCTCGGTCAAATTCTCAACTGTGACAAGTTCGACGGGAGCACAAGCGGGCTGCATTACCTGGAACGGAGATGAATCGACATGATTATTTTTCAAGTAAAGAATTTTCAAGGAATGTTTGTCCATAACAATTGTTCTTTCCATAGTCGAGATATTTAGCAATCGAACGTTAACCGTGCAATAGTCTCTGAATACTTGGAAGAAGCTCCGTATCCAAATTGCTCTTGTCGAGCAATGTATCAGCACCCGCTGCTTGCGCGGCTTGCTGATAGCCAAGCGTTTCGATCAAGGTCAAAAGAATGATGTGAGATTGGGGCAAGATTTTTTTGATCTGCAGCGCCGTTTCCATACCGGTCATTCCAGGTAAAGAGACATCCAAAAGAATCAATTGCGGATGATGCGCTTGGGCTTGCGCAATTGCTTCTTTGCCATCTGAGGCAGTCAAGACCACATCAATGTCTTGGCGGCAATTTGCCTCCAGAAACATTTTCGTGACGCCTAGAAACGACAAGTTATGATCGACGATTAGAACGGAAATCGGTTCTTCCTGAAACAGTGGCGATTCATTCTCATCGAGCGTTGTGGGCATTTGACTCTCTTGTGGTAGATCTGCAAAAACATTCAATTGAACGTTTTTACAACTATGCTGCATGGCTTGAACTGGTGGCAAGTGCAATCAAGAAAGTTTTTGGGTTTGTAGTCTAGCCCCTCGTGGGCGTTCAACGCGCAGAGCACCCCCTTGCGGGCAAGGCGCTATGCTACACATCGAAACTTTTGTGGCTGCACTAGCATTCAGCTTACGTAAATCATTCGGAATTCTCTATCCGTACACGATTGTAAGTAAACAAAAACCGCCTCGTAAATCGAGGCGGTGAGAGATTGAGAAAAAATTATCAATCCACCTGCAAAATTCCACGCCGGATGGCGTACTGCACCAGTTCGGTTTGCGAATGCAAGCCGAGTTTTCGCATGAGGTTAGCACGGTGGGTCTCTGCTGTTCGCGGACTGATCGAAAGGCGGTCGGCGATCTCTGGGCTGCTATGTCCTTCAGCCGCAAGATGCAAGACTTGGCGCTCACGCGTGGTGAGCGTTTCATACAAATCAAGCGATCCGCCATCCATCGATTTTAGCGCGTACGCTTGAATAGCGTGTTCCGAAAGTGGCGGGCTAAGATAACGTCGTCCGGCGGCAGCTTCACGAATCGCATGGATGAGTTGATCGGCGGTAGCTTCTTTCAAGACATAGGCGGCTGCGCCAAAGCGTAGCGCTTCGATCACGTACGCTTCATTGGCATGCATCGATAGAATCACGACGCGGGTTTGTGGAAAATCCCGTTTCACCAAACGTGTAATTTCCAATCCCCCGATGCCGGGCATCATCAAATCGACGACGAGCACATGCGGCTTGAGACGTTCGAGTTGACGCAGTGTGTCCAAGCCATCACTCGCTTCGCCCAGAACCATCAAGTCGGCGTAGGTCTCCAGCAAGCTGCGCAGTCCTTGGCGAACGACGTGATGATCATCGGCTAGTAAAATCGAAACGGGCATTTACTCTCCTTTCCAACCAGCCATTCAAGGGAAATTCCGCTGTGACGCAGGTTCCCGCGTTGAGGGACGATTCGATGGTCAAGTTGCCGCCTAATAGCATAGCGCGCTCGCGCATTCCGGTCAAGCCAGCAGCTTGACCGCTGGCGATGGCTCGCGCCGATTCGAACCCTTTGCCCACGTCTTGAATTTGGATCGTCAGCAAATCGGGGGTGGCTCCCACGCGCACGGATGCTTCGGCGACGCCGGCATGGCGTGCGACGTTCGTCAAGCCCTCTTGAATAATTCGGTACGCGGCGGTTTCGATGGCGGACCCAAAGCGTCTGCCTTCGACGCCGGTGTGTTTTAGAGTGACTTTAATATTGGTTTGCGCCTTGTATTGTTCCACGTACCAAACCAGTGTAGCCAACAAGCCCAAATCGTCTAACATGGCGGGACGGAGTTCGAGCGAGATATCGCGCACTCGCTTGACTAACTCGCTGATGGTGTGCTGAGCTTGCTCAATGTTGGCGAGGATTTTTTCCGTCGGCATGTCTTTGCTGATGTGCAAAAGGAGTTTGAGTCCGGTCAGCCACTGTCCAATTTCGTCGTGAAGCTCGCGCGCAATTTCGCGGCGCTCCTCTTCTTGCACCTTGACCATGCGCCGGGAAAGTGTTTGCAACTGCTCACGGCTCTGCTGTAATTGAGCGATCAATTGGTTGCGCATTTCTTCGCTGCGTTGGCGCTCGGTCATGTTGATCAAAGAAACGATCACGTGAGCAAAATTTTTTTCAAACCCGGGCGTGACGCACCAAGTCAGAATAAGATTCAAAGGTTGCCCGGTCAAAGTTTGATTGATCACCTCGGCTTCAAAGCGCGTTTTGCCTTCCGCAATCGCCAAGACAGAATCCAACTGCATGGACGATGCCGACGAAGGAATCACCTGACCAACGTCGCCGAGAAGCGTGGCTTTGTCCATCGCTTGGAAAAGCTTTAAGGTTGCCTGATTCACATCCAGCACGCGATTGCGCGCAAAGCCATTCTTCAATGCTTCAGAATTCGCAGAGAAATATCCACGTAGGTCAGTTACGCCAGATTCTTTTAGTTGATCCAGGAATTCTTTCGACGGTGAAAAATCTTCTTCCCAAATTGAAATCGGTGATTCTTCAAAGAGGGTACGATAACGATTCTCACTGTCCGCCAAAGCTTGCTCAGCGCGTTTGCGTTCCGTTACATCGTGGAACGTGACGCAAAACTGTCCTTTAGTGGGACAGTAAGCACTTCCCTCAAACCACTTGGCGAGATTGGATGCATATTGAACATAGTGGCGCGGCTCGCCGGTCAAGGCAACATGCCCAAAGATGTCGAGCCATTCACGATCAAGCTCAGGCACGGTTTGATAGGCGCGTTGACCGATCACCATCTCGCGTTTCACGCCCAGCAATCGTTCATATTCCGAATTCACTTCCAAGGTAACATAATCGATGGGCTTGCCGTGCTCGTCGCAAATGATCTCGTGCAAGGCTGAACCATTCGCCATGTTTTCAAAGAGCATTCGGTATTTGCGTTCGCTTTCGCGCAGTTTTTCTTCGGCGATTTTTCGCTCGGTGATATTCTCGTGCGCCATGACGACACGCGCTTTACCGCCGCCAGGAAAATTGCTGACGCGCGCCACGAACCAACGCTTTTCAGAAAGTGAATGGCATGGATATTCAATCGAAAAAGTTTCCGTAGCGCCGCCGATGATATTGCGAATCGCTGTGGCGACTTGAGCGGCGACCTCAGCATGTCTACCCATCGCAGAATCACACGCCGCCAAGTAATCACTGCCTTCGGCGATTTCTTGATTGTTCGCGGAATTGGCATAAGCAAAATCTCGCCACGCGCGATTCACCGCTATGATCGTTCCTGTTTCGTCTAGCACGCAGACATTCGCGGACAGCGCATCGATAGTAGTCTGAGCAAAATGGAGTGCTTCACGCAAGGCGTCTTCCGCGTGTTGTCGTTCGGTAATATTATCGAGAATTTCTTCGAGATAAGCTAGGTTGCCATTCGAATCGAGCACCTTGCGAATCCGCAAGCTTGCCGTAATGATACTGCCGTCGCGATAGCGATATTGATTGGTCGTGCGATACCACCCGTGGCTTTCTAAGGTTTGAGCGAGAACCTGCGCGTGCTTGAGCGGATCGAGATAAAGTTGATGCGCGGGGTCGGTGATCGTTGTCATCATTTCTTGAGGCGAAGCGAAACCAAACATTCGAGCCGCCGCCAGATTCACGCGCAGATATTTTCCTCCCGGCAGAACATGAAAAATTCCGACAGGCGCATTTTCGAAAAGGTCGCGATAGCAATCTTGGCTTTCAAGGTTTTGCGGTTCTGAGCGGGTTGGTTGGCGTTGGCGACGTTTGGACGAGGATTTATTCACGCGATTGCTTTGCGATTGTTTTTGGTTTTCTCTCATACGTTTTTCCTACGGCACTGCTCTTGCCCAGTGCCATTAACAAAAAAGCATCTGTGGTAACGCAAGAGCGAAACTGGGATGCTTTTCTGTGTGGCTGTAGCAATTTCACTTACCGAATGACCTTGTGAATCAAGGTTGGCGGTGTTGGCTTGCTGTCGCTGAATTCGTACGCAGCGAGCAGACGTTTCGCGGCGTCTTGAAACTTGGCATGACTATTCGCGTGCAAGGTCAAGAGCGCATCGCCGCGCGCAACGCGTTCGCCGATCTTGCGATGAAACACAGCGCCGACCGCATAATCGATGGTATCCGCTTTCTTGGCGCGCCCGCCGCCCAAATCGACAATGGTCCAGCCGATTTCTTCGGCGTTGACTCCGGCGACATAACCATCGCGCGGCGCACGCACGTCCTGAATGATCGATGCCTTGGGCAGAATTGAATAATCGTTCACGACTCGCGCGTCGCCGTCTTGCGCGTCGATCCATTCGGCGAATTTTTTCAGCGCGCGCCCATCATTCAGCGCGGACTCCACTTGTGCACGTGCATCGGCGTGATTGCGCGTGACCTCGGCCAGCAAGAGAATTTCAGCGCACGCCTCCAAACAGTGTTCGACAAAATCGGCGGGACCGCGCCCCTTGAGCGTTTCAATCGCTTCGATCACTTCGAGTGAGTTGCCGACGGCGTTGCCCAGTGGTTGATTCATATCGCTGATGACTGCACCCACACGGCGTCCCACGCCGTTGCCGATCTTGACCATCAGCTCGGCAAGCGCGACCGCATCGGTTTCGGTCTTCATAAATGCACCGCGTCCCACTTTGACATCGAGCAAAATGATTTGCGCGCCCGCCGCAATTTTTTTCGACATGATCGAGCTGGCGATCAATGGCAAGCTGCCAACGGTTCCGGTCACGTCGCGCAGCGCGTATAGTTTTCCATCGGCCGGTGCCAGGTCGTGCGTTTGTCCGCTGACGACGATGTTGGTGTGTTTCAACTGCGCGATAAATTCGTCGGTGTTGAGAGTGACGCGAAAGCCCGGAATCGATTCGAGTTTGTCGAGGGTGCCGCCGGAGAATCCCAGTCCTCGTCCGGACATTTTTCCAAACGGCAATCCTAACGATGCAATGAGGGGTGCGACGACGAGTGTGACTTTGTCGCCGACGCCGCCGCTCGAATGTTTATCCAACACGCGCGGCGCAACCGATGACAAGTCCAGCACCGAACCTGAACGCGCCATCGCGAGCGTGAGCGCCGTCGTTTCAGCTTCGTTCATGCCGCGCAAATAAACTGTCATTGCCCAAGCGGCTGCTTGATAATCGGTGATTTCGCCACGCGTAAAACCGTCAACAAAAAAATCGATCTCGGCTTGCGTTAGTTCTAGTCCATCACGTTTTTTTGCAATGATATCAACTACCCGCATGATAACCCCAGTTAACAGTGAGGAGTGAACCGTGAACAGCCCAGTCGATGATTCTACTGTTAACTGTTCACTGTTGACTGTTCACTGATTCAATATGCTCCCCGCGCTAATAACACCGTCGGGATCGTGCGCAATAGAATCCAGACATCCATCCACGCTGACCAATTTTCGATGTAGTAAATGTCGAGCATGACCATCTCGTCGAAAATCATATCGTTGCGTCCACTGACTTGCCACAGCCCCGTTATGCCCGGCGAAACATCGAAACGGCGCTTGTGCCATTCTTGATATTGCTGGACTTCGGAGGGCAGCGCGGGACGCGGACCGACCAAGCTCATATCGCCGCGCAGCACGTTGAACAATTGCGGCAATTCGTCCATACTCGTCCGCCGCACCCAAGCTCCGATTCGCGTCCGCCGTGGATCGTTCTTCATTTTGAAAATCGGTCCCTTGGCTTCGTTCAATCCATTCAAGTGAACCTTTTGCTCGTCCGCGCCAACGTGCATTGTTCGAAATTTAAAGGCGACAAATTCGCGTCCATTTTTTCCAACCCGCTTTTGACAAAAAATAATTGGACCGGGCGAATCGAGCCGGGTCGAAATGGCGATCATGACCATGACGGGCGCAAAGACGAGCAACAGAACCATCGTGCCCATCAGATCGATCAAGCGCTTGATGATGGAATCGAGGAGACTCATGCGCGTCTCACGCACGCCGATCAACGGAATGCCGCCGACATCGTCGATGGAGACGCGGCTGAGCGAAAGCTGGAACATGTCGGGAACAATTTTTGCGGTGACACCGGCACGTTGGCACAAGTTCATGATGCGAATAATTTTAGTGCGGGCTGTCCAGGGCAGGGTGACAATTGCTTCGTCGATGTTCATCTCGCGCAACAAACGCGCAATGTTATCGGTTTCGCCTAGTGCCTTAAAGCGTCCAATGTCGGTATTGCCCTTTTCAGGATCGTCGTCGACAAAGCCGACAATTTGGTACGCGAGATCGGGCTGTGCCACCATGTTGCGCATCAGTGCGCGTCCCACTTCGCCAGCGCCGATAATCAGCACACGATCGACGCCAAATCCGCGCTTGCGCCAATTCGACCAAAGTTGGCGCATGATGGCGCGTTCGATGCAAAGCAAGACGACGATGATGAGCGCGGCGTAAACGTACATCGCGCGCGAGTAGGCAAGCGGACGAAGGAAGAAAGTGAACGCCATAACAAGAAGCGTTGCGGTCGTGGTACCGTTGATGAGCGTGTACACTTCGTCGAGAAACGTGTGTCCGCGCGCGAGGGGATACAATCCTTCAAACCGAAAAATCAAGATGCACAAGAGCGTCAGTGATCCAGCAAATGCCAGATAGGCAGTGTAAGGTAAATAGACAAAGCCTTCGCCGAGCGGTGGCGTGATTTCGAGTTCATAGCGAATGTACCACGCGCCGAAAATTGCAGCGTTGATAAGGGTGGCATCGATTGCCATTTGAAGGAGAAGCCACCAACGACTACGATAAAACATGGGCGGCTCCTGGCCGTTGGGATAGAACGGCACGATAAATTGCGGTGGTCTTTTTTGCGGCGCGTTCCCAGGAAAATTTTTTCGCTTGCGCTAATCCACGCGCAACCATTTGCTCGTATAGTGCGTGATCGGTCAGAACGCGAATGATCGCATCGCCGAGTGCAGCTTCATCGTCGGGCGCAACGGTGATGGCGGCATCGCCCACGACTTCGGGAATCGCCGAAGCATTCGATGTGACGACCGGAGTGCCACATGCCATCGCTTCGAGCGGCGGCAAGCCAAAGCCCTCATAGATCGACGGGTAGGCAAACAAATCGGCGATTTGATACCAGAGCGGCAATTCATTCTGCGGTGCATAGCCCGCAAAGATCACAGCGTCCTTAATATCGGCTTGCTCAATCGCCGCGTCGACATCGGCGTACTTCCAGCCGCGCGCGCCAACGAGCACGAGACAGTGTGGAAATTTTGCAGAACGTTTCGCGCGCGCAAATGCTCGCACCAAGCGCGCCAGATTTTTACGCGGCTCGATGGTGCCGACATGAAGGATAAATTTTTCGGGGAGATTTTTGCGTCGGCGAAATTCGGCAATCGTTGTAGGATCTTTGGCGGGCGTAAAGGTGTCATCGCTGGCGCAGTACACCACATCGATTTTGTTCGGGGATGCGCCGAAGAGTCGCACCATGTCGCGCTTGGTGCTCGCCGAAATTGCAATCACGCGGTCGGCGTGACGAAGGGAATGGCGGACTCCCCACGTCAAGTAAACGCGATTGGCCGTGTTGAATGACTGCGGGTAGAGCATAAAACTCAAATCGTACACAGTGGCGATCCAAGGTATGGTTGTCGCAAGCGGTCCCGCAAACGCGAGCGCGTGCAAGAGATCGATGCGATTTTTTTTCAACGCGAAGGGCTGGGCAAATTGCTCCCACAAAATCCGTACGATCGGTTTAAAAGTCGGCAGCTGCGATCGAACGATATCCAAACGAAAATGTTCACGCGCGCGCGACTCGTTGAGGAAAACGGTGTATTTCAAATCAGGCGTGGGTGATAAATTTTGGAGCAGGTGGTAAATGTACCAATTGATGCCTGCGCTGCGGTAATTGCCTGACAGGTTCAAGAGGTGGGCGTTGAGTCCAATGTGCTGTTGCCGAAGGTCCATTCCGTCGTTCATTATACCATAGTTCTCAGGTTGTCATTGCGAGAAGGCACGCAGTATGGATATGGATGGGTTGAAGCTAAACAATTCGCGTGCCGACGAAGCAATCTCAGTCTGAGGCGAAGATTGCGCGCCTCGCTTGCGAGGCGACGTCGCTCGGTGGTTTTTCAATGACGACGTTATTTCGTGTCGCTCCCCGCAATGACAGACGGCTGAGTGAGTGTCACACAAGATTACATCAAACTTTGATACACCGCATAGGTTTCTTGCGCGATGCGTGACTGGGTGTATTGTGCCAATACGCGCGCTCGTCCGCGTTTTGCCAAGTCGATGCGTTGCACCGGATGATCGCGGAGTGTTTCGAGATGGGCACGCAACGCCTCCACATCGCCTTCGGGAAAAATCAAACCAGCGTTGCCGATGACATTAGGAATTTCTCCGCAGCTCGATCCAATTACGGCGACCTCACATGCCATCGCTTCGATGAGTGCGCGTCCGAATTGTTCCTTCCAGTTCGGACGCATCAGCGAGGGCAGCACCAACGCATCGAGCCGCCGATAATAGCCGGGCATCCCGACCGACGGGATCGGCGAATCGAAATAGACGCGATGGTCGACTCGCAGTTCGTGCACCAACGCTTGCAACGTCGATTTGTAGGGACCACCGCTGCCTTGCAAACGCAATTCCCAATCGCCGTCTAATTTCGCAACAGCTTGCAGAAGAATTTGCACGCCTTTTTCTTCGACCAATCGTCCGGCGTAACCGATGCGAAATAATTTTCGCACCGCAGGTGGCGCAGGCGTAAAGTGATTCGCATCGACGCCGAATTGCGGGATGATGCTCACTTGGCCTTTGTAACCCTTGGCGCGTAAAACATCGACCGCTTCGCAGTTGCCTGCGATTGCATGATCGATATGTTTGTAGGTGTAGGCTTCCATCCAATCGAACGGCGGCGGATATTTTCGCATCAAGTTTTGCCAGGTAAAGAAAAGGGTTTTCGCGTTTACGCTTTCGGCGGCACGCAATGTGAGAAACGTCGCTAGGTTGTACGGCTCTTCGTCGATGTGCACAATGTTGGGTTCAAGCTGCTTGAGCGTTTGGGTAATCGTCGGATAATAATGCCAGTGGAATTGTCCGTTGAACCGAATGGGTTGCATGAGCAGCGTATAGCCGCGCGTGTGCGAACGCTCAAATGGAACAATCCCGCGCTCGTCACGCCAGAACGGAGGAACGAGGACGGTGAGTTTGATGTTGGGTAGACGCGCTAGTTCTTCCAGCTTGGTCTGGTATTGACCGACGACGCACGCCTTGCTGAGCATGACGACACGCATGGGCGGATTATAAATGACAAAGGGGAAATGGCAAAATTACAAATTGCAAATGACAAATGACCGAATAGAGGACAGTTCGAGTTTGTCATTTGTTCATTTGTCATTTACCGGTAGAGAGATTCAAACTGGGGAATGATCGTGCGCCAATCGTACTTGTTCACGACGAGGTCGCGCGCATTTCGTCCTAGCTCACGACACCGCACCGGATCATGTAAAAGATCGATCACAGTCCGCGCGAATTCGGCCGGTGTGTCGGCTATAAGCGCATCGCGTCCCGGAACAAGCTCGATGCCTTCGACGCCGCGTGAAGTTGAAACGATTGCTTTGCCCATCGCCATCGCTTCGAGCACCTTGAGGCGCGTGCCGCTTCCCATGCGCAAAGGCACAATGTAAACGGCAGCATCGGCGACGTACGGTCGCGTGTCGGGAACCCAGCCTGTGACCTCAACACCGAGTTGTTGCTTGAGGGCTTCAATGCGCGGTGCAGGTTTTTGCCCGACGATGACGACATGCGCGAGCGGAATTTCGGCGCGAATGCGTGGCAAGATGTCGGAGCAGAACCATGTCATCGCATCGATATTCGGACGAAAATCCATTTTGCCTGCATACACCATCGATAGATCGGCGAGCGGCTTGGCGCACACTTTATCCGATGGAACAAAAAAACCTGTGTCAACGCCATTTGGAATTATCCTGACCGCCGATCGTTGACCGCCGACCGCTTGCAATGCGCGGATTGCGTTGGCGTCGGTGTCGGAACAAGCGACGATATGATTTGCGCGTAGGCAGACACTATGCTCGTACCGTTCGAGTTTTTTCCATTGAATAAGCGAGTACAGCGCGGCGTGCCATCGTTTGGGTAAACACGCGTCCGACTCGTACGCCGTTTTCTGCAGAACATATTCCGCGTTATGGTCATCGAAAATAAAAATTGGGAATTGGAAATTAGAGGTTGGAGATTGGAGGTTGGAAGTTGGAGGTTGGATTGTTTGATTCGGCGCGTTGTCTAATTTCCAATTTCTAACATCCAAATTCCAATAACGCGCCATTTCAATGCCCTCCACTTGGACGACGTCGAATTTTTCTTCACGCATGACTCGTTCAACCAAATCGTGCATCGCTTTCGATTTGAGTCGCAATCCCATGTCGGGCATGGGCGAGGTGAGCGTTGTCCACGCGCGTTTGATCATCGAGCGAGAAGGATACGGCGCGATTTCGATTCGCTTGCAAAACGCGCGCAACGGTTCGGCGGCAGCCAGTTCATCGGTGGTGCTAAAGCAGATGAGGGTTATATCATGGTGAGGTGCGAGGTGCTTGATGATGTTGAAATTGCGAATGGTTGTGCCTTGTTGGGGCGGGTACGGCAACTGCGGAGTGAGGATGGCAAGTTTCATGTTACAAGTTTCAGGTCTCAGGTTACAAGCCACAGGTCGCAAGTTGCAGGTTGCAGGTCACAGGTCACAGTTGGTCTTGCAGATTGTAACTTGCAACTTGTGACTTGCGGCTTGCAACTAGGCATCGGCGACTTTGCGATAGACGGCGATGGTTTCGCGAGCGGTACGCTGCCACGAAAAAATTTGCGCTCGCTTGAGTCCCTTGGCGCGCATTTCGTGCGCCAGCTTTTCATCGGTGAGCACGCGCCACATTGCAATGGTCCATGCTTCGACATCTTCTGGCTCGACGAGCATTCCGGCATCGCCAATCACTTCCGGCAGCGAAGATACATTCGACGCGATGACGGGCGTGCCACATGCCATCGCTTCCAGCGGCGGCAACCCGAATCCTTCGTAGAAAGATGGAAACACAAAAAGTTTCGCCGCGTTGTACAAATAAACGAGTTCTTCGTTTGGCACGCCGCCGAGAAATTGGACGGCGTTACCCAGCTTTAATTCATCGACGACCTTATCGACTTCTTCAAAGAGCCAGCCGCGATTACCAGCGACAGCGAGCACTATATCCAATTTGTAATTTTCTCGCAGGCGCTTGAGTGCCCGTAATAGGGTCGGTAGATTTTTGCGTGGCTCGATGGTGCTGACGAATAAAATAAAATCGCTTGGCAAATGATAGTGTTCGCGGACACGCGCCAGTTCGACGTGATTCGTCATCGGCGTAAAAAGCGGATGCGCCGCTTCATGGATCACAGTGATTTTATTTTCTGGCACGCCGAGCAAGCGAACCGTATCGCGCTTGGTGCTTTCGGAAACGGCGATGATATGATCGGCGTAACGTGCGGCAAGATCGACCTGACCGTAATAGCGCGCACTCTCGCGCGTGAGGAATCGTGGATAAAGCAGGAACGCAAGATCGTGGACCGTAATCACAGATGGAAAACGCGTGCGCGAAGGCGGAATAAAATCGGGGCTGTGCAACACGTCGAGCGCAAACGGCAACAACTCGAGCGACATCGCTAATCGTTCAAGCGGATGATGACTGGGTGTCCAAAGTTGCTCGCTTTTAAAATTCGGTTGATGATCGATGATGGGGGTCTTGTCTTTGCGGCTCTTGAAAACAATAAACTGGTCCTCGCGATCAATCTGTGCGAGTGCCTGGGTCAGTCGAAGAATGTATTGACCAATACCGGCTTGGTGATAATAGACAAGTCGCGCGTCGATACCGATGCGCATGAAGGCTCCTAACAAAACAGAGAGCGGAGCAACAAGTCGCTTATCGACCCCAATGTCGCCCGCTCGAATAAAGAATAAGGATGAGCAAATTATACTCGTGATGCGACAAAACGCAAGAATCGCTTTAAGAGCAACAGCATCCAAGATGTCGTTGCGAAGAGCATCTTCCTGATTGTCCCTATGAGATCAAAGTCGCGAAGGCAGACCAATTGGGTTGGCTTGATTTGTAAGGCGAGCGGTGTTATATTCGCGTAGGCAATGCAATACGCGCAAAAAAAATCAATATTTTTTAAGAGGAAAAACGCTATGCGAATTTCTAGGTCGATAATTTTTCTGACGATTTTTTTAGTGGCTTGTGCATCCAGCTTAGTTAGCGTGCAAACGCGACCGGTTGTCGAAGCGACGACAACACCGACTCCGGTACCCAAAATCTTCGATGGCAAACACGCGTACGATGAGTACTTGATGGCACAAATAAAAATCGGCATCCGACCGTCGGGTAGCATAGCCAACCGCGCAACCGGCGATTATATTCTCTCACAACTCAAACAATCGAATTGGAAAACGGAAACGCAAGAATTCTTGCATCGCAATGTGCCGATTCGAAACGTGATTGGCAAAACCGTAGAGGGCAGGGGACCGATTATTATTCTCGGCGCACATTACGATACGCGACCCCGCGCCGACAAAGACCCCGCGCATCCCGATCAACCAATCATCGGCGCAAACGATGGCGCGAGCGGTGTCGCCGTATTGCTCGAACTGGCGCGCATGTTAGATACATCGAAACTCAAGAACGAAATTTGGTTCGCGTTCTTCGATGCGGAAGATAACGGCGAATTGACAACGTGCGATTTGATGCCATCGGCGAATTGCGACCGCTCGCAATGGCCCTTTTCCATCGGCGCAACCTACGTCGCCGAGCATTTACCGACCCAACCCGCCGCCGTTATCATCGTCGATATGATTGGAGATGCTGATCAGAATATTTATTACGAATACAATTCGGATAAAGAGCTGCAGCAGCAAATTTGGAGTATCGCCGCAACGCTTGGTTACACAAGACAATTCATACCCGAATACAAATGGTCGATGGACGACGATCATACGCCGTTCTTGCAACGCGGCATACGTGCCGTCGATATGATCGACTTTGATTATCCCTACTGGCACACGATTGAGGATACCGCCGATAAGGTATCAGCGGATAGCTTGGAGCGAGTTGGCAGAACGTTGCAAACGTGGTTGGAAAACTCGCCTGTGGTCAAATGATGACCGAGCTTCGTTGGAGAAGATTGCTTTGGGATGGATTGGAAAATTCGAGGAATTTTTCTGTGGCGGTCTCTAGATTGGAATAATACCCACGATACTTGGGCGGCAACAAAGCGGCTATCTGACACATGACCTCATCGACCATTTGCCGGCGAATCGCATTGGTCATTTTCGTTTCAGGAAATTTTAGCAAGAACGGATTGCCGACTGCGATATGAAAATTCGTCCGCCGAAGTCGTTTCCAATCATTCTTGTAGTTTTCGCTTCCATAGAATGCAATCGGCAAAATCGGCGCGCCGCTGCGCTGGGCAATCAATACCAAACCGGGATGGGCTTGCTGTAATTGTCCAGTCCCACTGCGTGTGCCTTCGGGCGCAAGCGCAAGCATCCGTCCCATTTTCAGTACCTCGACCGCGCGGCGTAACGCCTCGGTGTCCACCTCGCCGCGGCGCACAGGAATTGCTAACGACAAATCAAACAATGATCGGATAAGCAGGCTATCCCATGATTCTTTTTTGGCGAAAACAGTTAGCGGGCGATTAGCCAATCGACAATACAAAATCGGAATTTCAAGAAAGTTGATGTGATTGCTGACGAGCATTAGCGGTCCTGTTGGCGGAATTTTCGCCAGTTGAGTCGCATCGATTTTGCAAATAAAGTCGGTCAAGCCATTCAAGAGCGGATTTACAATCCGACGTGAGAGTGCCATACTAACCTCGATGAAAGTGAAACGTGCTGGTATTATAGCATGAAAATCCTGGGGTGAATTGGCTGGGTTGTGGTATAATCGAATACAATGCAGATCAAATCGAGATTGAAGGAGATAGAGCATGGCAACACGTGTGCTGCTAGCTCGACACGGCGATACGGCGGCAAGTCATAGCAATCGATTCGCGACGGTAGATATTCCGCTGTCGAAAGAAGGACGCGTCCATGCCTCCGAGTTGGCAGTGCGGCTCGCGCGTTATCCCAGCGATGCGATCTATGCAAGCAGCCTGCATCGCGCGATAGACACCGCCGGTTACACAGCTCGTGTGCATGGCATGGACGTGACGCCAGTGCCCAACTTGCGCGAGATCGATCATGGTGCTTGGGCAAGCATGTCACGTGAGGAGATCATCTGTAATTTCCTGGGAATCGCTCCGGTGTTGTATCGTGAGAAATTGGCGCAGCGTCCTGCGTGCTTGAATATGTTATTATTCCGCAATGAGAACGACGTGCAGCTGCTGCTCTTGAACGATATTGGACATAACGGCATGAGCGATTCGAAAGAGTTTGAGTACGTCGTTTAGGAGGAATAATTATCCCAAAACCAATCACCTTTCCATCTCAACCTCCAATTGAAAAAGCGTACTTAGTCGGCGTAGAATTGAAGCGACCACGCAACGAGTTTCCGATCAATGATTCGCTTGATGAACTTGAGCGGCTCGCGGAAACCGCGGGACTGCAAGTCGTCGGGCGCGCGGTGCAGCACGTCGAGCGCGTCAATCCCGCCACGCTCATCGGCAAAGGCAAGCTGAACGAGATCATCGCCACGCGCGCAGACACGTCGTTTGACGTGATTCTGTTCGACGAAGAGTTGCGCCCCAACCAACAGCGCGAAATCGAGCAAGCGTTTGAAGGCAAGGACATCAAGGTGCTCGACCGCACCGCGCTTATCCTCGACATTTTCGCGCAGCACGCGCGCACCAAAGAAGG
This sequence comes from Chloroflexota bacterium, assembly GCA_016215025.1. GTDB lineage: Bacteria > Chloroflexota > Anaerolineae > UBA4142 > UBA4142 > JACRMI01. The sequence goes on from JACRMI010000155.1 coordinate 40,800, forward strand.
CGCACTCCAAGTCGAACTCGCGCAGTACGAGTATCGCTTGCCGCGCCTCACACGTATGTGGACGCACCTCGCGCGCCAGGCGGGCGGCGCAGCAGGGCGGGGGGGCACAGGCGGCGTCGGTTTGCGTGGTCCAGGCGAACGCCAACTCGAACTCGACCGCCGCGAGATTCGCTCGCGCATCGCAACGCTCAAGAGACAGATCGAAGAAATTCGCAAACAGCGGGGCGAGCATCGCCGCAAACGCCAACGCGAAGGAATGCCCGTTGTCGCGATTGTCGGCTACACCAATGCCGGCAAATCGACGTTGCTGAATTCACTCGTCGGGGTATCCTTCGCGGATGCCCAGGGGCAACCGCAAGGATCGACTCGACGTGAGGGTATTTACGTCGCCGATGAATTGTTCGCCACGCTCGATCCGACGACGCGGCGCGTGAAATTGCCTGGCGGTTCCGACGCGCTGTTCACCGATACGGTTGGCTTTATTCAAAAATTGCCAACGCAACTTGTCGCCGCGTTTCGTGCCACGCTGGAAGAAATTACCGAAGCCGATGTGTTGCTGCACGTGGTCGATGCGACGCATCGAAATATGCGCGACCAAGCGCGTGCGGTCGATGAGACGCTAGAGGAAATCGGCGCGGGCGACAAGCCGGTGGTACTGGCGCTCAACAAAATCGATAAGGGACAGAGGAGCAAAGGAGCAGGGGGAGATGTCATTTCGAGCGGAGCGAGAAATCTCGGTTCGCAATCGGGAGATTTCTCAGTCGCTCCGCTCCCTCGAGATGACAAATCATGGCTGGTTACCCAAGACGAGGATCCGTTGGCGGACGCGGTACGAATCTCTGCGCTCAAAAAAATCGGACTAGACGATTTGCTTGCGCGGGTCGAAAGTGCGCTCGCGGAAGAGATGGTCGATTTGCGTGTGAGGATTCCGTATAACGCGAACGAACTCGTGGCGCTCTATCATCAACGCGGCATCGTCGAGCACGAAGAATTTTCCGAGAAGGGGACGCTGATCGAAGGAAAGATTGCAGAGCGATTGGTCGAACGATTTGAGGAATACGAAATTTGAGTTGCCAAAAGTTCCTCCGAGTTTCCTCAGTTCCTTTCGTAGCGCAGAACTACGGGAACTCTGGGGAACTTGTGCGCGAGGCATTTTACTTTCGGAGTTGCGCCTTGATGCGGGCGAGCAATTCATCGCATTCAAACGGTTTCGTGATATAGTCGTCAGCGCCATTGTTAAATCCATGTGCTCTATCTTCGGGTTCATCCGCTGCGGTCATCATGATAACGGGTATTCTTGAGGTCGTTCTCGTCGAGCGAAGTTCCGTACAGACTTGAAATCCATCAAGGTCAGGTAAATTAACATCCAACAGAATTGCATCCGGTGATGAAGTATTCGCAATCATCAAACCTTCGCTGCCGTTCGCGGCTAGGACAACGTCGTACCCATGTTGTTCCAAAGTCCGACGGACGATCAGACGAATAAGGTTCTCGTCGTCAATCACAAGGATTTTTCGCTTTTCATTCATGCTTTCCCCTTCTGTGAGCGAATGCTACTTTGTCATCGCTTGAATAACCAAGATGATTATACCGTGACAATCCAAGAAAACAATGAGGCAAGATTCCCATGACGAATCAACCCTTTCTTCTTTATGGTTCGACCGGCTACACGGGCGATCTCATCGCGCGACTCGCGGTCAAGCAAGGATTGCGTCCGATCCTCGCCGGTCGTAATCGCGAAAAGCTCACCGCACAAGCGACTGAGCTAGGATTAGAGTGTCGCAGCTTTTCACTCGACGATCCAGCGACCATCGATACGGCGCTCAAAGACGTGTCTGTCGTCCTTCATTGCGCGGGACCATTCTCGCACACATCTAAACCTATGGCGATGGCGTCCCTACGCACGAAAACGAATTACCTCGACATCACTGGCGAGATCGGCGTGTTTGAATCGCTCGCACGCCACGATGCCGATGCAAAAGCGGCGGGCATCATGCTTTTGCCGGGTGTTGGGTTCGACGTCGTTCCATCCGATTGTCTCTCCGCGCATCTCAAACGACGACTGTCATCGGCGACGCGACTCACGCTGGCGTTTCGCAACGTCGGCGGAAGATTATCGCACGGCACTGCGACGACGATGATCGAAACGATTCATCTCGGCGGCGCGATTCGAGCGAATGGAAAAATCGTTCGCGTGCCAAGCGCTTGGAGATCGCGCCTGATCGACTATGGACGCGGACCGGTCAAATCGGTTACAATTCCCTGGGGCGATGTATCGACCGCATTCTACAGCACAGGAATTCCGAACATCCAAGTGTATTCTGTTTTTCCGCCAATGCTCGTGCGCTTGATGGTACTGGGTCGATACACGGGTGCATTGTTCGCGACACCGACGATGCAATCGATGCTCAAGCGCGTAATTCAATCGCAGCCAGCAGGTCCGACGGAGCAACAACGCGCCAAGGGAATAAGCTTGCTGTGGGGACAAGCCGAGGACGATTCGGGCAAGCGCGTTACATCACGAATGCGCACGCCCGAAGGTTATGCGCTTACGGCGATGACGGCGCTCGCGATTGTGCAGCGCGTACTCGCAGGCGATGCGCCGATCGGTTTCAAGACGCCATCGCTAGCGTATGGCACTGATTTTATTTTGCAGTTCGATAACGTCGCGCGTGAAGATATCGAATAATCATCAAAGGAGTTGTTCATTCGCCGCTGGTGCATTAGCGTTAGAATGAAACTCAATAGGACGCAGACAAACGCAGACAAACGCCGATTTTATGATTTTTTTCAGCGTTCATCAGCGTTCATCAGCGTCCTATTTTAAGAGGAGAGAAAGCAATGTCGAAGATTGAAGCCAAGTTGGAAGCGATGGGGCTAGTGCTGCCACAGCCGATGAAAACACCAAGCGGAATGAAATTGCCATTTGCGCCGGTGCGTGTGCGTGGCAATCGCGCGTTTATTTCTGGTATGGGACCGATCAATGCCGATGGTTCACTCGCGGAGCCGCGTGGCAAAGTCGGCGTAGACTTGACGGTAGAGCAAGGTTACCAAGCCGCGCGACTTGTCGCGTTGAATATTTTGTCCGCGCTCAAACGCGAACTCGGCGATTTGGATCGCGTGACGGCGTGGCTGCGCGTGTTTGGAATGGTGAACAGCGCACCAGGGTTCAATCAACAGCCGTCCGTCATAAACGGCTTTTCGGATTTGATTCTCGAACTGTGGGGACCCGAAGCAGGCGCACATGCGCGATCAGCAGTTGGCATGGCGGGCTTGCCAGTCGATATACCGGTAGAGATTGAGGCAGAAGTGGAAATTCAAGGATGAAAGATGAAAGATGAGGGATGAACGTTTCGCGTGAAGGCGAAAGTTTTCACGCGGAGCGTTCCTCTTTGGAGACAAACTCAATGCGGCAGATTCTTCGCACGATGACGTTAATAGTTTTGCTATGCCTGCTCGTTGCGTGCGCCCAAGCGACAATTGCGCCTGCGACGCTAACGCTCCAGGTCATCACCGTCGTTGTCACGGCAACGCCAGAGCCGAGCGCGATGCCGACGGTGACGACAACAGCAACATCAACCGCGCTGCCCACCTCTACAAGATTGCCAACAAAAACACCAGGTCCGACTTTTACTCCTTACCCAACGTCGACGCCGTTTGAGCTAACCAATCCAAGACCAAGCAACGACGAAATCCTGGGCTTGATCTTCAACAAGCATGAGCAGAGCGAAGATGCGCAAGAGATTGGCATTCAGAGATTCTATAGCAATATATCGCGTCAGGATATTGATGTGAATGGCGACGGTCAGTTAGATATCCTGATGACTGGCACAACCTATTCTCGGCTAGTCTTTCTCGATGTCATGTCTTTTGAGCAAGGTGCTTGGCATGAGATGTTTTACTTGGAAGAGCATGGACATTATTGCGGTTATATCAAAACATCCGTGACGGCAAGTGCGATCATTGCAGATGTTCTGACATGTTCGGGAGGAACAGGTATCTCGAATCAATCGTGGGTTCACCATTGGATTTCTTGCAAACGAGACCAATGCAGTGATGTGTGGTCTGCTCCGTTACTTTTCGCAGAAACCGAGCTTGGACCATCATATAGGATGCGTGAAATTGTTGTCGTAGGAAATTTGAGCCAACCTGATAAACAAACAATTGAACTTGTCACTCGACGTTTTGAAATCCAGCAGCAAGTCAGTAGTCCTGACATAGAATCAGGTGAGGAGGGACCTGCGCTTGCAATGCGGCGAATTAGTGGACCTGATAAACGACAAATCTATCAGTGTAACGGCGTATCCTATGTATTGGTTCAGAGCGAGCAAAGCGCAACCGGAATAGAAATTTCCCGTGAATTTGACGCTCAGACGGAAGAGACTGATCAGTTTTTGCGCTGGGATTTGATAAATGAGCGATTCAAGACAACTATCTACAATGGCGGGTTCGTGCAAACTGAATTGGATTGGTCAAAAATTGCAGATGCTTATTCTGAATTTTGGGGAATGCCCTATCCAAATGAAACAAAGAACTGATTGAGACTTTTGAAAAACGGGCAAATTTTAAGGTTGGCGCGCCATTGACAAGCACGGACGTAATGTGCATGATGGAACCCTCGGCGAGTCCAAGCGCCTGAGCAGAAAGCGGTTTCGTCATGAGCGAAA
>JACRMI010000055.1 GCA_016215025.1 Chloroflexota bacterium
AAATCGCAGAGCCGGTTCGCCCGTTACGTTCTGAGTTTCGTCGCTCGCATCGACGCCGCAAAGTGTGTACGATGTCTCTGGACTCCGCGAAGTTAACGAAATCAAAAAATTGAGTACGATGTCATTGGACATGACAATTAGAATATGAATCAAGCCGATCTGCGCGGTTTCTTTGCCGAGAAATCAACCTTGAACATGGACGACTATATTGTTCTCGAATATTATTTCGAATGTGCTGCGAATCCTGAACAAGCCGCGGCTCATTTGTGTCAAGAACAATCAACTGCCCAATGGAAGAGAGTTGACGTAGACGAAGACCTGCGCGGCCGATTCGGCGCGAAGGTTATTGATCTAGTCGTGGAACGAATGCTCGATCAACCGACCTATCCTTTTTTGAGTCATTCAAATGACAAAGCGTATAGTTGCAAGGTGAAGATCGCACACCCGCATGGTAATTTCGGTGCGAAGATTCCGAATTTACTGACAGCGGTCTTAGGCGAAGGAACATTTTATTCACCAGGTATTTCCGCAATTAAACTGTTGGATATAGAATTCCCGGAAAGCTATTTGGGGAATTTTCAGGGACCCAAGTTCGGCATCGCAGGACTGCGAGAAATGTTAGGCGTCTATGATCGTCCCATTATGATCGGGGTGATCAAACCGAATTTGGGACTTGCACCAGAGCCTTTTGCTGAACTAGCGCGCCAAGCGTGGCTAGGCGGCTTGGATATTGCGAAAGATGATGAGATGCTGTGTGATGTTGAATGGTCGCGGTTAACTGAACGCGCGGAAAGATTAGGCGCGGCGCGATTAGAATGTGAAAGGCTCACGGGCGAAAAGAAAATCTATTTGGCAAATATCACCGATGAGGTAGATCGGCTAATTGAATTGCACGACATTGCCGTCGCACGAGGTGCAAATGCGGTGATGGTGAATGGCATGACGACCGGCTTGAGTGCGGTCCGAATGTTGCGCAAGCACACACAGGTACCGCTGTTTGCTCATTTTGATTTCATTGCTCCTTTTACCCGGATGCTTTATTTCGGCGTTCATTCCAGGGTGATGACCAAACTCCAACGCATGGTCGGATTTGATAGCATTATCCTGCCCGGGTTTGGCGACCGGATGAAGACATCCGATTCGGATGTCTTGCTCGATGTTCAGGAATGTCTAAAACCGTTGGGACATCTCAAACCCGTGTTGCCGGTACCGGCCGGCAGTCAGTGGGCTGGCTCGATCCCACAGTTGTACGAAAAACTACACAGCGTTGATTTCGGAATTGTGCCCGGACGTGCCGTGTTCGAACATCCGATGGGACCCCAAGCCGGTGCCGCCAGTCTTCGGCAGTCCTGGGAAGCTACGGTACGCGGACTAACCCTTTTCGATTATGCGCGCGATCATGCTGAACTACTTGCAGCGATTAAGGAGGGTCACTAATCACTGAACCCTAGTGCTATGGATTTGAGTGAGCACTCGATGCCCGTCGAACCCGCGATACCAAAAAGCGCGGCAGGTCAGAAAACCTGCCGCGCTTTTCTATCTCAGACTCACCATTGAATGAAAGACGCAGAATCCTATCCTTGAGCAATTATGCTCGACGCCGACGATGTCAGGAACTGCGCCAAGGCAGTCAGCACATTGGGGTTGAAGCACTGGAAGTCGTTACAAATAGAAGTTATTGTCTAACGGTTGCCGTAGTACCTCAGTACTACGCGTGTCAAACTCGGGAAGTTCGTCCAAAAATAGAATTCCGCGATGCGCCAGCGAAATCTCCCCAGGATGGGGCCAGCGTCCGCCGCCAACCAAGCCCGCGTGCGAAATCGTATGGTGTGGCGCACGAAACGGTCGATGGCGGATCAACGGCGAATTGGTGGGCAGCATATCGTTGACTGAATAGATACGCGTGACCTCCAGCGCTTCGTCCAGCGTGAGGTTGGGCATAATGGAAGGCAGTGAACGTGCCAGCAAGGTTTTCCCCGCTCCAGGCGGACTGCTCATCAAACAATTGTGTTGTCCTGCTGCCGCAACTTCAAGCGCGCGCTTGACATGTTCCTGTCCGCGCACCTCGGCAAAATCGGTGGCGTAGGAGGGTGCGGTCTCGGGCGTGAAATCGTGCATCGGTCGATACGGCGCAATCGGTTGCATGTTCTGCAAATGCATTACGAGCGCGAACAAGGTTTCGATAGGATAGACGTTGAGATCGGGCACGAGTGCGGCTTCGGGGGTATCCGCGGCAGGAACAAACAGCGTGTCGAATCCTTTTTCACGCGCGAGGGATGCCATGGGCAAGACGCCATTTGTGTGCCGGACGATTCCATCCAGCGAGAGTTCGCCGATGATGAGCGCGCGCGACAAATCGGCGTTGAGTTGTTCCGACGCCATCAACAGTCCGACGGCAATCGGCAAATCGTAGGCGGGACCTTCCTTGCGTAAATCCGCCGGAGCTAGGTTGACGGTGATGCGTTTGAGAGGATAGGAGAACGAGGAATTTCTAATCGCGGCGCGGACACGTTCACGCGATTCTTGCACCGCCGCGTCGGGCAGACCGACAATCGTAAAACCGATTTGACCGTTAGAGACATCGACTTACACATCGACGAGCGCGCCGTCGAGTCCGACGACAGCACACGAAGTAACTTTGGCGAGCATCAATTTGTCTCCGTTGAGCAAAGAGTAGACGAAATCTACAAGGCACTTGTGGTAAGATTGTACTCGCGTGCGTGTGGTATGTCAAAACCAAGCTCATGTGAGCAAGGAGCGTTCACATTCCCGGCGGTTCATTCCTATTTCAAGATGCTATTCACGTGCGTGGAGAAACGGTACGTGAACGGCAAAGCCAATGATTGAGCGAGACGCATATGCAACGGCGATATAGTGAAAACAGTCTTTATATGATGGTTCCAAAGAATTGACGCGTGAGTTTGTACAGTAAAATAAATTCGCTGATCGTTAGACGACCAGCGAACGTCTCGTTTTTTACGCAGCTCTTATACTGAATGCAAATCGATAGATTCGCTCAAGCAAGCGATACTTGTCCAACGTGTTGGGACCGCAACTCGCAGTGCCCAAACCGCGATGTGTACCGTCGAGATTGAGCATCACCTCCGCGCGAGGCGCGAGGTCAATGGTATGTTTTGCGGCGAACAAATCTGCATCGGTGAGTGTTAGCCAACGCACATCTGTCTTGTGTCCGTGTTCTTGTGGCAAGACATACGGCACGTACTGCTCCGTCACCGTGCTCGTATAGCGTCCCACCATCGCCGATGCCCTGCGGTCGGGATAATTTTCCCAGGGTCCGCGCCCAAACCATTCCAACTGCTCTAACTCCGACGCCAAGACCAAATTTACGCCGATGCGCGGAACGTCGCGGATGGCTCTGCCGAGGCGTACAGTGTTCTCGACACGCAGATGCCCAGACGCATCGAATGCGTAGCGATGCGTGTGAACAAAATCGTTTTGCTTGCCGCGACCTGATGCGCGGTGTACGATCTCAACTATCGGTACGCCTTTCGTGCGAATCAATCGAATGTGCTGTAACGAATGCTGAATTTGATCCAGTCCGAGATCGAGCCAACGTGCAAGCGTCCGGCTTTCTTGTCGTCCTAGGATCAACTTGATGCCGTCGTTGTCGGTTGCCGCGCGCCAAACGCTGAGCAATGGTCCGCGCACGAATTTCGATTTTGCGAAAGCCGATGCGACACGCGGCACTCTCTTCGCCGTGCAGCGTTTTGAACGTGACGACAACCGCGTACAGATTCGGCGATTCGGCTGACCAAAGTTTCGGTGCGCATACTGATTGCTCGAATGTTACCTCAGAGCGCGGCAACATCGATTCATCGTACACGTTAGTTAAGGGGCGTTTGAAAACGGCGCGTTGGTTGCGGCATCTCCCAGGTTTTCTCACCGCCGAGAAATAGCAAAGGTAGAAGAGAAGAAGCGTTGGTCATCTTTGCAAATCCCTTTGCAATTTAGAAACCCGTTTTCTCATCGTTGGGAAACGGTTTTATTCTACAATCGAAGCTCTGGCTTGGTCAAACGCGTCAACGCCTCGACAAAATAATAGTCGCCGTAAATCAAACCGTGATCCATCGAGTCTTCTGGCTTGGAGCGCGTGCCATGTAACAAGATGCACGGTTCGTTCGTGCCGCGACTGCCGTAACTGTTCCACAACGATTCCAACATCGCCATCGCTTCTGTGTGCCAACAATCGGCATTCGCCGTGTCGAGCGTTGCCAAGAGCAATGACGCCGATGCCAGAATCGATGCAGCAGAACTATCGCGCACATCATCGGGAATGAATGGACTATCATAATCCCAGTATGGCACACGATCAGGCGGCAGGCGATGCAAACAATATTCGGCGAGATGGTGCGCGGCATCGAGAAATGTCGCATTGCCTGTCTCGCGATAACATTTGGCAAAGCCGTACACCGCCCACGCTTGCCCACGCGACCAACACGATGTCGCGCTTAACCCTTGTGCTGTTTCTTGCTGAATGAACTCGCCAGTGTCGGGGTCGAAATCGGTGACGTGTGAAGTCGACCAATCGGAACGGACGTGGCGTTGGAGCACCGTGTGCGCTTGCGTGATTGCCATCTCTGCAAATTTCTTCTCACCCGTTTCCTGGGTCGTCCAGAAAAGCAGATCGAGGTTCATCATCGTGTCAATGATCGCGCGTCCGCGTTCGCTCGGCGTGCCGTTCAACGGTCCCCACGCTTGAAAAAATTTACCTTTCGGGTTGAAACGTAACGCGAGCGTGCGCGCCGCTTGAATTGCCGATGCTTTGAAAGACGAATCGCCAGTCAGTTTATGTCCCAAGAGAAACGATAACTCGAAAAGGAATCCCAGGTCGTGGGTCGTCGTGTCGTGTTGACGCGGCGTGAGTCGACGAGTCCACTTGCGCGCGGCATGTTCGATGGTCGAATCGCCAGTATGCGCGTACGCCAGCCACAGCAATCCCGTCCAGTGTCCGCCCGTCCAAAATCCATCATCCGAGCACAGCCATTTACCATCCTTAGCGAGTTCGGGAAAATTATCGAGTGACGTGAGATTCTGGCGCGTCATATCGAGACTGTACGCCAACGCATCAGAAATAAATGAAGGGAGACTGCTGGGATTTTTTTGACTCATCGCCATAACTCGCGCAAACGATGTGCGGCTAGTTTGGGGCGGCGGTCGCGCGTGAACACGCCTTTCAAATTCATTCCGCCCACGCGTTGCACCGCTTGCGATGTTTTGAAATCGCACATATTCCACACGTGCTCGCCAATCACAAACGACTTGCTTCGCAGAACCTGGATGTATGCCGCGATACTGCCCGCTTGAAATTCTTCGGTGAACATTTCGGGGGGTTGCGCGTGCGAGCCAGGAACTGCATCCGCGCCAAACTCGGTGAGGATGATGGGCTTGCGATATTTTTCGTACAGCGCATCGAGTTCTGCCGAGAGACTCGCCGCGCCAGCATCGATCTTGCCCGACTGCGAATACCAGCCCGCGTAGCGATTGAGACACACCAAATCACAGCACTCGAACGATTCTTCGCCTATGCCAATATACGTGGTGAGGGTAACTGGACGCGTAGCATCGATTGATTTGCATAGATCACGGAGATTCTTGAAAAATGGTTTTGCCGAGGGCAACCACGAATGCGGCTCGTTCGCGATACTCCACGCGATCACACTGGGATGATTCTTGTCCCGCAACACGAGTTCCTGGGTGTACTGTTGGCACAATTCCAAGCGACGCGCCAGTCCTTCTTCGGCAAAGAATAATCCGACGGCGGGCGTTTCATCGATGACAAAAAATCCCAGTCGGTCTGCCAAGTCCATCATCTGTTCCGAGTACGGATAATGTGTCGTGCGAAACGAGTTCGCGCCGATCCACTTCATCATCGCATAATCTTTGACGATGACCGCGGGAACGAGTCCCCGTCCTGCAATCGGAAAATCTTCGTGACGCCCAAAGCCCTTGAGATAAATCGGCTTACCGTTCAGCAACAGTCTATCACCTTTGATTTCGACAGTGCGAATACCAATGGGCAACGTGTATCTATCAAATGTTTCGTCACCACGCGCCAATTCGACGGTGAGATCATACAGGTGCGGTGAATCGGACGACCACAGCGCAGCATCAGGCACAATTAGCACAGCATCATTTCCCGTTGTTTCAGCGTGAACGTTCGTGCCGCGCAGAGAAAATCGTGCGAGCGAATTTTCGCCTTCGTCACGATTCAGTTTGACGCGAACGATCCCAGCGTGCCCAGCAATATCTGTGACGACCGTCAGATCGGTGATGGCTTGACGCGGCGTCGCGTACAACAACACGGGACGATGAATTCCGCAGAACGGAAAAAAATCAAACGATGCGGGCGGATTATTTTCCGTTTGACTGAGGAACATATACCTGGAATCAGCAGGAACATTACCAGGCGGTACGCGGTCAGGTTTGAGTTCGCCTTCGACGCGCACGACCAACACATTGCCTTCAGGTCGAACGTATGGCGCAATATCGAATTCAAAAGGCAGATGCCCGCCTTCGTGTTGACCGAGCCGCACACCATTTAGCCAGACCTCAGCAAAATAATTGACTGAATTGAATCGCAACCGAATGTGTTGCCGCGATGCGTCCCAACCCCAGGGTAAATCAAAACGGGTCTGATACCACGTGTTGCCAAGATAATCGCGCCAATCTTCGAACTGATCGTTCCAACTTGCGGGAACTGCAACTGGGCGACCGTCGTTGAATCCCGCCCACCAATTCGATGCGACGCCTTGATTTCCTGGGTCAAAACGCAAATCCCAAAAACCAGAGAGGTCAACGCATTGTCGAAATGGATTGGATTGTGGATAAAGCAAGATTGCCTCCCGAACAAATCGAAATCAGTTTTATGAATCACGAACACCGTACTGTGAAAATTCATCGGATGCGATGAACTGCCAGTGCGGCTCCAAGCCAATCGAAACTGGGTCAGGGTACAAGCCAGCGATAAATCCACCCCGTGGTTTCCACAACTTGTCCAACAACTCGCGCGCCTCAGATCGAATGATCTTTTCGTCGTGGGTTTGCAGAGTTGTTTGAATATCGACTGGACACCAGAACGTCACGCGATTATGTTTTTGGAACTCAGCGAGCGTGTCAATGCCGTGAATGCGCGGCTGATCGAACTGAAAAACATCGATGCCACATTCGATTAGATCTGGGATGAGCGCGGTCATCTTGCCGCACGAGTGCATGATGACATACAGATTCTGCGAATGCGCGAGCGCGCACAACGCTTGAAAACGCGGCTTGAATTCCTGCCGCCACAAACGCGGACTGATGAATGTACGCTCCTGCGTGCCCCAATCTTCCCAGAACATTACGCTATCTGCGCTGATTTCGCTCAGCCGTCGAATCTGCCAACATATTTGTTCGTCAATCCGGTTGTGCAAAAGGTGAATGCGGTCAACCTCGGTGATCAAGTCCATCAAGTACTGATCGAACTTGCGCAACTGTTGCGCCATCTTAAATGTAAATCCTTGCACACTGCCAATGTGCCATTGAGTCGGCGTGCTCACAAAAATTTCGCGCGCGTGCGCATAGTGTGCTGGGTCGGCATAGTCTGGTAGTGGACACGTTGCGACCTGGCTCAAATCTTCCAGGACGCCTTGGATGACTTGCCCCTTTGATGTTTCATCTACTCTGTCCCAGACATTGCCCCATTCGTCCGTCCTCTGCCACTCGTGCTCTCCGACCTTGTGCCAAGCGTCAAGCGGATTCGGAATCTCTGCGCCACCGAAAACAAAATCGGATGGCTCGAAAGAATGGGCGACCCGTTGTGGGTATTCGAACGCCAATGTTCGCCGAACAATTTCACGACTGTTCATAGAATTTCCATTCGCACGCGAAATTGTGTTTCGATTTGTGCTGGCAAGACGACGCTCAAGCGTTTGAGGATTTCGGTCTTGGCATTCTCGCGGCTCTCTTTTTCCAATCGTTCGAGCGCAAAGCGCGCATCGCTTGGCGTTTCGATAGTCAGGTGCAACGTGTGATGCTTGCCGCGAATGATTGCCGTTGTGCCATTGATCTCGACATCACACCACGTCATCAACGTTTCTTCGATCTCGACTGGATTTTCGGAAAATCGGAAAACATCGCGCAACGTGATGATGTTGGAATCGGGCGTGATGTGTCGCCGCGCGCTTGCCAGGTTCGTCAACGGATACGCGCGCGCAAACTCAAGCTCAATACTTTTGGATGGCGTGTTCATCTCGATGTTCACGATTTCGCCGCGAAACTCTTTGCCTTCTTTCTGCAATTGCCCATCAATACGTGGCACGCTGTGGCTGTAGGAATTGGCAAAGATATTTTCGTAGCGGTGTTGATTGAAATAATCGCGCGAGTACAATCCACGACCTGGGTCAGTCAGCAGTGTCTCATTGTCTACGTGCAGGATGAAACTGCCAATGTCGTTGTGATTGTGGTTTTCATCGTTGTGCCCCGCTTTGATTACAAGAACGACCTGTGCATCCTGGGGCATTCGTGTCACCAATCGCGCAACACCGCCCAGCGGTAGGTACGCGTCGGTGATGGGCGTGGGTGTATAGTACGTTCCATCCCACCACAAGAAATTGCGCAACATCATCGTCAGCCGCCAATTGGTGTTGCTGATAAGTTCGCTGACAGCAGGTGGTGTCAGCAAACTGGCAAGCGATTGTTCGTCAGTCCGTTCCATCAATCGCGTCACGATGCCGTAATTGAAATTGAGTGCGTCATCGCAATCAGAAAAAGTTGCGAACATACTAGGCGACAAAAGCAACTTGGCTGGGTACGCCGCAATGTCGCGCATTCGTTGCGATGACAACAGATCAACCGCGCCGTTTGTGCGCGCGCGCAACATTTCGGACAAGGCGACGAAATTGATCAACCCGTACTGCCAATAACTTACGCCCTCGTTTGAAGTTCCATCTTTTTCAAACCCAGCATCCAAATAAACACGCAAACCAGTCAACGCGATTTCGAGCGCACGCGCAACGCGACTGGGTTCTCGTTCTAACAACAGAAACGTCGCCGCTACCGAACTGTTGCACACGCCGTTCCAATTCATCCCAGCTTTGTGCCACCAGAGCGCTCGATAATAACGTAGGTACGGATCAAAGGTGCGGTGTTCGATTTCGGCGCGAACCCGCAAACGCACCTCGACATCAAGTGTGTCGCCCAAGAGCGTGAGTGTTTCGGCAAGCGCGAAACCAGTCTCAGCCGAAAAAAGATCGATGATGTCATTCTCGTGCGCGGGCAACACCCAGTTCGTTTCTTCGCAAATGCTCCACAGATAATCTTGCACCGTGTCTTTGAGTTCGACTTGACCGAAGAACATTCGCAACGTTGTGCCCGCGAGTTGAGCGCGTTTCAGAAAATACGGCGTCTCGTAATTCTTGCGATCACCTGTGCGCTGAAAAAGCCGATAGTGCGTGTAGCTTGTCTGTGGAACCTGGGGCAACGATTCCATCAGCGATTCGGTCTGCGCCAGAATTATTTGCGTTTGCGGCGCATTGTTCAACGCATCCAAATCTCGACGCGCCGTTCCTAGCTCAGGCAAATGCGATGTGCCAGGAACAATGAGCTGTTCGATTTCTGAGGCAGTCAAACGGAATGGATCAAGAATTAACTGTGGCATACTTTTCCCAGTGGATTACTTTTGACAACTTTTTCTTTTCAATCTGGGGCCATTCGACGGGCACTCCGATCGGAACCAACGTGAGTAATCGTTTTTCCTTTGGCACACCGAGGAGCAATTTGAATTCTTGCTCGCAAGGCAAAGTGTATCCTTCGAGCCAGCACGAGCCATATCCCAACGCCGTCGCGGCGATGAGCATATTTTCGATTGCCGCCGAACCATCTTCAACCCACCAGCGCGAAGACGGATCCAATACGACTGCAATAATTGCGCCTGCCTTATCCATCCATTCCGCCGCCTTTTTGAGTTCATCGATCAATGCGCGATCTGTGACGACGATGAAATCCCAGGGTCGCCGATTACTGCCCGTCGCCGCCAATCGCCCTGCATCCACGATGGTTTCCAAATCCTGTCGGGGAATTGGATCGCCTGTATACTGGCGAACACTTCGGCGTTTGCGAATAGCTTCCAATGCATCCATACAAAATCTCCTTGCTGGATTTTTTCGTTTAACACAAGGACACACAAACAGGCGACGACTGCCCACCAATCGCCGCCCGTTTGCCAAGAGGAGAAAAATCAATTCACGATTTGCGCGACGCCGCGCAAACTCAATTCCTCGGCGCGATGACAGGCGACGAATCGTTCATCTTTCAACTCACGCAACATTGGCGTCTCTGTTTTACACCGATCCTCGACATAGCGGCAACGCGGATGAAAATAACAACCGCCTGGCGGATTCGCTGGATCGGCGACATCACCCTCGAGGACGATGCGTTTTGATCGCATTGTCGGATCGGGTTTGGGCACAGCCGAGAGCAACGCTTCGGTGTACGGATGGCTGGGAGTCGCAAACAATTTCGCCGTCTCCGCCATCTCGACAAGTTTGCCGACGTACATCACTGCAACACGATCAGCCACATACTCGACGACGCTCAAATCGTGCGAGATGAAAAGATACGTCAGATTCAACTCAGCTTGCAAATCTTCCATCAAGTTGAGAATCTGCGCTTGCACCGACACATCGAGAGCGGACACGGCTTCATCCGCAACGACGATACGCGGATCGAGTGCGAGCGCGCGCGCAATGCCGATGCGCTGGCGTTGCCCGCCGCTGAATGCGTGCGGATAGCGACGCATATATTCGGGACGCAAGCCAACGCGTTTCAAAAGATTCGCAACTCGGTCTTCCAATTCCGTACCTTTGGCAACATTATGCACCTTGAGCGGTTCGCTAACAATATCGAGCACCGTCATCCTGGGATTGAGCGACGAGTATGGGTCTTGGAAAATCATTCGCAGTTCACGGCGATAGGGCTTGAGTTCATGCTGTTTGAGTGTCGCCAGATCAACTTGCTCGTTATTTTTATTCCAGTATGAAATCTTGCCAGCCGTCGGATCGTACGCGCGCATAATGCAACGACCAATTGTCGTCTTGCCGCAACCGCTTTCGCCGACAAGTCCCAGGGTCTCGCCGCTCCGAATCGCAAAACTCACATCGTCCACCGCTTTGACGTGACCGACGACACGCTGGCGAAATCCTTTGCGAATCGCAAAGTGCATTTTCAAATTATCGACTGCGAGCATTGTCTCTTGAGTCATATCACTTATACTCCGATGGCTCGCCGTACAGCAGACAGCGCACTGCGCGTCGTTCGCCCAGTTCGATCAGAGTCGGATGAATCTGATCACACTTGCCTGGGATCATTTGCGAACAACGCGGATGAAAGGGACAACCTATCGGACGATTGTATGGATCGGGGACCGAACCTTGGATCGGATCGAGACGCCCTTGCTTGATTTGTCCGAGGCGGGGAATCGAACGCAACAATGCGCGCGTGTACGGATGCCGTGGTTCACGGAAAAGCGAATACACATCCGCGCGCTCGACAACCTCGCCGAGATACATCACAACAATATCCTCGCAAATCTCGGCGACCATTCCCAGGTTGTGCGTAATGAGCATCACCGCCATTCCCATCTCACGTTGCAGTTCTTGCATCAATTCGAGAATCTGCGCTTGCGTCGTCACGTCGAGCGCGGTCGTCGGTTCATCGGCAATGAGCAAACTGGGATGACACGCGAGCGCCATCGCAATCATTGCACGCTGACGCATTCCGCCGCTGAGTTGAAACGGATAGGTGTCGATGCGTTCGGCGGGCTGGGGGATTCCAACGCGATGCAACATTTCAATGGCTTGCTGGCGTGCCGTCGCTTGGTCAACGCGGCGATGCAATTGGATTACTTCTTCAATCTGATTACCGATGGTATGCACGGGACTGAGCGAGGTCATCGGCTCTTGAAAAATCATTGCGATTTCTTCGCCGCGAATCTCGCGCATCTCGCGGCTATTCGGGTTGAGCGTAGCGAGATCAATCGGCGCATTTGTAGGATCATTTTTCCGATTGAATAGAATCTGCCCTGCGACGATCTTTCCTGGCGATTCGACAAGTTGCAAAATCGAGTACGACATCACACTCTTGCCGCAACCGCTCTCGCCGACAACGCCAAGCGTGCCACCGCGTTTGATCGTCAGGTCAGCACCCTCGACCGCTTTGACAGTGCCTTCGTCGAGAAAGAAATGGGTTTTGAGATTTTTTACTTGTAGCAAATCAGAGTTTGGCATATTATCTCGAATACGGATCCGCCGCATCGCGCAAACCATCACCCAGGAAATTAAGCGCGAGCACAGATACAACAACTGCGAGCGCAGGAATCAACAACCACGGTGCAGTCGCAATCGAGCGAATATCTTGCGCGTTCTGCAACAACACACCCCAACTAACAACTGGCTCACGCAAACCTAGCCCGAGAAAGCTCAACGCAGTCTCGGACAAGATCATCCCAGGAATTGCAAGTGTGATCGCGGCGATGATGTGGCTCGTGAATGCGGGGAGCATATGACCCAGGATGATGCGGATTTCGCTCGCGCCGTCTAAACGCGCCGCCATCACGAAATCTTCTTCGCGCAGTGAGAGAAAACGACCGCGCACGACGCGCGCCAAGCCTGTCCAACCAATGAGCGAGAGAATGACGGTGATAGCAAAATAAACTCGGAGCGGATCCCAGTCGAGCGGTAATGCGGCGGAAAGTCCCATCCACAAGGGGATGGATGGGATCGAACGCAGAAATTCGATGAGGCGTTGAATGAGGTTGTCAATGTTCCCACCGTAATAGCCCGACAACCCGCCGAGCAAAATTCCCAGGATCAGACTCATCAGAACACCGATTAGTCCAATCGACATGGAAACGCGTGTGCCGACAATCAAGCGGCTCAATACATCGCGTCCGAGCCGATCTGCACCGAGCAGGTACATTGGCTGGGCTGGGTCAAGTGGAACGATCAAATGCTGATCCATCGGAATGAGATTGAATAATTTATAAGGCACGCCTTGGACGAAAAAGCCGACGGGGAGCTTGACGCTCGCATCCACTTCAAACGTACGTCTCAAGGCAATAGGATCAATCGTGGAGGTGTACCCATAAACGTACAATCCCCAATTTCCCTGATCGTCAACGAAATGGAGGGGTTGAGGCGGGGCATACAGATATTTGGAATTGGTCTGGTCGGGCAGAAACGGCGCGAGAAATTCGACGAATAATGCAACGAAATAAATGAAAAGCATAATCATGCTACTGAGCAGTGCTAGTTTATGCTTGCGGAATTTCCACCAGACGAGTTTCCATTGCGGCGCAACATAAGCCTGGGCTTCTTTCTCGATTGGTTTAATTGCGTTAACTGCGACACTTGCCATCATTACCTCACTGATACCGAATGCGTGGATCGAGCCACGCCAACAGAATATCGGAGAGCAATGTGCCCACAATTGTAAGTGTGCTGAGAATCAGAATTAAAGCGCCGGCGAGGTACATATCTTGCAATTGGAGTGCGCGCAAAAGCATGGGGCCCGTCGTGGGTAGGTTCATGACCACAGAGAGAATGATTGATCCAGAGACGAGGCTAGGCAAAGTCCATCCGATGGTGCTGACAAATGGATTCAGCGCCAAACGAACCGGATATTTGAGGAGCACGCGCCACTCAGGTAGTCCCTTGGCACGCGCGGTGACAACATACGGCTTGCGTAGTTCGTCTAACAAGTTCGCGCGCATAATCCGAATCAATTCCGCCGTTCCGCCGAAGGCGAGAATGAACACCGGAATCCAAATGTGCCCAAGCAAGTCGATCACCTTATCCCAGCCCCAGGGAGCATTGACAAATTCTGTTGAGAATAATCCTCCTGAGGTCGTGCCCATATACTTGAATTGAAGGTACATTAACACCAAAGCCAGCAGAAAACCTGGCACCGCGATGCCGATAAATCCGAAGAAGGTGAAGATATAGTCGCCCGCAGAATATTGTTTGACTGCGGAATAAATGCCAATTGGAAAAGCAATCGCCCAGGTAAGGAACACACTGCCTAACGAGAGGGCAATCGTTAACCCGACACGTTCCCAGATCACCGACGAGACCGGCTGGCGCATTTCGAATACAATGCCAAAGTCCCCACGGGTCAGAATGCCCTGTACCCATTTGAAATAGCGGATGGCAACCGGCTGGTCCAAGCCGAACTCTTCACGAATTGCCCGGGCGGTTTCCTGGCTCTGGATATCGCCTTGTGCGGCCATGTTTTGCACATACGAAGTTGCAAAATCGCCCGGTGGCAGCGTGATGATAATGTAGGCAACCAACGATGTGACGAACAGTGTTGGAATCATCAACAGTGTACGACTAAGGATGTACCGGAGCATACGATTGTCTCCCTATCAAAAACACGTTCGCATTCGATATAAGAGAAACCCGTTTTCCCGAAGGTGTCGAGGTGACATGGAGCAGAGTCGAGAAAGCGGGTTTCTCTTTTATGCATTACTTACCGTTCTATTCGCCGCTCATTTGAAATAGTACGTGAACGTATTGAATGGTGCCGGCGACGGGAATGTGAACCCGTCGACCATCTTCAAGTTTACGTTCGCTACGTTGTTCTTGACGATGCCGTAGGTATGCGGCGGCGTCGAAACGCCGATGCAGAAGAAATAGTCTGCCGACAACTGGAGCATTTCGTTCATCGCCTTGACCTGACCGTCGAACGTGGACTGGGTCACGGCTTTGTTGAAGGCATCCATGATCTTCTTTACGTCGGCGGGTGGCTCTTCGGCGGTCGCGTCGCGCACCCCATTATACCAGTACTGCCACGCTTCGGCGTAAACGGACTCGGTGCCGTACGGGAAGAAATTGCGCGGGTCGAACATCGGACCCAAGCCGCCCTCGCCATTCCAGATCATTGAATCGAGATCGTTGGCATAGGCACGCTGATATAGCAAGGTGCGGTCTTCCGACTTGGACTGAACATTCACGCCCACTGCTTGCCAGTACTTGGCGATCATGTTGCCGGCATCGACCTGTGCCTGAAGTGAGTTGGAGGTCTCGATGACAAAACTCAGGGGCTTACCATCGGAGCGCAAGCGCGTTCCGTTGGCGTCTTTTTTGGGCAACACCTTGTCTAGCGCGTCGTTGGCTCTCTTGATATCGTATTGGGTGTACTGCGTCGTGAGTTGCTTGTTGTAGAACGGTGTGCCTTCGAGAGGGCCGGGCTGGGCCGGCGTGCCTTGACCGACATAAACTGTGTCAATGATCTCCTGGCGGTTGATCGCGTGCGACAAGCCGATGCGGAAATCCTTGTTTTGGAAGATCTGGCGCATCACCGGGTCTTTGTCCGTCAGGTTCAAATGGACGACGACCGTGTTGCTGGTCATGGGCGTGAGGTCGATGAAGCTGTAATCGCCCTTCTTTTGATTGTCGGCAAGGACCGCCTTGTTCGTGAGCGTGTTAAAGTGGCGCATCTGGAGATCAATTTCGCCGTTGGTTGCCTTGAGCAGCATCGCCGCTGCGTCCTGGTAAACGGTATAGGTCAACCGGTCGATGTACGGATATTGTTGTCCGTTGGCATCCACCTTCCAGTAGTAGGGGTTGCGGATGAACGAGACCTGGGTGGCATTGCCGCTCATTGGTTGATCAGTTACCCATGCGTAGAGGACGGGGCGACCCTGAGCGCTGTATTGTCCGTATCCACCGCCGTCAGGCTGACCGACCTTAGCGATGAAGAGTTCTTTCCAACTCTTGAATCCGCCGGTCTTGACCAGGTCGTCAAGCTTCGCCTGGTCGGTGTACTTGGCGTGGAACTGCATGCCGTATTTCTTGGGGAAGTTGAGCATTGAGCGACCATTTGAGCTTGCCACGTTTTGCAGAAAGATCCCATTCGGAGATGGGAAGGTGAATTTGACGGTCAAGTTATCGATCTTGGTCACGGTGCCGGGCTTGCCGCCGATGAGCATGAACGCTGGTGGCGATGGCGCGAGGTCTTTGTTCAATTCGACGTCTTCCCACCAGAACATGATATCGTCGGCGGTGAAGGGTGTGCCGTCCGACCACTTGACGCCTTTGCGCAGATAAAACGTGTAGGTGGATGCATCCGCGCTCACGTCCCACTTTTCAGCCAGGTTCGGCAGGATGTTGGACATGGCAGGGTCCCACCTAACCAACGGCTCGTACGCGAAAATCTTGTAGAAGGATGGATCGTCAGTCCCAGCCATCATCCCCATGCGCCAGGTCCCGCCGTACTTGCCGATCGTATCCCCTTTGACGACCAAGGGATTGTCGGGCAGGCGCTGCTCAACCGGCGGAAGTTTTCCGGATTTGACATCAGCGTCCAGCGTGGGAGATTGCGAGTACTTTGCCACGGGCACGGCGGTGGGCGCAGGCGCTGTGGTGGGTGCCGGTGCCGAGGCAGACGAGACAGACGAGGCAGACGAGGATACTGGTGCCTTGGTTGGTTCGGGCGGTTTAGCCGTAGCCGGTACGGCCGTGGGCTGTAGAGGTTGAGTTGGTGCAGCGGTTGGAACAGGAGCGGCGGTGGGCGTAGCACAGCTAACCCCAAGCACCAGTGCAACGAGCAACAAAACTAAGCACGTGATCGATTTGACAGTAGACATGTCGGCGTCTCCTTTTTAGTTTTCGCCATTGAACATTTTTTGTCTCCATTTTTGCAATGATGGAAACATACACGTGGGTCGCCAGCCCCAGCAAAGCCAAACGTGGCAGTTCCTCCTCCATCCCAACAATAGTTTTCCTGACGAGAATTGTAATTTTCATAGTAAATTACATCAATAATTTACTGTACTATTACACATTTGTCAAATTATCTCATTGACTTTTTATGTAATTTGCAGTATATTTTACACGAAAGGTAAATTACAATGAAGACAAAAAAACAGGCAACGCTTGCCGATGTCGCGCGCCACGCGCGTGTTTCGACGGCTACCGCGTCTCGGGTTCTCAGCAATACAGGACCGGTCAGCCAAGACCTCCGCAAAAAAATTCAAACCGCCGTTTCCGCTTTGAACTATACGCCGCACCGATCTTCCAAACCCCGCAGTCATGGTACAATTGCCTTGCTAGTCGAAGATCTGCTCAATCCGTATTTTCCCGAAATTATTCGCGGCGTTCAGGACGAAGTCAATTCGGCGGGAATGATCCTTACGCTGTACAACTTGACCGATCAACTCCAGCATCCCCAGCAATTGCTTCAGAAATTAAGCAAGCAGGCGCTCGATGGAATTATCATCACCGGCTCTACGCCCTTCCCCGAATTGCTGGATTGGCGCGAACGCCACAAGATTCCGATGGTGATTATCAATCGTCAAGTTGCGCGACCAGGAGTGCATTGCATCAAAGTCGATTTTGAAAATGCGATGTACCGTGCCACATATCACTTGCTCAGCCTGGGTCATACACGCATCGGACACCTGGCATCGCCGGTCACCGGCGAAATCCAACAGAGCCGGCAACGCGGCATCGAGTTGGCGCTCAAGGAAGTGGGACTGACTTTGCTCCCCGAATGTTGCCCCAACGTCTCCCCAGGTGCCGAAGTCGAAGGCGGTTATCAAGCGATGCGTGTCCTCCTCGATCTGCCTGCCGATCAACGTCCGACTGCGGTTATCGCGTTCAATGATATTATCGCCGTCGGCGCTCTGCATGCGGTACGAGCACATGGTTTGCATGTGCCTCAGGACATTTCGATTATTGGCGTAGACGATATTTCGATCTCAGCCCATGTATATCCGCCACTCACTACGATTGGGCAACCCAAGTATCGCATGGGCAAATTGGCTGTGCAGACCCTGCGCCAAATGCACGAAGGGAAAATACCCATCGGTAATAATTGCACTCTTTTGGAAAGTCCACTTATCGTCCGCGAATCTAGTGGGCCAGCACCACAAATCAATTCAACGCCGAACGGATAGGATTGAACAAGTCGAGAAAAAGTCGTCTCACGAACTTGTCCTTTTACAACTTTTTCGAATCGTGAGAATCGTACGATTGTCATCAAAGGTAAAGATCATCCCAAAATCACCCATCGAATTCGCGATCAAAATAAAAGTGCGACAGGGTCATACCTGTCGCGTTTTTGTTATGATGGAAGATATGCTAGGTGCGATAGCTGTCGGTTGCTTAGTTTCGGAATGAAAGAAATGCTCCATTTGAGGAGGTAAAAAACCTCGCCAATTCCATCAAAACACTGATGTTGAAGCACTGGAGATTGTTACGAATGGAGTTTGTTGTCTAACGGTTGCCGTAGTACCTCAGTACTACGCATGTCAAACTTGGGAAGTTCGTCCAAAAATAGAATTCCGCGATGGGCGAGCGATATTTCGCCTGGGTGGGGCCAGCGTCCGCCGCCAACGGTGCTCCCGTTGGACGCGGTGGATAATTCACCGTCCCATCGTGGCGTGAAAAGAACGGCTTCGTCGTCACCTTGACAAATCCGCTCACGCGATTATGCTGGCTCTCTATGTTCCCATTGAATGCAGGAGCCAGATAATCGCATGACGGGCATCCCCTGGGTTTCCCTTTTACTCCGTCTGGGTATTTTTCTTGCGCTTTTGTTCCTGACTCTCTTTTGGCGCACGCCCAGGCAGGGAGAGGAAGAAAATAATTGATCAGCCTGGGATTGTATCTCACGATGCACCTGGGATCGTGAGATACAATCCCAGGAACGGCGAGTCCCAGTCCACAAAATCGCTTCAGGAGTCCTTCTGAAGACTGTCAAAAGCTATCATCGAATTATCCACCATGTCCAGCGGCAGCACCGATCCTTTGACGAACCTCAAGGAAACAAGTCAGCGAAACACACTGCTTGGATGCAGTTTGACCTCCATCATGGATAAGGGTACAATACTTGGAGTCAAGTGAAGGATCGGACGTATAAGTGATCCATCGCTCATTACCCCGTTTATAATTCACGAAACAAAGAATCAATAAAACAACACAGTTGATTCTATTCTCCAATTATCGAAAGACGAGGTGCAACAATGAAGTTGAATGTCGGCAGAACACTCTTACTTGGCTTTGGCTTTTTTGGCGTTAGTATCCTCTGGGCGATCCATGACTCGTATGTCCCCATTTTTCTCGGCAAAGACTTTGCGCTCGATGCTTCGCTCGTTGGTTCCATTCTGACGATCAATACGATCATCGTCTTTTTGATCCAGCCCGCGATTGGTTCACTCAGTGACCGCACGCGCACATCGTTGGGAAGGCGCATGCCGTTCATCCTCATTTTTGCGCCGCTCGCGGCGATCGGGTTTGCCGTGCTGCCAGTCCTCGTCCAACCCTCGCTGCTTTGGGTGTTCGTCATCGTGCTCGTGCTGACCATCATCGCGCTGGCGATGTTCCGCACGCCCGTGATCGCGCTCATGCCCGACATTACCCCATCGCAGTTTCGCAGCCAAGCCAATGGACTCATCAATTTGATGGGCGGCATTGGTGCGATTATCGCGTTTGCAGGGGGCGCGGTGTTGTTCAAGCTGAATCCTGCCTATCCGTTCTGGGCGGCATCGATTTTGCTCGTCCTGGGGTGCGGCATCGTCCTGTGGAGAATCCGAGAGCCAAAGGACAGCACCACGCAGGCGGTTGAATCGCGTCCTGGGTTGCTGGCGAGTCTAGGCAAAATTCTGAGCGCAGGCGACAAGAGCGCGCTCTTACTTCTCCTTGCGATTTTTGCATGGTTCGTCGGATACAACGCCGTCTCAAAATTTTTCACACTCTACGGCGTGCTGGCTCTAAAATTGGAAGCCAACCAAGCCTCGTTCCTGCTGACATTCCTCGCGTTGATGTTCGTCATCTTCGCCGTGCCGAGTGGTTACATTGCCGGCAAGTTCGGTCGCCGCCGTACTATCTTGGTCGGTATTGCGGTAATCGGCGTACTCGCCGTCATCGTGCGAATTCTACCGATCGAAGCCCTAGCGTCTGGAATTGTGCTACCAGTGTTGCTGGCATTGATCGGCGTTGGCTGGGCATTGATAAATGTAAACTCGTTAGCCATGGTGGTCGATGTTGCGCCGCAAACGGAATTGGCGACGTACACGGGGCTCTACTATTTCGCATCAACCTCGGCAGCGGTGCTGGGACCGTTCCTCGCGGGCTTGTTGATCGATGCGCTTGGCAAGGATTATACTGTTATCTTTTTGATCGCCGCCGTGATGTTCGCGGTTGCATTTGTATTCATGCTCGGTGTGCGCCGCGGCGAACGCGCAGAGCAAGCGGTTGCGCCAGCACCAGCAGAATAAACCATCGAACCCAAGTCGGATAACAATGAAACAGGTAAGCGTTCGGGCTTGCCTGTTTTAATTTAACAGGGCGGCTAAATCCTCGTTGACACAGTCCCTCCCTCATGCTAGAATGGTTTCACTCTAACGGTTGGAGCAGCGCTGATGTCGGTGATTATTGTTGTTATTCAAGCGGCCGTCTGGATTACTCTCGGCTACGGTTTTTATCTCTTGTGGATGAACGGGCAGAAAAACTCGCCGCTTACCCCGGCAGCCCGCGCCCATAACCTCAGCCGAACCCTCGGTGCCTTGCATGATTTGTGGCTCATTATCGGTTTTGGTCTCGTCGTTCTCATGCTCTTGGCAGTTCTGATTCCTGCGCTTGAGAGTAACGCCAGTATCCCTACTTCCTGTGTCACATCGCCATCAGAAGATTCAGCCGTGCAAGCTATTGACGATTCGACGGCGATGATTTGCGCTCAAACTCCGCCGACTAGTCCGCCAGACGAACAACACAGCAATTCAGATTATTTGCTCCTAGAAATTTCTTCTGCATAAACATGAGTCGTTCCGGATTTAATAAATGTCGGGACTAGAAAGAACGGACCTTCTGAAGACCTGTTAGGCTAACTCAAGCTCTTCAGAAGGTCTTTTTATGTCGCAGCATCAGTATACCTTTTAGCGAGCCAATCGTAGCCACCTGGGCGGGCAGACCAGGCTAAATTCGTCAGAACCTATTTGACCCACGTTTAACTACGCAGTATAATTGTATTAAAGAACGCAACGCTGCGTTCACGGTCTATCGGATTAATGGATGGAATTCCGCCTGCCTTATGCTAGGGCATCAGGGCAGGCGTTTTTATTTGGTGAGACCCAAGTCCTTGGGTCCAAGGAATAAACCGATGAGTCTAAAGATCATTAACAAGGAAGATGTGCTGCCGTTTGTCGCTAGTGCTATGAAAGAGTACGAAGTGCTGGGACCGGTAGCCAACGACACTGCCTTCAAGTTCTCCCCGTTCGCCGATGCATCTCAATTGCGGCTTGATTACAACACAACGATGATTCCGCCGAAGAAAGCGTTGTTGCCGCAAGAAGAGACGCTCTTTACTTTTCGCACCGACATGTTGTCTGCCACACCTGTGTTCGATATGCAGTGGCGCGTACTGTTTGGTGTGCATACGTGCGACCTGCACGCGATGTGTTTGCTCGATGCAGTGTTCGCAAAAGGTAATCCCGATTCGCATTACATGAAGCGCCGCGCAACGACGTTGATCGTCAGCATCGAATGTCTTGATTCATGCGACGATAATTCGTTCTGCAAGAACATGAACACGCTGAGCGCATCGTCCGGTTTCGATTTGCATCTCATCGATCTCGGCGGAATCTATGCCGTCGATGTTGGCACAACGGCGGGCGAAATTTTGCTGACGAATCATGCGAAAGCGCATAATGCGACGCGTCAGGAAGTGGCCTTGCTCGATAAAACCATGTCGGCGAAATGGGCGCATTTCCCCAGCCGCTTGCATATCGACGGCAAGGATTTGCCATCGCTCATGGGCATCAGCTACAAAAGTCCGGTCTGGGAAGAAATCGGCGCACGCTGTTTCGGCTGCGGCGGCTGCAATATCGTTTGCCCCACGTGTTATTGTTTCGATGTGATAGACCGCGCATCGATGGATGGCAAGACTGGCGAACGCTATCGCGTGTGGGATTCATGTCAGCTCGACGATTTTGCACGCATTGGCTCCGGCGAAAACTTTCGCAAGACGCACGCGCAACGCTTGCGCCATCGCTTTATGCGCAAAGGCAAATATATTGCCGAAGCGTACCCAGGTCACACGGGCTGCGTGGGCTGCGGACGCTGTGCGCGCCAATGTCTCGTCGACATTACGCCGATCAGCGTGTGGAATTCGCTGCAAAAGGCGTACGCGATGTGAACCCTGCATTGTCATTGCGAGGAGCACGCAGAGCGGGAGCCGAACAAAGTGGAGCCGAACGCTTCGCGTGCGACGAAGCAATCTCTATCTTGATTGGGGATTGCGCGGACGCAGTTAGTCCGACGCTCCGCTCGCAATGACAGGGAGAAAAAATATGTCACCTATACCTGCTATCGAATCAATTTACGTTCCAACGCTTGCATGGATTTCCAAAATTCAAACTCTGACGCCGATGGAAAAAATATTCACGGTCGAACTGCCGCGCGGCGTGTCGTTGGGTCACAAACCCGGACAGTTTGTCGAGGTGAGTGTTTACGGCGTCGGCGAAGCGCCCATTTCGATTTCGTCGTCGCCCAGCCGCAGCAACGGCAAGTTCGAATTGTGCGTGCGCCGAGTTGGTTCAGTCACCAAAGCACTACATGATCTCAAGGAAGGCGCACGCATCGGCGTACGGGGTCCTTACGGCACCGGCTTTCCCGTCGATGAATTCACCGGCAAGGATATTCTGATCGCCGCGGGTGGTTTGTCGCTCGCGCCAGTGCGCAGTGTGATTTATCAAGTGCTCGACAATCGAAAAAAATATGGGCGCGTCCTCATTCTTTACGGCGCGAAAAACCCAAGCGAGCTGCTCTTTAAAGAAGAGTTGCAAGAATGGGGCCGCCGCGCCGACATTGAATTTCATGTGACCGTCGATAAAGGCGACAAGGATTGGATTGGCAACGTCGGCGTCATCACAACGCTCTTTCCCAAAATCGCCGTCAACCCGCGCAACACAATTGCCATCACCGAAGGCCCGCCGATCATGTATCGATTCGTGATGATCGAATTGCTGGGCAAGGGTATTCCCGAAGACCAGATTTGGTTGTCGCTCGAACGACGCATGAAGTGCGGCGTCGGCAAATGCGGTCATTGCCAGATCGATCATTACTATTGTTGTCAGCACGGACCTTCGTTCAATTACGCACAGATCAAAGGCGTCATGGAGGCACTATGAAACCCAAAGTAGCGTTCTTTGATTTTTCAAGCTGCGAGGGCTGTCAGCTTACCGTTGTCGACTCGCTGCAAACGCATCTTGATTTGCTCGACGCGGTCGAAATCGTGCAATTCCGCGAAGCGATCAGCGAACGCGGTGAGGATTACGCCATCGCATTTGTCGAAGGCTCGATCACGCGCGAAGCGGACGAAGCACGACTGAAAAAAATTCGCGCGCAAGCAACCGTCTTGGTTGCGCTCGGCGCGTGCGCACACATTGGCGGCGTCAACGCAATCAAGAATCTGACGCCGCTGCCCGATGTGCGCAAGTACGTTTACGGCGACAAAATGGAATGGTACGCGACGTATACAGCGCGCCCCATCAGCGCCATCGTTCCAATCGACGCGTTCATCCCTGGGTGTCCCATCGACCGCGAGGAATTTATTCGCGTCGTCAAATCGCTCCTCATGGGCACAAAGCTTCCGATTCCTGATTATCCGGTGTGCGTCGAGTGCAAGCTGAAAGAGAACGTCTGCATGTTCCACAAAGGCGGTTTTTGTCTGGGACCTGTGACGCGCGCGGGTTGCGGCGCAATTTGCCCAACCTACGGCGATGGTTGCGAGGGTTGTCGCGGCGCAATCTCGAATCCGAATCGCGATTCGATGAAAAACGTCCTTGCGGAATACGGTCTGACGACGGAGGACATCCTTTCGCGGATGACGCTCTTTGGTGCATACGAGACTGCTAAACCATGAATCGTGATACGTGATGCGTGAGTTTGACGGATCACGCATCACGCATCACGGGAGAACAATACTATGGCTAATACAATGAAAATTGATGTTCATCACGTCACGCGCGTAGAAGGTCACGGCAATATCGTTGTGAATGCAAAGAACGGTGTGCTGGAAGAATGCCGACTCGACATCGTCGAGACGCCGCGCTTTTTTGAAGCGATGCTGCGCGGACGACCGTACACCGAAGCGAGTCACATCACATCGCGCATCTGCGGCATCTGCTCGGTCGGTCATGCGACGGCGTCACTGCGCGCGAGTGAGAACGCACTCGGCGTCGAATTGTCGGAGCAAACTTGGCTCTTGCGCAAACTGATTTTCTTCGGCGAGATGCTCGACAGTCATGTCCTGCATACCTACATGCTCGTCGCGCCCGACTTTTTCAACGTGGGCAGCGTGATTCCGCTCGCTGGGATTGCACCCGAAGCAGTGTTGCGCGCGTTGCGTATCAAGAAGCTCGCGGGCGACTTGTGCGCCATCATCGGCGGTCGTCATACCCATCCGGTTGCGATGACAATTGGCGGCTTTACGCATTTGCCCACCGTCGACGAACTTAAAGCGATCCGCCAACGCCTGATCGATTCGCGCAAAGATATGGACGACACGGTTGCGTTGTTCAAGACGCTGCCCTGGCTTCACTTCGAGCGTGAGACGGAATACGTCGCGCTGAGCAAGCCCGATGAGTACGCGTTTATCGACGGCACCATCACGTCGACAGACAACGTCCAGTATCCGGCGAGTGATTATCGCAAGGTAACGAACGAACGCTGCGTCGAGCATTCATCGGCGAAGCATACGGCGCACAAACGCGATTCATACATGGTTGGTGCTTTGGCGCGTTTCAATGTAAACTATCAGCAGCTGCATCCGCGCGCGAAAGAGGCAGCGGACGCACTGGGCATCAAACCAATTTGCTCCAATCCGTACTACAACTCTGTCGCCCAAGTCGTCGAGATGGTTCACAGCGTCGAAGAGTCGATCAAAATTTGTGATGAGCTAATCGCGCGGGGCGTCCGCGAAGAAACGCTGCCCAAGTTCAACGGCAAAGGCGGCGAAGGTGTCGGCGCATGTGAGGTTCCGCGCGGTGTCCTGTTTCACAATTACGAAATCGGCGACGATGGCAAAATCGTTAACGCGAATTGCATCATTCCCACGGGACAGAATCTCGCCAACATCGAAGCCGACATGCGCGAGTTAGTGCCGCAAGTTCTGGATCGCGGCGAACAACAGGTGACCATGGCGCTTGAAATGCTTGTGCGCGCGTATGATCCGTGCATTTCGTGCTCGGTACATTTTCTTGATGTAAAGTTTGTCTAGTTCAAGAGTGCAATAGTGCGTTTGTTCGTTAGTTCGTTAGTTGAAAGAATATCGGATTGATCGAGTAACTATCGCACTATCGAACTCTCGAACTATTGCACTGCGCAATCATGAAACCTACGCTTGTTCTCGGTCTCGGTAATTTGCTGCAATGCGATGACGGTGTCGGCTGTCGCGTGGCTCAAGCATTGGAACAGCGTGTGTTGCCAACCGATGTCGAGGTGCTCGACGCGGGCACGCCGGGAATCGGATTGCTCAATCTCATGCAAGACCGCCAACGCGTGATTATTATCGACGCGGCGGAAATGGGATTGCAACCTGGGGAGTTTAAACGATTCGGCGCAGAGGACGTGCAACTAACTGGATCGAAGGAAAGAATTTCGCTGCACCGCACCGGCATCGTGGACACATTGGCGCTCGCGCAGCAATTGAAAATCGAATTGCCCAAGCTCGTTTTCTTTGGCATTCAGCCGGAGAAAATCGATTGGCAAGATGGATTGTCTCCGCAAGTCCAAGCGACAGTACCGAGAATAGTTGAATCAATCTTGAAAGAAGTAAGCGGCACTTAGCAGACGGAACACGCAACACGCAATACGCCATCTGCAATTTGCTATCTGCTTTACAGGAGTGACTAATGGCGAACGAAAAAATTTTAATCATCGACGATGACGACGATTTGGTGCTTGCCATGCGCTTGCCGCTTGAAGCCGCGGGGTATCAGGTTTCCCGCGCGGCAACCGGCGAAGAAGGGCTAGGCAAAGTCAAAGAGATCAACCCCCATCTCATCATCCTTGACGTGATGATGGATACAACGACGGCGGGCTTTCAAGTGAGTCTCGCGCTGCGCAGCCCCGATCCCAAATCCGAATATGCGGCGTACCGTCACATTCCGATCTTGATGCTCACCGCGATTCATCAGACCACCACCTTGCGCTTTGGACCCGACCAGGATTATTTACCGGTCGATGCCTTTATCGAAAAACCGATCGAGCCAAAGAAATTGATCGAAGAAGTGCGGGCGCATCTCAAGCAGCCCGCTTGATCAGACAACGATGGAATCCACGTCCGGGCATAAAACCGAATCGGTCACGCTGCTCGTCCAAGCGGAATTGGTCAACAGCGTCGCCTGGTTGATCAACATCCGCTGGCTCGCGGGTGTCGGCGTGTTGGGCGTGGCGTGGTTCATCGATGTCGTTCTGCTTCGTTTGGCGATTTCGGTTTTGCCGCTGTATCTCATCGGTATTACGATTCTCGCTTACAACGCGGTCTTTCGATTCGTGCTCCAACGCCTGCTAAGAAACGAATCGCGCGACATTCGCCAGTTCGATCAGCTTGCGAAAACGCAAATTGCCTTCGACTGGGTCGCGATGACCGCGTTGATTCATTTCTCCGGCGGCATCACTAGCCCCATTACATTCTATTTCTTCTTCCACATCGTCATCGCAGCGATGTTGTTCACGCAGCGCGCGACATTTGCGTACGCCGCAACCGCAACCTTGTTGTTTGGCGCGACTGCGTGGCTAGAATATACCGGTGTGTTGCCGCACGTTTCGATTTTGCCCGGACAAGATGCGGCGCTATTCCGCGATCCATTGTACAGCCTTGGCGTCGTTGTCTTTTTCGCCAGCACCATGTTCGTCGCCGCCTATCTCGCATCGACCATCAGCGCGCGGTTGCGCAAACGCGAAACCCAGGTTATCGATCTGAGCCAAAATTTGCAGCGCGCGTATGGTCGATTGCAAACGTTGTATGAAGCGGCCGAAGCCGTCAACTCGACCCTCGAACTCGATCAGGTGCTAGATCGATTGGTTCAACGCACCGCCCATGCGTTGAATGTCCGCGCGTGCTCGATCCGCTTGCTCGACGAGACCGGCGCGCGTCTCTACGTTGCGGCGAGTTATGGCTTGAGCGAAACATACGCCACCAAAGGCGATTTGCTTTTGGAACAGAACCCACTAGCGAAACAAGTCCTCGCGGGCAAAGCGATCATCACGGGCGACGTCCGGACCGAGACCGGCTTGCAGTATCCAACACAAGCTATCACAGAAGGAATTCTATCGATGCTGTCTGCGCCGCTCGCCGGTAAACGCGGCGCGTTGGGATTGATTCGCGCATACGGTGACGGTCTCAATCACTTTACACCGGCGGATGCGGAATTTCTCATGGCCATTGCGCGCGAAGGCAGCATTGCGATTGAAAACGCGATGGCATATCGCACGCTCAATCAGATCGACGAGATGAAGAGCAAATTCGTGCTGACTGTGACGCACGAATTGCGCTCGCCCGTCGGCGTGATTCAGAGCTTGTTGCGGACGATGCAAGCGGGCTATATCGGCACGCTGACGCCAGCACAGCAAGAAACGATGGCACGCATACTGCATCGCGCCGATTTTTTGCAGACGCTGATCGACGATTTGCTTGATCTGGCGGCAGGCAAGAGCCAACTCGTGCAACGGGAAGGGCATGTAATCGTGCGCTTGGATGAAGCGGTCGCGCGCGTCGCCAACCGATTTGAAATTCCGATGCAGGAAAAACATATTACGCTGAAATCAAATTGTGAAAAGAATGTCACCATCGCCGCGACGGAAGCGGGCGTTGATCGCATCCTGAACAACTTGGTGTCGAATGCGGTCAAGTACACGCCGGACGGCGGACGTGTGTCGATCAAATTATCGACGAATGGTACAGGAGCAAATTTAGAAATCGCCGATACCGGCATCGGCATTCCAGAGGAATCGCTGCCGCAACTGTTTCAAGAATTTTATCGCGCACCAAACGCCAAAGCGCAAGTGAGCCAAGGCACAGGACTTGGACTCGCCATTACAAAAGATTTGGTCACCCACTTTGGTGGACACATCGCGGTGCAAAGCAAAATTGGACAAGGAACATCGTTCTGTGTTACCTTTCCTATCGTAGTTGATTTGCCGATTTAGAAAATTTTCAACTTGTCACTCTGAGCGAAGCGCAGAGTCTCACATTTCGCGAGAAAGATTCTTCGCTCCGCTCAGAATGACGGCTCGGGTTTAGAATGGTTGGAGCCATCGATTTCTCAAACGACATCAACGCGCTGAACCAACGTTTGCGTCTCGCGAACGAACGTCTCACTGCGCTCTACGAATCTACGCAAACGATCACCTCCACGTTAGAGTTGAACCAAGTGCTGGAACGTCTCGCGCAATCAACCGCGCATGTGATGAACGTAGAAGCGTGCTCGATTCGAATGCTCGACGAAACCGGCACCCGCTTGAAATTGGTTGCGTCGCATGGGCTGAGCGAAAATTATTTACAGCAAGGGCTTGTGTTGGAAAGTGAAGACTTGCTGCGGCGCGTGCTCGCCGAGGAGACGATCAACATTGGCGATGCAACACAAGATGCGCGTTGGGCGTATCCCTCACAAGCTGAAACGGAGGGACTACATTCGATCTTGATCGCGCCGCTCATCGGCAAAAAGGATGCTCTAGGTTTGGTACTCGCCGTTAGCCATCAGCCCTATCATTTCGTCGATGACGATGCAAAATTCCTGGTCGCCATCGGTCGGCAAGGCGGTATCGCGATAGAGAACGCGTTGGCGTTTGAGGCACTCGCGAAGAATGAAGAGTCAAAATCGAAATTTGTGAGGACAGTGACGCATGAACTCCGCTCGCCCGTAAGCACGATTCGCAGTTTGTTGCGGACCTTTGCCGAAGGTTATCTCGGCGAGCTGACCGACACACAACGCGATACGATTGAACGCATTTTGCGCCGCGCCGATTTCTTGCAAATGCTCATCGATGATTTGCTCGATCTCGCGGCGGGCAAATCGGATTCGCTGATGCATGAGGCCAATACCCACGTCCAACTTGACGCGATTATCGAGCGCGTTATCAAGCGGCTGCAAATCGACGCGAGAGAGAAAAAAATCGAATTGACGTGTCTTTCTGTTCGCCATGATCAAGATGCAATTGTTCTAGCGGCCGAAGAGGGCATGGAACGCGTCCTGGGGAATCTCGTGTCGAATGCAATCAAGTACACGCCGCGCGGCGGACGCGTGTTCGTATCGTTAAGCAGCGGAGAGGGCGTCGCGCGAATCGACGTGAGCGATTCGGGCATCGGCATTCCAGAGGAATCGTTTCCGTACTTGTTCGACGAGTTTTATCGCGCGCCGAATGCCAGAGCGCTAGTCAAACAAGGCACGGGGTTGGGATTAGCGATCACGAAAGATATTGTTACGCGCTACGGCGGACAGATGTCAGTGCGCAGCCAACTCAACGCGGGCACAACGTTCACCGTCACGTTTCCGATTGTGAGCCAATAGCGCATTTGTCCTTGCAAGGGGCGATTTGAGTGAGTGTCGTCGCGGATAGTTGTTAGAGCGACGAAGCAATCTCTGTCTCAGCTTGAGATTGCTTCGTCGCTCTGTCTTGTCCTGATGGAGATACGTGTCTGCGTCGCTCCTCGCAATGCCCTTCTATATTCTTTCCACCTCAACGCGATTGTCGTGAAAGACCGCGCCGCCCATATCGGACTTGCGCTGCGAAACCGTCGCGTTCGCGTTTGCAGGATAGCTATTCAGCTTCGACCAATACCCTTTGGGACTCATCGCCACGCCAAGGCGAACAGCATCGCTCACGGCAACTACCGCTCGAAACTCTCCTCGCTCGTTTAAGATTCGCGCCTGGTCTCCATCCGATAAATTGCGCCGCGCCGCATCCATCGGATGAAGTACCACGCGAATCGGTCCTGCTTGCTTCGCCAACTCTGGTTTGTTCGCAAAGATACTGTTCAAAAAGTAATGCGATGCTGGCGATATGAGCGTCAGCGGATAACGCTGCGCCAATTCCTGATCCACCACCTCTTCCGACGGCGTGTAGGATGGCAACGGATCGAATCCATCATCGGCGGCGCGCATCGAATAGAATTCGATTTTGCCGGACGGCGTCGCAAAGCCAAACGGGTATGCCGGCGTTGGCTCTGGATAATTCAAACGCACCCAACCCTGCTCTTTGAGTTTTTCCAGCGTGATGCCCTTGAGCGACGTATGGTCCGTATCGAGATAAGCGCGCGCCAAATCCTCGTCGCTCTCGTAGAGCCAAGGGGCAGTCAATCCCATGCGCTTTGCCAACCGTCGGTGAATTTCGGTGCTGGCAAGACATTCGCCGGGTGGCGTAACGGCTGGCTCGTTCCACAGCAAATAGAGATGACCGTACGCGTTCAACAAATCGGCGTGCTCCGGTTGCATCGTGGTTGGCAAAATCAAATCGGCATAGTCCGCCGTGTCGGTTTGAAAATGATCGACGACGACGGTGAACAAATCGTCGCGCGCCAAACCACGCCGCACCTGATTCTGATCGGGATTGCTCGCGGCGGGGTTTGCGCCCAGCACGATGAGCGCCTTGAGCAGCGGATCACTGACGTTGAGAAGATTATCGCCGAGTTGCGACATTAGCAGTGTGCGCGTGTTCGGTGGACGCAGATCACTGCGCGATAGCCGGGCGAAATTTCCTTCGCAATAATCGCCGGTCGAATAAACCGCGCCGCCGCCGATGTGCTGCCAATCGCCGGTGACACCAGGAATGGTCATGATCGTGCGCAACGCCATTCCGCCACCCGCATGTCGCTGCACGCCCATCTTGGTTAGGATGCTCGTCGGGCGCGTGGTCGCGAGTCGTTTGCCGAGCGCAACAATTTTTTCTTTATCGATGCCGGTCAATTCCGCAACACGCTCTGGTGGATATTCGGCGATGCGTTCGCGATAATGGTCCCAGCCAAGCGTATTCTTTTCGATATAGCTCTTATCCTCCGCGCCGAGCGTGACAATGACGTTCAACAATCCAAGCGCGAGCGCCGCATCCGACCCAGGAATCAGCGAGATATATTCGTCGGCTTGTTCCGCCG
The DNA here is from genome assembly GCA_016215025.1 of Chloroflexota bacterium. Taxonomy (GTDB): domain Bacteria; phylum Chloroflexota; class Anaerolineae; order UBA4142; family UBA4142; genus JACRMI01. Next base: position 31,150 of record JACRMI010000055.1, read on the forward strand.
TGCGCGTGCGAATCGGATCGATCACGACGACGTGCGCGCCATTCTTGCGCGCCTCAGTGATAAAGCGCCAAATGTGATTGTGACTCGTGAGCGGATTGGTTCCCCAGAGCAAAATTAACTTGGAATGACGACATTGCTCCGGGTCCATGCCGTGTCGCGAGCCCATCGTATACGTTGTGCCGATGCTGCCCGCGCGCGAGCAAATATTCACCGAATGGATGGATGCGCCAAGCGTATTCCACAGTCGCTGACCGACGCCCGCTTCACCTTGAAGAAATCCCATGTTGCCGCATCCGACAAATGGCAAAATCGCTTGCGCGCCGTACTGCGCGATGATGCTTTGCAAACGGTCGGCGATTTCGTCGAGCGCAGCATCCCAGGTGATGCGTTCGAATTTGCCCTCGCCTTTGCGACCAACGCGCCGCAGCGGATACAGCAATCGGTCCGGCGCGTACACATGCTCAAGATAGTTGTTCATCTTGACGCACAGACTGCCGCGCGTGTACGGATGATCGCGAGTACCGCGCAGCGCAACCGCGCGACCATTTTCGACGGTCACCTCCCAACTGCACGTATCGGGACAATCAAGTGGGCACGCCCCCCGAACGATTTTACCTTGAAAAGATTTCGATTGTTCTGTCATTGTTTCCTCATGGAGTGACGGCCTGCGCAGCGTGAGCACGCAAAGCATTTTCGATTTGCCGAATGTGTCCATGCCCATGACGCGCATAGGTCTCGACAAAATGATCAATCGTCAACTCACCCATTTCCGAATGAATTCCTACTCGCGCAAAATCGCTTGCTTCAAGTTGCTCCAACAAATTCGCCCAACGGTCGTGCAATCCACGCATAATCAATACGGAGGCGGTGACATCGATCTGGCTCACATCAGCCAACTGCGCCCAAGCTTCTTGATCCCAGGTTTTTAGATGGGGCTTGTCTTCCGTCAGGATCAATTTCATTCGAGTATACGCATGAATGTGCGAATCGGCGAGATGATGAATCGTCTGTGCTATGTTCCAATCACCGTCGAGCGTGGGATGTTCAGGTAGGCAAGGCAAGCTCAGTTGGTCGGCAGACAAGGTGTTGACCAATCGCAAAAGGTCCGCGGGAAATTGTTTGATCTTTGCAATACAGTCTTGCCGTTGCGATTTTGTGAGGATAGTCTGTTGATGAATCATGCTACTCACTCGCAGGTGAAATTGCCGGTTGCGGACGTCTAACCTGCCGCGTCGTGATGAATACAATGGCTGTGACAATGACGACAGTAGCCATCAAAGTTTGAAGCGTGAGGGTCTCGCCTGCGAGCGCCCAACCGAGAAATACGGCGACCACCGGATTCACATACGCATAAGTCGATGCAATCGATAAAGGCGTCACGCGCAACAACCAGGTGAACGCGCTGAACGCAACGATCGCTCCGAAGACGATCAAATAACCCAACGCAACAAGTGATTGCAGCGATACTTGTTCGAGCCGCAATCGTCCCCATTCGCCAGTCACCGACCCAGCGATCAGAAACAGCACGCCGCCCACAAGCATTTCCATCCCGGTTCCCAACAATGGCGCGGACGGTAATTTTGCATATCGCGCATAAAACGATCCAACTGCCCATGACAAGGTGGCGAAAATAAGCACGCCAGCACCAATCGGATTGATTTGATTTCCGCCATCGAGTTTGCCTTGCCCAACAAGCAACGCGATCCCGACTAGCCCTAGCAATAATCCGATAACCACACCCGTGGTAGGTCGCACTCCGTTGCGCCACCAATCCAACAGCACCATCCACAACGGAGTGGTCGCAATGATGACGGCGGTCACACTCGATGGAACGAATTGTTCCGCCCAGACCACGCCGCCGTTTCCGCCGAACAGCAACAACGCGGCGATGATCGCCGTCGAGCGCCAATGCACGCGCTTGGGTGCTTGCACTCCGCTGAATCGCATCGCTGCATACAGAATCGCGCCCGCGATCAAAAAGCGCGTGCCCGCCATAAGAAATGGAGGCAGCGTTTCGATGGCGAATCGAATCGCCAGATAAGTTGATCCCCAAATAATATAGACGGCGCCTAGCGCCGCCATAATGCTCCACTGTGATGGAGCCATTGATTTCAACTTCGGCATGTAACTCCTTTCAAGATTGGTATTGTCGAATAGTATCCTCGGCGTAGGGTCGTCCGCTGGTGCGATAGACATGCACCAACTCTTGCACATCAAATGGCACTCGCCGAAATTCTAAACTCATGCGGCCATTTTCAATTTGCAGCACCGCGTACTCAGCCCATGGATCCGCTCGAAAATTGTTTTCGTCTTGATCGTGTCGATACGCCAGCCCGACACTTCCCGGATTGAAAAAGAAATTATCGCCATTCCGTCGCACTTGCTGCGCGTGCGTATGTCCACCCGCAAGAATCCAAGCGGAATATTTTCCCAAGAATCGCTTAAACTCATCCTCGGCTGCTTGGGGTGCAATCACATCGTCAAACGAGTCGGGCGAGCCGTGAAAGCAAAGCAACTTGCGATGATCCGGCAATCGCATCTCGACCGTCGGCAGAAAACTGGCGATGAATGCTCGATCGCCGTCAGAGAGTTGCGACAACGACCATTCACGAATGGTTCGCTGTTTGGACGTAATCGCCTCGTGACCGGTATCGACACCAGTGAGCAACCACGCATCCGCATTGCCCATGACCACCGGGCAAGCAAGTTCCGATAATCGCGCGACAACTTGCGCTGGTTGGGGGCCACCTTGAATTGCATCGCCTAAACATACCGTACTATCGACCGGTTGATTTTGCAAGTCGGCAAGCACAGCATCGAACGCGACGCAATTCGCATGCACATCAGAGATAACAGCAATTCGCATGATATTTATTCCTGACTCAAACGGAAATTGGGATTCCAACCGAGATCTCTTAATGCTTTTTGCGAGGAGACAGTGCCATCCTCTTCCGCAATGTTGTATATTCCCGGTGAGCCACGTGTCACGGCTAATCGAGCAGCATGGGCAGCCGCGTCAACATGCACAGGTCCGCCAACAGGTGGATTGTCGAATCCGGTTCCTGGTCCATAGAATTTGCCGTATCGTAGTACGATTCCTTCGAACGGTGCGTGAAGCACTTGATGTTCCAGAGAAACAACGCCGTTCGCATTCTTTATTGGTGAATCTTCGGTGTAAGGCATCGGGCCCATCTCATAGACAAACGAAATGCTCTGAGCAATCATTCGCTTGACACCTGCCGCAACCGATGCTGCGATTAGGTTACGCGTACCAATATCACGAATCGTGGCATTGCGGACGAGAGCGTCAGGCATCTTGGACGGTTCCAATGCATCCGGCAAATCGGTGAGTTGATGAATCACAATATCCGGCTGGGCATCAGCAACAACCTTGTGCAGTTTGTTTTCATCAAATACGTCGATAACGACTGGCCTGATTCCGAGCACACGCAAATCAAACTCTTTTTCCGGTGAACGAGTCGTACCGGTTACCGACCAACCATCTTTGACGAGCAAAACGCACAGCCGGCGACCGACAACGCCGCTCGCGCCGGCAACAAAAATATTGTTTTTCATGTCGCCACCATGTCCAACCCGCTAGACAACTTTTCTTTGTTCCCCAAACCAAAACGCGCCGGGAAAATCTTCGGCGGCCTGTTTTCGCTTGCCGCTCCACTCTTCGATGTCGATCCGATAGACCAGGGTGCGCGCCAACTCCTCCGGTTGAACGGCACGATAATCTTTGCCGTACTCAAGATACACAAAATATTTCTCGATCAACATCTGCAACGCACGCGTCGCTTCCACTGGGTCGGAAACAGCCGACGCATGTCCGAACACGACGACGCTCGCGTACTCGCCGCCCATGGCAAACGCCGTCGGTGCTGGCAACATCCGCCCGATTTCGTTGACGCTGAAACAAACACGCGGATTGGCTTCAATATCGGTGCGAGTCCGCCCGGCCAACGCACCGTGCATGTAAATTGCGTTGGCGGTTTCATCGAAAACAAAGTGGCGGGCAACAATGTAGGGCTGCCCCGCATTGGCGGTCGCCATGATTCCGATCGCTGCGCGGTGAAGCATCGACCGAATCCACGCTTCGTCTTCGACAGCGCGATCCTTACGTTTGACTGGAGAAAAGGGTATGGTTTTCATGCGTTCTAATCTAACCGAAAATTGGTCTTGACACAAGTGCCATTTTTGGCTAGATTGACGGTACCAATTTTGGGAGTCACTTATGCCAAAGCGTTCATCCTTTCTCACGCTCGCCGCGATTGATCTCGATCGTTCCGAGCCAACAGCATTGCATCGCCAATTATATTATCGTTTGAGCAACGCGATTCTTACACGCCGACTCGTACCCGGCACGCGGCTTCCACCCACACGCGCACTCGCCGCCGAATTAGGCGTCGCACGCAACACCGTCGTCAATGCGTTCGAGCAACTCTTAGCCGAAGGATACATCGAAGGCAAAGTCGGTAGTGGGACGTACGTCAGCCACGCCCTGCCCGACGACGTGCTGCAAACTCGTGCGAAATCAAGTCCACCGACGCGTGCCATTTCTTCGAGTGCAGCACTTTCCAAACGCGGCGCGATTATCGCATCGGCTCCGGCGAAGCAATGGCAAGACAGCGGCAGACCACGCGCGTTTCGCCCCGGAATCCCCGCGCTCGATGAATTTCCATTCGAGACGTGGCGGCAGCTCGCGAACAAGCGTTGGCGAACGTTAGCGCGCGATTCACTCTCGTACGGCGAGCCAGAGGGTTATCGACCGTTGCGCCAAGCGATTGTAGCGTACCTGGGTCAATCGCGCGGGGTGCGCTGCGAACCGGAACAGGTTATCGTCGTCGCCGGATCGCAACAGGCGCTTGACCTCGCCGCACGTTTGCTGCTCGATCCCGGCGACGTGGTGTGGATGGAAGAGCCAGGTTATCGCGGTGCGCGCGGCGCATTGCTTGCGGCCGGTGCAAAGCTCGTGCCGGTGCCGGTCGATGCGGAAGGTTTGCGTGTGGACATTGGAATTCGCAAAGCAAAGGCGGCGCGTGTGGCGTATGTCACACCGTCGCATCAATATCCGCTCGGCGTGACGATGAGCCTCGCACGCCGATTAAAGTTGTTGGAATGGGCAGCGCGTTCGAATGCATGGATCTTGGAGGACGATTACGACAGCGAGTATCGCTATTCGGGGCGACCACTCACCGCGCTGCAAGGACTCGACACTGCGAACCGCGTGATCTACATCGGCACATTCAGCAAAGTTTTGTTTCCGGCGCTGCGCCTGGGTTATCTCGTCGTGCCACCTAATCTGGTCGATGCATTCATCGCGGCGCGCGCAATGGCAGACCGTCAATCGCCCGTACTCGATCAAGCGGTGCTCGCCGATTTCATCGCCGAAGGATATTTCGCGCGCCACTTGCGCCACATGCGAGCGCTGTACGCTGAACGTCGAGCCGCGCTGGTCGATGCGGTGAACCGCGAATTGGATGGTATGCTGGAGATTACGTCGGAGCAAGCCGGCTTGCATGTGATGGCACGCTTGCCACAAAGCATCGATGATCGCGAGGTGGCACGCCGTGCCGCCACGCACAATGTCGAAGCACCGGCGTTGTCCGATTACGCGTTGACACATTTGGCGTACGGTGGACTCGTTCTCGGTTATGCTGCGGTGAACGAAAACGAAATTCGCGAAGGCGTGCGAAGATTGGAACTGGCGATTAAAAATCGCAGCAACAAAATCACGAAATCCGCCTTCGCGGATTAAGAAGATTAGCCGACGAAGGTCGGCTTTGTGCTTTTGTTGCCGCGAATTCATTCGCCCGTTTTCGGATTAAAGAGTCCAGCCGACGGAGGTCGGCTTTGTGCTTTTGTTGCCGCGAATTCATTCGCCCGTTTTCGGATTAAAGAGTCCAGCCGACGGAGGTCGGCTTTGTGCTTTTGTTGCCACGAATTCATTCGCCCGTTTACTTTGACGCTTGCCACTGCGTATGCTATAATCGCGCCCAAGCTTCACTGCCATACAAAGGAACTGCTGAGACCTATGCGCTTGAACTCGGTGCCCGTCTGGTTCCAATCCTCAATGCGACGATTGCATTTGCCCCCGCTCCTCAGCCGACAAATCGAATGGATTCGTTGGCTCGTGCCTCTGCTTGCCATGTTCATGGTCCTCGCTCATCAAATCATCGAGCAAATGTGGTTTCCGGACGAAAGTGAATTTCACTTTATGATCGACATGTTCGCTTACGGTTTTGCCGGTCCTTTCATCATTTGGACCGCACTCGATTGGATCAAGCAGCGCGTCGAGGTCAAAGAAAAAGCCGAAGTGGAACTCGTTCAAGCGCACACCGATCTCACATCGCTCAATCAGCGCATTTCGTTTTTGCTCAATGTCAATCAACGCCTCGCCCAAGTCACCGACGAAGACGCGCTCGCCGATCTGACACTGCAATTGCCGGGCGAAGCCACGCCGGCGGTCGTGAGCAGCGCAATGATTCGCTTCGACGATCATCATCAACCCATGCCCATCGAGTATCAGGGCACGCTCGACGAAACCGTGTTGGCGCGTTGGCATCAACATTTATCCGCTCAATCGGTGCGCGTCCGTTGCCAGGCGTGCCGCTTGCATGCGGCTAAAAAAGGCGACGCTTGTCCCATGTTGCAAGAATTGCCAGTTGACAATGTGGGCAGCATCTTCTGCCAGCCACTCAAACGCAACAATCGCGAATTTGGAATCCTGGGATTGTTTCTTGCGAGTGGTTCAACGCTGAGCCAAGCCGAACGACAGCTACTTGAAACGATCACGGAAGAAATCGCAACGGCGTTTGAAAATGTTCGTCTGCGCACGCGGGAGTTGACTACGTTCTACGACATTAACGAAACGCTTCAATTGCGTCTCGACTTGCAAGGTTTGATGGGACGCCTATTGGAATTGACCGTCGAAGCGAGCAACGCCGATGCCGGTTTGTTGTTGTTGCGTGAAGCCGAAAATAAATTGACGCCGTACGGTTCGATGGGTGACTGGGGCGATGTGGGTTGGCTGCCGCTCGTCGAGAGTCTTGCAGAAGGCGCGTTACGCGAATCCGCGCAGCGCCACGAGCCGGTGGTCGTTACCTTGCGTGGACAAACTTCGAATCCGGTGTCAGTGTTGTGCGCGCCGATGCTCTCAGACGATGGACCGCTTGGCGTGATCGTTCTCGGCAGCCGACAACCGGAAGCCGTGTTCAGTCGGCAAACGCGTTTGGTCGCGGCGATTGCGGGTCAAGCAGCGCTCCTCGCGCAAAATGCGCGCTTGTATGCTCAACTCGAAAATCAAGCGATCCTAACCGAACGTGGTCGCCTTGCGCGCGAAATGCATGATGGCTTGGCACAAACCCTCGGCTACCTCAAGATGCGCTCACGCCAGATTGCGCGCTGGGTCGATTCGGGGCAAACGGAAAAGGCGAGTAGCGCTTTGCAAGAACTCGCCAAAATTACGGACGATGCATATCTCGATTTGCGCGCCGCGCTCGATGGATTGCGAACCAGCGCCGGCGAAGATCAAAATATCGATTTTTGTACACGCCTCACCCGCTGCGTCACCGATTTCGAAAGACAGACCGGACTCGGGGTGAGTTGCGCGCTCGATCCGAACGCCGCCTCGTCGTTGTCGATGCCCGCGCAAGCACATCTGGTTCGAATCGCGCAGGAATCGCTGGCAAATATCCGCAAACATGCATACGCGACCCAGGTTTCGCTTTCGCTTTGCAAAAATAACGACGTCGTTCAACTCGTCGTTCAGGATAATGGTCAAGGCTTTGATGCGATGCACGATCAGCCCAACGACCATCACGGTTTGCGCTTGATGCGTGAGCGCGCCGATTTGCTCGGTGCTGAGTTGCAAATAACCAGCGCGCCCGGTCGAGGCACGCGCGTCTGTGCCGAATGGCACATAAAATCAGTGGTCACCAATGGCTGAATTATTGCGCGTGGTTATTGCCGACGATCATACGTTGTTTCGGCGCGGACTCGCCAGCTTGCTGAACGAGACGCAAGAATTCACCGTGATCGGCGAAGCAAGCAGCGGTCCCGAAGTCGTTCGGCTCGTCAACGAACTGCATCCCGATATCGTGCTGATGGATGTTCACATGCCGGGTGGCGGCGGCGTGGCAGCCTTGCATCAATTGCACGAATCTACTCCGAATTTACCGGTCATTATGCTGACCGTGTCAGAGAAAGACGCCGATTTAATCACCGCCATTCGCGCCGGCGCGCGCGGTTATTTCCTCAAGAATGTCGATACGGAAGAACTCTTTGCCGGATTGCGTCGCGCCGCGTCAGGACAATCGGTGGTGGACCCCGCGCTCACGGAACGACTTTTCCATCACGTCATCGACGCATCGAATTCCAATTCTCCGCTCAGCCATCGCGAAGCCGAAATCCTGCAACTCATCGCCGCTGGCTGCACCAACGCCGAGATTGCGACCAAGTTGTTCGTGTCACCCAATACGATCAAGACCCACATCGCCCGCATTTTCGAAAAATTGGATACGACCAGCCGCAATGAAGCCGTCGCGCGCGCAAAAAGCCAGGGCTGGATTACAGATTAAACACGGAATGTGTCATTGCGAGGAGCGGGGCAAGTAGGCACTGTCAATGACAAACCGTAAAGCGACGAAGCAATCTCCACCATGGCTGAGATTGCTTCGTCGCATTTTTTCGCTCCGCTCCAAAATGCTCCTCGCAATGACAAAACCACAAACGGGTGACAAGACTGTCACCCGTACCTTTTTCCCATTTCCCCCAAAGTTCACCCGCACCGGGTGATAGACACTTGCCCCTGGTTCGATATACTCTCAGTATGTCTCAAACCTCTCCTGCCCAACTCGAGCAGGTCCTCATCGTCTCCAGTTATCCGATTTTTGCCCAGGCACTTGAGCGCTTGGTTCGCGAAGCTGGCTACCAGGTAATGGCAAGCGTCGCCAAGCTCGACCAAGCTTTGAATATTCTACAACCTAATATGAGCGCAACCGTCATTGTCGATTGTCAAGACATTCAGCCGCGTCAAGAAGAATGGTTGCCGCTCCTCCAACAAGCCAATGCAACACGACGCATCATTCTGCTGAGTCTCAATCGAAATGAAATGATCGTTCACGAACAACGACGTGTGACACAGGTCAATGAAGACGATTTGAAGCAGGCACTCGCTGGCTTGAATGCGCACAACTGTCATTTCGAGCAAAGCGAGGAATCTCCCTCACGTCAGTTCAGGATTTCTCGTCGCATTGCCTCCGCAAAGCCAAGGCGTAAACGCTCCTCGAAATGACAAGCTAAACTTGGATCAAACAACCCAAAATTGAAAGGGGGAATAAGGTATGTCGTGGATCAAAGGATTAATTTGGGGCATCGTTGGTTTTTTGCTTGGCAGCGGCTTGATGTTTTTGGTGGGTCAACCGCTTGGTTCGGAACCGATGGTTACCGTCGGCTATATCTTTTTCTTGAGCGCATGGCTCTTGGGTGCTGGCGTCTGGGACCATTGGGCGCGCGGCTGGCTCGGACTGGCAAACAAGCCAACGCCGACGCAAAAATCGCATGGGGTCGCACGCTATTTCATGTTCTCGACCGATCACAAGGTCATCGGCGTCCAGTACCTCGTGACGTTCATCGGGCTACTGATGTTGGCGGGCGCGCTGGCGATGGTCATTCGGATTCAATTGATGACGCCGAACGGTCCGCTCGATCCGCAAACGTACAACACCGTGATGAGTATGCACGGCATCATCATGGTCGCCGTCGCCGTCGCCATCATCACCGGCAGCCTGGGGAATTATTTTGTTCCGATTCTCATCGGCGCAGAAGATATGGCATTCCCGCGACTGAATGCCCTCAGCTACTGGCTCGTCCCGCCCGTTTCGATTTTGCTTGTCGTCGGCGCACTTTTGCCAGGCGGATTCACCTCTGGCTGGCGGGTCTATCCTCCTCTCGCCGAACAGGGCGGCATCAGCATGTTGCTCTTCCTCCTCGCGTTTCTCACCTTCGGCCTCTCCTCCATCATCAGCGCGCTCAACTTTCTTGTGACGATCATTCGAATGCGCGCCCCCGGCATGACCTGGGGACGGTTGCCCATCTTTGTGTGGGGCGTGTTTACCTCGTCGATGCTGGCACTCGTGTTTACGCAATTCGTCGCGAGCGCGCTCTTGATGGAAATCATGGACCGCGTCCTGGGCATGGTCTTCTTCGCACCCGATCAAGGCGGCGGCGCGGTCATGTATCAACATATCTTTTGGTTCTATTCGCATCCTGCCGTTTACGTCATGGTCTTGCCCGCTTACGGTTTGATTATGGAAGTCGTCGCACACTTTGCGCGCAAGCCACTGTTCGGCTACAAGTACGCGGTGGGTGGATTGCTCGGCATCGTCGGACTGAGCGGCATCGTGTGGGCGCATCACATGTTCACCAGCGGCATCCAAGATTTCTTGACCGCGCCGTTCATGCTGGCCACCGAACTCATTTCGATTCCAACCGGCATGGTGTTCCTCGTTACCTTGGGAACGATCTGGCAAGGCAAGATGCGCTTGACCACGCCGATGCTCTTTGCGCTGGGCTTTCTCTACAACTTTGCAATTGGCGGTTTGACTGGCATCTTTAACGCCGATGCGCCAACCGATCTGCAATTGCACGCGACGTATTGGGTGGTCGGTCACTTTCATTACACCATCATGGGCGGCGAAATTTTTGCCTTCCTCGCTGGATTTTTTTACTGGTTCCCCAAACTCACCGGACGGATGTACAGCGAAAAACTGGGCAAGCTGCAATTCGCCATCACGTTCATCACCTTCAACCTGCTTTATACGCCGATGATGATCGCCGGGTTGTACGGCATGAATCGACACGTCGCGACGTATCCGCCAGAATTGGCGGGGCTCAACCAGTTTATGAGCATTGCCGGCTTTGTGTTGGGCGCAAGTTTCCTCATCTTTATCTACAACTTGCTCACCTCGTGGGCACGGGGTCCACTCACCAGCGCCAATCCCTGGCAACTGCGCACGCTCGAATGGCAGACTTCGTCGCCGCCACCGGAGCACAATTTCGATCACCTGCCGACGATCACAGGGCATCCGTACGATTACGGCATCGAAGGGTCAACGCACGCAAGTGTGACCGTCGGGCACGCAGCCGTCGCACCAGCGGCGGAGTAACTACACAACTGTCATTCTGAGGAGCGGCTCAGAAAACCGTTTGACGGATTGAATCCAATAAAGCGACGAAGAATCTCCAGATTGGCAAACAAGACGCTTCGCGTTCGCTCCGCTCAGAATGACAGTCCAAACAGTAATGAAACAGGAGACATTATGGAATCAACTCATTCGAACAAATCGGCGCTGATGCGCCTCGGCATCATGGTCGCGCTTGGCTTGGCACTCTTGACGATTGTGGAATACGGTGTCGCGACCGGTAACCTGGCAGCGTCGTTCTTGCTCATCGCGATGATCGCGCTCGCCAAGATCGTCTTGATCCTCATCAACTTTATGCACATTGGAAACATCTTCCAGGGTGAAGGAGCAGCGGAATGACAACAGCCGTCCATTCATTGAAACAACAAATCGTCAATCGCCGTCTGGGGCTGTGGCTCTTTATTCTCTCCGAGAGCATGATCTTTTTTGCGCTGCTCGCCACGCGATTCTACATGCAAGGCACACATCGCCCCGCAGAGGTGAACCAAAGCCTAGGTCTAATTATCACCTGCGTCTTGTTGCTCAGCAGCTTTACGGCGAATCGCGCCGAGGTGGCTATCGCGCACGACGACCGCGCGTCGTTCTCGCGTCTCTTGCTTATCACGATCATCCTGGGTCTGGGCTTTTTAGCAGGCGTTGTCCTCATCGAATGGCCCGAAGCGTTGCACTTTGCGCCGCTATCGACGGGTTATGGCACTGTGTTCTTTGCGCTCACCGGAATGCATGCCTTTCACGTATTGACCGGCGTCATCATTCTTGCGCTCGTGTGGTGGAACGGCTCGCGTGGTCGCTATAGCGCGCAAGACCACTGGGGCGCGGAAGGCGGTATCGTCTACTGGCACTTTGTCGATGTCATCTGGGTTTTGGTCTATCCAACGTTGTACTTGATCGGTTCGTAAGTCTTTGTGGCGCGGGCAGCTTGCCCGTCGCATGCGAGCGAGCCGCTCGCGCTACAACACATCGAGGAGATTCGCTATGCGACGTGACGTAATCAATACAGCAATTCTTTGGTTTGTTTTGACATTCATTGCCGAACTATTGCTCCCTGGTCTCTATGGACTTTTTCCTCTAGCCGCAGCCCAAGAAGCCATCGTCAGCGACGATTCGTTTCATGTGCTGCTGGCGCTTGGCACCCCCGTCTTTACGTTCGTCATTGCGGTCTTGGCTTATAGTCTGTACCGCTTTCGCGCTAAAGACGACGTGTTGGAAAACGGCGCGCCGATTCGCAACAACGATTGGTTTGCAGGTGCCTGGCTTGCCATCACGGGTGGACTGTGCGTCGTCGTCATCATTTATCCCGGTCTCACCGGTCTCGCCGAATTTCAAAGCAACCACAACCCCGATGTCGTCGTCAAGGTCGTTGGGCGACAATGGGCTTGGGACATTTCGTATCCGGCGTACAACATCAGCGGTTTGAGCGAAGTCGTCTTGCCGGTCGACAAGCGTGTCAAGTTCGAAATCACTTCGGCTGATGTGCTCCACTCGTTCTGGATTCCGGCGTTCCGCAACAAGATGGATGCTGTGCCGGGGACAACGACGACGATGTACATTACGCCGAACAAAGTCGTCAGCTTTGCGCAAGACTTTAACATGCGCGTGCAGTGTACCGAAATTTGCGGCACGGGTCACGCCGCGATGAGCGTGCCAGTGCGCGTGCTTAGTCAAGCCGATTTTGACGCGTGGGCCGGCGAGCAAAGCGATTTAGCGGATGATCCCATCGCGCGTGGAGCCGCCATTTCCAAGTCAGCCGGCTGTACCGCGTGCCATTCGATCGATGGAAAGGTGGTCATCGGTCCATCATGGCTTGATCTCTACGGTAACAAAGTTGAATTCGAAGACGGAACCTCTCAAGTCGCGGACGAAAATTACTTGAAGCAATACATCACCAATCCCGATTTCAAGATCGTCAAAGGTTTCGCAGACAAAAAAGGCACCATGCCGCCGAACTTTGCCAAGACGTTGACGCCCGATCAGATCAATAGTGTAATCATCTATATCAAGAGCTTGAGTCAAAAAGGCAAGGCAGACATTGTCTCCGTCCGACTCACCGATTTCAGCATCCTCCCTTCCGCCAAGTCGGCTCCAGCAGGTGAAATCACGTTCCGCGTCAAGAACGAAGCCAAGGAACAAATTCACGAGATGCTCATTATCAAAACCGACTTGCCGGGCGAAAAACTTCCACTAAACGAGCAAGGCGTCGTCGACGAAACCAAGCTGGACAAGGTGAACGGGATAGAAGACATCGATGCCGGCAAAGGCGGCGTCCTCACCGTTGAACTCCCGGCGGGTCGATACCTATTGCTCTGCAACAAAGCCGGTCACCACAAACTCGGAATGTACACCGAGTTCACCGTCACACCGTAATCGAAATGAAGCGCAAGGCAATTCTTACCATCGTACTCGTCATCATTGCCATGGCTGTCATGATCCGATTGGGCTTTTGGCAATTGGATCGCCTTGCACAGCGGCGCACGTTCAACGCCGACGTCACCGCACAGTTGCAAGCGTCGCCGCTCACCGTCGCAGACCTGACAGGTTCTACAGACCTGTCAGGTCTGAATTATCGCTCCATCGTACTGCGCGGACGATATGATTATTCGCAGCAAGTCGCGCTCAACAATCAAGAATGGAACGCGCAACCAGGTGTTCATTTGATTACGCCGCTCGTCCTCGACGACAGCGATCAAGCAGTGTTGGTCGATCGCGGGTGGATTCCGTACTCGCAATCGGACTCGACCAAGTGGAGCCAGTTCGCCGAATCAGAAATCGTCGAAGTGCGTGGGCGCATTCTGCAATCGCAAACGTCGCCGCTCGGTGCGCCTGCTGGGGTGACGCATCAAACCACTTGGTTTCGCGTGGACATTCTTGCGTTACAAAAACAAATCTCGCATCGACTCGTGCCGATCTATGTTCAACAATTTCCCGATAGCGCGTGGAAAAATCTCCCCTATCGCAGCGACGTGAATCTCGACCTAACCGAAGGTCCACACCTGGGTTACGCCCTCACCTGGTTTTCGTTCACGGCGATTCTCGGCATTGGCAGTCTAGGTTACGTGGTCAGCAAACGCCGTCTGCCTATCCGACCCCAATCCCAATCCCAAGCGCAAATCGTGCAACCATGAAATACACCATCGCATTGCTGGCTTGTCTCATCGGCGCGCTTCTATTTGACGGTTGCGCGTCCAAACCGTACACGTTTCACGGCACGCAATTGCAGCCGCCCATGACCTTCGCCGATTTTGCGTTGACCAATCAAGACAATCACACAACGCGCCTGAGCGATTATCGCGGCAATTGGCTCTTGATTTATTTCGGATACACGCACTGCCCGGACGAATGTCCGCTCACTCTCGCGCAATTCAAAAAAATCCATGACGATTTGAAGACCGATGCCGCGCGCGCGCATTTCGTGTTCGTCACCGTCGATCCGGTTCGGGATACGCCGGAGCAAATGAAAGTGTACCTGGGTCAATTCGATCCATCGTTCATCGGTTTGACGGGGACGCCCGCGACGCTCAACTTGATGTATCGCAAGTACGGCGTAGCGGCGGAGGCGAACGCAGACGGCACTCCCAAGGTCGATCACACAAATGCGATGTACTTGTTCGACGATCAAGGACAATTGAGTTTCATCTACACCGGAATTCCCTGGCAAGATATAGCAGCCGACCTGCGCGTATTGTTGAAAAAGAAAGTGTGAAAATGACAGCTATAGTAAATCGATTTTCCATTGATGCCAAAACTTGTATCTTGTTTTTGGTCGGTCCATTGTTGATCGGCGCAATTAGCGTCGTGTCGTGGGTAACCGTCGGCGGAGGTGTGCTTCGTCCACCGCAACGCATCGAGTTGGTGCTTCCGCTAGGCACGGCAGAACGAATTAAAGCGGGTGAGGCTGTCCCGTCGATTCCTGCCAAATCGGTTTTTGTTCAAGGCGATGTGTTGGCGATCGTCAATCAAGACGTCGTCAATCACGAACTGGGACCCTTTTGGATTCCTGCCAATACCACATTGAATGTGCCGCTCGACAAAGCGCAAAGTTATAGTTATCTCTGCACCATTCATCCCAGCGGCTCGGTCGGACTCGAAGTTCGCCCACGCGATAGTTTGCTCATGACGTTGATCCCGACGGTGGTGATGGGTGTGCCTATGGGCATTGCGCTCGTCATCATCGCACGCGTTCTCTCTCGGCTGGATGTTGGATAATAGCACAGACCCTAAAGGTTTTCTTTGCTTGGCAAGGTCGTTGGTAAGGAAAGATACCTTGCCCGATTAGACTATGCGTTACCAAAGAAAACCTTTGGGGTTCTTGTCAGAAAGGTACACCATGATTACTCGCACCGCCTCTCGCCCTGTTCCGCAAACCGCCACGTTTTTTCAAACCATCACGATGCTTTTTAAATTACGCATCGTCGTTCTTCTTTTGTTTGCTGGTGTAGGCGGCGCGTTTTTGGCAGCGCGTGGCTTTCCCGGATTCGGCGCATTGATTCTGCTAACACTGACCGGCGGCTCGGCGGCGGCAGGTGCATCTGCACTCAATCAATATTTCGAGCGCGACATCGATGCGGAGATGAATCGCACGCGCAAGCGTCCGCTCGTCATGGGCGCGATTGCCAATCCAAGCTGGGTCTTGCCCATTGCGTTGGCATTGATCTTTGTTCCATCGCTCGCCGTTCTGCCGTTCAATCCCGCGCTCGCCTTCTGGTCGATAGCGGGCGCAGTTATCTATGTTGGCATTTATACGCTGTGGCTCAAGCCGCGCTCGGTGCTCAACATCGTGATTGGCGGATTTGCGGGAACGTGCGCCGTGATGAGCGGGGGCGCAGCGGTCAGTTCTTCGGCGGCGGTGTGGACGCAGCCTGGCGCCATCATCCTGGGATTACTCATTTTCCTTTGGACACCGACCCACTTTTGGAGTCTCGCGCTGATGTATCGACAAGATTACGCGCGCGTTTCAATGCCGATGCTGCCCGTCCGCATCTCACCGCGCGAATCGGCGTTTTGGATTGCGCTGCACACAGTCGCAACAGGTTTCGCGGCGCTCGCGCTCTCGGCAACCGTCACGATTGGCTGGCTGTATTTGATTCCCATCGCGCTTGCGACCGGCGATTTGCTCTTGCGCTGCGTTCGGCTGTATGTCACGCCAACGGGACAACATGCGAAATCGGTATTCCTCGCTTCGAATATTTATCTGACGGTTGTGTTGTTGATGCTGTGCATCACAGCGGGAAAAATTTTTTGACTATACGTGTTATTGCCAGTACTTCACGAAACACTCGTTTGTCATTTCGAGCGGAGCGAGAAATCCCGTTTTTCGGTTGGAATAACGAGATTTCTCGGTCGCTCCACTCCCTCGAAATGACAGTTCGTGAAGTACTGATTGCGAGAAGCGGCGCAAACTACCATCTCTGTCAACCAAAACAGAGCGAGCGAGCCGCTCGCGCCACGAGTGACAAATCCGCTTGCAGTTGTTTATCCAACGCAAGTGGATTTTTATTTCCGGACGTTGTGAAGGTCTACTACAACAGTTCTCGTAGTAGAGACCATTGTCCTATTCAATTCGTTCGTCTAGTCATGTTACATTGACGCTGGTCTAAACACAACTCGACGAATGCTCACCGAATAAACGATTCACGACCTACTCGACGATAGACATTCGTTTACGCTACGCGGTTCGCGAAGCGATTCATCGAGTTAACGACATCGCACTTCCACTTGGCACGATTCCTCAATCGATCTGTTCATCCGCAGCACTACTTTCACCATCGTGCAATAAACCATTGCTGGCAACGCCACGTTCCTTCATGGGTTTTTCTTCATTCCACATTGATTGGGCGGAGTGCGACTACTTCAGACCATGCAGTCTTATTCCATTTCTCAGGGGGAAGAATTGTTCCAATTCCACAAACGCGCATTTCGATTCTTGCCGATCGCACTCGTCCTTATCGCCGTTCTCGCGCTAAGCACACTGCGTTCACCATCGACGCACGCTTCTGGTTCGGGCTATTGGCACACGAACGGAAATCAAATCCTCGATTCAAACAATCGGCCGGTCCGAATCGCCGGCATCAATTGGTTCGGCATGGAAACGGCGAGTTATGCGCCGCACGGTTTATGGTCACGCGATTACAAAGACATGCTGAATCAAATCAAGGCGCAAGGTTACAACACGTTGCGTCTTCCGTTCTCCAATCAACTCTTCGATGCTGGCAGTACGCCCAATGGCCTTGATTTCTCTGGCGGCAAAAATGCCGACCTGGTGGGTTTGAATGGTCTCGGCATTATGGACCGCATCGTCGCGTACGCCACTCAAATCGGATTGCGCATCATTTTGGATCGCCATCGTCCGGATTCAGGCGCGCAATCGGCGCTGTGGTACACCTCGGCGTATTCCGAGCAGCGTTGGATCAGCGATTGGCAAATGCTCGCCCAACGATACGCGAACAATCCGACCGTCGTCGGGGCAGACTTGCACAACGAGCCACACGACCCAGCGTGTTGGGGTTGCGGCAACACGGCGCTCGACTGGCGACTCGCCGCGCAGCGCGCTGGCAATGCCATTCTGTCAGTAAATCAAAACTGGCTTATCTTTGTCGAAGGCGTCAATTGCTACAATGGCGAATGTTACTGGTGGGGTGGAAATCTAGCGGGCGTTGCAGCGCATCCCGTGCAATTAAATATCGCAAATCGATTGGTTTATTCGGTGCACGATTATCCATCGACGGTTTATCCGCAATGGTGGTTCAACGATTCAACGTATCCGCGAAATCTGCCTGGCATCTGGGATAAATACTGGGGATATGTGCACAAAAATAACATCGCGCCAGTTTGGGTTGGCGAGTTTGGCACTCTGCTGCAATCCACTTTAGACCGCGAATGGCTGAATGCGCTGACGAATTACCTGGGGACTGGGGCGACTGGGATAAACTGGACCTTCTGGACTTGGAATCCCAACTCGGGCGATACGGGTGGAATTTTGAACAACGACTGGCTCACGATCAACACGGACAAGCAATCGTATCTGGCAGGCGGCGTGGATGCAACAGGTACGAGTCACGCATCGATCATGTTCGCGCTAGATTCCGGCGGACCGATCATTCCGACAGCAACACCTCCGCCGCCAACTGTTGCTCCGACGACGACACCTGTTCCGCCGACCGTAACCGTTCAAAGAACCGTTGCGCCAACGGCGACACCCATTCACCCAACCATCACGCCGATTCCGTGTACGAATTGCGGCGTCAAGGTCCAATATCTAAACGGAAATACTCCGGCGACGACTAACCAAATTCAGCCGATTCTTCAAATTGTCAACACGGGCAATTCCATCATTCCGCTCAACCAACTCACGCTGCGTTACTGGTTCACGCTCGATGGGATGCAGACGCAAACCTACTATTGCGATTACGCGTACGTCGGCTGCACCAATGTAACCGCGCGCTTGAATGCGCTTTCCTTCTCTAGCAAAACGACAACGGCAGATCACTTTCTCGAACTTGGGTTTTCGGCGAACGCGGGGAATCTGACACCGGGGATGAGTACGGGACAAATCCAGAATCGATTCAACAAGAACGATTGGTCGCTCTACAACCAAGCGAACGATTTTTCGTATACGCCGAGCCAAGGTCAGTTTGTAGATTGGAACAAGATCACGTTGTATTTAAATGGGAAACTCGTTTGGGGAGTCGAACCATTGGCAATCAATCTGCCGCCGTCGCTCCAATTCAATCTATTCTTGCCCTTACTGCTTAACCGCTGATTCCTGGGAAGAGTTCGAACCGTACTCGGCATCACAGGCTTGCTTGAGCGCCAGCAAGGCGCGATGTTGCAAAGCGCGCACAGCCCCTTTATCTTTGGAAATGATGCGGGCCGTTTCCTCTGTACTATAACCCTCTAAAAACTTGAGGACGATCACCTGGCGCTGCGCCTCGGTCAATTGCGCAATCGCTTTGCGGAGATCGGCAGCGGTCAAGGTACGCTGCGCCATCATATCCAACGAATCGTTGCCTGCATCGATCTCAAAAGGCAGGCGTTCAATCGAGAGGACTTCGCGCCGGGTGCGAAAGTAATCGACGACGAGATTATGCGCGATTTTAAAAAGCCACGCGGAGAAAGGATATTCGGTGCGACGATAGCGACCGATCGCTTGCCAAGCTTTCATAAACACCTGGGCAGTTAAATCTTCGGCTTCAACTGATTTGCCAATTTTGTTATAAACGTACTTGAATATCTTGTCGACGTAATAGCTATACAAGCGCGCAAAGGTTGGCGCATCGATAACGTCAAAACTTAACGCCGACGAACGGCGATAAAAGGTCGAGCTTGGGCGAGTATCGGACAGTGTCCGCCACATATATAACCTCCAAAGATGTTGGGTTGAAGAAAAAGCCTCGACGGCGTCAAAGATCGGTGAACTGACGCGTGAGTCTTTTGTTGCAAAACTTGCGCTGAGTTAAATATATAAGCTAGAAGCATTTGAGCATATAGGGCATTGAAGAAAAATAACGTCGAAAAACTTTTAGTGGTTTGTCACATAATCAGCTACAGCAAAAATGCCCGATCGGCGAATCTTTATTCTGAAAAGAATGAAAAAAGTCCGGCATGGGTTTCGACCATGCCGGACTTTTAAATAGCAAGTAAGACGAATGTTCGATCAAGGTAATCGCGTCGGTGTAAACGTCGGTGTAAAGGTTGACGTTGGTGTGGGTAGTGCAAGTGTCGGTGTTGCCGTGCTCACTTGAGTTGGAATCGTCGTCGGAACCGGTGTTAGCGTTGGCGCGATTGTTGGCAACGGCGTTGCCGATGGAACAACCATCGGCGTTGATGTTGGTATGATGATTACGGGCGTTGCACTTGGTATTGGAGTAAGCGTTGGTCTTATTGGCGTTGGAGTCAATGAAGGCACGATTGGCGGCGTCGTGGTGGGCGCAACCAAGCGGGGCGTAGCCGTTGGGCGCGGCACTTCTGTTGGCAACGGAACCCGCGTCGGAATGATCAAGCGCTGAATGGGAACTTCGGGCGGTTGAAACTGGGTGTACGCAGGCAAAGTAGTTGGCGTAGGCATAATTCGAATTAGGGCGAGAACCGCTAACAAGACTAACGCGCCAGCCATCACCCAGCCGGCAGCCCAGTTTTCTGAAACGGGTCGCTCACCTTGAACACTCACTCGATCCGGTTTTTCTTCGCCGAGACTAGCCAAGCTGTACACCGGTGCTGAAAGGAACAGACTGGCTTCCCACAATAGCAAAACACCCAGCGTGGCAGTGGCAAACGTCGGTTTCAGGATAGTAAACGTCACGCCTGTAATACCACAGGTGAGTCCAATCAAGGTTTCCCAACGCGTCGCATTCAACGCATTCACAAACCCTAACCGTGATCGACTCTTGGGTGTGCGCAAGAACACGCCTTGCGGTTGAATCAAGCCTTGGATACTTGCCAGCGTGACCGCCCAGCCGAGACTGAAAAAATTTTCCATCGCGCGCAGCGCGTCTTTTAGATTGAGATGCAAGCTGTGGCGCAGCACCCACAAGAATCGCCACATGGAGACGATGAGAAACAGAACCGGCATCACCAATAGCGGCGTCGTCAAGGTACGCAAGCCTTGAATCTCCAGTTGACTAATGACCCCGCCGACGATCAAAAAGAACACAAAGAACAGATTCAACAAATCGTTGTACCATTGCAAGCCGCCGACCAAATAGTAATAGCGCTGCATAAACGTCAAGCAATTCGACGGATCGACCAGGTGCGCCCAAGGCATAAGCGCACTCCAATGCTTGCGCAAGATTTGAATCCCGCCAAAGCACCAGCGAAAGCGTTGCTTTTTGAATCCATCGAACGTGAGTGGAATCAAGCCGCGCCCGTACGATTTGTTGATGTAAATCGATTTATAGCCGCGCTGCAAAATTCGCAGACTGGCTTCGGCGTCTTCGGTAATACACCACTCGTCCCAGCCGCCGATCTCTTGCAAAACCGATTTGCGGAGCAAGCCCATTGTCCCCGCAAAGATGATGGCATTGTCTTCATTCCGCGACGGCATCGACACTTCAAAGAAATATTTATAGCCGTGATACGCCGCCTCGAAAAATGGATTGAGCTTGATGCCGCGATAATCCTGGGGCGTTTGGACAAACGCGACCTCCGGATCGGCAAAGGCAGGCACCGTATCGCGCAAAAAGTCTGGCGTCACTTCGTAATCGGCGTCGATGATGCCGATGATTTCCGCATCGGGTGAGGTTTGCGCGAGCGCAAAATTAAGCGCACCCGACTTGTACCCCGGCCAATGATCGAGATGGACAAAACGAAAACGCGGACCAAACTTGCGACACAGATCGGCGAGCGGCTTCCAGGATTTTTCATCTGGGGTGTTGTTGTCTACCACTAGAACTTCATAGTTGGAATAATTGAGCCACGAAAGATTTCGCAGGGTCGATTCCAGCACCTCGACCGGTTCGTTGTACGCCGGAACATGCAGCGAGACTTTGGGTTCGTAGCCGGGGACCGGCTTGAACGGACCAAAGCGCCGCCGCCAGCGAAAGCGCGTCAAGACATCCAAAGCTTCGTAGGCGTACGACAGCGACAAGAACAACGCAATACATTCGACGAAAAAGAAGATCACGGCGAGGATAAAGCCGATTGCATTCGTCGGCGAGAATGCGGTGATGGCGGCCGTGTACGTCAAATATGTCATCGTCGCGATGAACATCATGATCCAAGCGACTTGGCCAAATCGATTCCAATCGCGATGCAGCAGGATCCAGATGACGCCGAGGATGAACGCAATGACGCTAGCGACAGCAATTTCGTTGGGGATGCCAAACGTGTACAGCGCCCACACATCGCCGGCCAAGATCACGACGATCAACCACATGATCGAGATCAGCAGATTGCCGTGCTTGGTACGGATACCATAGAAAACGAGAGTGATAAAACTGAGGAAAAACCAGATGGCAGTTAGAAACAATATACGAGTTATCATATCGATTCATCCAACCAGCGAGGGTTGAGTTAAAGAATGTCCATTACGCAATGAGATGCAAGATCAACAACACGCTCAATACGCAGGCGACGCTAAATAAAATGAAGGAGCTAAACATCAAGGTCGTCGCATGAATTTTTTCGGCGCGCGAAAGTGGCTTGTCTACCAAGGCGAATAACAGTTGCCACATGATGATGGGCGTAATAAAAAAGGTGGGCACCCCAGAGAGCAACAAGCCCAAGAGCGCCAGCCGAAACAACCGCATCGGGGAATGCAATGCGGAGGATTTCATCGCAGCATAGGGTTGCATCACCGCACGCTCTTTGGGAACATTGACCTCCAGTCCTGCGCCGGTTTTTACCCGGTAGATACTGTCCGATTGGTATTGATAATCCAAAAACGCATCTTGTTCGAGCATCTGGCGCAGCACATGCTGCAACCGCCGACGCGCCTCTGGATCGTTGGGGTCTTGTTCAACCCTTTGGGAGAGTCGCTCAAGTTGCTCGTGCAAGCCGGCATACTTTTCCTGCATCGCTTCAGACGGAGTGGGAGTATTAATTCGTTGCGGGATTTGAATCCGCTTGAGTTTAGTTTTCTCTGTCGGTTGACTAGGCGTTGACACGCCGGGTCCAACCGCGATTTGATTTGCATTTTTGTTGTTCATAATTCTACTTTCATTCACAGTATCGCCAACACAAGAAACGCTTGCTCCGCCAGAGTAGGACTCGGCGTGCAAGCGTTAACACCCTAACCTTTCAGACACTAGAGGTCATTCAGTCAACTCACACCTTTAGGTCTCTGAACTCGATTCGTAGGTCTATTGGATTTAACCATCACACGCACAGCGCCGACAAGACCCTAAAGGTCTTTTCACAAACTCGTACCTTTTCAACTGGACGCAACTCGCCTTACTCATCGCTAGTAGTGCATCCACAAAATCTTGCGTAGTGAGCCAAGCGTATTTCATGCGTGATTAACCTCGCCGCGTTATTTTGTGTCTGCACTAGTACTCCGTCACACTGATAATGAGGGAGGTAGCAATGCGCCTTGTGCGCGTTTTCGGTAGTGTGCTACGCCCACAAGGGGCTAGGCTACCGGTCAACATCAGTGTGACGGAGTACTAGATTAGGCGGGGAAACCTTTAGGGTCTATAATAATCTCGCCCTTGACTAGATCATTTTCATAAAGCGCTTGCGCATACTTCCGGCGCGTGTCATCAAGGGTATACCCGATGTGCGCTTGTTCAGGCGTTTCCGACTTTTATCCCAGACATTGGAAACGGTTTCGGCAACGAACGCACTCTTTGCCATCTGCTTGAGACCCATGTCCCAAACGTTCGAGACCTTGTCGGCAACGTGCGCGTTTTTGACTTGCTTTTGAATCGTTCTTAACGTCCTGGGCGAGCGGGTCAAAATGGTTGCCATCCCAATGGCAGTGATCATGCCCAACAGACCCCACATCCACGAGCGCCCTTTGGTATGCAGCCGATGAACTTCGCGCGGTTCAGAAATTTGCTTGATCGTTTGAGCAACCCGCGAATTGCGCTCATCGTGACGCGCGAGATCACCCACAGAAATTATCCCGACCAACACGCCGTCGTCGAGAATGGGCAAGCGTCGAATTTGATACTTGCTCATGACCTCGGCAACTTTGCTCAAATCCCAATTCGCTTGACCGGTAATGATTTTTGAACTCATGATATCGCCAGCCGTCACATCGGTCATGTCTTGCTCCGATGCCATATGCAGCGCTATATCGCGGTCGGTGATGATGCCGACTAGCTTGCGATCTTTGGTCACCAATACATTTCCCGTGTCGCCATCGCGCATCAGGCGCGCCGCCTCGGCGATGGGCGCATCCGTCGAACAGGTGATGAGCGTGCCAGTCATAATGTCTCGTGCTTTTTTCATTCTTGTTTCCTTTCTATTGAACCAAGAATTCACATCCGTTGTCAGTTGCGACAACAGTGTCGGTTGAGAAAACATTCTGGTTTTACCTCTAAGAGTAGAAACGATCCGCTTTGAAAAACGTGACGCTTTTTCTCTTGATTTTGTGTAAATATCCATGTGCCCCCCATCGAGTCATGAATAAATTGACGATGGTACCATCATTCCATTGACACCATTATCTCGCACAAATAATATCTAGCCAAGAGTTAATCCGATGAAATCAAGTAAAGCAATCTTCTTATTTCTTTGTAGCATTTTATTCGTCATGCTGTTGTTCGCTTCGGTATTTCAAGAGCGCGCCGTCGCCACATTGAGTGATCCGTGTGCGATGGATCCGAATAATCTAATCGTGAATGGCTCGATGATATATGCCAATCCAGATAACACGCTGGCAGCGAATTGGAATGCCTTTGTATTAGAGGGCGCACCAGTGTTTGAGCGGGTCGATAATGAGGGGATTGATAACGGGCACTCCCAGTACATTTGGTCCGATGCAGCGACCTTTGATGCCGGCATTTATCAAACGGTCAACGGACTAGCGCCGGGCAATTATTACCAATTTCGATGGGGTCTCGCACGAACGGCATACGATCCCGGCGACACAAAAAACCATACCTACGATTTGATTGGGCGACAGTTGGGCGTTGATTTGAGTGGCGGGACAGATCCAAATTCTGCCAGCGTTGCTTGGGGGACCATCTTTTGGCCCGGATCTGCCGCAACAAATCGCCCTGAACTTTCGCGCTTGTTTGCAGCGCAGACCAGTCACACTACATTTTTCCTGCGCAATATCAACACCAGCTCAAATTATCGTAACAAAGTATGGATGGATGCCATCTGCATGTGGCCAACAGATGCGCCGCCACTATCGAACATAGTTTATTTGCCGCTCATGATTAAAGCGAGCGCGCCGACCTGCACCATATCGCATATCGGCACGATCACGGTGGGCGCGCATCCCAAAGGCATCGCCGTCGATTCGGCGACCAACCGCGCGTTTGTTAGTCTCTACGATAGTTCGAGCGTCGCCGTCATCAACAGCGCGACCAATTCCGTCACGGCGACGTGGTCAACCAACAACAGCGGACACGCGAACGGAATTGGAATGACCAGTGGCAAAGTATTCGTCGCATTGCGCGACACAAACAGCGTGGCAATTCTGGATGGAACGAGCGGGGCGTTTATCGCGAATCGAACGGTGGGGTCTCAGCCGTACGGCGTTGGCGCGGCGAATGGATATGCGTGGATCGCAAACTTTAATTCCAACTCGGTGTCCGTCGTCGATGCGGGCACGCTGAACGTAACCACCTCGAATGTCGGAGGCAATCCCGCGCTCGTCGCACCATCGAATGATCGCGCGTTCGTATCGTACTGGACGGGTGGCGTACAAGTCGTCGGAACCGATAGCTCGCCGATTTCCGATTTCACGGCATCGGGCGGAGGTTCGTTCGGCGTCGCGCTGAATACGGCGGTGAATCGCCTCTATGTTTCGAATCGCGACACGAATCAAATTTTTGTGTTCAATGCCAGCACAGGTTCTATTATTACGAGCGTTACGTTGGCACAGACACCTTACGCACTGGCGTACAATCCATCGACGAATCATCTCTTTGTCGTGCTGGCAGATGTCAATCAAGTCGATGTGCGCGATGGTACCACGCTCGATAGCATCACAACGGTTTCAGTCGGCAATCAAGGCGCGGATGGCGGCGATGGCATCGCCGTGCTGAATGGGCAAGTTTATATTTCAAACAACGCGGCAGGAACGGTGAGTGTTTTGAGCGATTCGTGTCCGTGAGATGCCTCACCTCCATCCCCGTCCTTTGGACACCCCTTCCCCCTCTCCCGATTCTGAAGTGAGAATCGGGAGAGGGGGAAGGGGAAGGGGGATGGGGGTGAGGTAGGCAGTAACAAAAATCCCGGAAGTTTTTTGAAAACCTTCCGGGATGTGGTTCCCCCCTCTTAACGCTGGTTGCGCCATGGTCCTGCATGCCATCGTGATGAATGGTCGCCCCAGCAAAGCCGTTGGATTTGGCGAATGCGCGTGTCCCATTGCGCTAGCCATTCCTACAGTTCGCAAACTAACCCTCTTTGTTTAGGATGGGTCGTCAAACTGTAAAACGTGATGTTGGCGATCAACCTCATCTGCACCAAACCCTGTTCTTCAAGGGTGAGCAATTCTTTTTGGACTAGGTCGACCTGGACTCCATGCCCCCATCGGTCATGCCGCAACTTTACGGTTGTGCCCAAGTTCAGCAATTATGCCGCAAGAACAACGCGGTCGCGTCCTTCACTTTTGGCTTGAATCAATGATGCATCGGCAGCCGTGAGCACCAACGTGGCATTCTCGCCATGATTGGGAAAGGTCGCGATTCCCAGAGATACGGAACCTGGTCCCAGGGTTTGTCCTTGGAACTCAGTCCGCAAGCTGTGCACGCCTTGACACAACTCTTCGGCGCGTTTTTGTGCGATGTCTGCCGACGCTCCAGGCAAGATCAGCGCAAATTCCTCACCGCCATGACGAAAGACAATATCGCCTTCGCGCGTATAGCGATAGAGGAATCTACCCAGCGCTTGGAGCACCGCATCCCCGGCTTCGTGACCATAAATGTCGTTGAACTGCCTAAAATTATCAATGTCAAGCATGATGACACTCACAAAACTATTCGCTCGGCGCGCGCGTTCGATTTCGGTGGGAAGAACTTCGTCTAGGTAGCGGCGATTGAATAGTCCGGTCAGTGAATCGCGAATCGATTGTTGACGCAATGTATCACGCAACTTTAAATTAGACAACGGTAACGCAATATGTTCTACAAAACGATACAGCAGATTTTGTTGTGCTTCGGTCATGGGTGATTCTACCGCAGCATCACCGGTAGGATAAACATGGAGCAACGCTAAGATTTCGCCGTGCGCCATCATCGGCAAACAGACGTACGGCTTGCCATGATTAACGTGCTGGCAGAGCACGTTGGTGCTTGGATCCGGCACGACGAACATTTGACCTTGATGCAGCGCCCAACAATGATCGGTCGTGAACATGGATTCCGGCGCGTTCGCATTTCCCCAGTGCGCTGCGAGTTCCAGCAAGTTGGGAGAGTTTCTAAAGATGTACAATGCCCCGGCGTAACCTGGGAAAAGCTGTTGCGCAAAACTCGGAATGACTTGGCCCACTTCTTCGAGCGTAAAACAGGTATGCAAGAGACTCGACAGTTGGTTCAATTGATTTTCGATGCGCGAATTCTCGGTCAGGTCTCGCACCAACGCCTCGTGCGCGGTGGATTCGCGCAACGCTTGCTGACGCCGGCGAATGGCGACAGTCACAATCGCAAAACTCGATGCAATCAGAAAGAGGCGATATTGATCGTACTTGAATAGCGATTCAAAGATTCGCTCGATGGGCAAATTAAGAATCGCAACTAGGGCGAGCCCGAAGAGAATGAGAATGCCCAAGTTCTCACGCAACGCACGGCGCTTCGAGTCGTCACCAAAGAGTGGCTGAATCGAGTCCGTCACTGGAGTCGGGCGATTGGAAAGGAAAAGTGATTGGGACATGTTTCACCTCGTTGTAAAATCCTGGCGGGATTTCAGCCGACCTTGCCTACCTCATTTTGTGAATTTAAAGCGAGACACATTTACGCTTACGCCGATCTTGAGCGTGATTGTATCTCGCTTCCTTAACTTGTCCGCACGTAGGACAAATTCCAAATTTGACCATCACGCAAGTGCGGCACTTGCCGAAGAAACTAGCGCCACAGGCTTAGTTGGCGACTTCACTCACTTTGGTGAATTGCCAGCTCTTGCTTGCATCAACCACTCGGATTGCGTTGGCGGCGACAGGCAAATCCATGTCACTCCGTCTGCGCTTGTCTTCGTACATCGATTGGTCCGCTTGCTTTAACGCATCCGATAGCGCTTGACCTTTTTCTGCTGTCGCGACCCCAATCGAAAAAGACAATTCGGGCGACTGATGAACGGCGTTATGCAACGCAAGCTTGTTCCGGACGCGACCGATCATATTTTGCATTGTCGTTGCATCCGTATCGGGCAGGAGCACAGCGAACTCGTCGCCGCCAACGCGAGCCACAATATCTTCCACACGAAAGGCG
Organism: Chloroflexota bacterium; assembly: GCA_016215025.1. GTDB lineage: Bacteria > Chloroflexota > Anaerolineae > UBA4142 > UBA4142 > JACRMI01. Next base: position 59,390 of record JACRMI010000055.1, read on the forward strand.
CTTTGCAAGACAGCCGTCGCGCGCTTGAGCAATTCATCACCCTCGGCATGACCTAGTTTTTCATTCACCTCACGCATATTGTCCAGGTCGATAAACGCGACGCTCACCGGATATGCGCGGCTGCGTTGAAAGCGAACCAATTCCGTGTAAAACCAATTTTGATTAAAGAGACCCGTCAAAGCATCATGCGTGCTGACGTACAGCAGATTGTCTTTGATGCGCATTTGCTCCGCAATGTCGGTCACGACGACACAGATACCGCACAACTCTTCTGATTCAAATGGGCGAAGGGCTAGTCGGACCGGAACAAACGTGCCATTGGCGGCGGCAAGATGAAATTCACTCTCTGCCCGGTCGGTCTGGGCTTGAAGCAGCATAATCTCGACGGTGGGCTGTTCGGCTGGCACAATCCATTGCTTGAACGGCATGTCGATCAACTCATCGATCGCCTTATCGACGAGTTGGGCAAAGCGCGAATTGCAATAGCCAATGGTTCCATCGAGATGCAAGGTGACCGCGCCTTCACTGATCGAATCGGACCAAATGCGCCGGTGCAAATCGGCGTCGATCATTTCAAGCGAACGCGCCAGGCGAGGCGTGGTCAACGCCGAAAAACCAAAGGCGGGGTCATGGCGCATAGCAAAGCGGGTGTCTTGAACTTCAGACAGTTGACGGCGCAAGTCTTGCTCTAGCAAATCCAGCTCTTGGAAGGTACTCCAGTGACATTCCATGATTCATCCTCTTGTTAGCGCAATGATGACAACTGTGCCTGATCAAAATTTAAACGCAGAGTGCCGCGGTTTCCAAACTACGCTTCGCCAGTTTTCACCGCATCGGCTCGTTCCAACGGTTGCGACTCAAGCGGAACAGCGAGGTCCTGTGGCGACGGGTCGATTTCTTGCAATAACTTGAAGAGTCCGACATTCCAATCGATAGTACAGATCAATCCATCTGCCCCAGCTTCTTTTGCCACGGTGTGATAGATCGGCAAGTCCACCAAAGACAGCAGAACCACGTGCGGTGGACAAGGCCGATTCTTTAGCAGCCGCGTCAGCGTCAACCCAGTTGAATCCGACAAGTTCCAATTGGCAAGAACAAGATTGGGATTCAAAAGCGGTAGTTGTTCCAGCGCATCACTCTCAGATACAGCGTAATACACTATTTGGACGTTTGGCTGCAACATGAGCAAGTGGGCAGCTGACTCTAGAAATTCTATATTAGAATCGACAATTAGTATGCGTAGTGGAAACACAGCACTCCTCAGCGTTAGAGTAGCTTTAGTGTACGACAGGGGCAGCGAGGAGACAATCAGAAAAGTTCTGATGCTATGTCATAATTCTTACGTAGTTTTTTGGATTTTAGGAGCAGAACGTAAAACCGTGGATAGTAGCCAATCTAACGATTTTATCGAGCATATCAAGTCCAAACTCTAAATGGCAAAACCTATCGAATGATTTCGTAGATTGGGTTTACAAAATCATTCGATAGGTTATGCTCCATCCGTAAGCAGCTAACGTGCGGCCACAAAAACCCTAGTAGTGCCCCCAGCAAGTGCAATGTTGTGGAGTCAACTATTCTGCACACGGGCATTGATTGTGGTTTTGGAGTCGAGCGTTTACGCGGTTTCGTTAGCGTTCGTAGCGACCCACTAAAGCGTCGAGTCCACGCGATGCGTGCAAAACCGCACGCTTCGCATGTGACCGTGCTCGGTATATGCATTATTTTTTGGATGCACTATTGGAGTAGTCTAGCGCCTCACCCGCAAGGGGGGCGTTGCTCTGCGCGTTTGACCCCCACAAGGAACTAGGCGACATTGCACTTAGGCGTCTGGTGAAACGAGTCCCACGCGTGTTGCAAAACGAACCAACCCGGCGACGTCATGGATATTCAGATGGTCCATCAACTGCGCACGATACGAATCGAATGTCTTGACGCTAATGTTCAACTTTTCCGCAATCTCACGCCGCGAATTTCCTTCGGCGATCAGTTGCAAAATCTCACGCTGCCGCGAGGAGAGCTTTTCCAACCCCGATTCTTGGTACTGCTCACCGCGCGTAAAACTTTCGACGAAATATTTGGACACCGCAGAGCAAATATACATTTCGTTGCGCGAGACAGCGTCCAACGCGATTTCTAGTTCCGCTGCCGTTGCATTCTTGAGCAAATACCCCATCGCGCCCGCGCGAATGGCGCGCCGGGCGTACTCGGCGGTGGCATGCATCGTCAGAATAATGATCTTGATGTTGGGATTGGTTTGCGCAATGCGCGTAGTCGCCTCCAAACCATTTAGGTTCGGCATCGCAATATCCATCAACATGACATCGGGCTGCAATGATTGCGCGAGTTGGATCGCTTGCTGACCATCGGTCGCTTCGCCAACAACGGTGACACCCAACTTTTCCAGCAAAGCACGAAAACCCATGCGGACGAGTTGATGATCGTCGGCGAGCACAATGTTCAATTGTTTCATCTGTCTGCCTCCAATGTATTTTGGTTTTGTTGTATTCGGGTCTCAATTATTCGATTGGGAGATGCACGCAAATTTGCGTGCCACATCCCGGTTGCGATTCGATTGTAAATTGACCGTTGGCTAGGCGGACGCGTTCCTGCATTCCCAGGATGCCCATGCTTTCACCCAGCAACCCGTGTTGGATCGCCATGGGCACATCAAATCCCACGCCGTCGTCAATAATCTGCAATTCCAATTCCTTTGACGCGCCGGATGACTCGGCGACTGCGCGTTGATACAGCTTTACTTGGATGCGCTGCGCTCGCGCATGACGCACCACATTCGTGATCGCGGCTTGCACCACCCGGAAACACGTCGTCGCCAGCGGGACTGACAAGTCCAGGTCACGCGGCTCGGCGGTAAATTCAATCCTCAATTCGGAACGCTGCGCTTGCCGGTCCAAGTACCATTCCAATGCCGCCACCAGACCAAATTCGTCCAACATGGACGGCCGCAGATTGAGCGAAAGTGAACGCACTTGCTCCAACGCCTGGTCGATAATGTGTGTGCTTTCCTCCAGCCGGGTGTTTTGCGGCTCAGTGGTGAGACGAATGACTTCGAGATTGGTCCGGACGGCGGTGAGCACTTGTCCAATCTCATCATGCAATTCGCGGGCTACCGCGCGACGTTCATTCTCTTCCGCTTCGAGCAATTGCCGCGAGAGCGTTTGCAATTGCGCGTGCGCTTGTTCCAATTGGCTATGATGTTGCGCATTCTGAATAGCGATGGCGGCATAAGCAGCCAGGGTGTCTGCCAAACGAACATGCTCGGCGGTAAAGAACTCCGGTTCAACTTTATGAATGGTATACAAACCGACGATCTGATTGCTGGCGAGGAGTGGGACACCCAGCCAGCTATTCATCTCCGGTTGATTCACCAGGCTCACACATTCCGGCTCTTGATTCACATGGGTAATGAGACGACTGGTCTTGGTTTCGACCATGGCGCAGAGCAATGGACTGGTATCCAACTCGTATGCGATCCACTTTTGCGCGGGATTCGACTCGACCGGATAACCGGTTGCCGCGAATACTCGCAAGCGTTTGTCGCCTTCCAGCAGCATCACTTGCATACTATCGTACGGGACCATCAACGCCAAATAATCCATCAGCGCCGCCGTGACATGTTTGAGATCGAGCGTCGTTTGATTGAACGTTCGACTGGCGTCGCGCAAGGTTTCCGCCAACTGGCGTTGTTGGCGTTCCGATTCGGTCCGTTCTTGCACGCGCTGCTCCAACTCCGCCCGTGCGCTTTCGATCTGCTGGAACAGTTTGGCATTGGTGAATGCCGTCGCCGTGCGGTCCGCCACGTCTTGCAGAAACGAAGGTTCATCTGCAATGATCGCCGGTCCCGCTATCTTCCGCATGATTCCCAAAATGCCAATGCACTTTCCCTGCACCTGCAATGGCGTCACTAACAAGTGCATATCTCGAAATTGATCGAGCTTGCTGGTATGTTCTGCCTGGACTAGCGGGCGAACTTCGTCGAGCGTTAATTTGCGGCACGGAGATGGTTGATAGGCTTGAAGGGTCGCATCAGTCCCAGCGTCCAAGACCGTTGACGCCAAGGGGAAAACGTGTTCCGCGAAATTGCCTATTCCATTTGGCACGGCGGCGCTCTGCGGATAAAACCACGCCTCATCCGGCAACAAGAGCGAAATAAAACAAGTCCCATCCATCATTTCGGCGATGTCGCGCGTAACCACATCCGCCATCGCTTGAATATCGAGCGCGGCTTGTCCTAGCTTTTGCGAAAGATCGGCGAGCGCGGTGATGCGATGCGCCTGCGTGCGCGCTTGCATCTCCATCATTTTTAATTCGGTGAGATCGACGGTCGCCACGCCTACGCCAATAATCTCCTGGTTCGGCGCGCGTAACGGTTCCAGGAACAAATCCAGAAACACGCGCCGTCCGCCGGCGGTCACCCACAATTGCTCACCCAATGGCATAGCGGTCGTCATCACCCGGCGCTTGAGCGCGGTGAGATGTTCCGCTTCTTCCGGCAGATACAAATCCGCATCCGTCTTGCCAATCCAACGGCTGGCATCCAGCTCCTGCCGGTTGAACACCCAGATAAATCGCAGGTTGCAGTCTTGCGCCGCAACGGAGATGGGCGCATGAGCCAGTGCAAGTCGGAAGCGTTCTTCGCTTTGGCGCAGAACAAGTTCCATGCGCCTCCGCTCGGCAAGCTCGATCTGCAAGTTCTGATACAAGCGCGCGTTTTCCAACGCCGACGCCAACGCAACCATCAATTTGTTCGCAAAATCGAGTTGGAGCGGTTGGAAGGTAACGCGCGTTTTTTGGTAATTGAAAAAGATCACGCCGATGGTTTCGTTCTGTACGATGATCGGCACAACCAACACGGACCGAATCCCCCATTTTCTCAAATGGGCACGATTGAAACGCTCATCCTCAAACGCATCGTCGACGGCGACAATTTGCTTTGTCTCGATGGCGAGTACGGCGTGACGCTCTTCGTCGTCGTTCATTTTCACGCCGACGATGTTCGCGTCGAGACCATAAACATGCTTGACGATCCAATGATCGTCATCGCGCAGGGCAATCGCCGCCGAGTCGCATACGAGCGCTTGTGCGGCTTGCGCTAAAACACTAGAGATTATTTTGTCATAGTCTAAAGTCGAATTGATGATGATATCGTTGATGGAATTGAGCGCCAGTCCCAATTCTTCTCTCTGCTTGCGTTCGGTCATGTCACTGTTGACACTGAGATAGCCCAGAGGATGCCCTAGCTCATCATACAGGACCGCCGTGCGCACTTCGACGGTCAAGCAGCGTCCGTCTTTGGTCGTATGGATAACTTCCACCAGCGCTTTGCCTGTCTCGTTGAGGCGTTGAATTATTTCCTCAGGGATTATAGCAGAATAGCTCGATTTCAGAACCTCAGGTCCAAACTTGCCCAGAACCTCAGCTTCGGCATAGCCATACATCCGTTCAGCCGATTTGCTCCAATATGTGATGCAGCTGTCCAAGTCGGTGCGGATAATGGCATCGTTGATGTTGGCAAACATGAACGCTTGCTCAGCCAGTTTTTGCTCGGCTTGTTTATGGGCAGTGATATCACGCCCATAGATATTCAGATAACCGCTGTTGGCAATTGGCGTTAACATCAAACTAAAAATGCGGTCTTTGGTCGTTATTTCGATTTCCTGTGGGGCAGCACTCTTGAGCATGGGTCGAACCAGAGCTAAACTTGGCTCAGGCATGAGCTTGCCAACCTCGCAGTTCCACCATCGAAGCAATGGCGCGCTGGCGGGATTCGCATACAGCACGACGCCGTCCTCATTCACTCGCATCACTGGATTGGAATTTTCTGCGGGGAATTTGGCCACGGCTTCAAGTTCGGCTTGCAATCGCTTGCGTTCCGTCACATCCAGCACCTGGGAACGCACCGAAATCAATTTGCCGTTCGAGTCGAATAACGCCGAGTTGTACCATTCGCAATCGATCACCGTACCATCTTTGCGATAATTCCGATTGGCGTGCATATTGCGCAAATCACGCCCGCTCAACATCTCCTCGCTGATGGTTACCACTTGCGCCAGGTCGTCTTCATACACCCAATGCAATTCCGATATGCGCTTGTTCAATACTTCGGCGGCGGTCCAGCCAAACATGCGCTCTGCCCCCGCCGACCAGCCGATCACACGAAATTCTGGATCGAACTCGATCACCGCTAAAGGTGAATTTTCGATATGCGCTTCTAACCGTTGCATCGTATCTGCTAATGAGCGCTCCATGCGTTTGCGTTCGGTAATATCGACCAACGACATGAGCACACATGCTTCGCCGCCAATTTCGATTTGAACGAGCGAAAGTAACAGATCGAGCGGTTGACCGGATCCGGTATGGCTGCTTAATTCGTAATTGAGCAAATGTCCATGCTCTGCTAGCCGTTGCATGATCTCGCTGCGCTCTTCCGCGTCGTTATAGAGTCCAAGCTCGATGGTCGTGTGTCCCAGTATTTGCTTGCGACTCCATCCCAAGACATCTGCAAAGTTTTGGTTGGCTTGTAGAATCACGCCATCGGACGATCGATTGATAGACATTCCGATCGGGCTGAAACGAAACGCTTTGTAAAATTGTTCCTCGGATTTTTTCAGTGCTTCTTGCGCTCGCCGCAACATCGTAATGTCTTGCAGCGCGACGGCGCTGCCGATGATGTGTCCGTTCGCATCGCGAATCGGCGCGGCGCTGTTAACGATGAATACGGGGGGCGCATCATTAAAGGGCTGAATATCCAACAATTGCCCAATCACCGTCTCGCCTTTTTGCACGGCGCGCGCCGATGCCCACTCCTCCGGCTGGACCGGTTTGCCCGTTTCACTCCACACCGCTTTATACGGAGCATATTCGGCAACGCTGTTAGGAATAGGACGCGGTGCGCCCCAAATCTTTTCTAGCGCTTGATTCGATTTTACAAAACCGCCTTGCGCATCCATGATCGCCACGCCGACCGGGAGCGCTTGCATAACCGCTTCCAAACGATTGCGTTCATTTTCAGCTTCGAGGCGCGCCGCCGAAAGCGCAAATATATATTCCTGCTGTTGTTTTTCCGCGCGTTTGCTTCCGGTGATATCGGTGAAGGTAGAGACCGCGCCCGTGATTTGATCGTTCACGTCATAGACCGGCGCAGAGTTGATCGATGTATAAGCTGGCTCGGTGTCTTGATTCGTTACAATCTTGAAATCGCGCACGGTCTCACCATGATGCAAAGCGCGATAAAGCGGTGAAAGCTCAGCCGTCACCGGCTCGCCGTCGAGTGTCCTCGCACGCTGCGAGGCGAGTCTTTCTTCCAAGGGGGTGTACAACTCTTGAGCATACGAACCCAATAGTGTTTGCGCCGAATCGTTGACCATAATCGGCTTGCCTTGGCGATCATAAATGACCAGTCCGATCGGCAGCGATGCGATCACCGTCCGCAGTTCACTCGCCTGCTGATGAGCCAACTCTGCCATCTCGCGCAGGCGATTTTCCATCTGCTTGCGGTCGGTCATATCGACGAGTGTCACCACATAGCCGCGTTGATATTCGCTCTCGCCGGACAAGGTTCCCACGTTGACGGCAAACCGGAGCGCGCGTTGAGGGCGTTCGAGCTTTACTTCGATGCCTTGCGGAATTTCGCCGGTCACAAAATCGACCAGGGGCAACAGTCGTTCGTTCGGCATTTTCAGAGGAAAGGCGGTGGAAAAAAGCTGCCCCACCGGATTACTATCGCACAACGCATTGGCAACCTGGTTCGTGCGAATGATGCGCGATTGAGTGTCGCAGACGATGATGGCTTCGGCGGCTTGGTCCAGAATCGCGCGCGCCAATTTTTCCGAGGCGACAATTTCCTGATTGCGTTTTTGTTCGCTCAAGTCTGTGGCAATAACACAATAAACCCCCCGACCATCCATTTGCAGTGTGCTCACCGAAACATAGGCGGGAAACAATTTTCGGTCCGCGCGGCGCAAGGACATTTCGGTGTGGTGGGTCGTTCCATGATCCGCCATGAGCTTGTTGAAAACTCTGTGATCGCGGGGCGGAATCCATTGGCTGATCTTTGAACCGATGATTTTTTCGAGGGGTGCGCCGAGCATTTGCGCAAAGCGGCGATTGCAGTACAGAACGGTCTCCGCGGCATTAACGGTCGCCGCGCCATCGCTCATTTCTTCGATGAGAACCCGGTATTCATAGTCGGCGCTCTTTAATGAAAAAATCTGTGTGCCCTGCGTCGTATCGACGACGAGCGCATCCACGCCGCCGGAGCGAATCGCGTTCAGCGTTTCCTCGGCTTCGCAGAGACGCGCGCGCAGCTCGGCATTCTCAGCGGTCAGTGATCGCAGAGTAGACCTTCGTTTCAGCGCACTCGTCCGCGCGCGTTTTATTTTTTGTCCGTTCATTTATTCCTCGCACCTACCGCTCACCCTCACCCGCTGGGGCAACCCGGATGCGCCGCCAAGCGGCGCGCTATCGTTGCCCCAGCGCTTCTCCCCAAAAGTGAGAGAGAGGGTGACTACTTTTGCCGCAAATCTAAACCCACCAACACCCGCTCTTGACTGGATAGATCGCCGATCATTTTGCGCAATGGAGTTGGCAATTTCTTAACGAGGGTCGGCGTCGCGATGATTTGTTCACCCCGTGCCAAGGCAGGTTGTTGATAGAGATCAATCACTTGTAAATCATACCGCGACTCTAGATATTCCTCACAAATCTTTTTAACCATCTCAATAGCCCGCAAAGAACCTGGGGTCGTTCCGGTCACATAGAGCCGCAAAACATATTTCTCGGTGTTTGCTTTGCTCAACTTGCGGTCAAATTTTTTCGCAGTCGCATTTAGCTTCGCCATGCATTCCTCTCGTCGCCAAACCCCTTAGAGCACGTAACAAAATAAAGCGGCGGGCTGGTAGGCGGCAAGCCCAGCCAGCTTCATTTGGGTGAATGCTCTAGAGGTTTTCCGGCGCACTAATCCCTTGATCGATTACCCCATCTTTCCCGACTCACATTACGTTCGGTTAAAACAATCGAGAGACGATAACTCTGGGCTAGGAGTTTGTCGGAGACGCTTTGCGTTTTCTGCTCAGCCCTCTCCGACAGACTGCTAGCTGCGCGGGCGCAGATCAAGCCCGATGAGCACGCGCTCCGTGTTGGACAGATCGCCGATAATTTTGCGGACCGGTTGAGGCAACTTTCGCACGAGCGTGGGAATAGCAAAGATTTGATCGCCGCGCGCCAGTTTGGTGTTGGTCAACAAATCGATGACTTCGATGCGGTACTGTCCCGCCAAATGTTCTTCACATATTTGTTTGAGATTGGAGAAAGCGGCAATTGATTTCGGCGTTTGACCCGCCACGTACAACCGCAATTCCCAAATTTCCTTTTTGGGTTTGGACTTGGATTTGTTTTTCACTGCTACGGTCGGTGTTCGCATGTTCTCTCCTCAGTAAGCGTACTTTCTACATCAGCGCGTCCAACATCACCTAGCCAGTTCATTGGCGCTGACTTGGGCTGACCCCTCGAGCAACTGAATCCCCTGATCGGTCAATAAAAATTGGCGAATCTGATTCGAGTGCGCCATCCCACGCGATTTTAAAATGTACAAATAACGATTGCGTTCACCTGCGAGTTGCACATTCCGCAGCAAGATCCACGTATCCATCAACGACGAAACGCCCACTTCGGATTTTTCCGTAAGCGCAGAGTCGCTGGTCAAGCTGGTAAAGACCGCCGTGATTTGATGGGCTTTGAGAAAATCGATCAAGCGCATCAGCATGGAATTGATTTCATTGGACGAGCCAACGGACAAAAAATTGGTAATGGGATCGAGAACGACGATCTGGGGGTTGAACGTTTCGACCATTTTATGAATCGTCGCCAAGTGCATTTCCAAACCAAAAAATGTGGGACGTTGATTTTGAAACTTTAATAACCCCTTGCGCACCCAGGGTTCCAGGTGAATCCCAATCGATTGCATGTTGCGCTGAATTTGAGCCGCCGATTCTTCAAACGCAAAATAGAGTACGTGCTCGCCGCGCCGACACGCCGCATCGACAAAAGCCGCACACAGACTCGTCTTGCCGGTCCCCGCCGTACCGGAGAGCAGCACGCTGCTTCCGCGAAAGTAACCCTTGCCGCCCAGCATCGCATCGAGATCGGGGACACCGGTGGAAAGGCGTTCGAGACAGACGGGATGATCCAAATTCAAGGACGTGACCGGCAAAACCGAAATACCATGTTCGTCGATCAAGAAGGGATATTCGTTTGCGCCATGCGTCGAGCCGCGATACTTGACCACGCGCAGGCGGCGCGTCGAAACCTGTTCGTTGACGCGATGATCGAGTACGATCACGCAGTCCGAAACGTATTCTTCGAAACCGTACCGCGTCAGCGTGCCATCGCCCCGTTCACCCGTAATGATAGCGGTGAGATGGTGTTCCTTGAGCCATCGAAACAAGCGGCGCAATTCGGCGCGCAAGATCATGGGATTATTCAGCGAGCCAAACAACACCTCGACCGTATCCAGCACCACCCGCTTGGCATGAATCGAATTTGCCGCTTGCGCCAAGCGAATGAACAGCCCTTCGAGATTGTATTCGCCCGTCTCTTCAATTTCGCTGCGCTCGATCCGAACATGATCGAGGACAACTTTTTTACGTCGCACCAAATCGCCGAGATCGAATCCAAGCGAAGCGACATTCTTGATCAGGTCGTCCGTGGTTTCCTCAAATGCCATAAAGACGCCGGGTTCATCGAAATCTATTGCGCCGCGAATAATAAATTCCATTGCCATGAGGGTTTTACCACAGCCGGCGCTGCCACAAACGAGCGTGGAGCACCCTTGGGGCAAACCACCGCCCGTAATTTCGTCTAGACCTGCAATGCCTGAAGGAGTTTTAACGAGCGGATGGAGCGTGGATTTGCGTTTGGATCGTGGCATGGACAACCTCCCTGTTGTTCCTCTAATTTTGCCGTCCAAGAGCATTGGACCGGAAACGATTGTATTCTTCAACTGCAGGACTTTGGCTCCAAGCAAGTTTTTGCCTGTCACCCTGAGCACGTTCGCTTGGCTGAGCGAGACGCGAAGCGTTCGACTCCGCAACATCGCCATCGCAGATGGCGCAACCGTTGCTCCGCTACCCAGAAACTTGAACTGTCACCCTGAGCGGAGCGAAGGGTCTCCGGGTCAGCGCGGGAGATGCTTCGCTTCGCTCAGCATGACAAGTTTCTTTCCGTAAACATGTCCGCGAGGGCATGGTTTCTCAGCATGACAAGCGAAAGTCCTAAACTGAATACCCCACTAGAAATTATACCAATGCGAATGCAATTTTTCAAAAATTCCGATGGGCATGATAATTCATGTAGACACGGGTTAGCACTAAAGCTTTTCCGGTCCATACAAACCAAGTGACCTTTGAACAGCGGGTATAAGCATCGTTAGAAGAGAATCTTTGGGGATAAACGCCTCAGCACCTGCCTCCAATGAACCATCGCGGTGAGACGTTTCGTCATGAAAAGTCAAGATGATGACGGGCAAAGATGGATCAGTCTCCTTGAGCTGGCGTGTTGCTTGAATCCCATTCATTCGCGGCAACACAATATCCATAATGACCAAATCCGGTCGGTCTGATTGCGCCAGTTCAAGCGCACTTTCAGCGTTCGCGGCTTGAATGATCTGAGCGGTTACAAAGGTGGTTAGATACTCCGCGATAGCATGGCGCAGCATGGCGTGATCTTCGACGAGCAGAATTCTCGCGGTCATTGTTCACCTTTCGATGGCTTGCCCTAACCGCAAGAAACCTTGCGGGTTTGTTAGGGACAATCCGACCGTCGCATTCTGGCACACAATGCGGAAATCTTCTATAGGAATTGTTTGAGGTTTGGGGTAGGGAAATTTTAGGGGGCGGGTCGTGGACCCGCCCCCGACGAACACACGCCAAAATCGTTACTACTCAGGCTGTCATTTCGACGAGCGGTTTTTGCGAGGAGAAATCCGCTTTGCATGGACAGAGACGCTTCGCGTCGCTTCGCTCGAAATGACAAAAGGGCTGAGTAGTTACCCAAAATCGTGGATTTATTCCAGCGAGGTTAGCCCGTGTTGCAGCGCAAATTTGACCAAACTCGGCACATCCGAAAGGTTCAACTTTTCCATCAAATGGCTGCGATAGGTATCGACGGTTTTAGAGGAAATGGAAAGAATCTTCCCGATCTCGCGGCTGGTCTTGCCCTCCACCACCAATTGCAAAATCTCGCGTTCGCGCGGGGAAAGCTTTGACAACCCATCCTTCGACTCTTCGGTTTGGAGCGTGTTTTGGAAACTCTCGATCACTTTGTCGGAGATGGCTACGCTCAAATAACGGTGTCCGGTGGCAACGGTGCGAACGGCGTTGATGACTTCTGCGCCCGCCGAATCTTTAAGGATATAGCCGCGCACACCTGCTTGAAACGCCCGCGAAATCAGCGCGTCCGTCGAATGCACTGAAAGAATTATCACTTGAGTGGAGGGACACGTCTGCCGAACTTGCCATGCCGCTTCGATGCCGTTCAACTCTGGCATCGTAATGTCTAAGATGGCAATATCCGGTCGCAACTCGGTGATGCTGGCTACGGCTTTGCGCCCATTCGAGGCGGTGCCGACGACTTTGATGTCGTCTTGAGTTTCCAGCAACAGACGCAAACCATCGCGCATGACGCCGTGATCGTCGGCAACAAAAACGGTAATACTACTCATCGCGGAACCTCCACGATAACGCGGGTCCCCTTGCCCGGTTCGGACTGAATATCACACTTGCCATTGAGCGCCAGCGCGCGCTCGGCAATTGTGGCCAAGCCCAAGCCATGGGAATCCTTGTATGGCACTGCAATTAGGTTAAAGCCAATGCCGTTGTCGGCAATCGTGAGACGCACGCCGTGCGGCATCGCGTCGAGTATGATCGTCACCTCCGTCGCGCGGGCATGCTTGATCACATTCGTCATTGCCTCTTGTGCAATTCGAAAGAGCGCAATCTCGGCGTTAGGCGCAAGCCGCGGCAGGCGTGGGTCCGTTTTCAACTCAATATCCAGATCGGTGCGTTCTTGATACGATTTGATGAAACCTTCCAGCGCGACCGGCAGTCCGTAAAAATCAAGCGCGGTCGGTCGCAAGTTGGTGGTGACACGCCGAATGCGCTGGGTGGTCTCGACCACCAAATTCTGGGCGTCCTTCAAGGGTATCTGCCAGCGGTCACCCGCTTGCGGCGGAATATGGGTTTCAAGTAATTTAAGCGCGAGTCCCAACGCCGTCAAGTTCTGACTGACCTCATCGTGCAACTCACTCGCAAGCTGACGCCGTTGGTCTTCTTGAATCTGGAACAAGGCGTGAGACAATTGCGCCAAACGGTCGCGATTGTCCCGCAACTCGGCAAACAAACGATCCCGCTCCTGTTCCACCTTTTCGCGGTCGGTGACATCGTTGAGGACGGTCCAGAATACGAGCGAGCCGTCGCTGGGATCAGAAACCGGAATGGTAATAAGTTGAGCGAGGATTTGGCTCTGCGAATGAACTTTCAAATGCACTTCGGATTTGATGGGTGTGAGTGCCGCTCTACATCGCTGTAGATGAGCCGCAAACAGGCGGAGATCGCTTTTGACGACAAGATTGCCAAATAAGATCGCTTTTAGCCGAGATTCTGGCAAGCCCAGCATGTGCGCGCCCGCTGCATTGATCTCTCGGATTTGACCGCGCAGGTCAAACGTCACATAGCCGACCGGTGCAAAATCATACAATGCGGCATAGCGATCGCGCGATTCTTCGATCTGCCGCTGAGCTTGTGCCATGTTTTCCGCCTGCGCGGAAAGTTGCTCGATGTATTGTTCCAGGTCATGGACGTGGCGTTTCGCCTCCGTGGCGTATTGTTTCGACACAGTTAAAATGGGCGGCGTTTTTTTGCCGGGATGGTTTCTGGTTGGTTTGGTTGTCGTTCTAGTTTTGGAATTTCCCATCGCAATTTCTGATTAGGTAGGACTGCATTTAATCGTGGAGGGATGCCATCGGTTCGAAACCGACGGCTTGTGGTCACGAAACCCGCTTTGCGGGTTGAGATCCCAACCTGCGGAGCAGGTTTTTTGCCCGCCAGACGTCCGATTCCATCGGATGGCGTCGTCGAACCATCCTTCCACGATTAGATGGAGTCCTACCTTGCGAGAACGCAAGCCCTCGCGGGAAAGAAACTTGTTACGCAACGCGTGAGCGCAGCGAAGAATCCCGTCCCAGGTATCCGTTATCACCCGTCACCATCCGTTATTTTTTTCAGCGCCAACACCGTCATGGGCTTGTCTTCACCCTGGGTATAGAGCCGGCGCGCATTCACGTCAAAACGCTGCGCGTGCGACTCCCAAGTAAGCTCGATTTGCACGTTCGCCTCATGCTGGGTCGGCGACAAATCCTTTTCGATGGTTTGACGAAGCGTCGCTCCATCAAATGCGCCATCCTTCAATTGGAAAATGTTGACCTGGTCAGATTGTTCCGCCGTTAAATTCAGCAAACGACGAAATGCTTCATTGGCAATGGTTATACAGCGCCGCTCGTCCAGCACGACGACGGGGTCTTGGACGGCATCGAGTACCGACCGCGTCAGATTCTGCGCCGAGCGCATTAATTCGCCCTCGCGTTTGAGTGCGGCGATGTCGATCCACGAAATCATCACGCCGTCGATCTTGCTATCGATGGTGCGGTACGGGCGAATGCGCACCGAGTACCAATGTCCGGAGCGATCCTGGGTCTCGACTTGGTGCGGCTCCAATGACTTCATGACCTGTCGAGCCACCTCTTCCAAATTGGGCGTAGAGACATTCAAGCGCAGGTCGCTGATGGGGCGTCCGATGTCGGTGGAAATGATATTCAAGACCGTTTCTGCCACTGCCGTAAAGCGGCGAATTCGCAAATCGCTCGTCAGCAGGACAATGGGAATATTTGCGCCGCTAATGAGATTGACCAAATCGCTGTTCAACGTCAACAGTTCGCCATTGCGATTTTGCAACTCTTCGTTGACAGTCGTCAATTCTTCGTTGGTCGATTGCAGCTCTTCCTTCGCCGTCTCCAACTCTTCATTCGTGCTTTGCAATTCTTCGTTACTCGATTGGACTTCTTCTAACGCCGAGCGCAATTCTTCGTTGGTGGATTCAAGTTGCTCAACCGTCGCGTTCAAGTACTCTTTGGTGACGACAAGCTGCTGCTGTAATTGTTCGAGCTGGTGTTCGTTTGTGGAGCCGCGCGCGGCTCGCGCTTTTTTTTCAGCCGTCGGTTTTTGAACCGCCTGGAATCGCCGCGACGCCGGCAATTCTTCAAACAACACCAAAAAATGGCGCTCTTTGGAAGTCGGGAACTGAATGGGCAACACGGTCAGATTGAGCACGTGAACCGTGTTGTGCGATTTGAACCGGACGCCGCTGCGTTTGACGGGGGCGTTGGTTTTGCGCGCTTCTTGAATCGCCGCACGCAAATCCTGCTTGAGCCCTTCGCGCGCCATCTTGAGCAAATTCAAACTCGGCGCACCCGAAGCTGGCTCTAGGTAGGTGCCGGTCTGTCCGCGAAATTGGAGAATGTCCAAATAGTCATCGACGAAGACTCCCACCGGCGCGTAACGGTTCAGCAAGATGCGGTCCACTTCGCGTTGGATGTCAAAGCTGTTAAACGCTTCCGGAGTAAGTTTGATCGGATGGGCAGTCACCGTTGGCTCGCGAATAATAAAATCGACGCGCGCGGGCGCGGACTTGCGATAGTAGATTTTTTCTTTTTGGTTAAGCAGGGCAAACAATTCTCCCAAGCTGCCAATCGTTTCCGAACTGCCTAATACCAAGATACCGTCCGGCTTGAGCGCATAGTGAAACGTCGTGATGATTCTTTTTTGGATGGGCTGAGTCAAATAGATGAGCAGATTCCGACAACTGATCAAATCAATCCGGGAAAAGGGCGGATCGCGCGTAATATCTTGGCGCGCAAACACACACATATCCCGCAAGGTTTTGCTGACCTGGTAGCCGTGGTCGATCTTGACAAAAAAACGGCGCAAACGTTCGGGCGAAATCTCTCCCTCAATCGATTCAGGATAAATGCCCGCGCGCGCCTTTTCGATAGCGCTCTCACTCACGTCTGTTGCAAAGATTTGGGTGGATAGGTGCGACCTCGTCCCCAGATATTCCACGAGACACATTGCCAGCGAGTACACTTCTTCGCCGGTGGAACAACCGGGCACCCACATGCGAATCGGTGTCTGCGTGAAACGCTCCTTCAGCAAACGGGGAAATACCTTTTTCTTCAGCACGTCGAACGTAGCTGGCTCGCGAAAAAAGCCGGTGACGCTGATGAGCAAGTCTTGAAACAATTCGTCGAGTTCGACCGGATGGTTTTTGATAAACTGGACATAGTCCGCCAGCTTGTCGATCTTGGTCAACATCATGCGCCGTGCGACTCGCCGCTTGATCGTCGTCGGTTTGTACAAAGCAAAATCCACCCCAGTGGCGGAGTGGAGCATCCGAAAGATATGCGTCAGGTGGTCTTCGCCTTCAAACCGAACATCTTCGACTTCGGGCGCTTGAGCCAGCGTAATGTAAGGATGATTGCCCAGACGAATCAATTCACCGGCAATCCTTTCCGGCGACAAGGTGAAATCGACCACCCCGGCGGCGACAGCACTGCGCGGCATGCCATCGTACTTTGCCGATTTGAAATCCTGAGCAAAGGTTAGTCCGCCTTCCATCTTGATCGCATGCAAACCCTGGGTTCCATCCGTCCCCGTTCCGGATAAGACGACGCCGATTGCATTGGCTTTTTGGTCGGCGGCGAGCGATTGGAAAAATTGATCGATCGGCATGTGTTGTTGGCGCGCATCGGTGCGCTTGACCAAGCTCAGCTTGCCCTGCCGGATCGTCATGTCCATCGACGGCGGAATGACGTAGACTTGGTTGGGTCTTACCTTCATGCCATCCTTGACTTCTTGCACCGGCATTTTGGTTTCTTTTGCCAATAGCTCATTTAAAATGGATGAATGTTTTGGATCGAGATGTTGCACGACCACGAACGCCAAGCCGGTTTCCGGCGAGAGGTGATTGAGAAACGCAGTAAAGGCTTCCAATCCGCCCGCGGACGCGCCGACGCCGATAATTGGAAATGAATCGGATGCGGTGACTGGGCTTGACGCACTCGACCCTTTAGACTCTGCAGGTTTGGCAGTCCTTTTGCGAATAGAACTGCTTGACCTCACCGGTTTGTTCTTGGGCATACTGCTCTCCTTGGTGAGCTAGACCTTTACAAGACCGTAAGCAGACAGATTATAACTCTAGTTTAATATACCGTAAAGGGTTTGTTTCCTGGTGATTACGCACAACTCGGTCTTGTCATTTCGAGGCACGGTTTGTGTGCTGAGAAATCTCGTTTTCAGCGTCCGAGATTTCTCGCTACGCTCGAAATGACAGTCATGGGTAATCACCAGTTATTTGAAATCTGTAGGGACGTTCGATTGAACGTCCCTACATGATTACTGCGCCGGTCTTACGTCGATGGTGACTGTGGCCGTCCGTGTCTTGTTATTGCAAGTTGCGGTCAATGTGTACGTCGTCGTTTGCTGCGGCGTCACATTCATGCTGCCTGGCGTCGCTACGCCGCCAATGCCATTGTCGATTTCGGCGCGTTGCGCGCCAACCACCGCGCCCCAGCGAAGGGTCACCGTCTGTCCCGCAATAATCGACGTCGGCGCAGCCGTAAACGATTCAATCACCGGCGTGAAGGGACACGGATTGACAGTGGCACTCGGTGTGCTAACACTCGGCGGATTCACATTCACGACGATGGTCAAAGGCGTACCGAATAGTGCGCCACTCTTGTTTTTAAAACGCCATTCACCTTGATGTTTACCCGCCGCAGTCGGCGCAGTAAACGGCACCATCAAATCGACAGTCTCACCGGGCGGGATCGACGGTAGCGCAATGGCTTTGGAACTCGCCGCCATTTCGCCGCGCGCAAACACCAACGAGTCATCCGGTGTCCACGCACACGAACCGGTATTCCGCACGCGCCAAATCTTGTTCATGCTGGTTCCTGGCGCAATCACCATCCCATCGGGGACCGTCACATCGGCAACGAACGCCACGTTTTGGCAGATCGCGGGCGAGGGTACGGCCGACGCGGCAGACGACGTCGTCGTCGCCGCGGACGATCTCGCACCCACGGGAGTCGCCCCAACACGGATGACCACCGCCGCCGGGTCGGATACGGCACCGTTGGCATTGATCGAACGAACCTCAAGCGTGTGCGTGCCGGTGACCGCCGTCCAGGTTTGAATCATCGCCAAGTTCTGTTGCGGCGTCGGCACTTGGTCTCCTGCCACCAACGTCCCATCGACGTGTAGTTCTACGCGCGTAATGCCAACAGTGTCAGTCGAGGTCGAGCTAATGGCCACTTGGTCGCCCGGCTCGTAAACACTGTTGCTGGCAGGCGCGCGAATCACGATGGTCGGCTTGTTAGACGCACCGACGATGTTACACGCCGAAACAAACCAACCGACCATTACGACAAAACCGATTTGTAACAACACAGTAGGTTTATTCATCCACATTCTCCGAAAAGGACTCGTAGTTTCTTCGTCTGAATATTGGGTTGGTCAAAAAGTGCGTCGGTGAATGTTCGATTAGGTCGCCAAGAAACCTAGAGTCTAAACAGTTGCTAAAGAAATTCTTAAGGTCTTGTTCCAGACACTCTTACGATATATGCATTGGGCTTGAAAATAAATCATTCTTTCACTGAGGAGCTTGTAATAGGATTCGATGCCCACTTGTCGCTAATTTATTTACAGATAAAAAGTATCTTGACTAGGGATTTTTCGAGCGTGACACTCGAATAGCATTTTCGTTTTATTTTACGACAAAGATATGCGCAGTATGCCTATTGCACTGCACACACAACTTGGCTAGCGTACAAGTAATGACAATGGGACTAGAATTCTGTGTGCGCGCGCGGCCCCAACGCTGCCAAAGCCGCTTGCTCTCCAGCGGTATCAAGAAATCCATATGACCCAACCACTCGGCGAAGCTCAAGCCCAGGAAAAATTGGTCGCCACGCCCAAAGGACAAGTTGTTGTCCGGCGGAGACTGTGGCAACGCATCCTCATCCTTACCTGCTTGAGCAGTGCACTAGGATTTTTTCTGTTCTGGCTTTCTCCGGCGGACCGTTATCTGCTCGCGCTGAGTCTATTTCGAAATCGTCCGCTCATTATCTTGCTGCTCTTTTTTCTATTGGTGACCATTTCGCTCTTGTGGTCATTTGGTCAACGGTTAGACGAGTGGGTCTTTATGTTCTTTAATTTGCGCGGCTATCATTCACGCTGGCTCGATACGGTGATGTGGATCGCCACACAGATTGGCAACATGGGTTTTGCTATGGCACTCGCGGGGCTGGCTTATGTCTTGGGTAACCGCAGCTTTGCGCTCAATCTGACGCTCGGCGTTCTCTCGGCGTGGCTCATCGTCGAAACGATCAAAGCCATCACGGACCGCTCCCGACCGTTCAACTTGCTGCGCGAAGCGCGCGTCATCGGTTGGCAAGAGCCGGGGCTATCATTTCCGAGTGGACATACAACGCAAACCTTCTTCGTAATGTCCCTTGCCATCAATCAATTTGAACTCTCCTCTATCATTGCCACGGCGTTGTATTTGATCGCTGCACTGGTTGGCTTTACGCGCATCTATGTTGGCGCGCACTATCCGCGTGATGTGCTCGCCGGTGCCATTCTCGGCACGGTATGGAGTTTGCTCGCGATGCTTGTCGCGCCGTACTTTTAATTGCCGCTGTGCTGATTGTGAGATTTCTCCTCTGAGAATGTAACGCAAATCTCCGATGTGCGAGGCAAGTCGGAGACTTGCCCTACGAGCTGCTCATTTTCGTTTTCCTGGTGGTGCGCTGTCAAGCGAATGAACCACTCCGCTTGTTCGGCGAAACGCCGCAAGCGCATCGTTCTAATGCGAGCGCGTCTAGCCATCGCCTTTCTTGTAGCAGAAAATTCGACAAATTTTGGGGGATAAATTCTACAAAGGTTTCATCTACTCCCCGATGCAACAGAACAATGGATGAGTGTAAGTTATCCGCATATGACCACTTGTCGAGGGTCGCCATTGATGCTCGTCACAATTTCATTCGTGGGTTCGCTGCGAATGAGCGCTACATGCTGTTAATTTGGCGCTGTCGACTCACTGTGATCGATTAGAGCACTCATGGTAAAGATCAAGCAAGTGTCAACCCAAGCTAAAGCCACGCAGGTGTCGGCGCTTGCCAAACTTCTACGCACACTGGGACCTGGTTTGATTACGGGCGCATCGGATGACGACCCGTCGGGGATCGGTACTTTTTCTCAGACGGGAGCTAGATTTGGATACGCCCAACTCTGGACAGCCCTGTTCACGTTTCCGCTGATGCTTACCATTCAAGAAATCTGCGCACGGATCGCATTGGAAACTGGAAGTGGCTTGGCAGATACCCTTCGCAAGTTTTATCCTCGCTCCTTGCTCTATCTGTGCGTTGGATTGCTCTTGATGGCGAATACGATCAATATCGGCGCAGACCTGGGCGCGATGGCAGCGGCAGGTCAAATGCTGGTGGGCATTCCATTTTTGCTCTGGCTCGTCTTGATTTCGCTTGTCAGTGTCGCACTGCAAGTGTTCGTCAACTATAAACGGTACGCGCAAATATTGCGGGTGCTCACTCTTTCGCTGCTGGCGTATGTGCTCGTTCCCTTTGTCGCGCGGATGGATTGGAAAACGGCGCTGACCAGCACGGTGATTCCGACCTTGCAGTTCAATACAGACTATGCCATGAATCTCGTCGCCATCCTCGGCACAACCATTTCGCCGTATTTGTTTTTTTGGCAAGCCAGTCAAGAAGTGGAAGAAAAGATCGAGCAAGGCAAGACCACACCGCGCCAACGCCAGGGCGTTTCCAAATCCGAATTGAAATGGATGCGCGCGGATGTGGCATCGGGCATGGGCTTTTCTCAGATCGTGCAGTGGTTCATTATCGCCACCACCGCAGCGACGTTGAGTGTCAACGGAATTCACACGATCGAAAGCGCGACGCAAGCCGCAGAAGCTCTGCGCCCGATTGCCGGTGATTTAGCGTATCTCCTTTTTGCCGTTGGCATTATTGGCACAGGGTTGCTCGCCGTACCGATTCTCGCCGGTTCGGCGGCATATGCCGTTGCCGAAACGTTCAAAATGCGCGAAGGGTTGTACCAGCGCTTGCGCGAAGCGCCGGGTTTTTACAGCGTTATTGTCGTTGCGGTTTTAGTTGGAGTCGGGATCAATCTAATCGGTTTGGACCCGATCAAGGGTTTGTATTACGCCGCCATCCTGAATGGCATCATCGCGCCGCCGCTTTTGTTTGTCATCATGCTCATTGCGAACAATCGCACCATCATGAAAAAGCGGGTGAATGGTCGATGGTCCAACCTGATCGGTTGGATTACGACCGGAGCTATGAGCCTCGCGGCAGCCGCTTTGTTGATTTCGCTGGTTGCACAATAAATGGGCGTGCGGCGATGGCGTAAGAGGTAACCGATGTCTTCCTATACGGACCATGAATTAATTGAACAAGTGCGCGTCGGACAAGTTGCCGCGCTCGGCGATTTGTTCGATCGCTATAGCACTCGTCTATACGATTTTTTGCTGTGCATTGTCGGCGATCCGGATGAAGCAGGCTTGCTGCTGACCGATGTGTTTACGCGCTTTCCCAGCTTTGCCGAAGATATTCCGGAAACTGAATCGATTCGCGGCGCGCTCTTTTCGCTTGCCCGCGAGCGCGCGCTCTATTTTCTCGATCAACACGGCTGGCTCGATTCGCTGCCTGCCAGTTCGGCGCTCGTCGCCAGCTTTTCCGATCTGGTGAATGACATTTGGCGCGCGGCGCGCGAAATGCCCGCCTCTCAACGCGCCACGCTCGCCATCGAAGAACGGCAAGCGTTATCGCCGATGGAAAAAGCGACGGCGTTGGGTGTTCTCCGCGCCGCATTGCCGTCGCTCATCGCCGAAGCGCGCCGCTCCTTCAACGAACAATTCGATATTATTGCGCAATCCGAAGGCAAACCGCTTGCCCATCAAATCAATCCCGATCTGGTCCCAGGATTGCAGCGCCTGGTTCCCGATCCGGATGCTTCACTCTTTACGTTCTTGCCGATCTTGGCGATGACGGATACCGTGCGTGCTCGCTTGCGAGATCAAATCATCGCCGCCGCGCGCGAACAAGTGGCAATTATCCCAGCCCCCAGCGAGCCAGGACGCGTCCAAGTAATTCCGGTATCGCCCATCCTCGAAGAAGAGCCAGTCCATGAGGCGCCCAACACCCTGCTGCCGATTTTAACGGTCGGCGTGATCCTGGCTTTGTGCGCCGCTTTGCTCGTGGCTGGATTTGCATTGACCCGTCGCGCGCAAACGGCATCTGCCAATACCGGACCCATCGTGAAACAAGTGATTCCGGAAGATGGCGCTATTTTGCCCCCCAGCCCCAATGTGATCGTGCAAGCGATTTATTCTGATAATAGCGGTGTCGATCCGCGCACCGTGCAATTAATTATCGATGGTCGGGATGTCACGCTGCAATCGACCGTTTCATCTTCGTCCATTTCATACAACGGACCATTTAGCCCAGGTCCGCACGTGGTCGTCCTAACGTTAAAAAATATGCAAGGCACGCCAACAACCATATCCTGGCGATTTACTTTGGGCGCAGCGCCTACGGCTACGCTCACGCCGATCCCATCGGCGACGTTGACGCCTATTCCAACCCTTACTCCGCTGCCTAGCGCCACACCTTTTCCAAGCGCAACACCACAACCAACCTCTACACCATTCCCAACGGCAACACCCTTCCCGACCGCAACGCCGCAACCGACTGCAACGCCACAATCCACGGCGACGTTTGCACCAACTTCGACGCCTGCTCCAACGTTTACGCCGCCGCCTACATCGACACCTCCTCCGACGGCGGTTTTGCCGGATTTGGTCGTGACGGACATTTCGTTGAATCCGAACGCTGAAATCGTTTATATCATTCGCAACAGCGGTCCCGGCGACGTGACTCAACCATTCTTGATCCAGGTGTTTGTCGATACCACTGTGGTGGATTCAAGTCGTCG
Organism: Chloroflexota bacterium; assembly: GCA_016215025.1. Taxonomy (GTDB): domain Bacteria; phylum Chloroflexota; class Anaerolineae; order UBA4142; family UBA4142; genus JACRMI01. The sequence continues at coordinate 82,549 of JACRMI010000055.1, forward strand.
CGTCAACTCACTCCCTACAGGACACGAGTTAACTCTGACGGTTCCAAACTATAGAATAGTTGGCACGCATACCGTCACTATCTTGTTGAATCCGAATCAAGAAGTTCGTGAGTCTAACTATAGCAACAATCAATTGGTTCGAACGTTGGCAGGTCCAGCGCCAACTCCGACCGTGACAACTCCTTAAATTGATTGATTGTCTAAACATGCAACCGCGGTTGCAATCCAACGAAAAGGGACTATAATTTTCAACCGACTACAGACATTCCGTCTGCCACTAGAACTTGGGAGTAACAACTTTGATGAAAGTATTATTGGCTGACGATCATGCCGTGGTTAGACGTGGGCTAAAACAAATCATTCTCGATGCTTTTTCCAAGACTACCTTTGGCGAAGCCCAGAACGCGCATGAACTATTTGATCTCGCCAAAAAAGATGAGTGGGATGTTGCGGTCCTCGATCTCAATATGCCCGGCTCGAACGGGTTGGATGTGCTCAAGCAATTAAAGCGTGACCGGCCCCGAATGCCGATTCTAGTTCTCAGCATTCACCCGGAAAATCAGTTTGCCACTCGAACATTGAAAGCAGGCGCGGCCGGATATCTCACCAAGGAAAGCGCCCCGGACCAGCTAGTTCAAGCCATCGACAAGATTTCGCACGGCGGCAAGTACATTAGCCCTACCGTAGCGGATTCCCTCCTGTCTGAAATCGCCGAGGATACGGACAAACTACCCCACGAACGATTGTCGGACCGCGAATATCAAGTCCTGTGTATGATCGCCTCGGGAAAAGAACTGCGCGAGATTTCGGAAGACCTATCGTTGAGCGTGAAAACGATTAGCACGTACCGCGCGCGCATCTTGGAAAAGATGGTAATGAAAACAAATGCGGAGATAACGCATTATGCAATTCAAAATAAACTAGTCTGACGCTTTTGGCGCTCAACGTTGTCGCAATAACGTTGACAGTAATTTCAGATAAACTCTCACGTCAATTGTCTTCGGTTAATGATATACTTGGGTGGGCTTGCTCAGGTATTATCAAATTAATTTGACCGAGTTGGCGACACATGTACGATCAATAATGGACAGAACCACAGCCATGAGAATATTTCTCGTCGAAGATTCTGCGGTCCTCCGTGACCGTTTAATGCTGCAACTAGCTCACAAGCGAAATGCCGAAGTGATTGGCAGTGCAGATGATGCAACAGGGGCGATTGAACAAATTCAGCGGTTAAATCCGGATCTGGTGATTTTGGATATTCGTCTACGTCAAGGGAATGGCTATCAAGTTTTGAAATCGATCAAGACGCGCGGCAAGCCACCCACCATTCTCGTACTGACCAATTTTCCCTACCCACAATATCGGGAAGTATTCTTGGCAAATGGAGCAGAATATTTTTTTGACAAGTCAACCGAATTTGACAGCGCGATGGATTGCCTAACTCGATTGTTAGAACAGAAACAGGACGGGCATTAAAAAAGCCGCTCGATTTCTCTAGGCGAGAAATCGAGCGGCTTATTTGATGCCAAGCTTGGCAAATAGCTTGCGCCTTAGTTGCAAATCATAAACCTGCCACTTTAGTTTTTCATATTCAGGGTCTTGGTTTCCCACCAAAAAGCCGATGGGAATCTCAAACCCGCCTGCCTCTAAACGTCCCCCCCCAAAGAATTGCCCACGCTCATTCCGCCCAAACGCTTCCTTGATAAATTGGTCAGGGTCGAGCGTCAGCTTGGTCGTGCGCAATGATCCGATTACGCTCTCGGTCCGCTGTCCCTCATGCTCGCCAAACACAATACCATACACAATCGCCGTGTGGACATTTTCTTCTGTGAGCATAAAGTCTGCGGCTTGGGGAATTGCATCGCGATCGGCGGCACGCACGTAACCAATTCCCGCAATCGCATAGTTCTCCCGCAAAGTCCGATTACGCAAGGCAAGTTGAATAATATCCATCGTCTGACGCGAACGCGCTTGTTTCATGATCTCGAGCAAGCTGGTCGAATCATGAAATTGACTGAGATAGGTGGCGGCGGTAAAATCCTCTTCGGTCGCGCGAATGAACTGATCGGTGTCTGTCATGATACCATGCATCAACGCCGTCGCGATGATGACATGCTCGCGATGGCTGCGGTCGAGCTGTGCCATGCCTTGCGCCAAGTATGCGGTATAAATCGTCGACGTTGCGCCCACATGGCGAATATCGACAAACTCGGCGCTAGGAGCGGGACCGTGCGGATTATGGTGATCGACAATCGCAATCAACGGGATGTTTTTTTCGACCAGGTGCGGCATGATGACGGAATTGAGTCCTTGGCTATCGATCAAGATACTCCCTTGATAACTGGACACGTCGAAATCGTCCCGCGCCAGTAACAATGGTGTGTTGATGAATTTCACCAGCGCGCGGTTTTGTTGATGGCTAATTTGACCGCCATACACAATATCGGTGTTAATCTCAAAGCGGCGGCTAATGAGCCGATGCGCCAACGCCGAAGCTATAGCGTCCGGGTCGGGATAGTCCTGCAAGACGATAATATGTTTTTCGCCGCGATGGCGCTCTAGCACACCGCTAAGATTAGATGGCTTTTCCTCAACCTTTGGTACAATTGAGAAAAGCGTATGCATTTTTTGATCCATGGTTTTGGACTGGTGATCGAGACCCTGATGAATTTTAAAACTCATATCCGGTAATCATCTGGAGTCGAGTCCTTCGGCTTCGCTCAGGACGGGCTGTTTACGTGGTTATTGGCTTGTCAAGAAACCCGCTAAAGCGTCGAATCCGGAACTCTACCGATTTTGACGGTCAAAACTCATTAGGGTCTCCTTCCTTAGAATGCGCCGCTCCATCGCATCAGCACCCCTGCCATAGCGGCAAGCAAGGGAATCACGATTCTTTTCAATACGGCTGCCCTCATAGTTCCTCCTCCAATTCAGAACTCTATCCCAACCGGTATCGCCATGGCGTATTATCGGCGATACCCAACAAATATCCTTTCACATCGGGATTGTTTGGATCGAGCGTCAAACGCGTCGTCACCACTTGCATGGGCGAATCTTCCAGCCACACAAACGTCTTGCCCCCATTTGAACTGGAGAATACCCCCATGCCGCTCAGTGTCTTGCCGTCTGCTTCCGTCGTAGCCAGAGCGATATAGATTTGTTGATCGTTCGTCGGATCGATGGTCACCGCGGTTACCGTCAATTGAGTTGGCGTCTTTTTCCCAAATTGAACATGTTCCCAGCTTTTGCCGCCGTCCGCGCTTTTATACAATCCAGAATTTTGCGTCGCCAGATAGATCAAATCCTGATTCGATCCAGCCGCAATCGAGTTGGGCGCGTCGGGCAAAGCACTCACACGCTGCCACGTCGCTCCATCGCGCGCGTACAAATCCGTCGTCGTTACCGCATAATATCGAAGCGGTTCAGAAGGCGTGGCGACGACATCATGGACTTGCGGCGACGGAATTCCCAAGTCGAATGCGACCTGAACCCTAAAAGCGTCTTTGGCAGCTTGCGCCGCCTGACGGACTTCGTCTTGTATTTCGTAAGTCAATAGTTGATCGATTCGGGGCAACACTTGCCAGGCGTCTAACTGGACGAGTGACCGAATCGCTTCGCGACGCACTTGCGCTTTGTCATCGCGCGTCGCGGCGATCAAATCTGGAATCGCAGACTTTTCATGCCGCATTCCTAACACTTGCGCCGCACCGGCTCGCACAGAGGAATCATTATCTTTGAGCGCGCGCATGAGCGCCGGAACCGCATTGGGCGACGAAGCAGTTGCCAAAAGTTGCAAGGCAACATTTCGATGGGTTATCGGTTCGCCTTGACGAAACGCTTGGATCAATATTTGGAACGCCTCCGGCGAACCAATGAGCAATAATCGCTGCGCGGAATCTTGAAATCGCGCAAAATCCGATTGGTCTCCAACATTGGTGATTGCCCCCGGACTAACCGCGCGGCTCGTCGAAAAGACCAAAATGCCGATGAGAACAATTGCTGCAATACTCAGTCCAATTTCTATAATTCGGAGCCGGCGGCGCGAGGACGAACGTGAATGGGGCGGTTCCCAATGTGACTCGGGAACCGGATTGGTACTATGCATTCCTTACCTCTTGTAGATGAAGATGACGCGTGACGCATCACTCGTAAAACTATCATACAACGCAAGCCCTCCAGCGAATAGCGGAAAATATATTACAATAACGTCAAGGGATTACTTGATGGTTGTCACATTTTCGATGACAAGTGAAACTAAATTGCTCTCATGCCTCGATCGACCAATGTTACATCGATCCAACACAAGAGCTATTCGTTCACCTAACAGCCGGGTAAAATCAACCCGGTCGATTTTGACGTACAACCGACCATGCAGAAATGGCGGCGGAGCTGAGCGCAACTCCCATGAGATACAAACTGGGTAGGGTCACCGTAAAAATCTCTGCAAGACCGATGATTAAGATAAAGACGGATGCAACGAAGCACAAGCCATAAAGATAATTACCGACCAATGGAACTTCGCCTTTAGGTTCCGCCGGCATACTAGCAAATGCCGCGCCCAAAAGAGAAACTGCTTGACCCCCAAAAACCAGGAGCGCGCCGATATAATGATTTTGAGTATAAATACCCCAGACTCCTAAAATCGACGTGGCTAATCCCATTGCCCACAATCCAAAGCCAAAGAATGCTCCGAGAGCATCTTTTTGCGAAAAACCGTTTGCCATGTTGACTGCCGCCTTTCGTGGCTTGACTAGAGTCGCTCGGGTGGTAACTATATAGTCACGATTTTGAGTCATCCTTCCCCCTTTCGATATACCTGACCTACTTTCCGATTTCTACTATCGCAAGTCGCGCTCGCGATCAACCGTGCGAACTGAACGCACTCGCGATGGACCAAAGAGCAAGGAAACGAGTGCAGTAATGATCCAAAACAGAATAAAGTACGCCACCATCGCGACCAAGGTAGAGATTTCAAGCACCATTCCATTCGCTGCCGTTGGTGTAACCACCAAACCCCTAAAGGGCCACAAAAACACTTCGGTAAAGTTATAGACGAACGCCGCGAATACGCTTTGAGCATTAGCTGCAAACAGTTTCAAGACAAAACGTAATCCAAAGAGAACTTCCAAAATCCCATTGAGCAACCACAAGAAACTCGTGAGTCGATAGACCGCCAGATTGCGTTCTGCGCCAACATCCTGAACCACCTGGGTCGTGCTTTCGACGCCAGTCCGTTCGACCGTGTGCACATCTTCACGCCGGTCAGTTTCACGATTCGATAGAGCCATATGTCCTCCAGAAGAAGGTAGAGCAAATTTCCAATTTGCCTCAACGGTCGGAAACTTGCGCTACGGTTCTTGCTCCAAACTTATCGTCCAATCAAAATCAAGATGCCTGCAATGAGTGCCAAGAGAGGCAAGAGAATTCCTAATGAACCGAGCGAGGCAAAAGCTGTTAAACCCGTTAAGATGAGCCAGATGGCTAATAACAACATTCCAATACTCGTAGGCCAAGTCCGCCGCATTTATCTCCACCTCGCTGAGTTAACTGTCGCGCGACCGATAAACCATAGTCGTGTAGACCATCGCGTTGGTCGGTTCACCTGTATCGTCAATTCGTCCAGACGGTCTACCGTTCGACGATTCATTTGTCATGGCCAACTTTTGAATTACCGGAACAAGATCATCGAATTCAATCGACTTGTCGAAGAAAAAGTCTGCCCCCGCCTCCAGACAACGCTTGCGATATTGCGGGTAGGGATAATTGGTCAGCATAATCACTTTGGGTGCAGGTTTTTCTCTTTCGATTTGCTCCAAAACATCGATCCCAGTTTCATGTCCAATTAATTGAATATCCAACAAAACAACATCCGGTTTGATCGCTCGAATCGAACTGATCGCCGTAGCGGCTCGATCTGCTTGTCCGACTATTTCAACGCCTTTTAGACCATACAACATTCCCGATAAACGTTCACGAATTTCGGGAGAGTCATCGACCAGGAAAACTTTCATGGTTTTAACCTTGAGTGGAATTAGCTTACGCAAACTATTAGCTTAAACATACACCCCCGTTAACGCCTACGTAATCAGAAAAAGCACAAAGTTCCTGTAGGAAAGCTCACACTTGGTCTGTAGTTACCATTCCTACAAATTAAAAAAAAGCAAGAACGGTTTCCATGTTGTTATGGAAACCGTTCTTGTAATTCATGCTAAACAGCGTCATTTTTGGACACTGTAGCATAGCTGCCAATTTGCTCACCGCAGAGTCGCAGAGAGCGCAGAGTTTCCAATTTTCGCAAAGCGTCTGCGTCTCTGCGCTCTCTGCGGCTGCCATGCTACACTCACCATTTTGACAGATTTCTCACTTTGTTCGAAATGACAAGCCCTCTCATCTAGTCATTCAAAAGTGGTTCGATTTTGTGTTTAAAAATTTGCTCCCAGCGATATTCTGAAATTACGCGCCGTTTCATTTGATAAACGGAATCCTTCCGAAACCAATCGGCCATTCGGTCGGCAATGCTCGCGGCGCTCTCCTGCGACGAAAAATAATTTGGATACATTTGTCCGGTCTCGCGGAAAGGCGGCAGATCGGCGCAAAAAATCGGCAGACGATTCATTCCAGCTTCCAATATCGGAATGCCAAAACCTTCGCGCTCACTCGGAAACAACAAACCATCCGACAAAAGATACAAATCACGCATTTCTGATGCATCAACTGTTCCAAACTCATAAAGAAAAATTACCGCATCGGCAATCCCCAACGACTTGCGCAACTCGAATAGCTGCTCAAGGTATGCTGCGTTCGTTGGATTGTGCGGACCCGGCGGACCAGTGACGACCAATTTCGGTTTACAACCGCGTTGAATCAGCTCGGCGACAATCGTCATCGCCCGCTCGATGTTCTTGCGGCGGGTGACGCGCGCGGGCAAGAGCAGCAACGGTGCGGCCTCCATCAATTTCAATTGTTCCACCCAAGCTTGCGTTTTCTTCGATATGCCAAGAAATTCAAATGGGTCGATACCAGCGGGGACGACGGCGATTTTGTCGTTAACTGCACCCCACAAATTTTCCAGTGCTTGCTTGCGCGCTTGCGACACAACCACATAGGTCACATTTTTCCAAGGCTGTTTGAGCAATTCCCACGGCAACCCAGGATGAAGGTCTGCCGCGTACTGCGGGTCTTCCCAGGCAAAGTCATGACACCAGGCAATCAATCGAACATGCTGCGCATCGTTCAAATTTTTCAACGCAACGGTGAGCGCAAGATTTTTGTGAAGCGACAAAGCGTTGTGAACAATTAGCACGTCGGTCCGCCCAAGCGCCGCCTCAAGGCGACGTGTCAACTGCTCCACCAACGGATAGAATTTTTTACTCACCCCTCCATGTGCCAGTTCTTCATTCACTCTCAGAACGCGCGGCGACTTGGAATCGATGCAGGGAATTAATCGGAGAGGGATCCGCCGATCAAAACGTTTGCCGCGCCCGGCAATCACTTGGACCGGATAATCATGGTCTGCCAAGAGACGAGCGTGCGCAGCGATTGTCGTCTCTACTCCGCCGATGGTTGGCGGAGCAGCATAATGCAACAACGCGATTCGAGGTTTGTTCATCTGGTTAACTACCTAATAAATCGTCAACACCGTAGACACGCTTTCAATCTAATCAATCGCACGGTCTATGAATATTACGTCATAAACGAAAAAGAAGGCTGTCGTAATTTATACGACAAGAGAATTAGGCAAAACAACTAAAGACAGCTTTAGCATCTTGGAGTAGATTTATCACGAAAAAAAATTCTGCCCCGTTTTAATGAGGAGACAATTTTACGAACTACCCCGTTTACACAGCATAGCGACTAGACTATAATTCGATCCTAAATTGCAGACACAGGTATTATACAGGAAATTGGGAGAACGCATGAAGCAAGTAAGAATAGCCGCTTGGCAAGCATATGGGATCGCAATTTTGACCAGTGCTGCTGCCATTCTGCTTACGACAATCACTGGCTTGGGCACTGCCAGTCCCTCGCTGTTGCCGATTGCGGCGATTTTGATCAGCGCCTGGTTTGGCGGCTTAGGTCCAGGGCTGCTCGCCACCATTCTCGGTTTGTTCGCCAGCATGTACTTTTCGACCGGTCAAATACTGCCATCGCAAACGCTCATGCTGAATGACGCCGTTCGATTCTTGATTTTTGCCATTGTCGCGGTGTTTATCGTTTGGCTTGCCGTCATCCGCAAAGAGACCGAAGAACGCTTACGCGAACAGCGTGGACTGCTCCGTGTGACCTTGTCTAGCATCGGCGATGCCATCATTGCGACAGACGAAAATGGACTGACGACATTCATGAATCCGGTGGCTCAGGAATTGACCGGCTGCAAGCTGGAAGATGCTTTAGGCAAACCACTCAACTATTGTTTTAATATTCTCGATGAGACCACCGAAAAGCCGATTCAAGATCCGGTGCAGCATGTGCTGTCAAAAGGCAGCCCTAATGGACTGGGTCCACATAGCATTCTCCTATCGAAAGATGGCAAACGAATTACGATCGACGACAGCGCCGCGCCGATTCGCGATGAGAATGGAAGACTGGTCGGCGCGATTTTTGTCTTCCGCGATATTACCGAACGGCGGCGCGCGCAGCAAGAATTGCAAGAAAGCGAAGAGCGCTATCGCACCTTGACCGAAGGCGCATCCGATGCGATCATTACCATCGATCAGGACTTGAAAATCACCGTCGCGAATCGCGCCGCTAAAAAGATTTTTGGCTACACGGTTTCCGAAATGCTAGGACAGGAACTGACGATGTTGTTGGAGCCGTCGGAACGGGAAGCCAAGGCCAAAGCCATCCGAGAACAGCTAACCACCTTGAGAAAGCAAGTCGTCTGGGATGGAATTCAGGTCAACGGATTGCGCAAAGACGGCAGGATCATTCCGCTTGAGATTTCGCTCGGCAAATTCTTGCGCCATGGCAAAATCTATTTTACCGGAACCGTCCGCGACATTACCGAAAGAAAAGATGCCGAAAAACGCCAAGCAGCGCAGTATGCCGTCACTCGGTCTTTGGCAGACTCGGATACGTTGAGTGAAGCTGCACCAAAACTGTTGCAGGCAATTTGCGAAAGCACCGGCTGGCAGGCAGGTGTGCTTTGGTACATCGATCGCGAAGCCGAGATATTGCGCTGTGTCGACGTGTGGCATTTGCCGGAGCTTCAAATCGAAGACTTTGAAAAACTGACGCGCGAAATGTTGTTCCCGCCGGGGGTTGGACTTCCTGGGCGCGTGTGGTCGAGCGCTAATTCGGTTTGGGTTACGGATATTGAGCAAGATACTAATTTTACACGCACCAAAGTAGCATTGAAAGGCAATCTACATAGCGCGTTTGGTTTTCCGATTTTATCCGACTTGGAATTTACCGGCGTGCTCGAATTCTTCAGCCAGGATTATCGCACCGTCGATCCAACATTTATCGAATTGCTAGGAGCGCTGGGCAGCCAGATCGGTCAGTTCATCGAACGCAAGAAAACAGAAGACGCGCTCAAACTATCGCGCGAGCAACAAGCCATCATCCTCCAAGGCGTTGCCGATGGCATCACCGCGCAAAATCCAAAAGGTGATTTGATTTTTGCGAATGATGCGGCAGCGCAATTGCTGGGTTATTCATCACCCGATGACTTGATTCATACGCCCACCCGTGAAATAACCAAAGAGTATCAGGTGATGGACGAGCAGGGCAATCCATTTCCCCTGGAGCGCCTACCTGGACGATTGGCATTGCAAGGTTTATCGCCTAAACCTGTCGTCACTCGATTTCGCCGTCTAAAGACGGAAGAAGAACGATGGTCCCTGGTCAATGCTGCGCCGGTCCGGGACGAACAAGGCAATGTTCTATTTGCCGTCAGCATTTTTCACGATATCACGGAACAGCGGCGCGCCGAGGAAAACATGTCCCGACTCGCGGCGATTGTCGAATCATCGCAAGATGCGATCATGAGCAAGTCGCTGGATGGCATCTTGTTGAGTTGGAATCCCGGTGCCACACGGTTGTTAGGTTATACCGCCGAAGAGATGATCGGCAACTCGGTCAAGGCGCTCTACCCCCCAGGTAATGACGATGAATATCAGGAAATCATGGGACGCCTCAAGCGCGGCCAAGCCACACCTTTGCACGATACAATCCGCCGCCGCAAAGATGGTTCGCAAGTCAATGTGTCCGTCAGTATTTCGCCGATCAAAGATGCCGACGGCAACACCATTGCGGCTTCGACGATCATGCGCGACATTACCGAACACAAACATGCCGAAGACACCCAGCGTTTTTTGTCCGAAGCCAGCCGCGCTTTGAACTCGTCTCTGAATTACGAAGAAACGCTCCGCAGCGTGGCCTATGCGGCGGTCCCAACCATCGCCGATTGGTGCGTCGTTCACATCGTCACCGAAAGTGATCTGGAGCGCGTGGTTGTGGCGCATAATGATCCCGCCAAGGTCGCGCTGGCCGAAGAAATCCAACGGCTCTATCCGCCCGATCCGCAAGCACCGATTGGAGTGCATCACGTGATTCAGACCGGTCAAACCGAGTATGCGTTCGACATTACTCCCGAGCAGATTGCCGCTGGCGCGCGCGATGCTCGTCACTTGAAAATGGTTCTTGACATCGGAGTTCAATCGTATGTAATTTCTCCGCTCATAGCACGCGGACGAACACTCGGAGCGATCTCGTTCGTCATGTCGGATCCCGGTCGCCGCTTTGGTCCCAGCGATGTTGCGCTCTTTGACGAAGTCGCCCGTCGCGCCGCGCTCTCCGTCGATAATGCGCGCCTCTATCGGGAAGCGCAGCAATTGAACGAGGAATTGGAAAAACGCGTCATCGCGCGTACGATTGAAATTCAAAATACGAACCGTGAGCTTCAGGTGCAAATCGCCGAACGGATGCAAGCGGCCGAACAATTGCGGATGCTCTCAGCGCATCTGCAATCCGCGCGCGAAGAAGAGCGCATACGCATCGCGCGCGAAATCCACGATCAGTTGGGACAATCACTTACTGCCATCAAAATCGACTTGTCGCTTTTCAGCAAACGATTGGGCGACCAAGAAGTTTCGCTCAATCGCGAATCGCTCGTCCAAGAACTTTATGCCATCGTCAAACTGATCGATCAGACGATCCAGGAAATGCGTCACATCATTCAAGAATTGCGTCCCGAAATTCTCGATCACCTGGGTCTGAACGCAGCGATTGAATGGCAAGTCCAAGACTTTCAATCACGAACCGGCATCGCCTGTCGCTATGACTTGAGTATCGACGACAGTGAACTCGATTTGGATCGCGCGACAGCCTTCTTTCGTATCTTGCAAGAGAGTCTGACAAATGTGGCGCGCCATTCGGGTGCAACGGCGGTGAACATTCAGATGCGCGGCGAATCGAATGCAATGGTATTGGAAGTCAAAGACAATGGCAAAGGAATGCCCACTACCCAAATAATAACGGGCAAATCCTTTGGCATCCTCGGAATGCGCGAACGCGTCCTTACATTCGGAGGCAAAGTCGAAGTGCAAAGTGCGCCGGGACAAGGCACGGTTGTGACCGCGCTCATTCCGACGTAGACGCAAGATGAAAACTTGCGCCTCTCTTTCAAGGGAATTCTATGATTAACATTTTGATCGCGGATGACCATGAACTGATTCGCGAAGGTCTGAAAAAAATTCTAAAAAAAGAACCGGACATGCAAATCCTCGGCGAGGCACATGACGCCGCGCAAATTTTCGAGCAGGTCAAGAACAAGAATCTGAATATTGTGTTGCTGGATATTTCGATGCCGGGCTTGAGCGGTCTGGATGTCTTGACCGAATTGCGCCAAAAGTATCCCGAACTCCCCGTGCTGATTCTAAGCATGCATCCTGAAGACCGCTTTGCCGTGCGCGCGCTCAAAGCAGGCGCGGGCGGCTATGTCACTAAAGATAGCGCCGTCAGCGAACTTGTCGAAGCGATTCGCAAAGTAGTCTCTGGAGGCAAGTACGTGAGCGTGCGTCTCGCCGAGCGCCTCGCCGACGAACTCGAACGTCATACCGAAAAACCGCTGCACGAAACATTGTCGGACCGCGAGTTTCAAATCATGCGCATGATTTCGGCGGGGACCAAGACCAGCGATATTGCCAAGCAATTATCGTTGAGCATTAGTACGGTCAATACGTATCGTATGCGCATCTTGGAAAAAATGAAGATGGCAACTAACGCCGAACTCACTCGTTATGCGGTCGAAAATCATCTGATCGAATGAAAAACATCGTTCACGCGCTCTCCTCAATTTGCGGCAACGCTGGTGCGGATATAGCGTGATCCGCATGAACATTGGCCTAAAAATTCCCTGTCATAAAAAACACGACAAACTGCACGTTCTATTTCTACATATTTTCGCCACGTTTGCCTATTCCCATCCGACGTATCGCGCAGTATATACTGAACACGGGCACAAACTGCGCTTTTTGAAATCAGGACTTTCGCTTGTCATTCTGAGCGAAGCGAAGAATCTCTGGTTTCAGGGGTAGAGACCCTTCGCTAACGCTCAGGGTGACACGAAAACGGACACTTGAGCGAAAGTCCTGGAAATGTCACTCTGAGCGAAGCGAAGAGTCTCAACCTCGCGGCAAAGAGATGCTTCGCTTCGCTCAGCATGACAGATGAGATAGATCCCAAACCGCAATTAGTGACCGTGTGGCGTATAGTTGAACGGAAAAAATTGCGCCGAGACAAGTCAGAAAAACCCGTTTGCTTAAAGCTTTCAAAACGTTTTGCAGTGGTTAACCAAGAAAACGGGTTTCTGAAAAACTGCTAGAGTGTGAGATTATGCAAGACTCGAATTGGAATCGACGAAATCGCCGCCGTCAAGTCCTCGTCCGGCGAACGGATGTCATCGACGAAGACGGAAATATTATCACGCGCATTCCAACGCAAGCTGAAATTGACCGTGCTCGCCGGGCTGCGCCGGACCCGCAAGTGTATCAAGAAGCGCTGCGAGTGATGATGGCGACACCAGAGATTCAACGCCGCACCAGCTACATCACCGCATCCATGATCGTTTCAGTTTTGGGCGGCTGGCTCGCCGGACAAGCGATGAAGACTCGGGCGTTTGTTTTCATCGTCGATGCCTTGATTTTTCTTTTCAGCATCACGATTGTCGGTCTCTTGATCGGTCTCTTGATCGGCTTTGGCATACTGCCCATTGAGACATTGCCGGTGTTGCTCATTATTGGAACGGTAATTGTCCTCGTTGTGGCGATTGTCGTTTTTATCGCCATGATGATGACAACGCAGTCCCCGCCTCGTCGCTATACGGCACCACCGCCGGAACCACCTGAGCCAGTCGATTACGTCGTGATGGATGAACCGCGCACGCGCACATATTCCTATCGCGTCAACCGACGATAGATCTTCGGACGAGACCCTAAAGGTTTCCTTGCTCAACCCAGATGAAATCTCAATCATGTTACACGCAAAACAGCGGCGAATGAGTGTCCATGAAAACCTTTGGGGTCTACTTAGCACCGTCGTATTTGTATTCTTGACAAGGACCGTCAGCAAGGTAACAGCATAATGACAACTAAACCAGTGCATCGCATCATCGTGTTCGTCTCGATCCTCATCGTGGTTGCAAGTGCATGCAGTACGCCGTCTGTGTCGCTTTCGTCGGCAACGCCGACCGTTATTGCGACTGCAACCGCATCATCTGCATTTCCAGCGCCTGCAACATCGACCATTGAACCTGTTACCGAAACACCCACCTTAACTCCAACGATTGTCGCGACCGAGACCATCACCGCGACGACCACGGTAACGCTTACGCAGCGTCCTACGGTGACACGTCCACGCGCCACGGCAACGCCAAGACCTCCCGCGAGCGTTTTTGTCACGGCGATCAAAATCACTCCCTCGCCGGTCAGGTCGAATGAACCGCCTGTGTTCACGGTGACTTTTCAAAACACAACCGGCAAGGCATTGAATTATCGCTGGTTCGTGAAATTGTATTTACAAGACCAACCACAATCCTTCGGCGAAACGGCTAAACTCGATAGCGTGATTGCGCCGCAGTTGTCATCGTCAGCCGCACCGTCTAATTGGAAGACTCTCGTCGTTTTTCCCGAGTGCATGTTCTTGATCGCGCGCGTATTCTGGCTCGATGAAAGTAATCAAGTCATCGAGTTTATGAAACCGAATGGAACCAGTCCTGCCACAGGATTTTACGTTTGCCCGACGTGATCCATTGATTCCAAGATCATCATGCTAATGACAAGGATGACACCGCTATGTCAAACGGCAACCACAATATTTTGATTGCCATCACTGGCATCGCCCAACTCGACGCGCTGTTATCGTTTGCGCTCATCACCGCTGAATCGCCCCGAACGAATATTGTGATCCTGGGACTGGTCCCCGTCCCGGAACACAAATCCCTAACCTCGGCTACCCTCAAAGCACGCGATCTGCGTCAAGCGATCGATCCCATCGCGCGCAAAATCGGCGCGCGCGCGATCATTAGTGTCGCGCACAATATTTGGCGCGATTTGAAACGCACCGCGATCAACGAAAGAAGTTCCGTCATTCTTTTGCATCACACCGATGTGCCGCCCTTTGAATGGTTGAACGTCTTGCCCTGCGAGGTCATTGTCGTCAAGCCACCCTTCACCCCGAAAAATCCGCGCATCTTATTGCCCATTCGCGGCGGACCGTACGCAGCGATGGCGTTGCGCCTCGCACTCTCCCTCGCCGAATCGCAAGGCGGCGAAATCACCGCGCTACATGCCATCGCATCTTCCGATGTCGATAATGGCGAAAAACAATATCTGGATTTGGTGCGCAATCTGCGTGAATTACCCAAGATCACACGCTGGATCAAAACGCACGGTGATCCGATCAACGCCATTGTGCGCGCAGCGCGCAATCATCACTTGGTGATTATGGGCGCAGTAGACCGACCCAGGTCCGGCGATCCGCCGGTCGGCGTTACGGCGGCAACCGTTCTGAGCCAAATCAAAACTCCGGCGATGGTCGTCCGCGCGTCGCAACGGACTCCGTTATTTTTCGTGCGCGAGCCAGAAGCGCACCCCATCGACCACACGGTATCGGTCGTGGTCGATAAATGGTTTGCGGAAAACACCTTTCACGCGCACGAATTTCAAGACATTGAGCAACTGGTCGAATTAAAACAACAACAAAATCTGACGATCAGTCTGGGACTGCCGACGCTAAACGAACAACGAACGATTGGCAAGATCATCAAGTCGATCAAATCCAGTTTGATGGTCAAGCATCCTTTGTTGGATGAAATCGTCGTGATCGATTCCAACTCGACGGACCGCACGGTTGAAATTGCCGAGGGTCTTGGCGTGCCAGTGGTCAAGCATCCGGATATTTTGCCGCAGTATGGAGCCTGCAAAGGTAAAGGCGAAGCGTTGTGGAAAAGCCTGTCCGTGTTGCGCGGCGATCTCATCGCGTGGATTGACACGGATATTTCAAACATTCATCCGCGCTTTGTGTATGGCATCTTGGGTCCGCTCATTCGCGAACCGCGTTTGATGTACGTGAAGGGTTTTTATCAACGCCCGCTGCACCTCGGGCGCAAACTTGAAGCGCGCGGCGGTGGGCGTGTCACCGAACTGATGGCGCGTCCCATGATCAATTTATTCTACCCAGAACTTTCGGGGTTGCTGCAACCGCTCGCGGGCGAATATGCCGGTCGGCGACAAGCTTTGGAGAGCGTACCGTTTTTCACCGGCTATGGTGTCGAGACGGGACTCTTGATCGATCTATTTTCGATTTTTGGCTTGAACGCCATCGGTCAAGTCGATTTGGAAGAACGCATCCATCGCAATCAATCGCTGATGGCGCTCAGCAAAATGTCGTTTGAAATTATCCAAGTGTTCATGCAACGCATCGGCAGAGCGCGCCGCGTGAACTTGGTCAACGACATGAACAAAAGCATGAAGCTGATCCGCCAAGCGCGCACGCAATTCCAACTCGACGTCACCGACATTCGCGCGTTCGAACGTCCGCCGATGAATACGCTCAAGGAATATCGCGATTGGCGCGCGCAGATCAAATCCGAACGCAAGCGAGGCAGAATACAGATGGAGCAAGAGTCGATTCTGCCGGTTTGAAGCACACGCGCATTCTTAAAACAAAAGCTCATCGTCTAGATTGGACGATGAGCTTTTTTGTTTGCGGTGTACCTCACTCCTCACCCCCTTCGCCTCCTCTCCACTCTCACGATGATCCTTCGACTCCGTTGCATTCCGCTCACGCTTCGCGTGACAATCGGGAGAGGGGAGAGGCTAAACTCTCGGGTGTGCGTCACGATTTTGGGTGAACGTCGCCGAATTTCATTCGGCGGCTCAATGAGGTCAAAATCGGTTGGAAACCGATTGACGCCAACTCGATTTATCGAGTTTCCACCTTTTGAGCCGTCGTTTCAAAACGACGGCGTCTTATCGTATAATGTGTATTCCTTATTTCGGTCACCCACCTAAACTTGTTCAGCTTGCGCGTCATCGCAAGCATCAGGAGCATCGCCAATGCATTTGGGAATCGATTATGGAACCACCAACTCGTCGGTCGCACGCTTTGATGGCAACAAGTTGTATCGCCTCGGCATTGACCCCGCGAACGACAATCCGAACATCTTACCATCGCTCATCTACATCAATCGCCAACATCATGCGGCGATTGGCACGCGCGCGGCGACCGAATACCTCACCCACGAAACCGGACGCAGCGTGAGCTGGGAAGAACGCACCGTCGGCGAAATCGATGTGGTCGCAGCCGACATGAGCTATGTGCAGACTGTCAGCGTCCTGGTTGATACGGCGGCGCATGGTCGGCTGTTGCAGTATGTCAAAACGGCGCTGCGCGATCCCAACTATCAAGGCACGCAAATCTTTGATCGATTTTATCCGGTGGATGAACTGATTACGCTGATCTTGCACCCGCTCAAACGCATGGCGGAGCAGGCGTTCGGAGAAACGTGCGAGGGCGTGGTCATCGGTCGTCCCGTTCGATTCTCCGACGACCCCAAGATCACGGCGCGCGCCGAAGAAATCATTTTCAAAGCAGCGCGCTGGGCTGGCTTTCACGACATTCGCTTTGAGTTGGAACCGGTTGGCGCGACGTACTATTACCATCGATCTGCGCCGCGCCGTCAGACCGCTTTCATTTTCGATTTCGGCGGCGGCACGCTCGACCTCACAATTGCGGAAGTGGGCGAACAGAGCGCACCGCGCATCATTGCGACACACGGCGTCCTCGTCGGCGGCGATGACCTGGATCGACGCTTGATGCAATCGCTGTACAAATATTTCGGCGCGCAAAAGCGCAATGGAAAAGAAGCAGTCCCGCCACATCTCCTCGATCTGCTCGACAATTGGCAAACGATGCCCATCCTCTCGCGTCCCGCAAATTTGAAATTGCTCGACGAGTTGAAAATGCACGTCGATCGGGATGCGATTGCAGCATTACGCACTTTGGTTACGCAAAACCTGGGATTCAAACTCTTCCGCACCATCGAGCAAACAAAAAAACAACTCTCGGCACAGCAAACCGCTAACTTGGATTTTGAATCCGGCGATCTCTGCATTCACGAAACGATCACGCGCGCGCAATTCGAGCGCATGATCGAAAAGGAAATTGCGCTTGTCGAAAAAGGCATTCACGCCACGCTCGCCAAAGCGCGACTGAAACCGGAGGACATCGACGTGGTTTTGCGTACCGGCGGCACATCGGCGGTGCCGGTCTTTGCGACGCTGCTCGCAAAAATTTTTGGCGCGGAAAAGATCGCGCAGATGGAACTGCTCACCTCGGTCGTCGGCGGACTCGCCATCACAGCGCACGAACAAGGCGGACATCGCTCGCACAGTTCCGTGCGTTATCTGGGTCACGCCGAACCCTGGGTCGGTCGTCTCCGCGTGCCGAGCAATCGACCTTACACGTTGTACAATTTCAGAATTGGCGGAAAATGTTACATCGACAGCGCGTTCACGCTCACGCGTATTCCGGTGGAGTTGAGCGGCTTGCCCGCGTTGCGCATGGCTCAAGCCGACAAGAATTTACCAGCGAGCGAGGGACTCCAATTCGATTTGGGGCGTCCTGCGAGGATTTTTATTGCGTACGATGCGACGGCGAAAACGCTGCCGAACTGGCTCAAGGAATTTGCGGCGCAACCGGAGGGGATTTCCGTTGAGCAGTTGGGGACCGAGCGATGGTTCCGCTTGTTCGCCAAGGATTTCCCGGCGGGACGAGTCACCTTAGGTGGTAATCGCGCCGAAAAATTAACACCAGAATTATTCTTAAATTATCTCGTGATTTTGCAAGCGTCAATCTAAGCTGCCAAGAGCAAACAAGGAATGGGACGCAGACAAACGCCGATGGACGCGGATGAAAATTAAATCAGCGTTCGTCCGCGTTTGTCCGCGTCACCAAAAGTTTTCTCCAGAATTGTCATTGCGAGGAACATTTTGCAGCGGAGCGCAAAAATGCGACGCCGCCTCGCGCGCGAGGCGGCGTCGCACCGGTACGTTTTTACGAACGACACCTGAGTGAATCGCTCCTCGCAATGACAAACAATGAAACCTTTGCGACCTAGCACATCAATTCTGCACCGACGCCTTCTGCAATGCTGCTCGCCTCCCCATCGACCACCACAACGTCAGCGCGATTGGAATGACTGTGACGAGGGCGCTAACGACCCCAACCGTCGCGTAACCGAGCGCGGCAAAAATAAATCCGCTCATCAGACTGCCGAGACCAGAAGTCAGCCCGATCATCAAATCGTTGAAACCTTGCGTGCGCGCACGCTCGCTGGGCGAAAGCTGGTCTGCCAGCAACGTCGAGCCGCCGACGTAGCAAAAATTCCATCCCAGTCCCAACAAGAACAAGGCAACCGATATCGGCAAAACATCCGGTGAAAGCGGCGCGGTGAGACACGCCAAAATCAACGTCACCGCGCCGATAACAATCACCGGCGCGCGTCCGATGCGGTCCGCCAATCGCCCCGACAGAATCGAAAACGCAAACATGCCAAACGTATGCGACGAAATGACGAACGAAATATCGCCGAGCGCGTGATGGTGATCTTTCATGTGCAGCGACGTAATCACCATCAGCATCACCATCGTCAACTGCCCAATGACCATCGACGACATCGCGACCATCGTCGCGGGCTGGCGCAAAATCATTGGGATGGAACGTGCGCCATTCTCGGATGTCGTTTCGGGATAAAGCTGTGCGACCTCGCGCCCAACATCGCGCGGGTCGGGACGCAGCCACAGCCAGATGACGAGTGCGGCAATGGCAAACAGAATCAAGCTGGCGACGTACGGTCCCGACAATTCGTCGATACCCAAGCTTTTCGACCAATCACCCATCGGTCCGACCATGAGCGGACCAAAGATCGCGCCCATCGTTCCGCCAATGACGACGTTGGAAATTGCGCGCCCGCGTTGCGATGGCGGATTCACCTCAGCGGCAGCAAAGCGTCCCAGTTGCACCGCCGAATTTGCCGTGCCCATCAACACCATGCCCGCTAAAAAAATCCCAAACGATTGCGCAATCAGCGCATAACCGGCAACGCCTGCACCCAGCACGCCAAAAATCAAACCGAGCGTCAAGCCACCGCGCCGCCCCAAGCGGTCCATGCCATAGCCCCAGCCAAACGCCGCAAACGCTCCACCGATTTGATACACACTCGCCGGCACGCCTGCCCACGCCGCTTGTCCGCTTAATTTCGCGCCCACAATCGAATTGATGGTCGAAGCGGCGATGAATCCCGCCGAGCCAAGACTCTGCGCAGCAAAAAGAATTCGCGTTGTGCGGCGTGCGATGGAGGCATAATCGATGGACATTTAAACTCCTCAACGAATGCGTAACGAATAAACGAATGTCGAACCAAGCCGACTCAAACTGGGTTTGAGAATTCCAGTTTCAATTACACCAATAAAAATGCCCGCTCTGGCAATGTGCCAGAGCGGGCGAATTGTATCTAGTGTGCTCCGTCTTTGAGCGTCGGAACAATCTCCAGCACGAGTTTTTCAAAATAACTATTCGGTGGAAAACTGGGATTGGTCGCGTAAACCAATTCTGAAATGAGCGCTTCGATCTGGAGCGATGGCGTTTCGAGATGCAACGTCTTGCCCTTTTCCGCCAAGACCGCTTCGCCTTTGGGACGAAGTTTCGTGCGCAACGTTTGGTCCTTGAACGCAAACTCGCTCATCAAGACCAACGTCTCAGTTTGAATTTGCGATTTCTCGAATAGCCACAAATCGAACGCAGTCACTTTGTCGGGCTTGCCTTCGCCGACCTTTTCCGAAAAGCCCATGCCGCATTCGCCGAGGAATTCACCCTTGGGAGTTTCAAGCGGGAAACCGGCTTCAAAATTATCTTTGCCCAAGACGTACGTTGGAACGAATCGACCCAAGCCACCTGAAGTCGTAGTTGGCGCAGGTGTGTAACCCGGTCGCATTTCTTGGACTGGCGTAGCCGTCGCCGTAGTGGAGGCGGCGGCTCTTTCGGTGCGAGCGGGACGCGCGCCTGCCGTCTTGCGCATTCCCGGCAAAACGCGAACAAAGAAGATAAAAGCGGCAAGTGCTGCCAACAGAATTACAACACCAATTCCGACAATCGCGAGCATCGGATCGAAACCGCCCGCTTGGGTACCGGGTTGAGTAGTGGGCACTACGCCGGGGGTTCCAGGAAGGCGAGTACCCGATGGAGGTACAGTTCCGACAGGACCAGGTGCTGGTGCACCGGTGACTCGGACGCCGAGCACTTGAGCCAACATCCGTAAGCGTTCCGCTTCGAGCGGTTTGTTGCTGGCGATTCGTTGCGCGATGAGGTCATTGAGCTTTGTGGTCAGTTCCTCGTTGGAAAGACCACGCACCATCGCTTTCGCCAAGTTGGGGTCGGCATTAGTAGCGTACGCATCTGCCGCCGCGACAATATCGTTGTTGCTTGGCTTGAAATCTACGGTCATCCAGCCGATGACCAAGCCAATGACCAGACCAATCACGAGCAACACTACGGCGATCAGAGGCGCAATTAAAACGTTGCGTTGTAATAGCCCGATGAACCTATTCATCCTGCCTCCCGATTTCGCGAGGACCATGTGGCGCTCGCGTCGTTGCGAACTTGTGTAACCCTATTTTATCACAATTCTGGCACACATACAAGTAGCACGAACGAAAAATTGCGACGCACCTTGGAGGTGCGTCGCAATTAAAATAAATCGCTAAATCTTGATGATCGGTTCTTTATTGGCTTGGGTGAGAATTTCGACATCGTTCTCTCGAATGACGACCAAATCTTCGATGCGAACTCCGCCCCAACCCGCGACGTAAATCCCCGGCTCGATGGTGAGCGTCATGCCCGGCTGGTACACATCCTTCGATAGTTTGCTCGCGCGCGGTCCTTCATGCACCGCCAAGCCAACGCCGTGCCCCAGTCCATGCCCAAACTGATCACCGAACCCGGCTTTGTCGATGACGCTCCGCGCGAACGAGTCCGCCCGTTTGCCTTTGATGCCCGCCTTGATTTTTTTCTCCGCGGCCTTTTGCGCTTTCAAAACCGTATCGTACACCTTTTTAAATTGGTCGTCGGGTTGACCGAGCAAAATCGTGCGCGTCATATCGGAATTGTAATGATCGATCTGGCAGCCAATATCGATCACAATCGGTTCACCGCGCACAAGTTTACGATCACCCGGAACCGCGTGCGGTAGTGCGCTATTTGGGCCGGCGGCGACGATG
Source organism: Chloroflexota bacterium (assembly GCA_016215025.1). Taxonomy (GTDB): domain Bacteria; phylum Chloroflexota; class Anaerolineae; order UBA4142; family UBA4142; genus JACRMI01. Next base: position 104,331 of record JACRMI010000055.1, read on the forward strand.
AGCTTGAAGGCGACTTGGTCTGCGCCGGTTTCGCGCATATATTTTTCGATGATCCACGACGCTTCTTTTTCCGTGATGCCGGGCTTGACCACCGCGCAAAAATGCCCAAAGGCGCGGTCGGTCAAATCGACGGCGCGCTTGATGGTCGTCAATTCCTCTGGCTCTTTAATCATGCGCAATTTTTCGACTAGACCATCCGTCGGTTTCAATTTGAATCCGGCTTTGCGCGCCGCCTTACTCCAATCCTTCCACGTATTCATCGTCAGATGCGACGCTTCGACGCCCATCACTTTCGGTTTTGCTGTGTTTGCAAATTCGCCGAGCACCTTGTTGCGATCATAACCCGCTTCGAAAAGTTGGAAATCTTTGGCGCGTTGTTTGACATCTTCGTAATAACGCGAGTCAGTCGAAATCCACGCGTGATCCGACGAAATCAACATCGTCGCATCAAGATATTCGCCACCTGGAAAACCCGAAAGATACAACTGATTGTCGGGACGTGTCACAATGAGTCCATCCAAACCTTCTTGCGATAGTTTGGCGCGTAAATCCGCTAATCGTTTATTCATGCTAGCTCCTCCAAATGACTGCAAAGTGTGATCATTATACTGCCATTTCTGGGGTGCGGCAAACAACCTTTTTGCGAATGTTACGCGGCTATGTTACAATGCGCCCCATGTTTTGCAGAATTCATTTTCGCTCACTTGTCTTTATCAGTTTTTTATTTTTCGGCGTTTCTTGCTCAACCGATCCAACGCCCATATCGACTCGAGCAGCGACTCCGCTGCCAATAGTAACGCCGCATCAAGTCATTAGCGTGCCGACCGCATCACCCACTTTGACGGCGACGCCACGCCCGACCAATACGCCGTACATCGCGATACCACAATCACAAACGCTTGAACCGACAGCAACAGCGACGCCAATGCCGACCGCGACGCCGACGCCTCCGCCACCTTCGGCGTTTCAAGAATACGTGAATAGTCTCACCGATCTTGCGCGTCTGCCGCTCATGGAAAATACCGTCGCGACGCAATTCACCAGTCGCAATTGGATCGCGCTGGAACACTATTTCGATTGGTTCATCGACGACGGCAATTTCGAAGGACCGAATTACGGCTATATCACCGAGAACGGCACGCGCGAATCGTACCGCATTGTGACCGGCTTTGACGGGAAAACCGAGTATGAAATTGTGCCGCGCACAGAAGGTCCCGGCCTCATTGCGCGTATTTGGTTCGCGCATCAGCAGCACGAAAGCATCAACAATCCCACCGATATGTCAAAAAATGCCGAATGGAATAATTGGGGCAACCTGGGTCAAGTGGGCGACGTGCGATTCTATTTCGACGACGAGCTTGCGCCACGCATTAATTTTACGATCAAAAATCTTTTTGTCGGACGAAATCCATTCCCTGCGCCACTCGCCGCTTTTTACGCTGCCGCCGATGGCGGTAACATCAACTATGTGCCGATTCCATTTCAGAAATCGATTCGTGTGACGACGACGGGACGCCCGCGCATGATGCAGATACAAGTGAAACGATTCGCGTCGCCTTCGCCAACATTGGCGAGCATAGGAGCCGTCGGCAACAACAACCCCACGTCGATTCAATCTTTTTCGCGCGATCTGTCTCTCAGCGAGCAAGCCGCGCTCGACAAAGCCGCGCAAGCGTGGGAAACTTGCAGCCCAACGAACATGCCCGAATTCAAATCGTACAATCTCGATATTCCGCACAACAAATCGGCAGAGATCGATTTCAACGAACCGGGGACAATTGCTGGTCTGCGCGTGCATGTTCCGCGCGGGATGGAAGATTCCGTATGGATGCAAGTGTTTTGGGACGGCGAGCCACAACCGAGCATGGCAGCGCCATTGCGCGCACTATTCAGCACCGACGAAAAATTATTGCCGTATCGCGCATTGCCATTGGGTTTTATCGACAGTTTGCAGGAGCATCTCTTTTACATCAACTTTCCAATGCCGTTCCAATCGGCGCGAATCGTTTTTCTCAACGAGCGCGCTGAGACGCTTCCGCTAACGGTAGACATTGCGCTGCGGAATAGTCTGCCCGGCACAGAAAACTCACGCTTGCACGCGTACTATGGCACCCGGCGCGTCACCGCGCGCGAAGATGACGGCGACAACTATGTCGTGATCGACGTGGAAGGGCGTGGAAAATATTTGGGGATGATTTTGAACGCGTGGGATTTGAATCGGCAGGCGCTCAACGGTCCGCTGGACGACCATTGGCGTTTTCCGTACCTCGAGTCGAACGTGGATGTGTGGGTGGACAATCGGCTCGCGTTGCCGGGCACCGGCATCGAGGATGATTTCAACGCGAGCTATTACTATGTGTTTGCGGGATACGAGGGATACAATACCAAATACTGTTTAGCAGGGCTAACTCTACTGGATTACAGCACGATTCGCGAGCCGTCATCGCAGTATCGATTCTATCTCAACGACGCGCCGGAATTCCAAAACCGTTTGAAGGTAGAAGTGCAACACGGAAACAAAGGAAACAATTTATCGGTGACGTATTCGTCGACGGCGTTTTGGTACCAAACAAAATAAGTAGGGGCAGGTCTGAGACCTGCCCCTACAACGTTTCAACCGTTTTCCCGCGAAATCGCATTTCGTACACTTGACGCCGTTCTTGCCTTTCAGCGTCGTCAGACTGCCGCAAGCTGGTAATTGCATTTTCCGACAAACGCGCCTATAAGTTAAGTACTTGGCAAGTTTTTCGTATCAACTTTACTCTGTCCATAATTGCTGAACGAATTACGCTATCGGGTGTAAACACTGTGTTGTAGAATCTTATTCTGGAAAGGAGGGCATCTTCAAGTTTCATGACAATTTCATAGGACTACGCGTTCACAAACTGTTTGCTTAGACGCCAATTAATCTCACTCTGAGAATTCATCAATGCAAGTGCTGTCCATCATGTCTAACGATAGCAGTTCATCGGAGATGTTCGACTGCACACCGTCGTGCATTGTTGAAGAAAGGAAATTTCCAATGAAAAGCTTTATTCCTCTCATTCTTTTGGCACTTGTTCTTTCGCTTTCTACAGCATGTGCTGTCGCGCCAACGGTCACGCCCGTGCCAGCTACCGCGACACCGATTCCGCCTACTTTAACACCGGTACCAACGGCGACTCCCGTTCCACCTACTTCAACGCCGGTGCCAACGGCAACACCCATTCCACCTACATCTACGCCAGTGCCGACGGCGACACCAGTACCTCCTACCGCCACGCCGACCAGTATTCCACCTTCCCGAACGCCAACCGCAACACGCGTCCCACCCACTCCAACCAGTTTGCCTAATCCATGCAATCTGCAACCAGGCCAAGCTGGTTTGTTGATAAACAACATTCACGACTTTAAAATTTTGCTGACCATTGGTGGTGGCGATTGGGGTACGCATGATTATTGGTTCGAGCCAAAAAGAGTCACCGCGATTCAATTTCCGCCTGGTCGTTACACGGCGACGTTAAATGTGAGCGGGCGAAACTACAAATTTGCAGCGGACGCTATTATCTTTGAGCCTGGATCGTGCACCAGGATGACATCACCCTAAGACATAAAGAAAATCCAACAGTTAGTTACCGGTAAATCAATGGGGAAGAATCTCGCCTGTCGGTTGTAGATTCTTCCCCACGCATTTTAACCAGCTTTGCTTCATTGCACTGGTGTATCGATGATAGCGATTAGGTTGTTGCGATTGCTTCGCCGACATAATCACATTTCGTACACTTGATGCCGTTCTTTCCTTTCAGCGTCATCAAGCTTCCACAGCGCGGACATGGCTCCTTGACGGGTTTGTCCCACAGCGCAAACTTGCAACTCGGATACCGATTGCACGAGTAAAAGATTCTCCCCTTTTTGCTTTTCCGCTCGACGATCTGTCCTTGCTTGCATTCGGGACACGTCACGCCGGTATTTGCGCTTCCGCCTGTCGCCGATAAATTCTTTGTGCCTTTGCATTCTGGAAAACGCGAGCACGCAAGAAATTTTCCGAATCGTCCGCGCTTGACCACCATCGGCGCGCCGCACTTGTCGCACACTTCCGTCGTCGTTTCGACCGGCAACGTGACGTTCGGCATTTCGGTCGCCGCGCGATCCAACGTCTGCTTGAACGGTGAATAGAAATCGCGCAGCACCTGTACCCAGTCCGCGTCGCCCTCCGCCACTTTATCGAATTTTTCTTCCATCAGCGCGGTGAATCCCACATCGACTTCATTCGGGAAATGTTTGACGAGCAAATCGTTGACGATGAAACCCAGGTCGGTGGGTTTCAATCGCCGATCCGGCATTCGTTCAATGTAACCGCGTTCTTGAATGGTAGACATGATGGGCGCGTACGTCGACGGACGACCGATGCCTTTTTCTTCGAGCGCCTTGATGAGCGTCGCTTCGGTGAAGCGCGGCGGCGGTTGCGTAAAGTGTTGCTCCGGATAAATGCCGAGCAAATCGAGTGGCTCGTCGCGCGCGAGCGGCGGCAAGATTTTGTTGCGCTCGTCGTCCTCGTCCGTCGGCTCATCCTTGCTTTCTGAATAGACCGCAAGGAAACCTTTGAACTTGAGAATTGAGCCGTTCGCGCGAAATAGAAAATCGGGAAATTGGACGTGTGGGTGTGTGGGAGTGTTCGCCGCAATATCCACCGCCGTCGTATCAAAAATCGCGCTTGCCATTTGCGATGCGACAAATCGTTTCCAGATCAAATCGTACAGCTTGAATTGATCGGCATCGAGATATTGGCGCACGGCAGCGGGTTCGCGGAAAACACTCGTCGGGCGAATCGCTTCGTGAGCTTCTTGCGCGCCCGCAACTTTTTTCGAATAGAAACGCGGTGTCTTGGGCAAGTACTCTTCGCCGAATTTTTCTTTGACGAATGCCCATGCCTCTTTCTGCGCGCTCGCCGCGATGTTGGTCGAGTCGGTGCGCATGTACGTAATCAAGCCGACGTGACCTTCGCCGCCAATCGAAATGCCTTCGTAAAGTTGTTGCGCTATCGCCATCGTACGCTTGGCGTTAAATCCCAGCTTGCGCGACGCCTCTTGCTGCATCGTCGACGTGATGAACGGCGCGGATGGATTGCGGAACGTGTCCTTGCGCCGCACATCGATCACGGTGTACGAACATTTCTCCAGCGTCTCTTTCAGCTTGAGCGCATCTTCTCCCGTATGACACTCGAAATCTTTATCACCGACTTTAATCAACTTGGCACGAAATTTGGATGTTGGAGATTGGAGATTGGACGCGGAGCGTGGAGATTGGTCTTTAGACTGTTCACTGTTTACTGGCGACTGGCGACTGGCGACTGGCGACTTTTTTTGCAGTTCGGCTTCAATCGACCAATACTCCACCGGCACGAACGCTTGAATCTCGCGCTCGCGTTCGACGACGAGACGCACGGCGACCGATTGCACGCGCCCTGCGCTCAAATTCTTGGTGTTGATTTTTTTGCGCAAGAGCGGACTGATCGTGTATCCCACCAATCGATCCAGCACGCGGCGTGCCTGCTGCGCATCGACCAGATGTTGATCGATTTCGCGCGGCGACGCAAACGCATGATCGATGGCGTCGCGCGTGATCTCGTGGAACTCGACGCGATGAACGGGCTTATTCCGCAACGAATCTTGCAACGCTGCGGCGAGATGCCACGAAATCGCTTCGCCCTCGCGGTCGGGATCAGTTGCGAGAAAAACTTCGGAGGCATTGCCCGCTAACTCTTTGAGTTCCTTGACCACGTCTTTTTTCTTCGGCGTAATGACATAGTGAGGGCGAAAATCGTGATCGATATCCACGCCCATTTGCTTTTGCGGTAAATCGCGGATGTGACCAATCGACGCGCGCACACGATAGCCGCCGCCCAGGAATCTGCCAACGGTTTTAGCTTTGGCGGGCGATTCGACAATCACGAGACGACCGCCGACGGCTGACGGCTGACCGCCATCGATTTTAGATCCTTCGCTTTGCTCAGGACGGCGTTTTGGATTTCGGATTTTGGATTTGGTCGTTTGAGATTTGCGACTTGCAGCTTGGGGCTTGGGGCTTGGGGCTTGGGATCTCGCTTGCGCCATCATCGCCTCACGATCAAGCGCTGCATGTGCTTCGGTCGCGCCGAACCGCATCATGCCGGTGCCGCAAACGGGGCAAACGCCTTTGGTGTACGCGGTCCCTTTGGCGTTGAACAACGGCTGCGCATCTTTCATCTCGCGCTTGGTTTTACACTTGACGCAGTAAGCTTCCATAGTTTGATTTCAGATTTGTTATGCGTTGTCACCCTGAGCGAAGCGAAGGGTCTCCTTCCATGAAAAACGAGATTCTTCGCTGCGCTCAGAATGACAGTCCGTGAGGCGATTTTGGATTTAGAACACTTGGTCGCATTATACCACAAAACGAATTTCGGGCCGCACCACAAAAAAACAAGAGGGCTGGAGACTCATCGTCACCAACCCTCTAGCTTTTAATTTCCAACATCCAACTTACAGCTCTACACAAACACCCACTTGACGAATTTATCCAGCGATTCCGTCCCGCGAATCTCATCGTCGAGGAGCGGCAAGAGCGCGCGCACGCCATCGCCGAAATCATCCCAGATTTGCGTCATATAGGCGTCTTGCATGGCGACGCGATTGCGAACAAATTCGGGCGAGGAATCCTTGACCTGGTCCTTCTGGATAATCATGTTGACGACGACGCCGCCAACCGGAATTCCAAAATCGTGGAACCAGTTGATGAATCGTTTGATCACCGCAATCGGCAACGCTTCGGGCAGCGTGACGAAGAAGAACGCGGTCAGTTGATTGTCGGTCAAGAGTTTCTGCGCGTGTCCCATCCGATCGCGGAAACTGATGAGGTAATCCATCAGCGGGTCGGCTTCTTTCTTTTTTGTGAACGACAGCATCTCGCGCAAGCTCTTGGCTTCATCGCGCGATTTCATCATCTTGTTGACCCATAACGAATACACCTTGCTCATGCCCAGCAAGCGGCGCGCATTCGCCGTCGGCGCGGTGTCGAACACATAGACATCGTACTCGTTCTTGAACATCAAGTCGATCATGTTCTCGAACATCGCCGATTCTTCGAATGCTGGGTTCATCGTCGCCGATTCGACGAACGCATCGGCTTGGGTCGAGATTTCTGCGAATTTCAAAAACCACTGAATCTTGTTCTTGATGTCTACTTTCGAACGTTCGATGGTATCTTTCGTATCGATCTCATATGCCCACAGGTTCGGCACATTTGTCACCTGAGTGGGCTGCCCAAATACGTTTTGCGTGAGCAAGCCGGACAAACTATGCACCGGATTCGTAGACGCGAGAACCGTTTTCTTGCCTTGCTGCGCGAACCACATCGCGGTCACACCTGCCATGACGGTTTTGCCAACGCCACCCTTGCCGCCGAAGAAAACAAACTTCATGTTGGGATGGTCTTTGAAATATTGGACCATTGATTTTTCGATGCCAGCCATTTTTTCAGCTCCCTTTACGCGTACATGATCTTGGCGAGTTTTTCGATCATCGCCAAGCCGGTAACGTCGCGCTCCATCTCTGGCACTTGCGCCAGCACTTGGTTGCCGAACGTCTGGTTGATTTTGTCGATGTATTTGGCTTGCATCGCCAAGCGATTTTGCAAATACGCTGGAACGACTTGATTGCGCAATTCGGGTGGCAGCACGCGATTCACCACATAGCCCGCCGTCGGCACATCGAATTTGGAGAACAATTCTGCCGCCTTGGCGGTGTCGAGAATAATCATTTCTTCTGGCACGATGACGAAGAAGAAAGCCGTCTTTTCCTTATCGGTCAAGATCGACGACGAGGCATTGATGCGCTGTTTGATATACTGCAACTCGCTAAGAATCTTGTCTTCGTCGGTCTCTTTCTGTCGCTTGATGCGTGAGACCATCGTCTCGTACTCGCGCATCTCTTCGCGCAGCTTGGTGATCTTGTTGATCCACTCATCGTACACCTTTGCCATCGACAAATAGTACAACGCATGTCCGAGCGGAACCAGATCGTAGATGTAATAGTCGTAATCGCCCTTGACGACAATATCGACCACGGCATCAAAGATCGCCGACTCTTCCATCGCAGGTTCGGCGGAGGCAGCGGCGATGTAATCTTCAATTTCCTCTGGGACGGAATCGAAACCGTACATGTCCAGGATTTTCTGGCGAATTTCGTTCTGGTAATCTTTGATGTGCTTGTCGGCGTCGATTTCTTGCGCCCATAAGTTTTCCATGATGGGCACTGCGCCCTTGCCGAAAATATCTTTTTGGAAAATGTCGGTCAAGCTGGCTTGGGGATCGACGGAAAAGACGAGCACTTTTTTGCCTTGCGAAGCGAGCCAATATGCGGTAGCGGCAGAAAAGGTGGTTTTACCCAGACCGCCTTTGCCGCCAAACATGATATAGCGGCGGTCGGGGTTCTTTTGAAAGACTTCTTTGAGTGACATGATGTCTCCAATAAGCAAATAGCTTTCAGCGGTCAGCGTAAAGCTAAATCAGTTTTGCTATACGCTATATGCTATACGCTGAAAGCTAGAACATGGCGTCGCTGATATCTTTTTCGCGCAACATGCGGCGCTTCCAGGTAGCGATGTTCGGCACGACGTAAGGCAATAAGCGAAGGGAATAATACGGAGGCAAAATCGGCACACCAATCAAGTCACCCATGGTGATGAGGATGAACAGATGCTCCATGGATGCTCGGGTTCGAACGGCGTAACGGCTCATGTCGTGCGCCGCCATGCCGTACATGACTTCTTTCAAATTGTCCAAAAAACTACGTTTTTCTTTTGGTTTTTCGTCTGGCATTTTCACTCCTCTCGGTAGTTGAATAGACGTACCTTTATTATATCCGTTGATCTCTGCGCTGTCATCCACGTGGCGTGGATTACGCTCTCCTTATTTTGTGGAGAACGCCCGCCTAACCTACGTTTTTCCAGTTTCATCAAGCGAAGTCAGACCCTGGCGCAGCGCGTATAACGTCGCTTGAACGCGATTGGCTAGATGCAGCTTGCTCAAGATGTTGTCCAAATGCGTGCGGACCGTCGCTTGACCGATACCCAAATAGTGCGCAATCTCGCGATTGTCGCGACCTTGAGCGACCAGGCGCAGCACCTCGACTTCGCGCTCGGTCAAGGGTTCCGGCGTCAACGAATGTGTTTTCGGATGACTCAACTCGTCCAGAACTTTGATCGCGATGCTCGGCGGCAACGACGGTTCACCGGCGTACACGCGCCGAATCGTCCCGAGCAAATCTTCCGGCTCGGAATCCTTGAGCAAGTAGCCAAGCGCGCCGGCTTTGATCGCTGGAAAAACTTTGTCATCCGCCACGAAACTTGTCAGCGCAATGATGCGCGTTTGCGGCAGACGATCCAAAATCTGCCGAATCGCTTCGACTCCATCCATCTTCGGCATCACCAAATCCATCAAGATCACATCGGGCTTGAGCGCCTCAGCTTGCGCCACTGCGCTCTCGCCATCGCTCGCCTCGCCGACCACTTGCATATCGGCGACTTGTGCCAACAGCGCGCAGATGCCTTTGCGCACGATCCCATGATCGTCGACGACCAATAACCGAATTGGTTGCTTGGTCATATCCTCTCCTAAACGTTCTTAGATTGGACGTGGACTGGCTGTGCTGAAGTTCGCACAGTCAGTCCGCGTCCAGAAATCTTTTTCAAAATGGAATGGCGACCTGCAACCTTGTCCCTTTGCCCGGAATACTCGCCAGTTCCAATTCTCCACCCATGCGGCGCACCCGCTCTTGCATTCCGCGCAAACCAAGGCCGCCGCCTTGCTTTGCGTCATCCGCATCAAAACCAATGCCATCATCTTCCAGAGTCAGAGAAACTGCATGTTCATCATATCGAAGATGAATCTCGACATTTTGCGACTTGGCATGTTTCACCACATTGTTGAGACCTTCCTGAGCGATTCGATAAAGTTCTTCCTCGATGGGAAGCGGCACGCGCCTCTCGCCTTCGACTGAAATCTTTGCCGCAAAACCGGCCCGCTCTTCGACGGACGATAACCGCGCACGCAATGCGGCGACCAGTCCTTCTTTTTCCAGTGCGAGTGGATGCAGTTCATAAATCAGCAACCGCATATCAAACATGGCTTCGCGAACCACCTTGCGAAGTTCCTGCAAATTTTTGCTTGCGGCCTCGTCTTGTCCGTTGGAAAGCGCCAACCGGGTGGCGTCAGCGTACAACGTAACGCTGTAGAGTGCTTGCGTAACCGAATCGTGCAATTCGCGCGCCAGGCGTTGGCGTTCTTCCAACACGGCGAGTTGCTCTGCCTGATGGTGCAGTCGCGCATGTTCGATGTTGATCGCGGCTTGATAGGCAAAGAGCGTAATGATGCGAACATCGTCTTGATTAAAGCCACCGGTCTTGTTCATCACATCCAACGCGCCGATCACTTTAGTATCGGTTTTGAGCGGCACGCTCAGCAGCGACGTCAGCCCCGGCAACCACTGATCGTCTGAATCGCCGTGATTGATAAGCACTGGCTCGTCAGTGTAAACTTCGCGCCCGGCAATCGTCCATTTGAAAGGCACCCGCTCGAGCGCCGGTTCGGGCTTGCCGAGGTGATGCGTCACCCGCAGCCAACCATCCTCATCCAAAAGCAGTACGGCACTGCCCCGCGCCCCGGTCAAATTCTTGGCTTCGACGCAAACGATCTCCAGGATTTCGGGCAGTCCGATTTTTTCGAGAAAACCTTTGGCGAGGCGTGACAGCCCTTCCGTTTCCGCCAATCGTCGTCGGGTCTCTTCATAGAGCCGCGCATTATCGACGCCTAACGCAACCGAGTTGGCAATGCCCCGAACAAGTTCTAGTTCATCCTGGCTAAATCCATCGCGCGCCTTTTGCGTGATGAGGACGGCGACGCCCAGGATTTGCTCGCCCGAACGAAGCGGCACCGCGAGCAGCGATTTGTAATCGAAAGCCAGTCCGGCCTTTTGAGAAATTTCGGGGCTTGATTCAAAATCAAAAGCGGTCAGTGGCTCTTTGCGCTCGAGCACCTCTTCCAGGTACGGGTCAAGTTCAAATTCTAAAAGCCGCTTGTCCGATTCGTCAAAGTAATCGCGCGCTTGCCAACCACCTACCGCGCGTGGAATCAATCGATTGCGTTCGGGGTCGATGAAAAATATGCAGCAAAACGGCGCGCCAATTGCAGACGCCATCACTTCGGCGATACTTTCGAGGACCGCGTCCAGTTCAAGTGAACTGCTCGCGACACGCAATGCGTTCAGAACTTGGGCAGTGTGTTTTTGTGCGCGTGTCAGTTCGCGCGTCCGTTCGTGAATACGCATTTCCGAATCGTCGGACAATCGGCGGACGCGCTCTTCGCTCTCTTGCAAAGCAGCACGCGTCTGTTGCAAATGGCGGTGTTCGACGCAGTGTTCGACCCAGCTTTGCGTGATCTGGATGAAAAACCGCACCAGCGTCTTGGCTCGTTCTTCGGAAACTATTGGGACTTGACGCAGCGCCTGCAAATATTTCGCTTCGTCAAACCCGAACTTGTGCGCAAGGCGGAGAAACGAGTCTTCATTCGGCGGCTCATGGAGAAATTGACCGAGGAAAAACGTGGCGACGTGCTGTCCTTCGATGCGCACTGGCACGGCGTATTCGCGCAAGCCGTTGATGCAGTAATGGCAAACGAAAGACTGATCGGGTGGATAATCGTGGCGGTTGCTTTGGTGCCGCCAGCACTGCTCGTCGATTTGGGGGTGCGCCCAATGGAATTGCGCGCAAAGAGCGAGCCAGGATGTCGTCGCCAAAACGTTATGATCCAAATCAACCAATGCACTGGACACGCCGGTTACGGCATGGAAGGACTGCATCAATTGCTGCAGGTCGGGTAGAGCGATGAGGCTGGCATCGCCAGAATTCACGGGGGAGGGACTATTAGACACCGTGCAAATCGAATTCATGATCGTCGGAGAATTCGCGCTCGCGTGAGACGCGGCGTTTCCAACTTTTGATATTCGGGACGACATAGGGTAGTATGCGCAGGGAATAGTACGGGGGAATGATCGGTAAGCCAAGCATATCGCCGAAGGTGATCGACATGAAGAGCATTTCGAGCGAACCACGCAATTCCATAGCGTGCTCTTCGAATTCATAGCCCAACATGCCATAGAGAAACTCGCGAATTGTTTTTAGCCAACTTTCTGCATTCACTCGCTCTCCTTCCGCAATCATTATATCATCGCGATTTTGGGTTGTCAAAACATTGACGCGATATTCCGGCAATGTTATAATCTTTGCCACTCTGGATACAAAAGGATGTTGGAATGCCCAATCTCGAAAGCCTGACTTATCCCTTGCTGGTTGTGCTCGCGGTCATCATCATTGGGTGGTTTGCCCTGGGCACGCAATTCAATGTGCGCAAAGGTGACCGCGTGCTGAAATGGCTGCACGAAGGCATGCCGCTCATCGGCGAAAAAACGACGATGCATTGGATGGGTTCGTCTGTGCTGCAATTGAAGATCGCCAAAGGCAAAGCGCCGTATCGCAGTTCCGAAAACCTTTTTGTCTTTGAACCGCGCGATGTTCTTTTTCTGTGGGCGTTGTCGCGGATGCAAGGTCGGCGCGACCTGATCATTTTTCGTGGAACGCTGAACGCGTCACCCAGCTTCGAGTTGGAAATCTTCGATCCCAAAGGCTGGACCACGCAGAGCACCAAGCGTCATGTAGAAACGAAAAATTGGTCGCTGGCTGAATTATCCAGCCAGCCAGATTTGCGCGCGTATTATTCAGGAAACGGCGGCGCGCAAGCGGTGGCATCGCTCACGGCGCTGGCTATCCGTTCCGGTGCCCGCTTGATGCGTTTGTCGATTCACCGCGATGTGCCGAATGTCGAAGCGCATTGGTACATGCCTAATTTGGATCAAGTTTCGGCGCGCGATCTGTATTCTAGTTTGCGTGAAATCGGCGATCAAGCGATACGCGGCTAAGATTCAGAAACCCATTTTCGCTTCTGCTTCGCAGAAGCAGCGAAAACGGGTTTCTACCCAAGAGCAAAGAATTGCCCTCACAGAATGATCTGTGAGGGCAATTTTCATTTACATGCCAATATTCAATTGTTATTCAGCAGGCGCAGTAGCAGTCTGGGGTTTTTGGCTGTACCGTTGCCACGCTTTCCAAGCATCCCACGCGATAACAGCGGCGCACACGAACAACAACACGGAGATGATGATCTGCACCCAACCACCGATTTGCACAATCGCCTGTCCGGCGAAAGCGGGTGCTGTCAGGACATTGACGTATTGATTGTACGCGATAACGATGATCGATGCCATCGTGGTGATGTACATGAACAGCATCGGAATCAGCGCATAGAGCGGATTGCGCCCTGTCGATTTCAACCACACCGAGACGATGAGCAAACCGAGCGCGGCCATCAACTGGTTGGAGGAGCCAAACAACTGCCAGAGGTAAACCCAGGTTCCAGTCAATAGCAAGAACAACGCGCACAGCATTGAAAAGATCGATGCGACGTGCATGTTGCGGAAGATCGGGACCGTATCGCCAAGCCATTCGGTCAAGGTCACCCGCATCACGCGGAACAGTAACTGCACCACGGTAATGACGATGACCATGAACACGCCAAAGCCAAGCGATGTGCCATACGCCACGAATCCTTCGCCGAAGAGCACACCCAGCAAGCGACCAATGCCAGCGGCGAACGCGCCAACGCCGGCCAAGCCAGTGATCGAGACCGCCGTCAGGGCTAACAAGGCAAGTGCATTCTCGGTCAACATACCGCCGCCGCCCACCGGCAGTGCATCGGTTTCATGTTCGATTTGGCGGGAGGTGTTGACGGAACCGATCAACGAGTGCCAGCCGGAGATTGCACCGCACGCGATGGTGACAAAGAGCATAGGCCATAAGGGTTGCCATTGTTTTCCGTTCACAAATGTGAACCCGAGATCGTACACATTCGGCAAGTTGATATTTGGTTTCACGGCAGCAATGGCAAACGTAGCGATTTTGGGTGCAATAAAAGGTGCAAGGAGTGCGCCTACGGCGCTCAAGCCAATGGCGAGGATGCTAATCCAAAAGCCGATATAGTTGACAGGCTGCGCAAACCTCCAAATTGGCAAGTTCGCGCCGAGATAACTGAACGCGAGCAGAAAGACCGCCCAGAAGAGATAGTTGGGCAGAGTTTTGATCGTATCTGTTGTCGCATCGTATGCGGCTGTGCTAGGACGTTTCCCATCCGCACCCACAGCGGGCGTACGCGGATCGGCGCGGGTTGGATCGACGACGACGAAGAGCGCTTGCTTGTTGGTAATACTGTCGACGGCACTGTTTAATCCAGCAACGGCGCTTTGAACAGGACCCAACGTAGTACCTTGCGTTCCAAATGGACCAAGCAACATCGCAGCAATCGTGATGATGACGGTGATGGCTGTGACGACCAGCAAGTCCATCTTCCAACGGTAGAGCATTTGACCGGCGAGCAACCCCATCACCGCAAGTGCCAAAAGCCCAAGCGGGACATCGGTGCGCGCAGACATCAAAGCGGTCATAACGCCCATAAACGCGCCGGCGACCAAGAGGAGGTAGAAGAAGATAAACACAAAGAGGATTTGGCGTGTGCGAGGAGCAATCAATCGATAAGCAATCGCGCTCAGGGAGTTGCCATCATTGCGAACGGAAAGCATAATCGCCGAATAGTCGGCTGCCCAGCCAACAAACGTTACGCCAATGATAAGCCAAAGAATCGAAGGGAACCAACCCCAAAACGTCGCGGCGACGATTGGACCTGTAATGGGACCGGCAGCGGCGATGGATTTAAAGTGATAGCCATAAAGCACATTGCGGCTGGTCGGCATAAAGTCCACGCCATCCATATACATTTTGGCAGGGGTGGCTTTTTTGGCATCGGACTGGATCACCTGCTTGTCGATATGGCGAGCATACAAATTGTAGGCAAGATAGATCATTACGCCACCGAGAACGACGACGAGCCAGGTGTTCATCGGCATACCCGAAGCGACTACCGCACCGCCAACGATAATGGGGATCAAAATTAACAAAAGTACGACGAGACGGATGTCCATCAGTGACCCTCCAGAGTCAGAATTAGCTGCCGCAAATAAACGGCAGGCACAGTGTCAGTTCAATAAGAACAAGGCGTTGGATGTTGCGTTAAATCAGGCATCACCTCCTTTGGTAATACCACACGAATCGTCCAAAGACGATCGGCCTACCCTACGCTAAAACACCGTAGATACTCTCTCGTCACGCTATTCGATTAACTAAATTATACTACGCTCTGAAAACGATTGCAAGGACTCTGGAAAAAGAAAATCACCGGTCTAGACGGGTGTCGGTTGAAGCATTAATCGTTGATCGATGAGTGCTTCCGCTCGACGAAAATCAGTCCCCAGCGAACTCCCTTTGCCATCGATGACGATAGCTGGATATTTGTGAACGCGATACTTGAGCGATTTCCA
Organism: Chloroflexota bacterium; assembly: GCA_016215025.1. GTDB lineage: Bacteria > Chloroflexota > Anaerolineae > UBA4142 > UBA4142 > JACRMI01. The sequence goes on from JACRMI010000055.1 coordinate 119,825, forward strand.
TATCCCTTCCATCGACGCCGCATCGACGACTTTGAAAACCACCCGCCCGCCATAGTGTTCGGCGGCATTGATGACCCAATCGGACAAATTGCGATACTCTTGCATCATGTCGGGCGGCATCGAAGTTTCCAGGTTTTCTTGATGCCATTTCTTGACGCTGGATACTTCCGTCGCATTCCACACAACTTCGCAATGAGCGCAGTGATAGAACTGCGTCGGCGCATAAGCAATGATCTCAACCATCAAAGGCGGCATGTTTCCTCCATCAGAAACTGTAGGGCAAACACTCGCGCGAATTTGCCCTCTGAGCGCAAATTAGAAATTTGCGTTACGACATCGATTCTAGAGTACGAGAGGCAAATTCGTCAATCCCCCCTACTAGAAATACGCAAGAATCGATTCAAGAGATTGCTTGCTGGTGATTACCCACAAGTCGGGTTGTCATTCTGAGCGGAGCGAACTTTGCGGAGCGAAGAATCTCATTCTCGGAAAACGAGATGCTTCGCAGAGCGCAGCCCCCCTTGCGGGAAAACGGCTCAGCATGACAGTTGTGGGTAATCAAGAAATTGCTTGATAAACGCGCCGCACCGTTTCGATGTTCATACCATCGACTAAACCACCGCACGAACTCACGATGAGTTTCCCGCCGCCTTGAGTAATATCGTGCAACGCCTTTGCGATTTCTTCATCACTGCGCACGTCGCTCAAAAACTCAAAGCTTAGATTGCCCCACAGCGTAAGTTTGTCGCCGATTTTTCCGCGCGCCGACGGAATCGACATGCCGGCAGCCGGTTCTAGCCCTTGCACGCCATCGAGTCCACACGCAACAAGATCACCCAGAATTTCGTTCAAATTTCCATCCGAATGAAAAAATACCGCGAGTCCAAGGTCGTGAATTTGCCGCACCGTTTCCGCGAGCGCAGGAAAATAGCATTCGCGCAACTGCTTTGGCGAGAAGAATGTGGAGCGATTGTACGCCAAGTCTTCGCCAAGAACCACGCCATCCGCGCCAGCATCGCGCACCGCCTGCGCTAACGCTACCGCGTCCTCTCCACCTTTTCGATAATAATCGGTGGCGACATGCGGAATGCTGTGAATGTACTTCATCATCGCATCGAAACCCACCGCCTTGGTTCCCGCGCTAAACGGTCCGTCAATCACCGCCACGATAAAGCGGTCCGATTCGGCACGCCAGCGCACAAGCGATTCAAGCGCGTGGTCTTCGTTCAGTTGTTGCAACGCGCCCCAGCCCTCGCTGAACGCGACGGCAGCCATATCGAAATCGAGTTGTTCGACAACTGCGGCACGCTCATCGTGCATGACCGGCACTTGAGCGTCCAATGACAAAAACGCGCGGACGAATTCCTCGGCAAGGAAAAATTCGCCGCGCGCAATGCGATCAATCGGTTCGCCGTTAAGCGTTTTGATGATACGTTCGCGATGGTTCATAGATCAATTACCATGTAGCGCGGGCGGCTCGCCCGACGTCCGCAAGCCACGATGGTGCAACCATTTCGCGGTGCACAGCACCGCATTGAAGACGCACCATCGGCTTGCGCTACGATTTGAAATACTTGAGCAACTTGCCATGCAGCTTGCCATTGCTCGCGACAAACTCTTTCGAATGGACCGACCACGGTTGACCATGCGGGTTCGTCACTTTGCCGCCTGCCTCTTCGATAATCAACGCGGCTGCTGCCACATCCCAAGGCGACAGCGACAAATGAAAGTATCCGTCTAATCGACCCGCCGCAATGTACGACAAGGATATTGCCGCGCTGCCAAATACTCGCGCCGTCATCGCCACTTCGGTGAGCCGCGAAAATATTTTGGCAGTCCGTCGGCGCACTTGCGGCGAGCGTGCCCATTCTGTGCCAACAACCGAGTCCTCGAAATTTGTTTTGCCGCTAACGCGAATCAGTTTGCCATTCAACCATGCACCGCGTCCACGCTCTGCCGCATACAATTCTTTGCTGATTGGATCATACACCACGCCGACTTGAACCTTGCCTGCTTGGTACATTGCAATCGACGTGGTGAACGGATACAGATTGCGCGAATAGTTGGTCGTGCCATCCAAGGGATCGACGACCCACAACGCAAGATGATCCGATTCATCTGCCATTGCCCAAAGCTGCTGGCGTTCTACCGCGTCGCCTTCTTCCGATAGGAATTGGTCATTCGGAAATCGCGCGAGTAAGGTTTCGCGAATTATTCTATCGGCCGCATAATCGGCATCGGTGACAATGTCGCGTCTGCCTTTGAATTTGATCTCACGTCCATGCTGCAATTTATCGGCGAGAACCTTACCCGCCGCCCGTGCTGCCTTAACTGCAATTTGAAATCGTTGTGACAATGAATCCCCCATGTCAAGACCCTAAAGTTTCTTTGCCTGATCAATGGGTTGGTAAGGAAAGACACTTTGGTTGTTCAAGCTATTGGTTAGCTCTCAATAATCACGACATCGTGTGCGCTGATGTAATCACGACATCGTGTGCACTTTAAAAGCCAATCGTAATCACGACATCGTGTGCGATTTGACCATACTTCCCTGTAACAGAGGAAGTATGGAACCCGATACGAGCGAGCAAGCCCTGCGACGCGAAGCCATCCGTCGCCGTTTAGCTCATGAAGCGCGAAAAGAGATTTGTATTGATCTCAAGCACAGCACCAGTTGGTTTGACAAGTGGTGGGCAGA
>JACRMI010000056.1 GCA_016215025.1 Chloroflexota bacterium
CAAAATCAAGGTGTTTTGGAATCTTGGTCGCGAATGTGCCAAACTCGCGAGCAAAACGTAATCAGTCAAATTCACTCATTCCGTTTTTTCGCTACTTCTGTCAACCTTGGCGGAATGAGTCCTGACTCCGCAAATCCTCTGCAAGGCAACCGAAAAATCCCAGGAGCCCGGATCGGAATAAGGCACTCGCTGCGCTACGAACGTCCAAGTCGTCGGTGCGCCGACCGCATTTTCGACCACTTGGGCCCAGGTGCTGGGATAGACCCGCACAGTCCCCTGCTGCACTTTAGCGCCGGGATAAATCTGTTGCATGGCTCCCAAGATGTAAGCAACGGATTTGGCATTCAGCGTGCTATCGATAGATGCCGATTGGAGATGATCCGGTTCGACCTCGGTCGTATCCCATTCCTGAGTTGTCTCACGGATGGAGCAGGTATCTTTGGAACAATCACAAGTGGACTTGCCGCAAAACTCCCATTGGGTGCGAAGCACATGATGCCAAATGACGGTGCAAGCCCCGAGCGTTGCTCGACCATACACATCCACACCGCGCTTGGTTAGATCCTGACCAATGACGACCGGATAGTCGGGCTGCATCGCCAGCTTAAAATCCGGCTCCGGTTGCGGAATCACTGCTTTCAAATAAACTTCTTCGGATTCGGTCGGAAGGGGATCGCTTCCAGCCGCACTTGCGCTGGTACCTTCAATGGGCGTCGTCGGATTAACACCTGGATGATGCTGCGCGTAACCGGACAGATCGCCACTTGGCACCTCCGGTGCGTTGTAGATGTACACCCCTACTCCAAACAGATTGCCAAAACCTTGTCCAAAATTACTGTTGAGTGCATTCGTCAAGCCAAAGTCGAGACGGAGTGCGCCCGTGCTCGCTCCGGAATCTGAACCGGATGTCCCGTTCAGGGTTTGAGCGAGCCAATTGCCAAAATAAGCGTACCCAGTCGTTTGCCGTCCCGCCGCAGAACCAGAGTCGTGAGTCAGCGCATAATTGAACGCAGATAATGGATCGACGGCTGCTTCGATCCGGTGTCCCTGGGAATCCACATAAGTGTTAACAGTGGTTTGGATACCCGTATTCCAATTGCCGAGCACAGGCACACCATTCGGAATCACCAGGTCTTGCTTGTATGAGCCAGTCGGCGTGACCGGTCCTACCCCCGGCAATGTCGTTTGTCCAATTCCCAAAGTTATTGGACCGACTTGTTGAGGTGCACTGCGAAACGTCGTCACGCCTGCATTCCATGCATTGGCAGGGCTGGCGGCAATATCGGTGACATAGCTCTTCGTCGCATGATCGCCTCTAGCAGTGAGATAAGCATCGAGCGGCGCGCTGAAAGCACCCGTGGAGCCACTCTGAGCCGAGGCCGTGTGGATAGTAGACAAAATGCCAAAGACTAGCACGGTTAGGATAAACCACACATGTTTTAACATTCGAATTCTCCATAGTCGACGAGCGCATGGCTCGGCGACTAACCACTTACTTTTGAATCGGCACACTAACCGTCGGCGATGCAAGGATCGTCGGCGGAATCAGCGTGACAAATTTCCACTGACCGTCGAGATTGGCGAGGATGAGCGGCTGGTTGATCGGTTCCTCATGCCGCCCCAGATCATCGGCATAGGTTACACGCCCTATGACGAGAACCGCCGCCGCCGTAATTGTTTTCGATTGAGCATCGGTCTGGATACGTTTTTCCAAGACAACTACTCGCTCAAGTGTGACTCGTTCGGTTACACGCTTGTGGGCAATCACCTCCTTGAGTAAACGATCAAAATTGAGTTGCCAGAATTTTTGCCCGTCGCCATTGGAGAGCATCAGCAACTTATTTTTCCAAACGATTGGATCTCGATAGTTCACCGTCGCGATGGACTCGATAACTTGACGCGCTGCACTATCGAGTGCGGCATCCGTGGGTTGCGTTGGAGCAGACGTTGAAAAGGCAACCGTACCGGGAGGGTTCGGCGCTTTTTGTTGAGATGACGAGTCTACGGGCATCGTCGGAACACAACAGGACAAGAAGACGATCGTAATCAAACCAACAAGCCAACGACCCATTGAAGTAAACATGATTTTCCTTTCGCTAAAAGAAATCTATCGCGTGACCGCGATCTCCCCTTTGATGAAGGTGGTGATGTTGGGTCCTACTTTCCATACGGTTCCCTCTGGAATCATCGGAAGTTGCAACTCGTAAAGAGTGACAGCGCCATTCCGGGCCGGGTTTTTGACAATCACCTGCACAAGCGCAGTGATGCTGTTGCCGAAATATCCTTGATCCAACAGCATGACCGTGCCGTATTGAACGAACGGAATGTTGATCGGCTCACGCGCATTCTGTGATTGATAGGAACCGGCGATGACCAAAAGCTGCTGATAAGCATCCCAGGTTAGATCGGCTTTATAACTGTCTGGTCGAAGGTACAAGTCCTGTGTCGCCAACGCGCGGGCGATGCGCTTGGCAGGGTCCGTGATGACGTCATCGGCGCTCTGACGCGAAAGCAAAATAAAAGCTATCCCAGGCAAGATGAAAATAATCAGAGCCAAGATCAAAATGGTGCGTTTTGAAATCCACAAGACAGGTCGGGGCGATGTCATGAATCTCTCCTCGGTCGTGCCATTGATATAGATTCATTGAGCATGAGATTACACATGGGTCTCACGCGAACGGAAATAGAAATAAAGAACCGCCCTAACCTCGTGAGAGGCAGGGCGGTTTCGCAAGCCGTCAAAGCGAGCCGATTGAGTCGGCAGGGCTTATTCTTTTATTTGAGTGCGCAATATCCGCTTGAACTCGGTAAAGCCGATCTTGCGATCCGCAAATTGGCTCGCCGCTTGGAGAACGGCTTGCGCATTTTGCAGTGTCTCAATGCTCTCTGCCGTCACAACGACTGCGCCTTCTGGTACGGTGGGCAGAGGTGTTTCAAGCGGTGTAACGAGAAACTGCTGTGAATGGGATGCTGCCATAGTACCCGGTGACAATTGGGATGGTCCGATTTCCACCGATGGAAACGGGACAATTGCAATTCACCACTCGAGCACCATAAATAAAAACGACACAAGTAACTACGATCAAACTGATCGCGCAAAGATGTGTCGGATGCGGCCCCAGGGTAGAAGAGACTCGCTCTTTCATGTTCCTCTACCTTTCTCCGCTGCCGCGAAGTGGATCGGACAAGGGAGAAACACGCAAGGGGTGTCAACGTTCTTGAACCAAAACGTATTATGATATTGTGAAACCAATTTATGCAATTTTGAAAAAATATCAAATGAGCGAAAAATACTACGTATCTGTTTTTGACAAGTGAAAAGGTGTCTTCAAAACCGCAATGGATGTCCCGACGGCGACCCGTGTAAAAGCTTGCCCATACTTGCTATCGCGATCCCAAATCAGAAAGCGCGGAGCTAGGTCAAACGGTGTCGTCGCGCGCAGTTGTCGAGCGACCCAGCCATCAGTGGGTGAACGCGTGACTCTGAAATGAACAATCCACCGCGAAGCCAACTCCACGACGAAAAAGAGATAGAGCGGACGAAACCAGAGGTCAATGACTGGTAGGAAGTTGCAGGCCCAGGTTTGCGAAGCGGGCTTGGTCGGGCGAACACGTGCGATGTACTTCTGAAGGGTGTGTTTGGCAACAGTCACACCCAGCTTGAGGAGTTCGCCGCGATTGCGTTCGGCACCCCATAACCGATTCTCCCGTGCCATTTTCTGGATCAGGGCGACGGTTTCCTTATCCCGTTGAGGACGCTCACCGCGGTGACGCGATTTGAGTTTCCAAAACAACCGAAAACCCTGATAATGCCAGCGCAGGAGTGTGTCGGACTTGAAGATGAGGACCGCATTTCGCCAGTTCTTGACGCGACTGGCCAGGAGGACAAGCCAGAGACGCTCGGATTGAGAAAACGAACCTGCGTGTCAGGTCAGCGGCGGTACCAAGCACCAGTGAGCGACGAGCGGGCTGAGTGAGATGGAGCCAGGCTTGATCGAGGAAAGAAACAAGACGAACGATGAGGTGGGTCAGCCAATCAAGGCAGGTGAGCACGTGGTTCAACTCCTGAGAAGCGACAAAAACTTCCAACGGATTGGACGCGGCGTCTAATTGGAGTCAAACTTACGCTCGGATGAGGTATTCAGCCACCACAGGAGCGTCGGTGTGATTGACGCGGCGATCACTTCGCCGGGCGGAATACGCGTCGGCGCGACGTTTCGCTGGGTCGCGCAAATCGTCGGACAAAAAATGGAAACCAAAGGCGCGGTTACCGCATACGATCCGCCGCGCGCGTACGCACGGAAATCCACATCGGGACCGTTCCCCGTGTCCGGCGGTTTGACCTGCGAAGCAGTCGCGGGCGGAACGCGCGTCACGCAAACTGTTGATGCAGAGCCGGGCGGTTTTTTCAAACTCGCCGAAGGATTGCTGATGAAGCAAGTCCAGGGGCAGTGGGACAAGTCGCTCAAGAAACTCAAGCAAGTGCTCAAAGCGTAAAAAATTCTATCCTGTATAGTGATAGCGGTTTGGGTTTTGAGCCAGAGGAGATTTGCGGCGCAACGTCCCGCCAAGTCGCTTCGCAACTGCGCACGCCGCGTTAATCCCAGTTTGCAACGCGCCCTCCACCCAGCCGCCTGACCAGGATACGCTATCGCCAGCAAGATAAACACCGCGATCCAACCCCGGATCCAAAACACTTTGAAAATGATAGTAGGCAGATTGAACCAAGTGGTCTTGACCGGGCAACTGCAATTTAAACGCGCCGTAATAATGTTCGGTCGCCTCCCAATCTACGTTTAGAATATCGCGCTCGCCGTTCGCGGGATTGAGGTTTGCGCCAAACGGTGGACAAATTCGCGTGAGGATTTCTTTGAATTTTCTGAATCGTTCGACGGGCTCGACTGCCGTCAACTTGGTCGAATCATCACCCCAGGTATAACTAATAATGACAACGCCCTCGTCGGTGTGAGGATAATCGAGGCAGTAAACCCCGCGCGGCAGTTCATCAGTTTGAATGCTCTGCGGAATGTCGGAGCGTGCTTGACCTCGTCCATCGCGCCAAAACTTGGAGGTAGTGCGAATCAACATCTTGGATGATCCGATGAGGTACAAGTTCCGCATTGTGTTCTTGACATCTTGAGAACCTATATCAACCGCGTTCGCTTGTGGCAAGGTCATGCCAATATCTATTTCCATTGAGCGCGTCGGCGCGGCAACAATCACTGCCGAGAAAGTTTCAACGTTGGCTTGACGATTTGTTTTGTTGATCCAATGTACCTTGAGTTGCGATGATGCTGGGTCACGTTCGATTTGGGTGACTGTCGAATTAAATGCCACGGCGCGCAGAGATTCAAGCGAGACGGTTCTGCCATTGCGCCATTGGACCGGCTTGTTATAAAACATATGGGTCAAACCGTTGATGCCGTCGGGAATGAACTTTTGATTCGTGCCTTCCCATCCGACGATCAACTGCTGTTCGTACTCCCACTTGTTGATCATATTGCGCAATAGCTCGAGATTACCCACGCGATAGAGTGTGCCGAATCCGCCGGAGCCAACTCCCAACGCGCTAAAGGCATTCAGTTCCTCGTCGCCCCAACCTCGTATTCCTTTTCTCACTGCGTCGTACACACTCATCTCCCGGTATCGATCAATATAACTCTGCCAAACCGTGGTCACTTGATCCCAGTCCGGTTCTGCTCCATTGTTGTACCAGGGCGTCCAGATTTTCTGGATGAAACGCGAGGCGAACTTGCCGAAATCGTCTTGAATCTTAGCGAACGGTCCCGGAGGAGGCGTTTGGGGTTGCCACCAGTACGGCTGGTTCTCGTAATAGAGGAGAGTCGGCGAAATGCCTGGATCTGGGAAATCGCCGGTCTTGACGCCAAACTGATTTGCATAGTACCAAAACAATTTTTGCGAGGGCGGGACGCGCATCGCACCCAATTCTGCCCACACTGGAGGTTTCGCGCCGCTTTGTGTCTCAAAATTCCTAGACCATGTCCGCCCGCCCACTCGATCCGTCGCTTCAAAGATAATTGGCTGAACACCGGCACGTAAGAGTTCGTACGCGGCGACCATTCCGCCCGCGCCTGCACCAATAATGGCGACCTTCGCAACCGGGTACGTGTCGGTACCGAACGTCGCGATCGGTCGCATCGGACTCAGGAATCGAGTATGGTCGTACAACGTATCTACATAGGGATAGGGCAACCAGTTGTCAGGAATCGCGGCTGCCTTGCGGAGTGCGGCAAAACGTTGTGCGGGGATGTTGTGAATGTGTGACATAGGGTCCTCTCTTTTTTTGTCCTCGAGCAATTACAAAAGATACCTCGACAATGCTTCGACGCATAGCGCGGTCGTCAATTCTTCTGAGCCGTAATAAGATGCGGGTCCAAGCCACATTGGAATTCTTTTCCACGAACCGACATGGCTCTGGGTCCGCAATAAATAGGCTACCGCACCGTCCAGAGCAGATTGGGGCTGATTGAAGTTGAGCCATGTACAGATCGCCAACGCGGTCAGTAGGGCATTGCCGAACGACCTATCGCGTACTTGTCTTGTGATAATCGATTGTATCACCGCGTCGCGGGTTTCCTCTAACGACGGCACACCATTATAGTACGCCCGCGAGAGAAGATAGTACAGTGCGATCCGATCGGCATAGTAACTGCTACAAATCGTTTCTTTTGATGTGCTCTGTTTCAAGAAATCAATCGCGGGTTGTGTCTCTCTACATTCGCCCAAGTAGAGTAGCACGTTTGCGTTGACGGCGCAATCGACGTTCTCTAAGGTTCCACTGATAGAGAAGAGGGTGCGCGCGCTGGTGTTGGTCGCGCGACGAATTTCATTCGCCCAATGAGGTGCGGAAGCCGCGCGCGGCGCGAGCCAGGTATAAAAAAGACCATCGCGAGTCCGGTTTGCTAAAATGAGTTCACGATTCGCAAGTGTTTGTTGATGTTGGTTAAGAATGAAAGAGATACAAGAAGTGTCGTCCAGGTCGGGCGGCAAGACATCATGTAATGCGTTTCTCGATGACCAATAGCGCCATAACCCATTACGCTCCATTTCCGCGCAGAGAAATTTCAAGCCCCGCGTGGTCATCGCGCGGATGCGCGAGTCCTGGCAAAATCTGATCGAGTATAAAACAAAGGACGTGACAAAGGGTGAGCTGTCAAAGCGACAGTCCGCGTTCAGGGCTTTATCGCTTGCCGCATAGGTTCTGAACTCGCCATAGGCAAGCTGACTCCGCTCGAGGAAATCTATTGCCGCGAGAAGGGCGTGCTCAATTTCTTTTCTTCGTACGTGAAGTGCGCGCTTCGAGTCCGTCACAATCATATACGCCCGATTATAGCATCGGCATTGAGGTTGGGTCAATCACAGTCCGCGAACGCGAAGCAGGCTTTGTGCCGTTGTTGCTGCAACACTTGCTCCGAACGTGGCTGTGGTGAAATACCCACCGTCATGCGGTGTTTCCAATCGCCCGGTCTGACTTTGACAACCTCCTAATCGCCTGGGAATTTATCGGTTGACACGCGGAGCGCCCGTCGTTTATAATGCCATCGTTTTCATTTCGTAACTTGTGCATGTGGCGACTGGAAGCGACCGACAACAACTGAAAAACCTGGAATAATAGATGTCAACAGCAAACGCATACATTCCAATTGATCGACAGTATGCTCTCGCCGCCGGTCAAACCCTGCCTACCCGAACGCATGGTGCGGCATTGTTCGCGGATATCTCAGGCTTTACTACGCTGACCGCGGAACTAAGCCACGCCATCGGTGAAGCACGTGGCGCCGAAGAATTGATGCATCATCTCGACCGAGTGTACGATGCCTTGATTATACAAGTGCATCGCTATGGTGGAAGCGTAATCGGTTTTAGCGGCGATGCCATCACTTGTTGGTTTGAGGGTGATGACACACGTCACGCCGCGGCTTGCGCGTTTGCCATTCAAGATGCCATGCGGCAATTCAGTGCCATCCCGATTCCGTCGCGTGGCATTGTTTCACTCACCGTTAAAATAGCCGTCTCGTCCGGTCCAATCCGACGCTTTCTCGTTGGCGACCCCTCGATTCAACTGATTGACACCTTGGCCGGTTCGACCATTGAACGCCTCGCCGCGGCGGAACATCTCGCAGAAAAAGGCGAGGTCGTTTTTGATCAGCCAACATTTCAGTCTCTTGCCCCCATCGTAAGACTCGACGAATGGCGCACGAATGATTCCGCTCGCTTCGCAGTCGTTGCAGGTTTGAGCGAGCAGGTTCAACCACAACCGCAATTGCCTGGGGCATCCAATGTCCTTACCGATGAGCAGGTTCGCCCATGGCTTTTAGCACCAGTTTACAATCGCTTGAAAGCCGGTCAAGGCGAATTCCTCGCGGAATTGCGACACACGCTGGCATTCTTTCTCATGTTCGGTGGAATTGATTACGAGCGCGACGACGATGCCGGCGAGAAACTTGACGCTTTCGTTCGCTGGGTCCAGCAAGTCGTTACGCGCTATGAAGGCGTCCTGCTTGAATTGATCATTGGCGACAAAGGCAGTTATCTCTATATTGTGTTCGGTGCGCCAGTGGCGCATGATGATGATGCAGGACGCGCCCTTGCCGCGGCGTTAGACCTCCGTGAATTTCCCGACGAATTGAATTTTATCAATCCAATCAAAATCGGAATCAGCCAGGGTCGGATGCGTGCCGGCGCTTATGGCAGTGCTGATCGGCACGGCTACGGCGTCCAGGGCGACGAAGTCAATCTCGCCGCGCGTCTGATGGAACACGCCGTGCCTGGCCAAATCCTTGTTACTGAACGCGTCACTAACGCCGTCGGCAACAAGTATCATTTTACTCCACTCGGCGCCATTCACGTCAAAGGCAAGCAGGATGCGATCAATGTTTTCCAGTTGATCGAAAGAGAGGAGCGCCAGCCGCGCCCAGTCACCCCGACCGCAATGATTGGTCGAACCATTGAGCGCGCGTTACTTTCAGAAAAACTGAAAATCTTGCGCGGACAGAAAATAAGTAGCGTCGTTGTTATCGAAGGAGACGCGGGCATTGGTAAAACACGTTTGATCGAACACTTGCGCCAAGAGACGCAAATGTTGTCCGCCACCATATTGATGGGCGTAGGCGATGAGATTGAAAAATCAACTCCGTATTACGCGTGGCGTTTCGTGTTCGCCCAGCTCTTCAAGCTCGACGCTCTGCCCGAGGACAAAGCCACGCGGCGCGCCTACATCCTTTCTGAACTTGAATCTACGCTTCCTCTCCATCTCGTACGCCTTGCGCCATTGCTCAAGGCCGTCATTCCTTTGGATGTTCCAGAGAATGATTTGACGGAGCAAATGAGTGGGCAGGTGCGCGCTGACAACACGCATCTGTTACTAACACAAATCATCCAGCACCTTGCTCGTGCGTGGCCCCTGGTTTTGGTGATCGAGGATGCGCAGTGGTTGGACTCAGCTTCGTGGTCACTCGCGCACCAGGTCGCGCGCGAAGTATCACCGATTCTTCTAGTCATCGCGACGCGTCCGCTCAGTGAGCCTATTCCATCCGAGTACCGCAATCTGCTTGCCGATGAAGAGACAATCAAGTTGGCGTTGGTGCCGTTACCGATAGATGAGATCTCCGCCCTGGTATCTCAGCGACTGGGTGTCAAGACCGTGCCACACTCCGTTACCGAATTGATTACTGAAAAAGCAGAGGGCAATCCGCTCTTTGCTGAAGAACTGGCGTACGCGTTGCGCGATGGCGGATTGATTCTCATCTCAGGTGAGCTGTGCCGAATTGCTCCCAATGTGGATCTTAACGCGGTGACATTTCCCGATGCCGTTCAGGATCTGGTCACGAGCCGGATTGACCAGCTCGTGCCTGCGCAACAGTTGAGCCTCAAGGTGGCAAGTGTCATTGGGCGTATCTTTCCTTATCACATTCTCCACGATTCGTTTCCGATTGACCAAGAGCGAAACGCGATCCCAGCTCACCTCAATACACTTGAACGGCTTGACTTTACGGCACTTTGGACACGCGAGCCTGAGCTTGTTTACGCGTTCAAACATTTCATCACGCAACAAGTCTCATACAGTCTGCTACTCTTTTCACAGCGGCGCGAACTCCATCGTGCGGTTGCCGAATGGTACGAGAACCATCAAGCCGACGATCTGTCTGCATATTACCCGCTTTTAGCGCATCATTGGGGCAATGCCGAAGAACCCGCCAAGACGATCGAATATCTGGAGAAGGCAGGTGAGCAAGCACTGCACAATTTTGCGAACGAGGAGGCGGCGGCATTTTTTGAACGGGCGCTGACTCTGGTAGATCAGGGCACATTGCAAGTTGATTCACTGCGACGCGCGCGCTGGGATTTGTATGCGGGCGAGGCATACGTCAACCTGTCCAATTACGTTGAGGGGAGAAAGCATCTCGAAATCGGGTTGGCGCGACTCGATCAACCGGTGCCGTCCGCGACTGCCGGTCAAATCACCCATGCTTTGCGGCAAGCGATTCGCCAAGTCTTGCATCGAACATCACCATCGCGCTACATCGGTCGCGCCAAAGATAAAAAAGAGACCCTGTTAATTCTCGCGCGTTCATATGAGCGGTTGTCGGAAGCGACGTACTTTTTGGGCGAGACCTTGATACCGGTTTACTCCGCGTTTCGCGGATTGAATCTCGCAGAAGCCGCCGGACCGTCACCGGAAGCAGGACGGAGTTCGGCGGCGGTGGGTGCACTCCTCGGTTTCATTCCGCTTCACGGCATGGCGCGCGGCTATTTGGATCGCGCGCGCGCGATTGTGCGCGAGACCGATCATTTAGAATCGCGCGAATTTATTTCGATGACGTCATCGTACTATTACTCAGGTGTCGGGGATTGGGCTCAAGTCATCGAACAGGCAGAACAAGTCCTCACCCTGGCGAAGCACCTTGGCGACGAACGCCGCTGGCAAGATGTAACCAGCCACATTGTTTCGGTGCGTTACTTTCAAGGCGATTTTGCGGCGAGCGCGAAACTGGCGGATGAGCTCTATGCAACCGCGAGCCGCCGCCGTGATTCTCGCTTCATGGCGCTCGCGCTTCAAGCCCAAGCGTTGTGCGATCTTTATCGCGGCGAGTTCGATGAAGCAATGCGACGCTTGCAATCATTGAAAAGCTTGGTTGCCGAAGGCGATCAAATTGCTGTGTTGCCACTCAAGATCGAGACACTCGGTCTATTGTCGCTCACGCATTTGCGTCGAAGTGAGCACGAAGAAGCGCTGTCAACCGCTGACCAAGGGTTGACGTTAACCACAAAATCAATGCCCAGTTTTTACGCGGCGATTACTGGATACGCTGGGCCAGCGGAAGTGTATTTAACTCTCTGGGAGAACCAATTCCGTACACCCAATATTGCCAAGCGCGCCCATCAAGCGGTTCAGACACTTGCCAAATACGCGCACGTCTTTCCTATCGGCGCGGCGCGCTTTTATCTAGATCAGGGACGTTATCACTGGCTCACGAACAAACCGAGCCAGGCGCATAAAGCCTGGCAGACCAGTCTGCATCACGCGGAACGGTTAGGAATGCTTTACGACCAGGGCTTGATTCATTATGAAATCGCGCGGCATCTAGCGACGACGGATCCGGCGCGGCAGGAACATCGTTCACGCGCGTTGGAGATATTTGCGCACGTGAAAGCGGCGTATGATCTGGCACGCATGGAAACACTATGAACGCACCTGATTTCAGCCGATATGATCCAACCCTGAGTGATGCCATCACCAATGCGCTTGCCAACATCGGCGCAGCATTGGAACGCTTGATGCCGTTATCGGGTCCGTTTGTGAGAGACTGGCTCAAATACTTGGCAGGAACGAATGAACCCGCGGACTATTATCATCAAGTTCCCATCTCGCCGATGTTTTGGTTTCCCTGGTTTCTGGAAAAGGCGCTTCATCCTAATCCCGATTCAAGTTTTCAATCAGACCTTGTGTATTCAACGATTAACGGATATTATTACATTCGGTTGATTGACAATCTCACCGATCATCACGCGACGGTCGAATTGAGTCTTTTGCCGGCATTGGGATTTTTCCACACGCAATTCCATTTACCCTATCAGAAATATTTTGTGGCTGATCATCCCTTCTGGAATTTTTTCGCGACGGTTTGGTTTCATTCTGCAGATGTGACGATGATGGATGCGAAGATGGTTGAGCAAGATCAAACCCAGTTCAGGCAAATCGCCGCCCAGAAAATCTGCGCGATCAAAATTCCGCTCGCTGCAGTGTGTTACCAGTATGGCCAGCCCGCGCTTATTGCGCCGTGGGCGCAGTTCGTAGATAGTTTCGGCGGCTGGCATCAAATGTACAGCGATCTCTTCCATTGGCATGAAGACGCATCGCAGGCGACAGAGACTTTTTTTCTTTCAGAAGCGCGGCGGCGGAAACTTGCGCATGAATCAGTCGCCGACTGGGTAATTCGCGAGGGATTTCAATGGGGCTTGGACTGCCTTAACGAGTGGATGACTGAGGTTCAAACACAGGCACACAAGTTGGATAACGCCGACCTACTGCATTATCTAAACTATCGGCAAACGACAGCACGCGCAGCAGGGGCAGAGGTAATCGCGGCGTTGCAATCTGCCTCCAAGCTCAGTAGTTTATTATTTTGAGAGCAAGGCCATTGGATAGGCGAGCAGCATCGTTTCCCATCACTATAGATTTCCAATCTTGAAAGAAAGGAGGTGAATACCATGGCTGATTTGGACAAGTTGGTAAGGCGCGTGGAACATCCCGAATTCGCAAAAGCGTACAAGCGAAACAAAGTCAAGGCGGTCGAAGACACCGTCGGGCGTCCACTGACCGCTCAGGAGCAAGAAGGGGTGAAAGCGCTTAGCCACACGAAACTCAAGCAGGTCATCAAAGCATTGCGCCCGAGGAAAGCGGGACCCCACCCACCCGAATAATCGGAACCAAGTGCAGTTCATGTCGTGAACACAGATGGAAATCGTTGAACCCGGGTCGCTCATGAATTGCACTTTGCCTGTATTCCAGGGTTGAGTAAATCTTATCGCACTTTGACAATCCCATAGCATTGAGGTAGGGTGTGGCAAACTCTTCTGTGAGGTTTGCGATGCCACAACCCAGCCAAGCCGAATTGTTCGCCCATGCGTTTCAATCTCAAGTCGCGCGTAACCCTGGTGCCGCGTGCCTGACTTTACCGATCCTGCGCGAATTAGGCGTCGTGGAAGCCGTCAATGCTGCGTGTGCCAGCGGCCCATGCGGTTTCGCATGGCGTGGTCATCAACGCGCTGGCAGTCAACCGTCTCCAAGCACCCCTCCCGCTCTACAAAGTCGGCACCTGGCTCGAAGTAACGGCTCTGAGTTCAGCGTTAGGCAGTCAACCGGAACAAGCCCATGATACCCGCTTGGGTGAAACGCTGGATGCGGTCTATCCCCGGTACGAGACGATTTAGCAAACGATCATTCAACAGGGTGTGGCACGCTATCGTTTGCCGCTCGACTGGCTTTATTACGACATCACCTCCACCTATTTCGAAGGTCTCGACACCGACAGCGAACTCGTGAAATATGGGTACAGCCGCGACCACCGCCCCGACACCAAGCAACTCAATCTCGGACTGGACGTCACGGCGCACGGGTTGCCGCTTGCCTTCCGCGTCCTGGTGGGCAATACGGCCAATCGCACGACCCCACGGCAGAACTGCGAAGCCGTGCGGACCTTGCCCACCGCAACCCAATGCACGGAAACCACCTTTGTGCATGATCGGGCCATGGGCACGCCCGAGACCCTCGTGTGGTATGGGCAGCACGACCAGAAATTCATCACGCCGATGACGGCCGAAGGCGACCTCCAAACCTTGCTGGATAGTGTGCCAACCGATGAATTGATGCGCCATCCTCTCGCCGATCACCCGGCGCGTGCGACGACCCCGACCGAACCGGCGTATTACGGGGTATGGCGGGAACACACCTTGACCCATTATGTGCAAAGCGTCAATACGCGTGTCTTGGTCGTGTATAGTGTCACCAAAGCGCGCTTGGATGCCCAAAAACGGGACGCGGCAGTGCAGCAGCTCCAGAAACGCTTGGAAAAGATCCAGACGCACTTGAATCAGCGCAAATACAAACGGCACGATTACACGCTCGAACAAATCCATCTCGCGCAACGCGGCAACCCCGCCCGCCACTTGCTCGACATCGAACTCACCGGCGAGGAGGGGGCGTTGAGTTTGAAATGGCAAGTCAACGCAGCTCAATTAGCCCAAGCGAAATTGCCGGAGGGACGTTATCCCCTGATGACCAATCGCTGGGACTTGGACGCCGATCAAGTGATGAGCCGGATGAAGGAGCAAGATGTGGCGGAAAAGCGGTTTGCGATTGTGAAAGGGCCGCTCCAAGTCCATCCGCTGTGGTTACACAAAGACGAACGGTTGGTGAGCCTTGGGGTGGTCGCCATGATTGCCTTGTTAGTGTACTGCTTGCTCGAACATTTGGCGCGGCAAGCGCAACGGCAGGTGATGGGACGCATTCTGCTCGAATTGTTTGCGAACTACACCGTCGTCTTGGTCAGTTTTGCCGATGCCAGTCAGGTGTGGACCTATCCCGAACAGGCTCCAGCACAATCGCAATTGCTCAAAGACCTGGGCTTGCCGTCACCGCAACAAACCTTGGTGCTATCGTGAACTCAATTGAATTTTGTCAACCCTGGAATACAGGCTGAGGCGGAGGTAAGATGAGCAAGCAGGGGACTGGTTGGCGGTTTGAAATCCGCGATGAAGACCAATCCACCGGGTTTTAGCATCCGATAGATCTCTCTAAATCCTTGGCGTTTCAAATCATGCGGAAGATGGTGAATCACCAAACGGCTGATGACGATAGCGAAGGTTGCATCGGCAAAATCGAGTTTTTCAATCAAGCCCACATTGAAAATAGCGTTGGAGTCGCTGCGCTGTGCCTTTTTCCGGGCAATCTCAATCTCTTCTGGCGCAGCGTCGATCCCGTACGCCGAACCAGTTGCTCCAATGTATTTTGCGGCGGCCAGGGTCAGGTCGCCGGTGCCACAACCAACATCGAGAACCTTGTCGCCCGGTTTGATCTTCGCCATTTCGGTGATCAACCGGCTATTGGAACCATCCACACCTAACCCCATCAGATGCGCGAAAAGGTCGTACTGCGAGATCCAATGAATCGTCACCCCGGTGGTCTGTGGTCCACTTTGCGTTTTGGGATCATGGTGCATCCGATGCATGATTGCCATCCTTTCAATTTTCCTACTGAACCAATGGTGCTAGTTTCACAGACTGAATTCAGCAATGGGCAAGTGAATCAATTCGTCTTTATCCGGCTGCAACCCATCCCATTGCACGAACACGTTGAACATCGCCATCGTAAAAGCGAGCCGTGCTCGGAAGTATGCCCAGACGCGATGCTTACTTTCTTGAAATGGCTCACGAGGGTTAGCAGCGAGAGGACCGTCTCAATGAGCATGCGCGTATTCCACATGCCACGATCACAGATTTTCATGTTAGGCGGATCGCCGGCTTGGGCATGAAATCCATGGTCTACCAAGACAATCATGATTTCGTTGAACTGCTCGATGGGCGGTTGAAAGGTACGGTCAGACACATTGGCTGTGTCACAATCCCAGTCCGCGACCAAGCCGAATTGATTCAAGACGAAACCTAACTTGCCCCCGACGATCCAGCGATGCTTCGACTGGCCTTTCTTGCCAATTTGCTGCTCGCTGCGTCCCTCGGGAATGGGATGGATCAATTCAATGCCATAGGTGCCGGCAATACCCAGCACAGTGGGCTCCGCCATGAACCGTTTCGTCCAGTCCTGATGCACTTTGAACAGTCGAAACAAGCGCGTGCGGTCAGGTAGCGTGGGAAACAAATCCGAATAATCTTGGACAATCCAGCGATAGAACGCCCGCTCACTCACCCCTTTGAGCGCAAACAAGAATCCGAGGGTCACGATTTCACTGGGATAGAGATTCGCTTAGCTATGTTTCGGAATACCCGGTATTTTATCGTCTATGCGGCACGCTCACACGCAATTCAGTGATAAAATCTTGGCTCATCCCTAGACTTATTGCAGGCATTGATCGCAAACGACCTCAGACCCGCATAAACAATGCATTTTTTCAGTAACCGCAAAATTCCACCTACACGCCTCTGATGCGGTATAATGGGTTCTCAAGAACCCTACGACGCAAAGGTGTGTGGATGAGACGAGCCAAAGACAATTCCGAAGTTCCCAAGCGTTACTATCGGCCAGA
>JACRMI010000138.1 GCA_016215025.1 Chloroflexota bacterium
ACGGATGGACAGCATGAACCAATCGGTGATACAATTCGTAACTGTTGCTCATGTTTGGGGCTCCTTTGGTCGTCAGACAACCAAATTATGCCTCAACATGGGCAACCTTGCTACTTCCTTAAATTGGTAAGGGAATCAGTTGGATTATAACACAAAACGTTCGGCCCGCGCATTCAATTGCCTAATTGTTGATTCCGGACTATAATTGTCCTCGGAAAATGCAGAACGATTCTTACTGGGACACTCCAGATACCTCTAGTTCTTCCCGCAACCGATTTTGGATTGCCGCCTTTTTATTCGTTTCGCTTCTAGCATGTGTGGCTGCCGCAATACTCATTCCCGGTGGACTGGGCCTGTTGGCGGGTTATCAGGAACTCGCAGCGCAGAATCATGAAGCGGCGATCACCCATTTCAATCGCGGGCTAGGTTACTTGGCAGAAAACTATCCGGAACTGGCGCGCTCGGAATTTGAAATTGCGCTGCGCTTTGACGGATCGTACGAACCTGCGCAACAAAAGCTGCGCGAGTTGCAGCCGCAGGCGAACAGTACGCTTGCGCCGGCGCAAGACCAAGTGTCGAGTACGCTCTTCGACGAAGCGAAAACTTTGGTGACACAAAAACAGTGGAGCGATGCGATCTCACGCTTGGAGCAACTCCGCACGCTGAATCCGGACTATCGCACCGTCGAAGTGAACGATTTGCGTTTTCAAGCATACTCGGGTGGCGGTAAAGCGGCAGTCGCTGCCGGTCAAATTGAACTGGCGCGCGAACGATTTGAGTCGGCGCTTGCGATTCGAAATACGGATCGCGATGTGCTGCGTCAGCGCGACTTGGCAGTGCTTTATCTCGATGGACAACAAGCGGTCGGTTACAATTGGAAATTGGCAATTCAAAAATTTTCAACGCTGTATCAGCAAGACCCCAATTACGACGACGTGAAAAAGCGTTTGTTCGAGGCGTATATCATGTATGGCGATCTAGCGGCCAAGCAGGGCGCACCTTGTCTTGCGGTGAATCAGTACGATGGCGCGCTTGGGCTGTTCAGTGATACCAGCGCGTCGCAAAAACGCAGCTCATCGATGGGACTCTGCAGGCAAGCGATCACGGCAACCGCCACTCCGCCTGTCTTGGTTGGCGCAGAAAATTACATTTGGAAGATTTCGACGACAACGGATCGGTCGTGCGATGGAAACGGCGATGTGTCGGGCTTTGTGCGCGATGCGCTCGGTCGTTTGCTGAGCGATGTGCCGATTGGTTATTATGCCGATGGAATCACTCTCGTCGCCACGCGCACTAATTCGAATGGGCAATACCAATTTGTCTTGGGCAAAGACCCGGGCGTATTTCATCTCGTGATCCTGGGACCTGATGGCAAAACGCCATCGACCTTGGCGGCGGATGTGCAATATCCCGGCGGCATCAATGCGGGTTGTCATATCATGGTAGATTGGCAACGAGTACAGTAAATTACAAATTGTAAATGATAAATCCAACTTCTAACTTCAAATTACTAACTTCCAATTTGTAATTTCTAGCGTGTCTGTGTTTGAGAGAGTGTTTTGTTATTCACAACGTGATTCAAAACACTTTCGAGGTGCAAGATGAAAAAATTATGGCGTGCATTCGCAATCGCCTTGATTGGCTTGAGTTTTGCTCTACCGACGATTGTTAAGGCACAGAGTGGTGTGCATGTCGATGTCCTCAGAGTAGAAGGCGCGATTGATACGTGGACAAGCGGCTATATTGATCGTGGTATCAGCGTCGCCGAGCAAGATGGCGCGCAAGCCGTCATTATCATATTGAATACCCCCGGCGGTGTACTTGGCGCAATGCAGGAAATTACGACCAGAATGCTCAACGCGCGAGTGCCAACCGTCGTTTTTGTTTATCCGCAGGGTGCGTGGGCTGGCTCCGCCGGAACATTTATCACGCTCGCCGGTAATATCGCGGCAATGGCTCCAAGCACGACGATTGGCGCAGCGCATCCGGTCGATTCGTCCGGTCAAAATATCCCAAGCGACGAGCGTGACAAGATCACGAACTTTTCGGTAGGCGTTATCAAGAACATTGCGCAACAACGCGGGCGCAATGCCGAATGGGCAGCCAAAGCCGTCGAAAGCAGTGTGGCGGCAACCGCGCAAGAAGCGCTCGATCAAAAAGTGATCGACTTGATTGCGACGGATGTCAACGATTTGCTGAACAAGATCGACGGCAAGACCGTCAAGACCGTGGCAGGCGAGTTTAAGCTCAACACGCAGCGTGCCGGGATCAATAATCTCGATATGAACATCGCCGAATTGTTGCTACACACGATTGTCGATCCGAATCTCGCGCTGATACTGCTTCAAATTGGCTTGCTCGCGATTGCCGTCGAACTCTACAACCCTGGGGCGACGATTCCCGCCATCGTCGGCGGCATCTGTTTGATCTTAGCGTTCGTCGCGCTGGGCAACTTGCCGGTGAATTGGGGCGGCGTCATTTTGATCGTGCTCTCGGTGATCTTGTTCATTCTGGATGTGAAGGTCACGGGCTTTGTGTTAACCATCGGCGGCGCAGTGATGTTTATCCTTGGCGCATTGTTGCTCTTTACGCCGTTCACGCCATCCTCGCCGAGTTTGCCAGATTTCGGAGCGCCTTCTGTCTCACCGGTCTTGGTCGTCGTGCTCGCGGTTTCGATGGCTGGCTTTTTTCTGCTGATTCTGGGCGCAGCCGTTCGCGGTCGCAACTTTCCGGTGCTGAGCGGCTCTGAAGCGATGATTGGTGCGGAGGGCGTTGCGCTCTCCGATATCGCGCCAAGCGGAATGGCGCATGTCAAAGGTGAAGATTGGTCAGCGGAAACTCAAGAGGGTTCGATTTCAAAAGGCGAAGAGGTTCAAGTTGTTGCGATTGAAGGACTGCGGCTCAAAGTCGTCAAGAAATAAAATCGATTGTTGAACGTCAATCCAAAGGAGGAGTACGTATGACTGCAACATTAACTTTTCTAGCGTGTGCAGCAACGATCATTGTGCTTTTTTTGCTCGTGCTTTTGCCCATGGCGATCAAGATCGTGCGCGAGTACCAGCGCCTAGTCGTGTTTCGCTTAGGCAAGTGCATTGGGCAGCGTGGTCCTGGTCTGGTCTTGCTCTGGCCCTTTATTGAGACCGCCAACTGGGTCGATTTACGCGAACAATTTTTGGAAGTCCCGCATCAGACGACGATCACCAAAGACAATGCGAACATCTCGGTCGACTTTTTGATCTATTGGAAGGTGGTCGATCCCATCGCGAGTGTGGTCCAGGTCGGCAACTTTGCAGCGGCCTCCCAAGGTATTGCCACCACAACATTGCGCGCCGTTATCGGCGACATCATGCTCGACGATGTGCTGGCGCAGCGCGAACACATCAACACTGTTTTACGTCAAAAACTCGACGAGGTGACGGAACGTTGGGGCAATAAGGTTACGGCGGTTGAAATCCGCGAAATCTTGCCGCCGCGCGAGATTCAAGAGGCGATGACGCGCCAGATGTCGGCAGAACGTACCCGTCGTGCAGTTGTTACCGAAGCAGAAGGCAAAAAGCAAGCGACGGTTACGGTGGCTGAAGGCGACAAGCAATCGGCTATCTTGAGAGCAGAAGGCGACAAACAATCACGTATTCTCGCTGCTGAAGGTTATTCCGAAGCACTCGCGCGCATTTTTGGTGCAGCAAAAGACGTGGATGCAAAAACCATGAGCCTGCAATATCTTGATGCGCTCAAAGCGCTTGGAGCTAGCCCAGCGACCAAGTTTATTTTTCCCATGGAATTTACAAACTTGCTTCGACCCTTGCTCGCTTACACCGCTCAGAGCGCTGGTGAAGAAAAGAGCGAAGGAAAGGTTTAAAAACCCTAACCTTTCCGACTGGAAAATGGGAACAATTTCTATTGACAAGGCAAATACTTTATGTGATAATCTGGGCGTAAGGAACGGCAAGTCGTGCGCCAGTGTAAGAGATGGATCGCCAAGGCTAGTGCTTCCGGCCTTGGCGTT
This sequence comes from Chloroflexota bacterium, assembly GCA_016215025.1. Classification (GTDB taxonomy): domain Bacteria; phylum Chloroflexota; class Anaerolineae; order UBA4142; family UBA4142; genus JACRMI01. Next base: position 4,007 of record JACRMI010000138.1, read on the forward strand.
TTTTTTTGCTCTCTTCCCATTATCAAATTTTTTCAGAAGGGGGGTAAGTAACAATGGCAGATCGCATCCAGGGGACGGTCAAGTGGTTCAACTCTTCCAAGGGTTACGGCTTTATCGCCCATGATGGCGGCAAAGACGTATTTGTACACTTTTCCGCAATCTCCATGGATGGCTATCGGACCTTGAACGAGGGTGATAAAGTGGAATTTTCCATTGAAGATAGCCCTAAGGGACCGCAAGCCACTAACGTTGTGAAAGTGACCTAATTCATTCTTTTTGATTCTAGGCACTCGTTCACGATCGGACAGCCACTGGCGAATGTTGTCAGCGGCTGTTTTTATTTCTTAATCAAATGCTATGATTGTGGCGGCGAATCCAATTGCGATGGGTATGGCAGTAAGCTAAGCACGGCCGGCAGCAAAACGACGACCATCACCCAGAACCATGTATAGATTGTGCTGCTCACTTCGCCTTGAATGGTCTGTTCAACCGAGAAGGGTTGAAGCAAATCGATCCAATGCTGGCTGGGTATCAGAATCCATTTGCCGATGGCTTCGATTGACATCGCCAATGTAATGCTAATGGCTAACACGAGCAGTTTTTGTCCGAGTTGGGTGATTCGCATATAGAGCCACAAACCCACTAGCAAGATCAAACCCATTCCAATTTCGTACGGCACGCTGCCTTGGTACTCGTCAAAGCTGATAAAGATCACCAACGGCATGATGCCATACAGCGCAAAGGGGAACAAAGTCCAATCATCTCGAATTCTTTGGAAGAATGGATATAACGGTTTGACTCGTGCAGAAGTAAGGATGACGATTAGTGAGAGTGGGACGAGGCCGATGTAAAGAAATCCTGAACCGAAGATGTCACGGATAAAGAGAGGTAGTGCTGTGACGTATACTTGAAAACTTGCGTTCAATATGCCAAGTATCAGATTTCTGAGGAATATCAACACCAAGCCAAATATGCCAACGATCGGAAAATTGAGGATTCCCAGCAACAACCCCATTGCCGGTAAAGACCAACGCGGTATACCTTTGACCAGGCCTACAATCATCGAAATGAAAAGCACACCCAAGAGGAACAAAATCACTACGCCGCCTGCACCAAACCGCAGCCCCGTTATTATCGGAAATGCGAGGTACAGTAGAAATGGAAATGCGGCACACAGCAGCTCAAGCCAAGAGATACGCGGTTTGTTTTCCATAGTCGATGTTCTCCTTGCTTGCCAATGCTCGCGCAGAATTGCGCCGGGCAAATGACACAGTTCCCACAAGCATAATCCAATTAGCGCGGCATTGCCACGTTGTGCCGCAGCCTCAATCGAATCGGCGAAGACGCTTTGCATCTCCTCGCCGAATTCATCGCGAAAGGCGTGCGGATAGAGCTGTAACAATGCTGCATAAATCTGAATAACTGTAGTCTGGCGAAAATTTCGACTTGGGATTATAATCATGTTTGAGATCCGACACTGCACAAATCTATCGTTGCGCTCTGACTCCCTTGGCACAGGCGATCCTTGCATCGCTGCGGGTTTGTTGTTCCGCGAACGGGAATATATGCGATCGGAATTTCACGCCCAATTTCCGATGATATTTTCGTATTGCCCACTTTCGGGCGATCTTTTTGTTTTTGTGCGGATCAAAGGATAGTTTTCGCCAGACTACAGTAATGAATTCGAATAGATTGCTACAATGTCCCAAACTTGCCTGTGCCATTTATGCTGTGCGCGGTGACTTTTCTTCGCGCGGAAGAAATTCGAGCAGCGCCGGAAGAAAAGCGATGCCGCCCATGATGGCGATTATCGCCGGATAGAACTCTTTGTTTTCGATAATTCGCACCGCGATGGCAAGACTCAAAGGAATTAGCATGGATAGGATACGATGTAGCTTTGTGGTGCTGCGCAAATACGCTAGCGCACCGAGCAAGAGAATCAACGATGGCATCATGACCATTGCCGTCAACGTTGGATAATCATCATGATCGACGGCGCTCGCCAATAATACGGCTCCTACATATAATGCAAACGAGAATTGAGTCCAGTCACGTCGAACGCCTTGATAAAGAGAATTCAACGGTCGCCAAACAGACCCGATCAACACGAGACATCCAAATATCAAAAAGACCATCATACCGGTAGTGAGCACTTGTGCTTCAGCGGTCCCAAGCATGAGCAATCTACGCATTGGCTCAGTAAACACAATCGTCATGACGTACGTTACTGCTCCCAGGTACGGAAACGACCAACGCGGAAATTTTGCTGCCCAGCCAATTCCCAAAATGACAAAGAGTGGAATCAAATAGGCAGCAAAAGTAAGCATTTGCCACTCTTTAGAACTTTTCCATGTGGGAGATGGAGAGGGATAAGATAACAGGAGAGAAATTATTCCCAGAGAAAATGGGAAAAGCCCGACCACTATCTCGCGCCACGATAAACGTTTCTCATCCGAGCCTGATGAAGCAGTTTCCTGATCCATTCTTGCCTCCTTACGATCAAGTGCATGTTCTCGCCACAGCGAACCTGGCAAGTCACGGATTTCGCGCCAGCAAACAACCATCCATGCTACTCTCCCACGTTTCGCCTCTTCGGTCAGCGCATTCAGGAATACTGTGTGCATCTCATCGGCAAACTCATTGCGGAATTTGCGCGGATACAATCGTAAGAAAACGGCGTACAGTCGAGTGACAAGATTCAGCATGTATATTCTCAATGTGATTACGCTTGTCCATGTATCGCACGTTGTTGTGCCGTCGCAACCAAGGTCTTGAGCCGTGTGACTTCGGCATCGAGCACGCGTCGCCCAGCATCCGTGAGAGCGTACGCTTGACGCGCGCGTTTGCCATTCTCGCTATCGCTGACACGCTTGATCCATCCTTGCTCCAAGAGCCGTTTGATTGCGCCGTACAGTGTCCCCGTGCTTAGGCTGATTCGGTCCTCGCTGAGCGTTCGCACATCCTTCATGATCGCGTATCCGTGCTTGCGTTCTGCGGCAAGACTGAGCAGAATGAAAAAGGTCGTTTCAGTCAGTGGTTGGTTTTCATAGTATTTGGTAGGCATAAGTTTCCTATATGTCGTATGACGACATATTATCACTTTTCTCATAAAATATCAAGGTGGTCGTTATTGACTTTAGAACTCTAGTTCTATATAATGCTCGCAGAGCAATGCGTCCTCAACCTCATCCCCAATTAAATATGCCGTGCAAGCAAATGTCTTGCGCAACCCGTTCTTAAGCCGAGGTTGGGGACGTGTTGCTGGCTATCATCGAGGCAATCCATGGACGTGCGACAAAAACTCGATTTACTTGGCGCGGCGGCTCAAGCAGACCTCGCGTGTGGTTCGTGCGGCGAGGGACAAAAACGCGTGCGCGATGATGTCGGACGATGGATCTATCCGGCCGTGCAGCCCGATGGCAAAAAGATCAAGATGCTCAAGGTCTTGCAAACGAGCGCATGCGAAAAGGATTGCTACTACTGTGCCACGCGCCGTGGTCGAGATGTTCCCCGCGCGACATTTACCCCGGATGAACTAGCGCATACCTTCGATCAAATACATCGCGCGAAGCTTGCCGAAGCTATTTTTATCTCCAGCGGTGTCGCCGGTGGCGGAACACGCACGATGGAACGAATGCTGGCGACCGCAGAACTATTGCGACGCAAGTACGCATTTCGTGGTTATCTCCATTTGAAGTTGATGCCTGGCGTGGAATCCGCTGCAATAGAACGCGCGTTGCAGTTCGCGGACCGCGTGTCGGTGAATATCGAAGTCCCATCCTCAGAATATCTCTCGAAACTTTCCCCAGCCAAGCGATATACCGAAGAACTCCTTGCGCCATTGCAAATCGCAAGACGACTCATCACGACCCAGCCTGCGCTCGCCAAGAAAACCATGACGACGCAATTCGTCGTCGGCGCGGCAGGGGAGAGCGATAAAGAAATCGTCGCGCGTACGGCTCAGCTTTATAACGATTTGCATTTGGCGCGCACGTACTTTTCTGCATTTCAACCCATCGCCAATACGCCGCTCGAAGGTCATGTGCCGACATCACTAATGCGCGAGCATCGACTCTATCAAACCGATTTCCTTTTTCGCAAGTACGGTTTCACCTTCGACGATTTGATTTTCGATCCGCGCGGCAACTTGTCGCTCGAATCGGATCCAAAATCGGCGTGGGCTGCTGCGCACCCGGAATATTTGCATTAGCGCAAAAGTCACTTGGGCACATCATCCAGGGGGAGTGATTTCCAGCGCCGCACGATATCTTTGAGTTGCGCCTTGGAACGCTTGACGGAACGCGTGTGCATACGAAAACGCTGCCGATGAGTTTGTACCCGCTC
>JACRMI010000151.1 GCA_016215025.1 Chloroflexota bacterium
AAAACGCAGCGCCGACTCCAAGTCCTGTATCGGTTTCGGCATCATCCACGGCGGTGTCTCAAAGAATTGGAACGTCAATGGGCGGAAGCCGTTCGCCGCAAACCTTAAAAAACTTGTAGGTGGAATTTTGCGGTTACTGACAAAATATATCCTGAAGCGCGTAGCAAGTCAATATATTTTGTCCCAAATTTACAATGTTATCCCAATCTATGTCCGTCTGATACGGTGGTTTGCTTTGACGATACTTTTTGCTATTGACAGCCCTTACGTCAGGTGTTTATAATACTTGCCGCTATCGTTGGCAGCGTTCCCCGATGAGCAAGGAGAAGGGATAGTGAAGACACCGCTATGGGTTCCATCCGAAAAACGCAAAGCCGAAGCAAACATCACCCGATACATGAACGTGGTCAACCAAAAGTACGGTTTGAATCTTAAAGCGTACGCCGATCTGTATTTCTGGTCGGTTAATAACCTCCCCGAATTTTGGGCGACGGTTTGGGATTTCGCCGATATTAAAGCGTCGCAGCGATACACGACCGTCGTCGACGATTTGAACAAATTCCCCGGCGCGAAATGGTTCGTCGGCACGCGTCTGAACTTTGCCGAGAATCTTTTGCGCTATCGTGACGACCGCACCGCATTTATTTTCCGAGGCGAGACTCAAAAATCGGCGCGCATGACGTACGCGCAACTCTACGATGCGGTCGCACGCTTGGCGAAATCGTTGCGCGAAATGGGCGTCGCGCCCGGTGATCGCGTCGCCGCGTACATGCCGAACATGATGGAGACTGCGATTGCAATGCTGGCATCGACGAGCATCGGCGCAACGTGGTCGTCGTGCGCCACCGACATCGGACCAGCAGCGGCGATTGAACGATTGGGGCAGACCGAACCAAAAGTTTTGTTTACGGTCAATGGGTATTATTACAAAGGCAAAGCGATTGGCTCGCTGGCAAATGCCGCCGAAATCGCGCGTGGCATTCCATCGCTCAGAAAGGTTGTCGTCGCGTCCTACACCGGCGATGAGACCGGCATTGAGCATATCTCCAACGTTGTCCGCTATGCCGATTTTGTCAGCAAGGACAACAATCTCGAAATCAAATTCGAGCAATTACCGTTCGATCATCCACTCTACATCATGTTTTCATCGGGCACGACGGGCAAGCCGAAATGTTTGGTGCAAAGTGCGGGCGGCGTGTTGATTAGTCACTTGCGCGAGCACTTGCTTCACACCGATTTGCGGCGCGATGATACGATCATGTACATCACGTCGTGTAGTTGGATGATGTGGAACTGGCTTCTCAGCGCGCTCGGCGTTGGCGCGACGATTGTGCTCTACGATGGCAATCCAAATTATCCGGATGCCGGCGCGATGTGGAAGTTGGTCGAGGAAGAAAAGGTTACGATCTTTGGACTCTCGGCGAGCTATGTCAACTTTCTCAAGAGTGCGGGCGTGCGACCTGGGAAGGATTACGATCTCTCATCGCTGCGAGAAATTTCGCAGACCGGTTCCGCGCTCTCCGCCGACGGATTCGACTATATTTATCGCGAAATCAAAAGCGATCTGCATTTCAATTCGATTTCAGGCGGTACCGACATCAACGGTTGTTTCGCGGCGGGGAATCCCATCAGTCCAGTTTATGCCGGCGAATTGCAAGGACTTGCGCTCGGCATGAAGGTCAAGGCGTACGACGATGCGGGCAAGCCGATTTTCGATCAGCAAGGCGAACTCGTGTGCGAAGCGCCGTCGCCATCCATGCCGATCTATTTCTGGAATGATCTGAAAGACGAAAAATATCGCAACGCGTATTTCAGTTACTATCCGCATGTGTGGCGTCACGGCGATTACATTCTGATCCACAGCGATACTGGCGGCGTGACATTCTACGGTCGCTCCGACGCGGTACTAAAACCCTCTGGGGTCCGCATCGGCACGGCGGAAATTTACACGCAGTTGGAAAAGATTCCGGAGATTGCGGATAGTTTGGTGATCGGTCAAAACTGGCACGACGATCAACGCATCATTCTGTTCGTCAAGCTCGCGCCGGGCGTGACGCTCACCGACGAGTTGAAGAACAAGATCAAAAAGCTGTTGCGCGAAAATGCGTCACCGCGGCATGTGCCCGCGTTGATTCTCGAAACGCCCGACATTCCGTACACACTGAACATGAAAAAAGTCGAGAGCGCGGTGGCAAACATCGTCAACGGGCGAACGGTGACGAATCGCGACGCGCTAATCAACCCATCCTCGCTCGATTACTATGAAAAGATTCTGCCAGAGTTGCAGAAATAAAATGTCATTGCGAGAACCTCATGCCCGCGCGGGCAAGTATAAGACCAGAAACATGAGATGGAGTCGAGCGTTTCCGCGGCGAAATGGTGTAAGCAATCGACCAGCTAAAGCTTCGACTCCGTAGAAGTTTCTGAGCGGAGCGGTGTAAGCAAGTGTTGTGGATGATAGACATAGAGCGACGAGCCAATCTCGATCGGAGGCGGAGATTGCTTGCTTCGGCGTTGCTCAGCACTGCTCTGATACATTCTCAATGGCGATACTTGTACGAATCGTTCCTCGCAAGGACACAAAACAAAACCCGGGTTTCTTCTTTTGAGAAACCCGGGTCATTTTATAATCGCCTATCGCTCACCCTGCCTTTTGCTGCGCGCGTTCTTCTGCTTCGCGCACAATCGCATCGGCTTTCTCCGACGTGACTTCACCCGCAATGGGTCCTTCCACCCATTCTGCGCCATCGGTTGCAAATTCCTTTTTCCACACCGGCAAAATCGCTTTCACACGCTCAATCGCATAGCGCGATGCGGCGTACGCTTCGCCGCGATGCGGCGCGCTCACGGCGATGATGAGACTCGATTCGCCGATTTTTATTTTGCCGATGCGATGCGCCATCGCCATGCGGACATCTGCCCAGCGCTCGTGAACTTCTGCGATAATGTCGCGCATCGATTGCTCTGCCATTTGCGGATACGCCTCGTACTCCAAGTGCTTGACCGATTTGCCTTTGGAGTTGTCGCGCACGACGCCGCTAAAAAGCAAAATTGCACCCGCGCCCGGAAACGCCACAGACCCATAGAGTGCATTCAAATCAATCGTCTTGCGCGTGATGAATGCGTCTTTGTTCTTCCGCGAATCACGCGAATCTCCGCTAATCTTATTTGCCCTTTTTGTTTTACGTTTTACGTTTTTACTTTTTACTTTTAACTTGTTGCGATTGACTTGTCCCCCGCTCACCGGCGGCAAGAATCCCACCTCGTCGCCATCATGCAAGACGTGATCGGGTTTGACCAGCTTTTGATTCACCGCGTACGCCGAGCGCATTTTTTCCGCGCGCGGCTTGTCTGATGTGTATTCTTTCCACAGTTGTTCAATCGTCGTGCCTTCTGCAATCTCTTTTGATTCCGCTTTGACGCCGATCATTTCGCGGAAGATGGCAAAGAATTTTACTTGAACACGCATATTTTCTCCCACGCTCCCAGACTCATTTCACAATTGGCTTCTCTCTCGCGCGCACGATCACTTTGTAAATCTCCATCACGATCAACGGCAACACCGCGAATCCGCCAATGATCGCCCAATCGTTCAAAGCGAGCGGCGCGGTCTCGAAGATGTGTTGCAATGGGGGCAAGTACATCAACGCAAGCAACGTCGATACGACCAGTGTAAATGCGCCGATGAGGTATCGATTGGAAAGCACGCCAAGTTGGAACAACGACAAGCGATTACTGCGTACGTTGAACGCTTGCACGTTCTGCGCGAGAATCGATGCCGCGAAGGATTCCGCCCGCGCGCGTTCCACATCGCCACTGGCGAAATATTCGATGGCGAATACGGCAAGGGTCGAGATGCCGACGATGGTTCCCTGGAAAAACATCAACGCGATCAAACTATTGGGTAGAATTTTTTCGTCGACGGAGCGAGGCGGACGAGTCATGATGCCTGGCTCGGCTTTTTCAACACCCAGTGCCAGTGCGGGCAAACTATCGGTGACCAAGTTGATCCACAAAATTTGAATCGGGACCAAGGGCAGGGGCCAACCGAGGAGCGTCGCGACGAACATCGCCAGCACTTCACCGATATTGTGCGACAAGACGAATTGAATGAACTTGCGAATGTTCTCAAAGATCGTGCGGCCTTCTTCGATGGCGGCGACGATAGACGCAAAATTGTCGTCGAGCAAAACCATGTCCGATGCTTCTTTCGCGACATCGGTTCCCGAGACGCCCATCGCCACACCAATGGACGCTTCCTTCAGCGCGGGCGCATCGTTCACGCCGTCGCCCGTCATCGCGACGATTTGATTTTGCGCTTTGAGTGCCTGCACAATACGCAGTTTGTGTTCGGGCGAAACGCGCGCATACACGCGTGCATCCAACGCGATTTTGCCGAGTTCTTCGTCCGTCATCTGTTCGATCTCGGTACCGGTGACGGCTTTATCGGAGTTGGATCGTACAATGCCGACATCGCGCGCGACCGCAAGCGCAGTTGCGGCTTGATCGCCCGTAATCATCGCAACTTGAATACCGGCGCTGTGCGCTTCAGTCACCGCTTGTTTCGTTTCCGGTCGCGGCGGATCGATCATGCCGACGAGCGCGACAAAGGTCAAATCCTTTTCGACGGATTCAATCGAGTGCGTCTCGACGTCGTTATACTCCCGATATGCCAAGGCGAGCAAGCGGCGTGCCTGGTTCGCAAGTTGGTTATTGCTGGCGCGAATCTGTTCCCGCATTGCATCGTCGAGGGGAATAACTTGGCCGTCGCACTGGACCCGCTTACACAGCGGCAGCACCGAAATCAATGCGCCTTTGACAAACGCGACCTGCTTGCCGTTTTCTGTGTCGGTGTGAACCGTCGCCATGCGCTTGCGCGTTGCATCGAATGGGAGTTCCGCGACGAATCTGTATTGGCGTTCGATATGTTCGAGCAAGCGCGCTTTTTCCGCCGCGATCAATAACGCGCCTTCCGTCGGATCGCCGACGACGCGATAATTGTTCCCCTCGGTGACTTGAATTTGCGATTCGTTGCACAGTGCGCCAATTTCGAGGGCAAGTTCCAGCCCTCGATTGTGATTGATCTCTGTGGGTTTGCCATCGACCAAAAAATGTCCTTCCGACGAATAACCTTCGCCGGTGACCAAAACCGTTTGATGCGGAAAAACGATTTCGCGGACGGTCATCGCATTTTCGGTGAGCGTGCCGGTCTTGTCGGTGCAGATGAAGGTTGCTGCGCCGAGCGTTTCAACCGCCGGTAGTTTTCGAATGAGTGCGTGACGCTGCACCATGCGGCGCATTCCGAGTGCAAGCGCAATCGTCACGACGGCGGCGAGTCCTTCAGGCACGGCGGCAACCGCGAGACTCACGGCGACCAAAAACATTTTGACCCAATCATCGCCGCGCAAAACGCCGACGACAAAAATAATTCCGACGACGGCAAACGAAATATAGACGATGAGTTTGCCCACTTGGTCCAGACGTTTTTGCAGCGGCGTCTCTTCTTCTTCAATTGCTTGCACCATACCGGCGATGTGACCCAGTTCGGTCTTCATCCCCGTCGTCGTAACGACCGCTTGTCCGCGTCCGCGCACGACCACGGTGCCCGCATGTGCCATGTTCACTCGATCAGCGACGCCCGCGTTTTCGGCGAGCGAATCGACCGGAGCTTTATCGACGGCAAGCGATTCGCCGGTGAGTGTCGCTTCGTCGATCTTGACCATGTGCGCATCGAAGATGCGCGCATCGGCAGGAACAAGATCGCCGGAGCGAAGGTGAATGATGTCGCCTGGCACCAATTCAATGCTGGCGATAGTTTTGGATTCGCCATCGCGGGTGACTTGGGCGGACGGAGCCGACAATTGTTTCAACGCCGCTAATGCTTTTTCAGCGCGATACTCTTGCACAAAACCCAGGATAGCGTTGAGGATCACGATGGCGACAATGGCAATCGCACTGATCCATTCGCCAAGAAAGCCGGAGACAATCGCAGAAGCAATGAGAGTGAGAACGATAAAATCGGTGAACTGTTCTAAGAGGAGTGCAAGGGGGGAAATCTTTTTGTCTTCGCGCAACTGGTTAGGACCGAATTGGGCTGCGCGTTTTTGAACCTCTGTCGATGCAAGACCTTTGTGCGGATCGACGTCAAGTTCGTGTAAGACCTGTGTTGTTGCAAGTGCATGCCAAGGGTAAGATTTTTTTTGATCGAACATTGGTAACCACGGTAAATTATATTTTCAAAAATGGTAGCAAGTCAGTCACGGTCATTGCGAGGAGGCACACAGCAAGTACGAGGTTTGATAAGTCGCACGATTCGCGTGCCGGTGCTGAGCGAAGCCGAAGCAAGCAATCTCAGTCTAAGGTGGGGATTGCGCGCCTCGCTTGCGAGGCGACGTCGCTCTGTGACTTTTAATTACGACACTTGTTGATGTCGTTTCTCGCAATGACAGATGAGCAGTTGCCCAAAGATATTATTTCGGATTGACGGATAGGTAAATCCCCAAAATAGGGACAAAACCAAGTGGGAGCTTTCGGATTTGCTTTCGGATTTAATTGTGGTCATCATCCTCATCCTGACGCGCCGTCAATCGTTGAAACACCTGCCACTTGTCCGAAGCATCCACAATATCGTAAATTCTTTTGATATAAGTTTGCACAGTCTGAGGCGTTAATTTTAGTTCATCCGCAATCTGGACCGGCGTTAGTCCTCCGGCGTATAGATCGGCGACTTGGGAAAGTCGTTTGCTCAACTTTTCGAACCGGACGCCTGGCGGCACGATGTATAATTGATCCTTGATGTGAGCGGGCCAAGTGTGGGTGAAGGGGACAATGGATTCCGAGATGACAATTTGATCTCCGAAAGCCCTGGTTAAAGCGCTAGCAATTCCATCTTGAATTTCGTTCTTGACCAAAACCCCGACAAGTCCGAGGGTGAAAAAATTGGTATCTAGCCGCTCCGGGTTTGGCAAATCCATCAAGACAAATTTCTTTTTGGGAAAATCGGTATGAACCGCAGAGACCCTTTTCAGCACATTCTGGGGGGAACCAAACTGGCTCGCGCTGATGAGCAAAATATCCGCAGATCTCAAGTCTTCGGTATGCGAATCGAGTTGCTCGAACGAGTCAAGCTCTCCCACCAAGCGGACTCGCGGATCGATTGCAATCAAGAACTTGACTCCACGGCGAGCAAAGTAATCGGGTTCGATCAGCAAGACCCGAACGTCTATGTTGATAGTGCCTCCTAAATTGGGAACGTGCGACGCATCCGCCTTCGGCGAGGTGCGTCGCACGTGATTCTTATCTTCGTTGTCGATAACCACCGCGACCACCGCGGTCGTCATCGCGCCCACGACCGCCGCGATCACCGCCGCTGCGACGAGGACCTCCGCGATCACCGCCGCGATCCCCACCGCCACCGCCGCGACCACCGCGATCACGCTCCTGCGCTTGCTCGACCGTCCAACCTTCGAGGACGGCTTGGCGCGAGAGACGAATCTTGCCCGCGTCGTCAATGCCGGTGACCATGACCATCATATCGTCGCCGAGCTTGAATTGATCGCGCACATTGCGCACGGGTTCGGTGTCGAGTTGCGACACGTGAACCAAGCCATCGAGACCGGGGGCGATTTCGACGAACACGCCGTAATCTTCAACGCGCACCGCTTTGCCCGTGTAGATGTTGCCGAGCTTGGGCGATTCGGTCATGCCTTTGATGCGTTCCAACGCCATCATTGTGCCTTCGCGGTTGACGGATGAGATGAATACGGTGCCGTCCTCTTCGATGTCCACCTTCACGTCGCATTCCTCTTGCAGCTTGCGGACGTTCTTGCCACCGGGACCGATGAGCGCGCCGATCTTTTCCGGATCGATCTTAGTGGTTATGATGCGCGGCGCGAACTGCGAAATGTCAGTGCGCGGCTCTGCCATCACGTCGAGCATTTTGCCCAGGATGAACAAGCGCGCCTCGCGAGCTTGCGTCATCGCTTTGTGTAACAAGTCGGGTGTGATACCTTGCAATTTCATATCGAGTTGCAGGGCGGTAATACCCATTGCCGAGCCAGCGACCTTGAAATCCATGTCGCCAAGGAAATCTTCCATGCCGATAATATCGGTGAGGATCGCGTAACGGTCGCCTTCGGTGATCAGACCCATTGCCACGCCTGCGACGGGCGCTTTGATCGGCACGCCGGCATCCATCAACGCCAGTGTCGAGCCGCACACACTTGCCATCGAAGTCGAGCCGTTGGACGACATTACTTCGGAGACGAGACGAATCGTATACGGAAACTCGCTGGAATCGGGAATCACTTCCGCGAGCGCACGTTCAGCTAATGCGCCATGACCAATTTCGCGACGACCGGGACCACGCGACGAGCGCGCTTCGCCGACGGAGTAGGGCGGGAAGTTATAGTGGTGCATGTAGCGTTTTTCTTCTTCCGACGACAGCGTATCAATTTTCTGCGATTCGCTGGGCATACCGAGCGTCGCAATCGTGAGAACCTGGGTCTCGCCGCGCGTGAACAAACCAGAGCCGTGTGCACGCGGCAAGAGACCGACTTCGATGCTGATGGGGCGAACGGTTGTCGTGTCGCGTCCATCGGCGCGACGGCCTTCGTTGAGAATCATCGCGCGCATTTCGGACTTGACTTGGTATTCAAAGGCTTCCGCTACGTCGAGCGGTTCGTACGTGCCGGTGAATGCTTCGACCATTTCTTTCTTGAGCGCGTCCATCGATTCGTTGCGTTCCGACTTGACGCCTTTTTCCTTGATCGTCGCCGTGATGCGTCCGCCAAGTTTTTCCTTGAGCGCGTTCTTGAGATCGTCGCTCAAGATGTGAAGCGTGACCTCTTTCTTTGCCTTGCCAATCTCGGCGCGCATCTGATTTTGCAGATCGATCGCGGCTTGCATCGCGGCGTGTCCTTGCTGGAGCGCATCGAGCATCAATTCTTCGGTGACTTCGCTTGCGCCTGCTTCGACCATGATAATCGAGTCGGTCGTGCCGGCAAGACGCAAATCCAGAATCGATTTTTCCATCTGCGAGTTGGTAGGATTGAATACGAGTTTGCCGTCGACGTAACCGACTCGGACAGCGGCGACAGGGCCGTTGAATGGGATGTCGCTGATCATCAGCGCAGCGGATGCGCCAATGATTGAGAGTATGTCGAGAAAATGTTCTTGGTCAGCGGAAAGCGCCGTGATGACGATGTTGACGTCGTTACGGAATCCTTTGGGGAACATTGGGCGCAGGGGACGATCAGTAAGTCGGCAGAGCAAGATACCTTGCTCGCCCGGGCGACCTTCGCGTTTGAAAAAGCCGCCGGGGATTTTGCCCGCTGCGTAGAGTCGCTCTTCGTAATCGACGGTGAGCGGGAAAAAGTCTACGCCGGGGCGTGGTTCGTTGGCACCGGTCGCAGTGACCAGAATCACGGTGTCGCCGTGTCGCACGGTGACAGCGCCGTTTGCCTGTCCGGCGAGTTTGCCGGTCTCGATCGTTAGCGTTCCATCGCCAAACGGAATCGAGTAAGTGTGAGAATCGTTCATAAGACCTCCATGTGGTCTGATAGTCAAATAGTCTTGTAGTCGAATAGTCGGAGGCGCGGACTAACCGACTGGGTGACTAACGACTAGATGACTAGTATTACCCCTCGGAGGTCAGGGACTGGAGAGTAACACCCAGTAAACAGTGTACAGTAGTCAGTAAACAGTAAAACATTTGGCGAAAAACTGTTCACCGTTCACTGTTCACTAATCACTGAGAGGCACTCTCCAATTCCCGCCCTCTACGATGGGGCGAGTTGATTTTTGGTTGTTAAATAAACGAGTAGATGGGTTCGCCGCGCTCCGCATCTACTCGTTTTTAGCTCGCTATTTGCGTAACCCGAGCTTGCCTACGATTTCCTTGTACCGGGCCGCATCCTTTTTACTCAGATAAGTCAGGTGCCGCCGACGTTCGCCTACCATTTTGAGCAAGCCACGCCGGGAGTGATTGTCGTGCTTGTGGCCCTTGAGGTGCTCCACGAGTTGGTTGATGCGATTGGTCAGAAGGGCAATCTGTACCTCCGGTGATCCGGTATCCTTGGCGTGGACATGAAATTTTTCCATAATAGCGGTCTTGTCCGCCTTTTTCAACGCCATTCGTAACTCCCTTCCATTATTTGGTCGTGCTAGAATGGCGGCATTATAGCATATGAAAACGGTTTAGGCAAATTGAGTGCCAGTATTGACGCCCCAGGCAAATCACGATAGAATTGAGGCATTAGTTGACTCAGCACGGTCGCTCTGATTGTACCTTTGAAATGCGTGGTTTTGTCTCCACAGTCTTAACTGACGTACAAGCGTGCCCTTTTTCACGAATCGAGGAATAACTCGATGGACACACATGGACTGCTCTGGGCATCATTGGCACTCTAGATGTTTGCAACCTTGATCGGGATTGCCATCTGTATCACACGTGACGTCTCTATTCTCAGCGCGATTTATTTCCGTTTCCCCATTGCGCGCTCAACCTCCCATTCAATCAGCATGAACGACAGCCTCTGCTCTAATGGTCGTGAGCCAGCGTACGAAACCTATCGGAGCAAAATATGAATCTATTCCATCGAAGCAAGACCGAGATAGGTCTCGCGATAAAACGCTGGCTTGCCCCTCCGACTTTTCCGGGCGATGAGGTGAAGACACGCCACGCCAATTTGCTCAACATGGCGTTGATTGTCAATATTGCTCTAGCGTTTATCGTTCTGATAGGCAATCTGCTTGGCGGCAGAACTCCAATCATAATAAGCACCGCAAATTTGGGCGGAATCATCCTCGGTTTATTCCTGCGTTATTGGGCATTCCATGGACACTTGCGACGAGCAAGCATGATCCTTATCACCGTTGACTTGATCGCGATTACAGCAATCATCGCGGATTTTGGCACGATTCGAACACCCACTACGGGATTTCACCTTTTAGTCGTCGTCGGAGCAGGTTTGTTATTTGATCTGAAAGGCATGATCGTAACGACTGTGCTCAGTTCTCTTTCGATCCTTGGCTTGATCGCTGCTGAAAACGCCGGGTGGCTGCCTCAGCCCGATTACACCGTAACGATTACGCAGTGGGTTACGTATACCGCTATGATCGGCATGGCTGGCGGTTTGACCTGGATGGCGCTCCAAGAAACGCGCCAGGCTCTGCGCCGCGCCGACAAGGAACTTGCCGAACGTAAGCATGTCGATGAGGAACTGAAAGCGTCGGAACGATATGTGCGCCGTATTATCGATTCTTCTATCGATATGATCATCACCACCGACAACGAGCGCCGTGTCGTCGAATTCAACGATGCGGCGCAAGCTACTTTTGGATACACACGCGAAAAAATTCTTGGCGCGCATATCGACCGATTGTATGTCCGACCGTCAGATGGCGACGCGATTCGCCAAGCAATTTTGCGCGATGGTAAATTTATCGGCGAGGTTTTGAACCGGCGTAAAAACGGCGAGACCTTTGAAAGTTCGTTGACGGCTTCATTGTTGCGTGATGAACATGGCAAGATACTCGGCGTCGTCGGCATCTCGCGTGATATTACCGAGCGCAAGCGCGCCGAGCAAGCGCGTCGGCAAGCGGAAGAAAAGTACCAATCGATCTTTAACAACGCGGTCGAAGGTTTTTTCCAATCGACCCCGGACGGTCGATTCATCAGCGTGAACCCTGCGTTAGCGCGCATGTGGGATTACGACTCTCAGGAAGATTTGCTCGCCAGCATTACGAACATCGCGCAGCAGGTATATGCCGACCCAAGTCGCCGTGACCAATTTCGCCAACTCATGGACGAACAAGGCGAATTGCATGGCTTTGAGTTTCAGACTCGCCGCAAAGATGGCGGATTTTTGTGGGTCTCGGAAAATGCGCGCGCGGTGCGTGATGCGGCTGGCGCAGTGCTCTATTATGAAGGAACCATCGAAGATATATCCGCGCGCAAGCAAGCTGAAGATGCATTGCGAACGAGCGAGGAGCTGTATCAATCCCTGGTCGATGTGTTGCCGGCTAGTTTGTGCCGCAAAGATTTGCAGGGGCGTTTTATATTTGGCAACAAAAAATATTGCGATTCGATTGGTTTGTCACTAGAGGAGTTGGTTGGCAAGACCGACTATGACATTCATCCGCCCGAACTCGCGGACAAGTATGTGCAGGATGATCGTCATGTCATCAGTACAGGGCAAGCGCTTGAACTCGTCGAAGAGCATCGCACGTTCCATGGTGACTTGCACTATGTTCAAGTGACCAAAGTGCCGATTCGAGATGCGACCGGAACGATTAATGGCGTGCAAATCATGTTCTGGGATATTACAGAGCGCAAGCGGGCAGAGGAAGCTCTGCGGCAAAGCGAAGAGCGATTCTCCGGTGCGTTTGAACATGCGGCAATTGGTATGGCATTGGTTTCCCCAGAGGGGTGCTTTCTCAAAGTGAATGATGCGTTGTGTCAGTTAACTGGTTATTCGGAAACAGAGTTACTCGCCAAGACTTTTCAAGATATTACGCATCCCGAAGATTTGGAAACTGATTTATCTTATGCGCGTCAACTTCTTGCAGGCAAGATTCACTCCTATCAAATGGAGAAACGCTACTTTCATAAATCGGGGCAGATCGTGTGGATTCAGTTAAGCGGGTCATTGGTGCGGGATGCACGGGGTGACCCGGTTCACTTTATTGCTCAAATTCAAGATATTACCGCGCGGAAACGCGGCGAGTTAGATCTCAAGCAGCGCGCGGATGAATTCGCAGCGTTGTATGACAACTCGCGCGACATTATCAAGGTGCAAGATTTGGATGCGTTGCTCAAGACCATCGTCGAGCGGGCGATTCATTTGTTGAATGCATCCGGCGGCGGCATGTACATTTACGACGTGCTCCACGATGAGCTAGAAGTCAAAGTCGCCACGCACACGTCGATTCCAATCGGCACGCGGTTGAAATTGGGGGAGGGCATGGCGGGGCGAGTTGCCCAAACGCGCCAGCCTTTGATCGTGGACGATTATCGCAATTGGCCCTATCGTTCAGCCAAGTACATGAATACCACGCTGACGGCGATCATCGAAGTGCCGATGCTTTTCGGCGGTGAATTGATCGGCGTGTTGGTGGTGGAGGAAGACCGCGAGACCACGCGCAAGTTCACGGATGAAGATGCGCGGCTCTTGTCGCTTTTTGCGTTCCAGGCGGCGAGCGCCATTTACAATGCGCAGTTGTTCGAAAAAGTGAGACGGCGAGCTGAAGAGTTCGCGGCACTCTACGACATCACGCACGATCTGACCCTGCAACAGGATTTGCCATCGTTATTGAAAACTATAGTCGAACGGGCAACTACGTTACTCGGTGGATCGGGCGGCGGAATTTACTTGTACGATGACGAGCGTAATGACCTGGAAATGGTCACGCTGCAAGGTTTGGGTCTTCAATCGGGATTGCGATTGAAGATGGGCGAAGGTCTGGCAGGACAAGTAGCCCAAACACGCGAACCGATCAGAGTGGACGATTATAGTCAATGGGAACATCGCTCGCCGCAATATGAAGGCGTGCCGATTCGAGCCGCAGTTCAAGTTCCAATGCTCTACGGTGGTCAATTGATCGGCGTTTTATCCGTTCACGAAATACAGACCCCGAACCACAAATTCACGGAGAACGATGCTCGCATTTTGTTTTTGTTCGCGGGACAGGCGGCGAGTGCGGTATACGACGCACGCTTGCTCGACGAAACCCGCGCGCGCGCACGACGGCAAGAAGCACTTTATCATATCAGTACGAGTTTGACCTACATTCGAAAACCGTCCGAGTTGTGCCAAGTGGTCACGCAGGCGTGCCGCGATTTTTTGAACTATGCGTACTTGGGGATTTTCTTGTTGGATCCAGCAACGGGCGACCGAGTCCTTCATGCCTACTACGGATGGCAGGACATTATCCCATACTGGCGATTTCATCCGGGCGAAGGCTTGAGTGACAAGGCGGTTCGCACCGGCCAATGGCAGTACTGGAGCAACGTCAAGGCGGAGCCGCAGTACATACCAGTGCACGAAGGTTTACGAAGCGAAGTGGATGTACCCATCAAAGTAGGTGATTCTATCTTGGGCGTGCTAATCGCCGAGGATGCGCGCGAGAACGCGTTTGACGAAGATGATTTCGAAATACTCCAAGCGGTGGCGAATCAATTGGCAGTGGCACTGGAAAACGCGCGCTTGTACGAAGAGCAAAAACAATTGTCAATTACCGATAGTTTGACCGGACTGTACAATCGCCGCCACTTTGTGGAACTCGCCCAGCGCGAATTTCAACGCGCGCATCGCTTGAACTCACCGTGCGCGTTGCTCATGCTCGATCTGAACGATTTCAAGCACGTGAACGATACCTACGGACATTCGGCGGGCGACGAAGCGCTGCAACTTGTCGCCAAGATGCTGGTCAAGAATATTCGCTCTATCGATGTGGTAGCACGCTACGGCGGAGACGAATTTGTCATCTTGTTGCCAGACTGTTCACGAGAACTCGCCCAACAGATTGCAGGTCGTTTGGAAAAGGCGAACCATCGCATGAAGTTCGTCGCGAGGGATCAACCTGTTCAGCTTAGCTATAGTCTGGGAATCGGCATCGCGACGTTAGCGCCGGATGAAACCCTGGACGATTTGCTCGTGCGCGCCGATTCCGAAATGTACATTGAAAAAGCGAAACGAATAAAATAGGAGAGACCTTTAGGGTCTCTATTCTTGGCTACTTTCGCAATACCTTGCCCGCGCGTGCTTCCGTGTGCTTGCCGAACTCAATCGTCGGCGTGCCGTTGACGAGCACGTAATCAAAGCCGATTGGAAATTGATGCGGCTCGGTGAACGTCGCCGTATCCGCAATCCTCTCCGGATCGAAAACCACCATATCGGCGAAATATCCTTCGCGCAATTCGCCCCGTCGATTCAGCCCAAACATTTGCGCGGGTGCAGACGTCATCTTGGCGATTGCTGTTTCCCACGTCAGCACCTTGTCTTCGCGCACGTATTTGCTCAACAGGCGCGGAAACGTTCCGTACGTGCGCGGATGACATTGCACGTTGGACATCGGTCCTTGCGGCGCACGCGCTGTCGAATCCGAACCAACGGAAACCCACGGCACGCTCACCACGGTTTTCACGTCGTCTTCTGACATGCTAAAGATGACGACTTGGACGCTGCCCTCGTTCGCGATCAACAAATCGAAGGTCGCTTGCACCACATCTTTGCCTTGCATCTGGGCAATGTCCCACGCGGTCTTGCCTTGCAGTGACCGGTCGCTCTTGCAGCCGACGATCACGATATTGTGCCAGCCCGAATCGACCGCAGGATTCTCCCAACCCGGACGCGCCGTGCGAACATCTTCCGCAATTCGTTCGCGCGTCGTCACATCGCCCAGTCGTTCGACAAGTTTCTGCCAGCCGCCTTCGTGTGCCCAATCAGGAATGACGGTTCCTAGCCCTGTACTCGACGCGACGTATGGATATTGATCGGCGCATGCATGAATGCCACGCTCACGCGCCTGTTCAATGCGCGCGAGACTCTCGTGGACTTTGCCCCAATTGCGTTTGCCCGCGGCTTTGTGATGCGAAAGCTGCACGCGAATCCCCGCACGCTCGCCAATGGTCAACGCTTCCTCAACCGATTCGAGCAGACGGTCGCCTTCGTTGCGAATGTGGCTCGTGTAAATGCCACCGCGCTCCGCTGCCACGCGACTCAGCGCGACGAGTTCATCCATCGACGCATACGACGATGGCGGATAGATCAACCCGGTGGACAATCCCCATGCGCCTTCGTCTATCGCTTGCGCGAGGAGGTTCTTCATCGTGGCGAGTTCGTCGGGCGTGGGTTCGCGCATTGCATAGCCCATCACGCTCGCGCGCAGTGTGCCTTGCCCGACGAGCGTCACGTAGTTGGTCGAGATGCCCATCTTTTCGATGCGAGCAAGATACTCGCCCATCGACTGCCAATCGAGCGTGATGTTCTTGTATTGATCGAGATCGTGCAGCAAGTCATCGCGCGCCGCGCCATGCACCGGCGCTGCCGAGTAGCCGCAGTTGCCCGACACCTCGGTCGTGACGCCTTGATGAATCTTGCTTTCCATTTTCGGATTGATAAAGATCGTTTCGTCCGTATGCGTATGCACATCGATAAAGCCGGGGGTGATGTAGCGATGGGTGGCATCGATTACGCGTGCGGCTTGCGCGCTCGTGAGATCGCCAATCGCCGCGACCTTGTCGCCGACAATGCCTACGTCAGCGCGCCGCGCGGGTGCGCCGGTTCCGTCGATAACGGTTCCGCCGCGGAGAATGAGATCGAAAGGGAAGGTGAGTTCTGTCATTGGATGTCCTGTCGAGATGAAAAATTGGACGCTGACTAACACGGACGAACGCTGACAAAATATCTGTGTCAACTGGCGTCCTATTGGTCGATTGTATATGAAATTGACGGCATTGCCAATTCCAGATACACTCACGCTCATCATAACTGAGCGCGTAATGTGCGATGCACCTCGAAGGTGCGTCGCACATTATCGCTATCTTCTTCCGCCGGAGGAATCGAGATGGAACTGCTGCTGATGGCATTTTCGTGGTGGCTCGTCGGCTTTACGGGTGCGATGATGCCAGGACCTGTGACCACTCTCGTCGTGACGGAGACAGCGAAGCGTGGCTTTATCGCCGGACCGCTCATCACCATCGGTCATGTGCTGCTTGAGCTTGCAATGGTCGTCGCGCTGTATTTTGGCTTAGGTGATCTGCTCAAGGAAAATCTCGTCGCCGGCGCAATCGGCGTGCTGGGTGGAGTGTTCCTGCTCTGGATGGGATTCGATATTGTGCGGAGCGCATGGCTGGGCAAGGTGTCGTTGAATACGCACCAAGATCAAAAACCCGTTTTCTCTCAAGCCAGCATTAAATCGAACAGGGAAAACATAGAAAACGGGATTCTCCGGAAATCATCCACTCATCCCATCGTCGCGGGCGTGCTCACGAGCGTGGCGAATCCATATTGGATTCTGTGGTGGGCGACGGTCGGCGCAGCGTCACTCATCAGCTTTCGCGCGTTCGGTATTCCAGGCGTGATCGCGTTCTATATCGGTCATACGATGGCAGATTGGGTGTGGAACAATTTTGTCGCGTTCATCGTGGCGACAGGGCGGCGCATGATGACTGATCGAGTGTATCGCGGCATACTCGTCGTGTGCGGCGCGTTCTTGATCGTGCTGAGTTTTTATTTTGTTAGTTCAGGCGTGGGCTTTTTGCGTGGGTAATGCAGCGTGAGCGGCTTGTGTGGCGCGAGCGGCTCGCTCGGGACATTCGCTCACGCTCCGCTTGCCGCGAGCGAGCTGCTCGCGTTACACGCCACATGCCGGTTATGTTAAATGTGCCGAAACTAAAATCACTTGCCAAGCGTAAATTTTGATGCTAGAATAAGCTACTATGTGGAACAAAGGTGCGGCATGATAGTGCCGTTGACTTTTGCCTATAAAAGGAGGCATTTCGAATGGCAGATGAAGTAATCATGGGGTATTGCGTCAAAGAAAAGGCGTCTAAACCCATGAAGGACGCAAAGGAAGTCACGCTCAAAAATGGCAAAAAGGCTATGCAAGGCGTTTGCTCCTCTTGCGGAACCAAGATGATGAAGTTCGTTTCATCAAAGAAACCTGTGGCAACGGCAGCCGCAGCGTCTAGTGAGCCAACCGAACCTCACAATGCTTAACTGATCTCATGAATACCAGCAAGCCCGTCTCGACGGTGAGGCGGGTTTTTTTTTAAGAGGACACAATGCGCTCACGAATTTACTTTTGGGTCGTCATTCTAGTTCTTAGCGCGTGTAATCCATTTTCGAATGCCGCCATCACGCCTGCATCGACGCCTGCACCCACGAAATTTGCCGTCGATGACCTTGCCATTTATCGTCTGGCACTCACCTCGACGGCGCAAAACGACTTGGCGCTGATCGACCGTCCGACGCGCTATAACCTCACGCTCAAGTATGACGATAAGAACGCGACTCTATCCGGCACTCAGCAGGTTATCTATCTTAACCATGAGTCGGTGCCGCTCAACGAAATCTACTTTCGATTGTTTGCGAACTATCCCGATTCGGGCGGCAAAATCGAGGTAACACAGGTGCAAGTGAATGGCGAGTCCGCCGCGCCTGTATTGGAAGCAAAGAACACGGCGCTGCGCGTGCCGTTAAAGACGCCGCTTGCGCCCGATGCTTCGACCAGCATTCATCTAGAATTTAGCGTAACTATCCCGCGTGGCAAAAGTGGGCATTACAACGATTTTGTTGCCACCGAGAGCGTCGTGACTCTACCGACCGTATATCCGCTGATTCCAGCACACGACAGCCAAGGTTGGCACATCGAACTGCCGCCAGCATACGGCGATCTGGTTTACGCGGATGTATCGTTCTATACGGTGACGATCACGGTCCCGTCGAATATGGTGGTCATTGCTTCTGGCTCCACCATCGGTTTGCACGACAATAACGACGGCACATCGACTTGGACGTTGGCGGGCGCGCCGATGCGCGATTTCGATATAAACTTGACGAGCCAACTGAACAAGGTCAGCACCGTTATCGGCGAAACGACGATCAATTCCTACTCCGAACCCAAAGATACCGAAGCGGGCAAGCAGGCGCTCCAAGTGGCATCCGACGCGTTCAAGGTATTTGTCAAACGCTTTGGACCCTACCCGTACCGCGAACTCGATGTGGTTGAAACGCCCACCAGCGCCGGTGGCATCGAATATCCCGGAATCGTCGTAGTGGGCAGTAGTCTGTATAACGACAGTCGTTCCCAACAGTATTTTGAGTTTGCGACGGCGCATGAAGTTTCGCATCAATGGTGGTATGCGATGGTCGGAAACGATCAAGTCAACTATCCGTGGGTTGACGAAGCGTTGGCGCAATACAGTACATTACTTTATGTCGAAGATTTGCGCGGCACATCGGCTGCCAATGCTGTTTTGCGTGGCAATTTTCAGGGGCTGTATAACCGTGCCAGAAATCAGGGACGCGATGCCGCCGTGAATCAACCCGTCGGCGCATTTGACGAAAACGATTACGGCGCGATCGTGTACGGCAAAGGTCCGCTCTTTTTCGATGCGATTCGCAAAAAGATGGGCGATGACAAGTTCTTCAAACTCCTCAGCACCTACTTTGAACGCTATCGATACAAGATCACGTTCCCCGAGGATGTCCTCAAAACGGCGGAAGAGATCAACGGCGCAAGTTTGCAGACCGAATACGACCAGTGGATTAATAGTCCGAAGAAATAAAATATGCGACGCATCCTTAAAGGTGCGTCGCATATTTTATCCTTACCGAATGGTATGACCCTATCAAGGGTTCATGCCGCATCAAACCTGCCCGGTCATTAGATTGTCAAGACAGACGTACCATGAGGGGATGGTTTTTGATTTGTTAGAACTACCGAAACAATTCTGGGCGTGTCAGCCACAACAAAAGAAATGGAAGCGCCAATAGAATAAGCAAGGTAATTTCTGCGATTAACCTTTTCATCTTACACCGCCTATGAAGAATCTGGCGGCATCGCCATCGTTTGTTTGAATGACATGCATTGTTCGATGGATGAGTGGATGCGTGTCACTAGTTACAACGTTTTTCAGTGGCGAATGTAATTGGTAAAAAGGTTGCGCAGAATCAAGATTAACGAAACTAATATATTTCCCTAGATGTCATGCGGCATCTAGGGAAATTTCTAGTCGAATTTCGGTTTTAGATCCCGTAAATTTCTCCAAATTTCTTCTTCAAGTACGCCACATACGAGCGTGATTGCAGAGATTCTCCCGTGATCCTTTTGGCGAGTTCGTCCAACGTAAATTTGCGTCCATGAGCGTGCAAATTTTTGCGCAGCCAGCCGAGCAATTCGGCGTATTCGCCATTTTCGATTTGTTGTAACAGTGTCGGAATCTCGCGTTGGGCTTGCTCAAACAGTTGCACGGCGAACATTGAGCCGAGCGAGTAGGTGGCAAAGTATCCGATGCTGCCGTACGACCAGTGAATATCTTGCAGACAGCCTTGCGCGTCGTCGGGCGGTACGATGCCGAGATACTCTTTCATCTTGGCATTCCACAGCTCAGGTACGTCGACAACTTTGACCTTGCGCTCGACCAACATATTCTCGATTTCAAAGCGCAGCATGATGTGCAAGCTATAGGTCACTTCGTCGGCTTCCACGCGAATGAACGACGGCGCAACTTTGTTGATCGCGCGATAGAACGATTCGGCGTCCTGGTCGGCGAGTTGCGATGGAAAGACCTCGCGCAAGCGCGGGAACCAGTACTTCCAAAATCCGCGACTGCGTCCGACGACATTTTCCCAAAGTCGTGATTGCGATTCGTGAACACCCAGGGATGCGCCACCCGCGAGCGGCGTGCGGTCGAGTTCGGGACGATAGCCCATGTCGTACAGCGCGTGTCCGGTCTCATGAATCGTGCCGAACAACATCATCGGCAGAAAATGCTTATCGACGCGGGTTGTGATGCGCGTGTCGCCAATGCCGAATCCCGTCGTGAATGGGTGCGCCGATTTGTCCTGGCGTCCGCTCTGAAAATCGAAACCGATTTGTTTGATGACGGCGATTCCGAAATCCCATTGCTGTTGCTCATCGTATTCGTCATGCAGAACTGCATCATTCACTGCATCCGATTTTTTCTGGAGCGTGTTGACTAGTGCCGTCAATTCGCCTTTGAGCGGCTGGAAGATTTGCTCGACCTGGCGCGTCGTCATCCCAGGTTCGTACTCGTCGAGGAGTGCATCGTAAATGCGATCCTGGTAGCCGAGATAATTCGCTAACTGAATTTCTAGCTCGACGATTTTCTCCAAGTGCGGTTGAAATAATTTGAAATTGGATTCCATACGCGCTTGCGTCCAGGCTTCGAGACCAATCGAAGCGGTGCGCGTCAATTCTTCGACGAAGGCGGATGGCACGCGGCGGGCTTTATCGTAATCGCGGCGCGTCACGCGGAGGAGACTGGCTTCGTCGGAGTCGTAACCGTGAGCGCCATTTTCGGACCCCACTTGATCGAGCAGCTTGCCAATATCGTCGCTGATAAAATGCTCGTGCGCGAGGCGGCCCAACGTCGCCATTTGCATCGATCGCGGGACCGCGCCTTTGGGCGGCATGTACGTTTGTTGGTCCCAGCTCAAGACCGCTTCGGCGTTGTGCAGATCGCTGACCACGCCCAAGCGGCGTTTCAGTTCCTTTAATTCTTCAGTCATTCCCGTTCTCCCTTATAATTTAATGATTGTTGACGCATCGGTAATCGGTGATCGTGATCGTAATGATTTTGGACATACCGTGCGTAACGTTCGCGTTGTTTGCGAGGAATAAGCCGCGTTTTAATGTGCGTCGTCGTTACATCGAGGACATAGTGCATCGTATCGGCGAGGGTCGCGCCGACAAATGCATCGACCAGGTATCCCAGGTACCAAAGAATATCATCGGTTTCGCCTTTGAAGGTCATCGAAAATCCAACGCGCCGCAGCAGGATCGCAATCGGCACAATCGCAAGCGCAATGAGAACGAGATTGTACGCCCACCGCACGAAGGTGCCGATCAACGGCACGTGCATGCCATCGCGATGCTTGACCAGTTTGGCATAGGGCCACCAATAAAAACGCAAGATGCCCCATTCTTTCATCGAGCGCGAGTTGAACAAGTCCATGTCCGGCGAAAGGATTACGGTCGCAAGAGCAACGCCGGTCCCGGTGGCGAGAATATCGGCCGTCGACCAACCCTGCGATACCATGTATGCCATTGTTCCAGCGAGCACGACCGTGTTGCCTATGGTATGTCCAACAAAACCGGGCATGAATGACCTCGATTTTCAGAAACCCGTTTTCGCTTCTGCTTCGCAGAAGCAGTGAAAACGGGTTTCTCATTTTCTAATTTGCGCCAGATTATATCGTATGCGCTGGCAATTTGCAACCAGAATTTGACGATAACTTGAAAGTCGGTATAGTACCGAGAATAAATCACAGACCATCCGTAGGCAAATCGCTTGCGCGAAATTGCCAGTTTCAAGGAGCATTCATGTCGAAGAAGACAGTTTTATTTTTTGTTTTACTCACAACAATTATTTATTCTGCATGTGCGTCGCCGACTACCGCACCGGTTCCGACCGCCACAGTTCCCGTGCCGATGCTGGTTGCTACCGCAACTCCATTTCCCATTACTCCCACACCCCCAAACCCCATTACTCTCACATTCCCAACCGCGGACCAGTACTGGCATCGCGCGCAAACGTGCAATTGTCTCCAAGTCTACGCTCATCCCGAAGTCGGCGTCGATATAATTCTCAAAGCGATCAACAGCGCGAAAAAATCCATACGCTTGAAAATGTACTTGTTCACCGGCTCGGCGGGCGACAAGGTACGCGATGCGATGTTGGCGGCGGGCAAGCGCGGTGTTGGTGTGCGCGTGTTGATGGAGCTGAATCCCTACGGTGGCGCGTCGACGAACGTCGATTTGTTCAATGCGCTCAAAGGCACAGCGGTCAAGATGCGCTGGGCGAGTTACGATTTTCGTTTCACGCACGAAAAAAGTTTGGTCATCGACGATCAAATTGCCTTCATCATGACGCACAACATCACCTCGTCGTCCTTTAGCTCCAATCGTGAGTACGGCGTGATCGATTCGCGCGCGGACGATGTCGCCGAAATCATCAAGGTCTACGAAGCTGATTGGGAAAAGGTCCAGGTCGATTTGAAAAATCCGCGGCTCGTTTGGAGTCCGATCAACGCGCGCCAAGAATGGCTCAAGTTGATCGACAGCGCCAAGATCAGCATCGATTTGGAACAGAACGAGTGGGTTGCGCCTGAAATCGTGCAGCACGTGGTCGATGCAGCTAAGCGCGGCGTCAAGGTGCGCGGCATTTACTCGCCGAGGGCTCCGATCGAATCCGATAACAGTGAGCCGTATCGCAATCTGGTGCGGCAAGCAGGCGGGGAAATAAAATACATGAGCAGTCCGTACGTCCACGCGAAAATGTTTATCGTCGATGGTCAGCGTGCGTTTATCGGCTCCGAAAACGTGTCGGACAATTCGCTCAACAATAATCGCGAGCTGGGAATTATTTTCGATCAAGCCGATGCGGTGCAGTCCGTGCGCCTAATATTTGAAAAAGATTGGGCGGTCGCCACCGTCGAAGCGTTCCCCGTTTCCAATTTTGAGATTCCCGCAAACGGTATCGTCAATTGGAAGGATGCGGCGAGGGTCTATAATCGCGAGGTGACGATTGAAGGCAAGATTACGACGATCTACAACAGCGGTCGCGTCATGTGGCTTCAGTTCAGTGAGAACTGGGAAACCGATATGAAGGTCGTCATCTTTCCAGCGGATTGGGGCAAGTGGCCCCAGCGTCCCGATTTGATTTACAAGGACAAGGTGATTCGCGTCACCGGTCGCGTCGTCGAGTATCAAGGCGCGCCGGAGATCGTCATCAACGATCCGAAATTTATAACCATAGTAGGGGAATAAGGGTACTCTCAAAATGTCGCGTGGTGCGGTGTTAATGGTGCAAGGCACGATGTCGTCGGCGGGCAAGAGTTTGATGGTCGCCGCGTTGTGCCGCATTTTCAGACAAGACGGATGGCGCGTTGCGCCGTTCAAGGCGCAGAACATGGCGCTCAATTCTTTCGTTACGCGCGACAATTTAGAAATCGGGCGGGCGCAAGCGATGCAAGCCGACGCGGCAGGTGTGGATGTTACGGTCGAAATGAATCCCGTCCTCATCAAACCCGAAGCCGATGCGTTTGCGCAAATCGTGGTGATGGGCAAGCCGTGGGCGCGAATGCCTGCGGGCGAATACATGCGCCGCCGGGAAGAATTGTGGAGCATCGTCACGCACGCGCTCGATTCGTTGCGCGCAGAGTACGATGTCGTCGTGATCGAAGGCGCAGGCAGTCCCGCCGAATTAAATTTACGCCGGGGCGATTTAGTCAACATGGCGATTGCCGAGTACGCGAACGCGCCTGTCTTGCTCGTCGGCGATATTGATCGCGGTGGGATTTTCGCGCAGTTGATTGGCACGCACATGCTGCTCGACGAAAACGAACGTGCCCTCATCAAAGGATTCATCGTCAATAAATTTCGCGGCGAGCCACGCTTGTTTGAGGATGGCGTCAAGATTCTGCAAGACCGCAGCGGCGTGCCGGTTCTTGGCGTGATGCCGTTCGTGCGCGATCTGCGCATTGCGGACGAGGATTCGGTGGTGCTGGATGAATTTCCCCTCGCCCTTCGAGGGAGAGGGCAGGGTGAGGGTCGAATCGACATCGTCGTCCTTCGCGTCCCGCACATGAGCAACTTTGACGATTTCGATCCATTGCGCGCCGAAGCCGATGTGTCGGTTCGATTTGTGGATCGCGTGGAAGATGTGAGGCAGCCCGATTTGTTGATTCTGCCCGGCAGCAAAACGACCATCGCCGATTTGGAATTTCTGCGTGTGTGCGGACTCGCCGAACGGGTTATCGAACTGGCGCGCGACGGTACGCCGGTGCTGGGAATTTGCGGCGGCTATCAAATGCTCGGTACAAAAATTTCCGATCCGATGCAGACTGAATCGAACAATACTAAAGTGAACGGGCTGGGTCTGCTGCCTATCGTAACAACATTTGAAGCCGAAAAACAAACGGTTCGTGCGCGCGGAAACATTATCGCGAATTGGGGACTGTTTGCGGAAACGCGCGGGCTAGATGTTATCGGCTACGAGATTCATATGGGACGCACGAGCGTCGATGGCGAATCGCTCATTCAAGTGTCTTCGCGCGGCGACAATGCAACGAACGACAATGATGGCGCAACCGACGTGAGTGGTTGGATTGCGGGGACTTACTTTCACGGCTTGTTCGATAACGATGGTTTGCGTCATGCCATGCTTGCGAATCTCGCCGCACGAAAGAATTTATCGCGCAAGTCGAGTGCACGTTTTGATCGCGATGCCGAGTATGATCGCTTAGCCCAAGTTGCGCGCATGAATCTCAAGATGGATAGAATCAATCACTTGGTTTTCGGATAAAATACCTTGTCATTCTGAGCGAAGCGAAGAATCTAGCAACATTAATGAGAGAGATTCTGAGCGGAGCGAAGAATGACACCTTCTTGGTTTTGGTGGAAAACGATGATTACTACACTGTGGATTTTCTTTCCGTTAGCGATCACGTTGCACAACCTCGAAGAGGCGCTGTGGCTGCCGCGCTGGTCGCATCACGCCAAACGCTTTCATCCACCTGTCGAGCAAAACGAATTTGTGTTTGCAGTCATCGTCGTAACGCTGTTGGCTTATTTGAGCACATTTCTTGCGATGGCGTTTCCGTCTGTGTTCATACTGCGCCTCATCTTTTTTGGTGTTCTCGGAATGATGATTCTCAACGCCTTTGTGCCGCATCTCGCCGCGACGATTGTATTGCGACGATACTGCCCAGGACTAGTCACCGCTCTGTTCTTGATGGTCCCTGTCAATTCAGTCATTCTCTATCAAGCCATTGTAGACGGTTTGCTTCAGTGGCTGGAACTAGGACTGTCAACGCTGGTTGTTGCTGCGTTTGCTGTGGCTCTCTTGCCCTTTCTCTTTCGACTCGGTAAGTTGATAGAAACCCGTTTTCTTACCGACTTGAGAACGAAATGAAAGGGAAAGAAAACGGGTTTCTGGATGAATGATCTTTGCACCGCCTTTGCACTCTTGACGATTTTTCACTTTCGCTGCGACCGAATCTCGGCGCGCGCGTTTGCATTCTATCCACTCGTCGGTCTTTTTATCGGCGTGTTACTCGCCGCCGCGCATTTCGTTTTTCGCTTGGCGCTGCCGGACCTCGTAGCGGGCGTGCTCACGGTTGCGTTGTGGGCGATTCTCACCGGCGGTTTGCATCTCGACGGCTTTACCGATGCGTGTGATGCGCTCTTTGCGGCGACCACGCGCGAGCGTCGGTTGGAGATTCTGCGCGATGTGCATCTCGGCTCGTTTGGCGCAGTCGGATTGATCTTGCTCCTGGTGCTCAAGGTGGCGTCGGTTGCGAATGCTACTTCGCTTGCGCCAATTCTTCTCGCGCCGATCCTAGGACGTTGGGCGATGACGTTCGCGGTGGTGTATCCGCCTGCACGCAACGAAGGCATGGCAGTCCTTTTTCGCCAAGGGCTGACGCGGCGCGAAATTTTTGCATCGACGCTTTTTACCGCTGTTGCATGCGCCATGCTCAGTTGGTTCGGCGTCGGCACACTAGTTGTCGCCGTCGTGATAACCGCCATCATCGCAAACATCGCCATGAATCGCTTGGGCGGACTCACGGGCGACATCTATGGCATGATCTGCGAGTGCGTCGAGGTAGGAGTGTTAGTTGTTGGTACAATGTCATTCTGAGCCGCAACACACGTGCCTACGGTCAGCCAAACGCAATAGCGCGGCGAAGAATCTCACGACCTGGGAATGAGACGCTTCGCTCCGCTCAGCGTGACAAACTTTTTATGAAACGTACCTTTCGACTTGGCTCAACTTCATACGTTTATCCCGACGACATTCTGCCGAACGTGCGCCAGCTTGCCGCGCAAGTCGATGACATCGAACTCGTTTTGTTTGAGGTCGACGATTACGGCTCGAATCTGCCCGATGCGGTCGTCATTGCCGAGCTGAACGCGCTTGCGCGTGACAACGATTTGACCTACACTGTTCACCTGCCAATCGATCTCGACTGGCGCGATGCACGCTCACTCGACAAGATTTGCCGTGCAATAGATGCAACGCACGCGCCAAGTCCATTCGCGTACGTGCTTCACCTCGATGGGCGACCGTTGCTGGGCAAGCCATCACATGAAATTTTGGAACAATGGCAAGCGGAAACCGCTAGCGCGCTCGACAAGATTCTTGAACGGGTCGAGCCAACGCGCTTGTGTGTTGAGAACATCGAAAAGTGGCCGCCCGAATATTTTGCGCCGCTCGTCGCCGCGAAAAATTTATCGCGCTGCGTTGACATCGGACATCTCTGGGTACAGCAGCGTGATCCGGTAGAGCACTTGCAAGAACATATCGCGCGCACGCGGGTCATTCATCTACATGGCGTTGGTATGCGCGATCACCAATCGCTCGCCAAGCAAGCGAAAAGCGAGGTTGTGCGTGTACTTGATTTTCTCGCGCAGAAAAATTATGTGGGTGTGCTAACGCTCGAAGTTTTCGACCTCGACGATTTCAGTTCATCCAAACGAATAGTTGAAGAATGGGCAAACGATTCACCTTGATTTTAGGCGGCGCACGAAGCGGCAAAAGTGATTTCGCGCAAGCACTCGCGCAGAAACGCGGCGGTGATGATGTGCTGTTCGTCGCTACAGCGCAAGCATTCGACGAGGAGATGCGTGCGCGCATCGCCAATCATCGCATGGCACGTCCCGCTGCGTGGAAAACGCTCGAAGCGCCGCGCGATGTCGTAGCAGCGTTGCGGACTGTTCCAGAGGCGCGCGTCGTCTTGATCGATTGCGTGACGTTGTGGGCATCGAATTTTTTATTGGCAAACGAAAACGCAACGGAATGGCGCGAGCTAGATGATTTGATCGAATGGTATCGCGCATCGAGTTGTGAATTGATCGTCGTGTCGAACGAAGTGGGCATGGGCATTGTGCCGGACAATGCATTGGCGCGCGCCTATCGCGATTTGCTGGGACGCGCAAACAAAAAACTCGCAGAGCAAGCCGACCAAGTGTTGTTGCTCGTCGCGGGGTTGGCGCTGGACGTAAAATCGAATGCAGTAAGGCTAGAGGATTTATGAATGATAAAACACTAACAGCTCAAAATATCGAATTTGCTTACGACGGGCAGAAGGTCCTCAAAGGCGTCGATGTCTCGCTTGAGAAATGCGGACTTGCCGCGCTGCTCGGTCCCAATGGTTCAGGCAAGACGACGTTGCTCAAGATTCTTAGCGGGATTTTGTCGCCGCGCGCCGGTCGCGTCATGCTGGACGGCGCAGATTTGCAGACGCTGAATCGCCGCCAAATCGCGCAGCGCATCGCCATGGTCCCACAAGAATTGCATGTGCCATTCGCATTCACGGTGCGCGAAATCGTGTTGCTTGGTCGAACGCCGTACGCTCGTCCGCTGTTGGGCGAATCGACGCACGACCACGCCGCGGTTGATCGCGCAATGGATTTGACCGAGACGCGCGCGCTGGCGGATCGCGTGTTTGGCGAACTGTCGGGCGGTGAGCAGCAGCGCGTCGTCGTCGCGATGGCGTTGGCGCAAGAGCCGCAAATCCTTTTACTCGATGAACCGACCGTGCATCTCGACATCAATCATCAAATCGAAGTGTTGGAACTCGTGCGAAAATTGAATCGCGAGCGCGGGCTGACGGTGTTAGCGACGATGCACGACTTGAATCTTGCCTCGTTGTATTTTGATCGATTGATTTTGCTGAACGAAGGACGCATCATCGTCGAAGGCAAGCCAAGCGAGGTTTTATCGGCGGAACGAGTGCAAGCTGTGTTTGGCGCGCAAGTGTTAGTACAAGAGCATCCAACCAAATCGAATGTTCCCCAAGTTGTCCTGTTGCCATCAGACGAAAATTGAATCGTCCGTTCTAAAATTGGCCAATGCTGCATTTTGAGGTTTTGCCGGGCTTGTGGTATACTGACCTTGATGAACTGGAAGCGATTGTTGTTCACCGCACCCCTGGCAATCCTCTTGACCGTTGCGGGCTTTGAAATTAGTCCGGTTACACCCTCCGGCAGTGTACGAACTGCCGATATGGTTGCTTCATCTGCCCCGCCTCCTGTCCAAGTTCAGGTTGTCGTCGTTGTGGCAGAGCCAACCCCAACCGAGACACCGACTCCAACTGCCACGCCAACCATCACGCCGGTCCCAACCTCGACGCCACTCCCAACTGCCACGCGCAATCCTAATCTTCGTTCAACGCGCGTTCCCATCATGATGTATCATTACATCAGCGTGCCGCCTCCCGATGCCGATATTTATCGCCGTGATCTTTCCGTTACACCCGATAATTTCGCCGCGCAGATGGATTATCTGGAAGCGCAGGGCTATCATCCGATCAAACTGTCCGACCTCTCCGATTATTTGTTGAATGGCAAGCCACTTCCTCCGAAACCGATTGTGCTGACCTTTGACGATGGCTATCTCGATAATTATCAGAATGCGCTTCCGATTCTGAAAAAGCACAAATTCCCCGCGACGTTTTTTATCATCACGCAATTTGCCGAAGAGCGACGCCCCAATTACATGAACTGGGATCAAATTGAAGAGCTTGCCATTGAAGGGATGGAAATTGGTTCTCACACGATGGATCATCCTGATTTGAGGCGACGGACGACGGCGTTCCTCGAAACGCAAATTGCTGGATCGAAGTTGATGATCGAATCGCGCATTGGCACGCCGGTCACATCGTTCTGCTATCCGTCCAGCACGTACGACGCCAAGACGATCGGTGTGCTTCGGTCCGATGGGTATTTGGCGGCGGTGACTGAGACCTCCGGTGTGTATCAATCGACCAACAGCATTTATGAGTTGAGGCGCATCCGCGTGCGCGGTAGTTATGCCGTCAACGACTTTGCCTATTGGCTGAAATATTGGATAGCGAGTGGCAAGTAGCAGGTTGCAAGTCACAAGCAACAATTGGAAACCGGGATTCTCAGAGCGAGAACCCCGGTTTTGTTTTTACATTCGTGAATAAAATAGGACGCGGACAAAAAAATCCGCGTTTGTCTGTGTTGGTCCGCGTCCAAAATTATTTCTGAATACTGTGGAGTGTCAGGTCTGGATTCTTGCGGTACAACCGTACATCTTCATCCGAATCTAAATGCGCAAGCAATCTGCGAATCGTCGCGCGCTTGCGCGGATGGACTGCCGTCGGCGCAATTTCGGCGAGCGGCACGAGCACGAATTTGCGTTCGTGCATGCGCGGATGCGGGATCGTCAACGCCGGATCGAGTCGAATGACGCGATCGTACAGCAGAATATCGACGTCGATGGGACGCGGGCCGAAGCGGATGCCGTCACTGCGCCCCATGCTTGCTTCGATTCGTTTGGCGCGGCGCAGCACATCGACCGGCGAAAGTTTGGTCGTCGCTTCGCACACCAAGTTGAGAAACCAGGGTTGGTCTTTGACGCCCCACGGTTCGGTTTCGTAGATCGACGAGACGCGCGTGATGTGCGCGAATTTGGAAATTTGGGTGAGCGCGTGGCGCAGATTTTTTTCGCGGTCGCCCAGGTTGGAGCCGAGCGCGAGGTAAACGGTTGGCACAGCGGCATTGTAGCACGGCGGCTGCGAAACGCCAAGCGGTTACGGGTACGGTTTGCGAGTTGGCGTAGCCAAGGGCGTTATGGTTGGAACGATTTCCGTGAGCGAAGATACAAAGCGGCGGGATGGGAAATCAAAGTAAAACGTCGCGCCGTCGTCCGTTTTCAAGACAAGCCGCTGCCCTTGAGCGCCAACAATTTTCACAGGTCCTTTTTTGATTGGCATGTAGTAATAACCCCCATCAGGTAGCGTAATGCCTTCACTGCCCCAGACCCAGACGACAACAATTCCTTGCTTTGCGTTCCTCGGTTGCGGCGGACCCTCTTCCCGTTTCGCACCAGCAAAGACCTGATAGGTTTTTCCTGGAACTTCAAAGACCCAGGAATTTTCAATTTCGTAAAAGGGACCTAAGGGCGAGGCAGGGTGGTCAAGAATTGTTCCTACGCCTGCTGGCGTACGAGGCACTACCGCAGTCGGCGCGAAGAAGGTGTGCGGTGCTTCAAAGGTCATCACACGGGCTGGAACAGGCATGGGGGTCAAACGTGTGTTATAGGCTTGAAGGCATGCCTTGTAACGTTGCTGTTGGATTTCATACAATCGTGGCGAGATCGTTGGGTCAACTTTGGCATTAATGAATCGAGAGCAGAGGGTCTCGCCGGAAACGGTGATTGGAGTGAGAGGTCTTGCGGTCGCTGTAACAGCGAGGGCGCTATTCGCAACAGGTGTGAGAATAGCCGCCAAGCCCAAAATACATGCTAGAACAAGAATCAGTGCCGCCCCCAATGTAATTTGTCTTAAGGAAATCGGATGACGGGTCATAGATCACCTCACATTCGTGACATACCATCTGATGTCAGATGATACAACAGGTGCGCCTAAAGATGTAAAGAAATTTGCATTCAACGCTTGCCAGAGTTGTGTCCAACCTTCTTCGGGCGTGTTATAGGTATTTGCAGGATAACAGTCATCCCAATTATCGTATTCATGGCAAGCGTAATATTGCGTCAGCGTTCCACGAAAGTTCAACGCATTATTATGCGTATTCAGGCCGTACAAACTTACCCTATACCATTGATCTGCGTGTTGACGGTTTCTTTTGTATATCTGCGGAAAAGGAAGATAGACGGTTCCATGGTCCGATATTCGAGTCGAAATGTAGTAGATGTCTTCCATCTCCCACCCGAAATCGTGGGG
The DNA here is from genome assembly GCA_016215025.1 of Chloroflexota bacterium. Lineage (GTDB taxonomy): Bacteria > Chloroflexota > Anaerolineae > UBA4142 > UBA4142 > JACRMI01. Next base: position 31,467 of record JACRMI010000151.1, read on the forward strand.
TGTCCAATTTGTATGCTCAAACCAGGGGCAACTATCGCAGGAACCGAAGTTGTAAAAAGGCGCAAGCCAACCAGGGTCAAAAGCATCAACCCAGGGGCGGGTATTTGCAGCAGTATTCCATTGGAACTCGATATCCATTGCCCCAGCGACAGACACTCGATACATCGTACTTGAGTCGTGGCTCACCAAATACGCCAAATCAGACACAGTTTCCGCCCAGAATGTTCCATGTGCCGCGGTCAATTGCCAAAAGTTGGGACTATTATTCAATCCAATGGCAACTTCAAGAGTTTTGTCAGCGGGCGCACATGTTACCCATCCATGGATGAATTCCCACGCCAAATTCTCAATAGTCCATCCCCCGACGAAAGGGTTTCCAAGAAGGAGTAATTTGGTTCCATAATTTTGGCTCGTGCTATCATAATAAGGGTAGCCAAAATCAAGAATGACAATTCCAGTTTCCCCTGCCAGTCCCTGGTTACATCCTGCCGTTTGCATTTGTATCAAGTTGGTCGTCGCAAAATAGCGGCTTGTTGTCATTGCAGGAGCGGGTGGAGGAGCCGGTGGACAGTCATCGCAGAGAACCACCGGCAAATAAACCTGGCTAAGCGTCGAAGGGGAACGCAACTTGCCTTGCGGCGTCGCCGTAGGAGCAAGTGCGGCGATTACACCTGAAGTGATTTGGGGCTGAACGATAAGAACTACGTTCGACACGATCCAAAGAAGACCTACCAGAACGAGCAACCGAGCAAGTTTACGATGACTTATGCCAATCTCCTTTGAGGGGCAATGTTCTTTGTAAGCAGAATACAATTTTTTCCTGGCTAAGTCAATCCTTGGAAGGTTTAGGTTTTCTCATCTTCCGTGGAACAAATATGGCTCCTAGTCGATCAACTTGTCCTACTTGTTCCCATCCTCTTGAGCTGATACCTGGGAACTCGCCGACTTCGTATCCGCAAACAACGCACCCAACGCAGGCGGCGTAATCACCGATGTGATCAATGACATCGCGATGATGATCGCGTAAATCGTGTCGGAAAAAATCCCAGCTTGCAGTCCTAGTCCCGCGACGATAATCCCCACCTCGCCGCGCGGGACCATCCCCACGCCCACGATCACCGCCGATTTGCGCCCCAACGATAATGCCGCCAAGCTACAGCCGATAAATTTTCCTGCAATCGCCAGCAGCGTGACGACCAAGAGCATCAGCAGCACGTCAACGCTGCCCAATGCGGCTAGGTTGATCTTTGCGCCCGTCACCACAAAAAAGAACGGGACCAAGAATGCCATGATCGGGCGGAGTTGTGCGATGAGCGTTTCGCGTTGTTCGGTTTCAGCGGCGATCATGCCCGCCAAAAATGCGCCGATGATGGCGGCGAGACCCAGGTACGAAGCCGCAACGGCGAGTCCCAAACACAACGCCAAGCAAATCGTCAACGGCGAAAGTGGATTGATGGGGCGTTCAAGCAAGAGCGAACTGCGGCGCATGATGCGTGTGCCGACGAGCGCAATGACGACGATGAAACCAATCGCTTGAATGAACACCAAGAATAGATTGGAAAGATCGACGCCGCTTCCCGCTTGCAGCGAGGTGACCAAGCCGAGAAGCAACATTGCCAAAATATCGTCGATGACTGCCGCACCTAAAATCACGCGGCTTTCCGTGCGATTGAGCATCCCCAGGTCTTGCAACACGCGCGCCGTGATGCCCGCCGAGGTTGCTACGAACGCTGCGCCGACGAACATCGAGCGCGGAATATCGTCGCCGATGTAGAGCGCCCATGCTGTGCCGAGCACAAATGGCAGCACCACGCCAGAGATGCCAACGAGCGTGGCAACTCGTCCTACCTTTTTCAATTCGTCGACGCGGGTTTCCAAGCCAACTGAAAATAGCAGAAACACTGCACCAATTTCAGCCAGCACCTCCAGAGGTTCGTTGATGTGAATCCACCCCAGCACCGATGCGCCGAGCAAGCAGCCCGCGGTGATTTCGCCCACAACGGCAGGCAGCTTGAGCCGTTGCGCAATCTCTGCTCCAACCTGGGCTGCCACAAAGACCAAAAATAGTTCGAGTAAAACATTTGTCAGGGGATCCAACGTGTTCCCGCCGAAGAATTGGAACGGTTCCCAAGATATAGTCATGAATCCTCCTACATTTCCGCTGTCCAGATTTTTTCGGTTATCTTCGCAATATTATTGAACTCAATTTCAAATAGTTGAATGTTCATGGCTTGGTCATTATATCCATATCGTTTGTTGTTGTCGATTGTATTGAGCGGACACTGGTACAAGTCAATCCAAAGGTGATAGGCAATCCTCATTGTCACCCTGAGTGAAGCGAAGGGTCTCGCAACTCAGAATAGCGAGACCCTTGCACTTTTAATGCAAGGGTTGATTCGAATGCGCGCAAACGGATTTCGCTAATTCGTTACAACGATTTAATCGCCCATCTTCGCTAGTACTTCAGCACACTAAAGCTAACTGGTAGCCTAGCCCCTTGTGGACGTAGTACGCTACCAAAACGCGCACGAGGCGCTCTGCTACGTCCCTCATTATCAGTGTGACAGAGTACTAGTTTGTATTCTGCTCTGTTCTGCATTATACTTGCGCCATGCTTACGATCCCCCGCGAAATTTGTCGTGACCTCGATCAAGCCCTTACGCGCGAATGGTTGGTCACTAACGGCATAGGCGGTTATGCTTCTTGTTCGATCACCGGCGCAAATACCCGTCGCTATCACGGTCTTCTCGTCGCCGCACTCAAGCCCCCGGCGGCGCGTACCGTCACGCTTTCCAAACTCGAAGAAGAAGTGGAATGCGGCGGCAGCACGTATCACCTTAGCACGAACGAATACGAAAGCGGAACCATCAACCCCGACGGATATTTGTTTCTCGAACAGGTCGGCTTTAACGGCACGATTCCAACCTTTGTGTATCAATCGGCAAAGTTCACGCTAACTAAAACGATTTGGATGGAGCACGGTCACAATACCACCTACATTCGATACACCCTCGCTCAAGATTCGCAGCCGATTCGATTGACGCTTTTGCCGTTTTGCACCTATCGTGATTTTCATAAAGAATTGCGCGGCGCACCGAATTGGCGTTTTGATGTTCGAGCGAATGGCAATTCTGTGCAGGTGACCGCATTCGATCACGCGACGCCGTATCATTTGGTAACGACGCCGAGGGTCAATTTCGTTCACCTCGATTTGTGGTATTGGCGATTCTTTCATCGCGTCGAACGTGAGCGCGGGTTGGACTGTGTCGAAGATTTGTATCTGCCCGGTCTCTGGCGCACCGATTTGCAACCCGGTGGATCGATCACCATCATCGCGACCACGGAAGCGGTTGCCTCGCTCAGCCTCGACATCGACGCGGCGTTGCACCGTGAATGGATCCGCCAGAACACGCTGGTCGAAAATGTCCCAGACCAATTCACGCAACAATTGTATCTCGCCGCCGATCAATTCATCGTCCAGCGTCAAGTGCAAGACCAATCGCTCAACACCATCATCGCAGGCTATCCCTGGTTCGGCGATTGGGGGCGCGACACGATGATCGCGCTCGAAGGCTTGACCCTCGTCACCGGGCGCTATGCCGATGCAAAAAAGATCTTGTGCGCGTTTGCGCGCTATGTCGATCAAGGCATGTTGCCCAATCGATTCCCGGATGCGGGCATCGATGCCGCGCCGGTCGAATACAACACGGTCGATGCAACGCTGTGGTATTTTCACGCCCTCGACCGGTACATGTGCGTGACAAAAGATGAATCGCTGCTGCGCGATCTCTTTCCGACTCTGGAATCGATTGTCGATTGGCATTTGAAGGGCACGCGGTACAACATCCGCGTCGACCCAACCGATTCATTGCTGTGGGCAGGCGAGCCAGGCGTGCAACTGACGTGGATGGATGCCAAAGTCGGCGATTGGGTCGTAACGCCGCGCATCGGCAAGCCCGTCGAAATCAATGCGCTGTGGTATCGCGCCTTGAAATTGATGGACCAGTGGTCAGTCCAAGTTGGACGATTTTCGTCGCGCTATGACAAGCTGGCAACCCAAGTGCGCCTGTCGTTTGAACGTTTCTGGTACGCCGAAAGAAAATATCTGTACGACGTGATTGATACCCCGTACGGTAATGACACCTCATTGCGACCGAATCAACTTTTCGCGTTGACGCTCGCCGACGATTTGGTTTCGCCCGAGCGCGCGAAATTGATTTTTGATTTAGTCACACGTAATCTCTTGACGCCGTTTGGTTTACGCTCGCTGTCGCCGCATGATCAGCATTATACGCCGCTCTTCCGTGGCGATCAGCACGCTCGCGATGCCGCCTATCATCAAGGCATCGTGTGGGGCTGGCTCATTGGGGTCTACGTCGATGCATATCTCCGAGTTTATGGCGACCGTGATGCCGCGCGCGTGTTACTGAATCCATTTCAAGTGCATTTATCCGAGGCAGGTCTCGGCAGCATCAGCGAAGTATTTGAAGGCGACCCGCCGTTTCGACCGGTTGGCTGTATCGCGCAAGCCTGGAGCGTCGCCGAAGTGTTACGAGTGTTAGGTAGGACAACCACTTTGTCATTCTGAGCGAAGCGAAGAATCTCGTTGTCATGGAAGGAGATTCTTCGCTTCGCTCAGAATGACAACCAAAAACTCATGCCTGATTTTCAAACCTTATCCATTGCAATTATTCTCATCAGTCTCGTCATCACCGCTTCGTTTGTCATCTTGATTCCCGATTGGCGCTTGGCGTTGTATGCGCTCGCCGTTCAGTATGTCGTGGTGGCGACGCTGATTTCCCATCTGGTTCCGCTGCCTCTTGCGATTGTGCGGGTTATCTCTGGCGGACTGGCGCTGATGATCTTGTATTTCACGGCGCGCCAAAAGTTGGAGAATTTGCGGCGCGCGTATAATGAAGCACAAGACGATGAGGCGCGTGATGTCATCGCTCGCCGCGCATCGCGGCAACTCTTTGTCGTCGGATTTCCCTTTCGATTATTTTCACTCGCGTTGGTGGTCGTCGGCATTATTGGCATCGTTTCGTCGATGTCGTTTCTCGGCTTGACGCAGGATGTGCTCTTCGGCGCGGTGTGGCTCATGATGGCAGGCATTCTCGTATCGGTACTCTCGCGCGACGTGTTGCGGTTGGGCTTGGGCATTTTGATTTTCACGAGCGGTTTTTGCATTCTGGAAACGGCGACCGAGGAGAGTTTATTGCTGTACGGCTTGCTCAATATTTCCGATCTCTTGATTGCGTTGGTGATCGCTCATTTGGGCGCGTTGCCCACGACGAATTCATTAGAGCGCCGAGGAGATGAACGTTGACGATCATCATCATGGCGGTCGTCTGTCTTGCGACCGGTCTCGCGATTCGATTGTTGCGTCAACTGCCGCGTCTGGTTTTCGTCGCATCACTCGTTGGCGCTATCGCGCTCGCCGTGTTGTTGGCCAGCGCCGCGTACGACCCGGTTTACTTTTTCGGGCGGTCCCTCGCATTGGACGCATCCGCGCGACTGTTTTTGGTTCCCGCAATCAGTATCGCCGCTGCACTCGCCTTTTTCGGTCCGCTGACGTTTGAGCATGTGAGCGATGCGCCAATCGATACGATCACGAATGCGCAGGGCGCGTACTTTTTCTGGAGTCTCGCGCCGCTCCTGTTCGCGATTACGCTCGATAGTTTTCCGCTCGCCGTATTTTTCTGGGCGGTGGGGCTTATCATTCTCATGCTCGCCGCCCATTCGCGCCGCGAAGGTCGAGTCGGTGGGACAGCGCAATTTCTTTTGCTCACCGTGATCGCGAGCGCGATGCTTTTGCTCGCCAATCGTTTTATCGATTTGTATCCGCTCACGCCAGAAAACCTCGACTTGATTCGGAACACGATTGTTTTTCTCGCGCTCGGTTTTGGCTTGTTGCTCGCCGTCGTTCCGCTAAGTATCTGGTTTGGACCGCTTGCCGACGAGATGCCGCTGTTGGGTCTCGCTTTTTTGGTGGGGATTGTGCAACCCGTCGGACTGTGGCTCTTGTATCAGCAAATGATGACGGTTCCCTGGTTGGTCTCTAAATCGCCGTTGCTCGAAATTTTATATTGGGGCGGAATCGTCACGGTTCCTGTAGGCGCTTTGCTGGCGCTGGGCGAACGGCGCAGCGGTCGATGGCTGGCGTACTTGTCGCTGGTTTCGCTTGGCAATGCGTTGATCGGCTTGAGCTTGGGGACGCAACTAGGTTTGATCGGCGCAGTGTTCGCGATTTTCAATCGTGCGGTTGGTGTTGCCCTCATCGCGGGCGGACTCGCTTTCGTGCAGCATCACGCCGAACGTCGTTGGCAGCTTATCGGCGCAGCGGCAATCGTGATGGGGGGATTTTCGCTTTCTGGGATTCCGCCGTTGGTCGGTTTCGCGTCGGGGTATTCAGTGTATCGTGACCTCGCCGCGACCAATCCCAATGCGATTATCGTACTCTTGGTTTCGGCGACGCTGGTCTTGTTCGCGGCGACGCGCGTCGCATGGGATATTGTCAGAGCGAGTCGGCAAGTGCAAGTCGTCAGCGTCGAAATCAAAATCGTTCCGTATCTGTGTGCCGTTGTCGTTTTGCTCTTGATGGTCATTACCATTTCGGTGGGTCTGTTCCCGCAGTGGATCGGCAATTCGCTGATCGATACGCTGGGCAAAGCCGCGTATTTGAAATAGTGGTCAGTGGTCAGGGTACAGTGAATAGAACGGCAGTTGATCGATTGAACAATCAACTGCCGTTTTGTTTTGCTAAATCAGAAATCAGAAATCGTAAATCCTAAATCACACCGGCGTCTTGCATGACCTTACGCAATGCGGCGCGGTCTTCGTCGGGCAGAGGACGCAGCGGCAGGCGCGGCGGTCCTCCGTAAAATCCTTGATTCAATTCTTCGAGTGCGGCTTTCAACCCAGGAATATTCCAGCGTGTCGTGACGGCGGCGTTGAGTTGGACGAGTTTCAATTGCAATCGTTGCGCTTCGTCGTGGCGACCGTTGCAGAATGCATGGTAGATGGCGATGGTTTCGCGCGGCGCGACGTTCGCGAGTGCAGCGACGGTTGCTTTTGCGCCGATGCATAGCGCGGGATAAAAATATCCACCTGAGCCAGCGATGACCGTAAAGTCGGGACGTACCTCGCGGATGATGTTGGCAAATTTTGCGACGTTGCCGCTGCTGTCTTTGATCGCGACGATGTTGGGATGCTGGGCGAGCTGAATCACCGAATTCGCATCGATGTCGATGGCGGTGGCGGCAGGCATGTTGTAAATGATCGTCGGAATCGGCGACGCATCCGCAATCACGCGGTAATGATTGACGAGCGCGGCAGGTTTCATTTCGGCTTTGTAATAATTCGGCGTGACACACATCACCGCATCGGCACCCAACTCGGCGGCGCGTTTGGCTAACGCAATCGTATTGCGCGTTGATTCAACACCTGCGCCCGCGAGAAAAAGTTTGTCGCTGGGGATCGCTTCGCGCGCGGCTTGCCACAACGCCGCGCGTTCGTCATCGGTGAGCATGGGAGCTTCGCCGTTGGAACCCAGGACGACGTAACCACTCAATGCCGTCTTGTTCCACAATGTGATGTTCGATTTGAACTTGTCCAACAAAAGATTCCCATCCGCATCGAACGGAGTGGGAATCGGCGGGAATACGCCTTCAATTTTCATTTGGTCTCCTGACCTCATCCCTAACCCCCGCCTTTCAGGCGACCCCTTCCCCCTCTCCTGACGAACCTCAGTCAGGAGAGGGGGAAGGGGCAGGGGATGGAGGTGAGGTTATTTTTTCGCAACTGACGATGCGCCGCTAGATGAACTGCGACCAATCGTCGGATTGCCGTCGTACGTCAGATGCGACGCACCGCTCAGATTATAATCCAATTTGCTTTTCACGCTAATTCGCGCATTGGACGCGCCGCTCAAGCTGACGCTCGCGCTGTCGAGAGAAAAATCGTTCAAGTTCAATGTGCTTGCGCCGTCGGCTTTTAGATCGGCTGCGTTGGCGTTGCCTTGCAAGTTCGCTTTGCTCGCGCCGGAGACATGCACGTCGATGCGGTCTGCCACGAACGATCCGATGAGCGTGCTTGCGCCAGAAGCATCAAGCGTTGCAGGTTTCGACAATTTGAATTCCGATACATTACCGGTGCTTGCGCCGCTGATGCGCAGTGCTTCGAGGGTTGGCATTGTGATCTTGGCTTTCAGTGTGCCGCGTGTATAGCCGCCGCGATAATCGAATCGAATTGAGAGTTTCGATCCACTTTTATCGACCTTGATGTAATCGAACAGATTGTCATCGGCGGTGATCGATACACTGAATGTGTCCGACTGGCTGACGTCGGCTTGAAAGGTGCTGCCTACATCGACGGATTGAAAGTCGGCAAACTCAAAATTTTTCGTTGTCAGTTTACCAGAGCCAAGAATTGTTTGTGGCATGGGAATGTAAAACGAACAAGCTGAGAGTGTTAGCGCCAAAATGGCGACTAGAGTGAGTGATAAAGTACGCATCGTAATCTCCTTTCGAAATCTTCTCACATCGATATACGTGGGATGCGTACAAAGGTTACAATTTATTCAGTCTGTATCACTCCGCCGCAATAAATGCACTCGGCGCTGGTTGCATCGATCCAATCGACTTCATCACTGCGCGCAGGTGCGGCACAATGCGGGCATTTGCTCGGCAATCGACTCCGTTGGGTCGATGCGATATTGCCTTGTCCGCCGAGCGCTTTCACTTTGTCGCCAAATTCTTTTTGCAATGTATCCGCCGCTGCTGCCCAGCCGTTATCGCGCATTCGTTTAGTGATGTTTACGAAAAACTGGGGAGTGCGTTCGAGCAGGTTGAGTTGCAGAAATTGATTCAATGCAGTCCGCGAATGAGTCAACGCGGCTTGTTCGTTTTTCGCGGCGGTATACGCGTGTGCGGCTTGGGCATGCGCATTCGCAGCGGGTTTGACTAGCCCGCGTTGCTCTGCCTCTTGCGCGAGTCGCTCGAAAATTTGCGCGGCTTGCTCTGGCTTGCCGTTTGCTATCAATTGATTAGCGCGCGCGACGGCTTGCAAAACAATTGGATTTGCTCCGGCTAGCGCGCGTCGTAACGGACGCATCGGACGACGAAACATATTGTCTCCTTCGACAGACCTGTCAGGTCTTGATTTACAACGCCATCAACCACCCTGCGATAAGAACCACTGCGCTCGGCGCGATCAAGTGGAAAACGACGCGCAGTGTATTCGATGTCGGTTGGCGATGATACAACCACATGCTGGCGACGACCAATGCAAGCGAAATTGCAACCGCCGCGCCGACGATTTCTAAATTTAATTGCAAAACGATTGCGCTGACGAGAGTGACGATTTGCGCGCCGATCATCGTGCTCCACACGACGATCACGCCGCGCGTGCGTCCGAGCGTCACCGCAAATCCGCGTACACCAACGGCGATGTCGGTTTCCGTGTCGGGCAGCGTTTGCGCGAGGTGGACACCGAACAAGAGCGGTAGACCAATCGGCACGAGAACGAACTGGCGCGCGTCGAATCGTTGCATCACGATCCAAACGTAAATCGGTAGCGTGATGAACCCAATAACGTACGGCAGCCAACTGAACGGTGTATCGCGTAACCAATAATTGTACAGTTGTCCTGCAAGTGTGCCGAGCAGCACAAGCAACAATGCAATCCATCCAAGCGAGATTCCAAACACGAGCATCAGCACGAACGCCACTGCAATGTTGACGCGCGCTTCGTTCGGCGTGACGATTCCGCGCACGATAGGTTTCCAAGGCTGTCCTTGCGCGTCGAGCACTCGATCGTGTAAATCGTTGGAGGTGCCGACGACGACCTGAGAGAAGAAGAGTGCGCCAATTGCGCGGGCGAGTCGGGAGAGATCAAGCGCGTCGCGCGCGGTGGCGATGGCGAGGATGGTGGCGAGCGCGACGACCATCATCACGGGGAACGGGTGGATCATGAGCCAATAGGCTTGCAGTCGGCGCAGGAGTGACATCGTTTGCGTTTCTTTACTTTGTGGGACAAATTGGCAATTTGTCCTACGACCCTGTGCTCGAATAATGTTTTAATCCGAAAAGCCACACCCGAAATGCAATCGTCAGCAAAACGATTGCAACAACCGGTGAGAGAAATGCAAGCACGCCGACATCGCGACCGAGCAGAAAGCTTGCAGGGTAGAACGATGCAAAGCCGTACGGAATAATCCACGTCAGCAGAACTTGAATGCCGCGATTGTAAATCGACAACGGATATTGCGCGAATTCGTGCAAGTTGAAAACCACTTGCGTCACGGGAATCGATTCGACCAGCCAGAATGCGCTCGACGCGGTGATGAGATTTAGCGCGATAAAGATCGCGCCGCCGCTCAATACGGCGACGACGATGTATGCAAGATTTAACGGCGTCCACGCAATGCCCAACGCTATGGTCGATTTTGCAACGAGTGCCGCGCCGATCAAAAAATTGCCGATGCCGTCGTGACAAAATCGGTCGGCGAGCAAATGAAAAAGCGGATCGATGGGGCGCACGAGGAATCGATCAAACTGTCCGCTGCGCACATAGTTCCAACCAATCGTCCACAGATTATCGGCGAACATGTGCATGATGGATTTCGACAGCGTGACGAGTCCATAGATCAACAGCACTTGATCGAAGCTCCAACCGCTGAGACTGGGAATTTGCGCCATGACAACCCAAATCGTCAGCAGTCCCGCGATCTGCAAAATGATCGTCGATGATGCGCCGATCAAAAAGTTGGCACGATACTCCATCAGAATTTTGAATCGCTGTTTGAGGAAATACCAATACAGTTCAGTGTATCGTCGCATCGTCATCCGCCTTGCACGGTCACTTTGCGAATCGCAATGTTGAACACGATACGCGAGAGAATCATCATCCCGACCAGCCACGCGATTTGAGTCAGCAGAATTTGCGGCAAGTCGTCGACACTCACGATGCGGCTGAGGAGCGACACTGGCACGTAGACGCCTTGCGCGAAGGGCATTGCGCTGGCAAGTTGTTGGAGCCACGTCGGCATCATGGCAATCGGAATCAGATAACCGCTAAAAAATGTCGCGATACCATTGCGCACGACCGATAGTCCCCAGGTTTCGGTCGTGTAAAACGCAAGGCAGCCGAACATCCAATCGAAATAAAAAGTCACAGTGCTGCCCAGAACAATCGTTAGCGTAAACGCGAGCCAGGTGATTGGATCGGTCGGCAATTGCAAGCCGTAGAAAATTACGGCGATGGTGAACAGGGGAATTTTTTGGATCGCATAAACCACTAGTCCCGCAAGTGCCTCGACGAGATTGCGCAATTGGAAATCGACGGGGCGCGTAAGCTCGACTCCGATTTGTCCGTTCTGAATCAGGAATCCGAATTGAAACACGACGCGCGCTTGAATGAGCGGCGCAATGATTTGGGCGAGCAAAATGTAATTGAGGGTTTGTTGCAGGCTCAGACCGCTGAGTGAGTCGGTGTTGGCGTAGACTGCGCGCCAAAAGAAAACAAAGATCGTCATTGCGATAATTTGCGCGATGAATTCCGTCCACGCCCACGCGCTGTACGCGAGTTGCAATTTGGGCTGCATGGCGGCAAACGCGGCGTAGATATTCAGTTGGCGACGAAGTGAATAGAGCATGGTTGGATCACATTACGCACATTGTCATTTCGACGAGCTGCGAAGCGTTTGCGAGGAGAAATCCCGCGTTCTGGGAGAGAGATTTCTCGCTCCGCTCGAAATGACAACGCAGCATTTGCGGTCAATTGGTTTGTAACGCGCCGTTGTAAATCTGTTTGATGATCGATGCGAGGTCGGGTTCGGCGAGCGAAAAATCTTGCACCTCGATCTGGCTCATCACCGACGCGGCAACCTGGCTCGCGGTCGTCACCGTGCGATCAAATCGCAACGTGAGCTTGCGCGGTTCAGCGCAAATGATTTCTGCGCCATGCGGCACATCGATGTGATTCACGCTGGCGCGCGTCTCGAACGAGATCTCGCGATACTTGCCAAAGCGTTCCTTGATCGTGCTGATCGGACCATCGTAAATCAATTTGCCCGCGTCGATGATGATGACGCGCTGGCACAATTCTTCAATGTCGCCGAGGTCGTGCGTCGTCAGAATCACCGTCGTGCCTTTGTCGCGATTCTGCTGTTTGATGAATTCGCGAATGCGTTCTTTCACGATGAGGTCTAGCCCAATCGTCGGCTCGTCGAGGTAAACGATTTGCGGTTCGTGAATCAACGTCGCCGCGAGTTCGGCGCGCATCTTTTGTCCCAGCGACATGTTCCGAATCGGCACATGCAACAGGTCTTTCAGTTCGAGCGTTTCGCTGAATTGATCGAGGAGTTGTTTGTAGCGGACTGGATCGACTTGGTAAATCTTGCCGATGAGGTTGAGCGATTCGATGAAAGCCAAGTCCCACCACAACTGCGTGCGCTGACCAAACACCACGCCGATTTCGGCGGCGTTAGCGACACGTTGGCGATGTGGATCGCGACCTAGCACGCGCACATGACCACCTGTTGGCACGAGAATGCCTGTGAGCATTTTGATCGTCGTGGATTTGCCCGCGCCGTTGACGCCGATGTAGCCGACGACTTCACCCCTATCGATGGAAAAATTGATGCTATCGACCGCAACTTTGTTTTCGAATTGGGGATGAAACAGCGCTTTGATCGAACCGGCAACACCGGGCTCTTTGCGCGTGATGCGGAATACTTTGGAGAGGTTCTCGACTTGAATGGTGGACATGGTTATAGTGGTAGAAAATCTTTGGTGAGAAAAGCAATCAAATCATCGGGGCGTTCGCCATCGGGCAGGCGCTCAAAGCCGGGAAAGCCACCGAAACGAAAAGTGCTGCGAAGGTAATTGACGAACGTCGTGTTGTGCCATTCGTCGAGCAAGCGCGCGTCAGCCGATGCATTTGGCAGCGCGATGCTGTACGGCGCTTCTCCGGTGATCTTTGCCTTGTGGTATTCATCGGGCGCGATTTCGAGTCGATATGATTCGTCTTCGCCAACTTCGTCGCGGTCGGCTTCCCAATCGGCGAGCAAGTCCAAATGATAATCGCTGATTGGATCGACGACAAGTGGATCGGCAAGCGGCTCGTCTTCGAAAAATCGAATGCCGGGGTGCTTGCCCATCAAATTGACCGAACCGACGACATCGTACCAGGCGCGCAGCGAAATGGGGAACACGCCCGCGCTTTTTTCGATCTGCTCGATGAACGCGCGTCCGCTGTCGCTGGGCGGCATAAAGACCGCGTCGGGATAAATTGGCTTGTCGGGATTTTCGGCTTCGAACAGATAGCCGATTTCGCGCAGGCGTGGAATCAGCAGATCAATGTTGGCGCGCGCACGGCGCATTGTTTCGCGCGCAACGGCGAGCGCGTCGGGATAGACAGCATCCTGCCGCACGCGCGCGCCCAGCGCAAGCAATTCTTTCCACACGCGTTCGTATTCACCTTTTTGATAGCGGGAGAGGTAGGTCATTCTTTCCGAAGTTTCCCGGTGATTCGTGCGACCTCGTTAGTAATGCGTTTGGTCTTTTTTTCTCTTTCTGCTTTTTCGATCATTTCATCCAGTATTAGCTCAATACCTTCTTTAATGATCTCAAAGTGCTTTCCACATTCATTTTCGGAAAGTTCATGAATGCCTTTGCTTAATATCAAGTACATATTTGCGTTTTCAACTAATGTCTTGGGCAAGAATGCACTGAGTTGCTTTATTTTTTCGCTCATAGGCTTTTGCGCGAAGTCCAGTTCATCCCACTTTGCATCTTGACATGCTTCTCTATGTGCTTGCTCAATTAATCTTTCAAAAATTCTACGCAAATACACAAAAGACCCGATTCCAATGCCATGAGCATTGAGACCAACTGCTCGTGCCAATTCGGTGTAGTGTTCATCTCCAAGTGTTTTTCTGTATTTCTCAATAGAATGTCTCGTCAAATCAGCGAGAGATGGAAACTGACCAATCTTGGAAATTTTGGAATTCCGAACCATGAAGCAAAACCACATTTTATGGTTTTCATTTCTTGTGCATACGAGTTCTATGATGAAATGACTATCGGTTTTGGGTGCGTGTTCTCTTGTCGCAGTTCTTGCATTTATATTTGGGGGGCGCGGTGTTCCTACTCCAGATGGAAAGTGCCTTTTGAAGACACTCCTGTCTTCGCATCCGGGACAAAAAGCATCTACTGTTCCACGGAAGTTTTTCAAGCCTTCAAGAGTTGAATCGTCGTCGGGAAGAATAAATTCTCGGTAAAGATTCGTATTAAGGAAGAATTCTTCGGGAGCAGGAATAATTGAGTCTGTTTTCTGACCTTGGGAAGAAATCATGGACAAGTCTCCAATATCATTCTCATTGTTGTTTCAAGTGCCATTCGTTGAAACGAACGGCTGTTAATCACGAAACCCGCTTCGCGGGTTTCGTGATTAACAGGTGTCGATTTTCAATCGATGCCCTTCATGCAACCTGCAACCTGTGACCTGCAACTTGCTACCTGACCCCAGCGACCGGCGCTTTCTCCTGATCCAGCCGCAACGAAATCGCTTGCGATACGCCGTCGTCGCTCATCGTGATGCCGTAGACCGCATCGGCGCTTTCCATCGTCGTGCGATTGTGCGTGATGACGATGAACTGCGTGCCAGCGGTCAGCGTCCGCAGCGCATCGCGGAATCGCCCGACGTTCGCTTCATCCAGCGCAGCATCCACTTCATCGAGCACGCAGAACGGCGTGGGCGAAACCTTAAGGATGGCGAACAACAATGCCGTTGCGGTCAACGCGCGCTCGCCGCCTGATAACATTGCGAGATGCGACGCGCGTTTGCCCGGTGGTCGCGCGACCACGTCGATACCGGTCTGCGTAATGTCTTCGGGATTCGTGAGTTCGAGACGTGCGGTTCCGCCGTTAAAAAGAATTTTGAAAAATTCTTGAAACTGGATATTGACCGCTTTGAAGGTCTCTTGAAATTTCTGCCGCATGATCTCGTCAAGCTCGGCAATCGCGACGTTCAATTTTTCGATGGCATGCTGCGCATCGGTTGCTTGCTCGGTGAGAAACAGATGCCGCGCTTTCAACTCATCGTATTCTTGTGGCGCATTCGGATTCACCGACCCCATATACTTTATCTGATTGCGCAATTTCCGAATTTCTTTTTCCAGCCCTTCGGGTACAGCGGTGACAACGGGCAACTCGATTGTTTCATCGCCCAGTTGCAATCGAAGCTGGGTCGGTAGATCGGTGTTCATCACGATAGATGTCTCGCGCGTACTCCCATTGGTCTCGTCACCGATTTTAATTTCTGATACGATGCGACCCGACGCGAGATCATCTTCGATTTCGGTTTGCAGTCGCGCCACTTCGGCTCGACTGCGTTCCGTGTCAAGCACTGCGCGATTATGCGCTTCTTCAAATTCGACGAGCCGCGCGCGTTCGAGCGATTCCTGCTCCTCCAATTCGCTCTGCGATTTTTCCAACTCGGCGAGTTGTGTTTCCGTCGGCGCAACCGTCTCATCGTTTTCAGTCAATGCGCGGGTCGACTCGTTCACGCGGGCTTGCAATTGCTCGTGTTGATTATTCAGCGTTTGCACTTCGCGTGTCACCGATTCAACCCGACGCGTGCGCGATGCGATTTGCGCATCCCACTGTGCAAGTGATGCACGTGCCGATTGTTCCTCCGCGCGCGCGCTGGCGACATCGCGTTCGGCAATCGTGAGCGAGGCGCGCAGTTCTGTGATTTGTGTGCGCGCATTTTCGACGGCATGTTCGGCTTCAGCACGCCTGAATTCGAGCGAGGTCAGCGCATCAGCTTGAACGCTGAGCGCGGAGGCGGCTCGCAAGCCATCTTCGTAAATATCGAGGTGCGATTTGAGCGCGGCGAGTTTCTTTGCCAATTTTCTAATTTCTGGCTGAGATTCTTCCAACAACGTTTCCGCACGCGACGCGCGATGTTCTAGCTCGCGCAATTCCTTTTCCGCATTCGCCAGCTGCTCCGCGATTGAATATCGCTCGCGTTCTTTGTCTTGCCTTTCGTTCGTTATTTTCTCAATTCGTTGTTCTTGTTGCCGTTTCGATTCTTGCAGCGATTCGATTTCGGCGGCGGCTTCGTCGCGCTGTTGCGTTGTGAAGCGGAGTCGCTCTTCCAACACGGCGAGCTCGCGCGTGTGTGTCGCGTGGCGTTGTTCGAGCTGCATTCGTGCGCGGCGCGCATCGGCGAGTTGCGCGCGCAGTTCCTGTCCTTGTCGGCGAAATTGTGCGAGTTTGACCGCAAGTTCTTGGACACTGGATCGACGCGAGGTCAACGTTGCCTGCGCGTTCTTTTCACGCAGAGCGTTTTCTTGCGCGGCTTGTTGAGCATTTGCCCATTTAAACGCGTACCACAAGCGCAGTTTTTCGTCGAGTGATCCAACAATGCCATCGTAATTGCGCGCGCGTTCGGCTTGGCGGGCGAGCGAGGGCAGGCGCGGCGAAATTTCGTTGATGATGTCGTTCACGCGCAAGAGATTCTGCTTCGTCTCTTCGAGTTTGTCGATAGCGTTCTGGCGTTTCGATTGGTATAGTCCGATGCCTGCGGCTTCTTCAAACAGCGCGCGACGTTCTTCTGGTCGAAGCGAGAGGGCTTGATCGACGAGACCTTGACCGATGACGGCGTACGTATTCTTCGCGAGACCCCAACGCGCGAGCAGTTCAAAAACATCGCGGAGGCGGACGCGCGAACCGTTGAGGAAATATTCGTTGCCGCCATCGCGGAACGCGCGGCGACCGATGGTCACTTCGGATGGATTCGAGCGCAAGAGTTCGGTGATGATGTCGGCTTTGGTTTTTTCTTTTTCAGCGGTTTCTGCTTCCTCATTTCCGGTCGGCGATGATTCTGCGGTCCAAGGATTGGGATTTTCGAGCGTCAGCGTCACTTCTGCCATGCCCATGCGTGGACGCGATGCGCTGCCCGTGAAGATCACGTCTTCCGTTTTCTTGACACGCAATTCGGAATACGATTGCTCGCCAAGCACCCAGCGCACTGCATCAGCTACATTCGATTTGCCGCTGCCGTTCGGACCGACAATCGCCGTGACGCCGAGATCGAAAATGAATTCGGTGCGATTGGCAAACGTTTTAAAACCGTGAAGATCGAGATGTTTAAGATACATTTTTGAGATTATGAATTGGAGAATGGAGATTAGACGTTGGAGGCAAGTATACAACAAGAGGGGCGGATAAACAAACGAGTGCAGAAATAAGAATCCGCTCTGCATTTTTGCATGAGCGCATCACAGGGTTAAATTTGGGAAGGGAATCTGGAGACCATTTTCGATTTTTTCAATTTACCGGTAGTATCTGCGAAGGACACGTTGCCTTTTTCGTCGCAGAGCCAAACCTCACGCGCGCCTTTGACGAGATACAAAATTATTTTCTCCTCCATCTTATCGGAGCGATTAGACGGCGAAATGATTTCAAAGCAAATTTCGGTCGCATTGGTGAGTTGATACATTCCATGACGATTTGATGTGGGTGTCATCCCTATCCTGCCTCGCATGTCGAGTTCGATTTTGTACGGCAGGTTTTGCATAGACTTGCCTTTCAGAACATGGTGCCAAGTGGTGTCTACTTGATGACCGCTATCGCCAAGAACAAAAGAGTTGTGATGAGCCACAAGACACTCGACCAACGAAAGAGCATGATGCTCCGATTGACGTGTTTCTGTTTCGCTTGATAGATGTTGGCGATTTCCATGATCTGATTGGCGTAATCGTGCAAGATTCCGCCAGGTGTTATCTCGCACAGAGTTCGAAGATACATTTCTTCATGTGACTTGTACTTGTTTAGTAGGATCAATGGAAACAACAAACCCGGGGCAGTGGTGTCGGGGCGCAATCGATTGGGAATCGCGAGAAAAACGCTCGTAGCGACCAAGACAACGGCAAAGCCAACGAACAGGTACGCCAGAAAAAATGCAATCCCAGCGTACCGCAGCGAGATTTGCAGCGAGGTGGTTGGATTCCCAGCAAAAACATTGGTGACCAAGGTGCCGAGTGCGGCAGACAGAATGCCGACGGCAGCAAGCACAAAGCCTGCTTTCTGATCCATGAACCGAATCAGTTCTTGTGTGTTGGTGAAACAGCGATGAGCGTACTCAACGCGCAGATTGGCTAACTCTTCATTGAGCGTCACAATGGGTTCCATGAGTTTCTCCCCAGCATAAGTGATGAATTCAAACAAGTCGAATGTCGGACAGAACGTCATCCACGCTACGTAATTGTGTCTTTAGAACGCTCTGTGCGAGCGAAATGTCGAGTCTGCAATCGCGCGGGCGAGGTGTGGCAAACGATGCGCTGACCGCTGGCTGAAATTTTGGTTCGACGTGAAATGCGTTCGCGAGCTTGACGCCGAATTCGTATCGACTCAGGCGTTGCGGACCAGCGATGTTGATGACTGAGATTTCTCGCTCCGCTCGCAATAACTGGGCAAGCTCAATTAATGCATCGGCGAGATCATCGACGAATATCGGGCAGCGATATTCGTCGGTGAAGAGGCGCGGAAAATTGCCATCGAGCGTTTGACGCGTGCGCGGGTCCATCGGGTTGAAGCCGTAGACGAGCGAGGTGCGAACGATAATGGGATTTGAGTATTCGGCGCAAACCAACTCTTCCGCGCGCGCTTTCGACTCGGCGTATGGCGTGATGGGCGCAGCCGATGCGGTCTCGTCATACGGCGCATGTTCTCCATCGAAAATGACATCGCTCGACATGTGGATTAAGCGCGCGTTGAACTTGGTCGCCATGCGTGCGACGATGCGTGAGCCATCGGCGTTGACCGACATCATCTGATCGCCCGTCATCAACGCTGCCGTGTGAATCACCACATGGGGGCGAAATTGGTCGAAGAGTTGATAGACGGCGTCAACATCGCGCACATCCACGCAAAAAGCGGCAACGCTGGTTTGCTCAATCGGATGAGCGAAATACGTTGCCGCAATTTCCCAATCCTGAGGTGCGCGTCTCAAAACGCCTGCGCCGACATAGCCGCTTGCACCGGTAACCAAGAGTCTCATAGTCTCGCAGTCCTATAGTCTCGTAGTTGACTAGTCGGTGTTGAGTATCCGACTATTTGACTGCGAGACTATTCGACTTGGCCCTTTAGGGCTATTAGCGCCGCGTGATCTTCTTTCGAAATTTCGGCTTGCAATGCTTCGAGCGCAACGCGTGCGGCTTCTTGTTCTGCCGTTTGCTTGTTGCGTCCTATGCCTTGTCCGTACACCTTGTCTTTAATGATGACTTGAATCGTGAATTCTTTGGCGTGGTCCGGTCCGCGCGTTTCGACGAGGCGATATTGCGGTGTAACTTGGAGCTTGCCTTGACTCAATTCCTGCAACATGCTCTTGGCATCGCGGTCGAGGCGCTGATGATGCACACGTTCGGCTTCGTTGGTTAACAAACGCAGGATCAATCCGCGCGCCGCTTCAAGCCCCTGATCGAGATACAGCGCGCCGATGAGGGCCTCAAACGCACCGGCGAGTAGTGGCGCACGCTCGCGTCCGCGCGCCGATTCTTCGCCGTGAGACATCAAAAGATACTGCGGCAAGCCAATGTCGGAACTAAAGCGCGCGAGCGTTTCACCTTTGACGAGCGCAGCGCGCAGCGAGGTCAAGTCGCCTTCGCTCATTTCGGGATAACGCTGATACAAAAATTCCGCCGCGACAAAGTCGAGAATCGCGTCGCCGAGAAATTCCAGGCGCTCGTTATCGAGATAAGGCAGACTGGGATTTTCGTTAAGGTATGAGCGATGCGTGAGCGCGCGCGTGAGCAACGATTTGTCGCGAAAAACAATTCCCAGGGAGTTTTCGAATTGTTCTAATTCCATAATTGACAATGAGACCAGGGGACAAGGAGACACGGTGAAGGATACCTACCTGGTCACCATGTCTTTCTTTCTCTTTGTCTACATTAACCCTCATATTTCTTGAAAATGATGATCGCGTTGTGGCCGCCAAAACCAAACGAATTCGACATGGCGACGCGCACATTTTGTTGGCGTGGCTTGTTCGGCACATAATCCAGATCGCAAGCGGGATCAGGAAAATCGTAGTTGATCGTCGGATGAATCCAGCCCGTTTCGATTGTCTTGACCGCGGCAATCGCTTCGACCGCGCCCGCTGCGCCGAGCAAGTGACCGATCATCGATTTGGTGGAGCTGATCGCAAGCTTGTACGCATGATCCCCGAACACGGTTTTGATCGCCGCCGTCTCTGCTGCATCGTTCAGTTGCGTCGAGGTGCCGTGTGCGTTGATATAATCGACAGCTTCTGGTTTCAATTCGGCTTTTTGCAACGCGCGTCGCATCGCTTTGACTGCGCCTGCGCCACCTTCGACCGGTGCGCTGATGTGGTATGCGTCATCGGTTGCGCCGTAGCCGACGACCTCTGCCAAAATATTCGCACCATGTGATTTTGCAAATTCGAGTTCTTCGAAAACCAAAATGCCACAACCTTCGCCGAAAACAAACCCATCACGTTTGGCATCAAAGGGACGCGATCCGGCTTCGGGACTGTCGTTATGAGTCGTGGTCATTGCCTGCGTGCGATGAAATGCCGCGACGCCAAATTGGGTGATGTTTGCATCGCTGCCGCCCGTAATCATCGCGCGCGCGTCGCCACGCCGAATGATTTCGAACGCTTCGCCGACGGCGTGAGTACCGGTCGCGCACGCAGATGCCACTGAAAAATTGGGACCGCGTGCACCAAACGTAATGGCGACGTGACCGGGCGCCATGTTGGGAATCATGTACGGACCGGTAAACGGACTGACACGCATTGGACCTTTGTCAAAAAGCGTGCGGAAACTTTCTTCCATCGTGTGCAAGCCGCCGATACCAGAGCCAATCACCGAACCAATATCGTCCGCATTCGATTCATCGATTTTCAAATTGGCTTGCTTGAGTGCCTGAGAAGTTGCGGCAAGCGTGTATTGAATGAAGAGGTCGATCCGCCGTGCTTCTTTCTTGTCAATGTACTCGGCATAGTCTTCGACTTTGAATTCGCTGACCTCCGCCGCGATCTGCACCGCGAAATTCGTTGGATCGAATCGCGTGATGCGTCGAATTGCTGATCGGCCTTCCAGTAAACATTCCCAGTATTTTTCGACATTGGTGCCAAGCGGCGTAATTGCGCCCATCCCTGTGACGACTACGCGTGGTTTGTTGTCCGACATTGGATTTCCTCCATCAGGTTTAGATGACTAGCAGCGTCTTATTCGTTATTTTGGCGATGGCTTCGCCAATAACCCAGTGGGCTGTTTTGCGTGAATCGAGTTCGCGAATCAGTTCATCGACGCGTGTTTCTGGCACGACGATGAGCAATCCGCCCGAGGTTTGTGGATCGAAAAAGATTTCGTAGAGATTATCGTCGACGGCGCGCACAAATTCGCACTTGGACTCGAGATACAATTTGTTGCGACCTGCGCCGCCTGGGATTTGTTTTTGATGCGCGTACCCGAGTGCGCCATCGAGCATAGGCAATGCACTCGCGCGGAATTGGAGCGCGACGCCGGATGCTTCCGCGATTTCATTCGCGTGCCCAAGCAAACCATAACCCGTGATGTCAGTTGCGCATTGGACGCCAATTTTTTGCAGCGCTTGCGCGCCGCCGCGATTCAAGCGCGTCATCCAATCGATGGCGTTTTGCAGATGCTCATCGGATGCGACGCCGTTTTTGCCAGCCGTCGTAATCAAACCACTGCCCAGCGGTTTGGTCAACACCAACACATCGCCAACCTTCGCGCCGCCTTTGGTCGCGATGTGATCGGGATGCACGATACCGGTGACCGACAAGCCGTACTTGGGTTCTTTATCCGTGACTGTGTGTCCACCTGCAATTGCCGCGCCCGCTTCGGCGACCTTGTCCGCGCCGCCGCGAAAAATTTCGGTGAGCAGTTCCAATGGCAAGTCGTCGCGCCAGGCGGCAATGTTGAGCGCGAGCAAGACTTGTCCGCCCATCGCGTAAACATCGCTCATCGCATTCGCCGCTGTGATCGCGCCAAATGCGTACGCGTCATCGACGACGGGTGGAAAGAAATCCATGGTCTGAATGATCGCCGTCGTATCGTTGATGCGATAAACCGCCGCGTCGTCCGGATCACCCAAGCCGACGAGTAAGTTGGGATAGTCTTGAGCTTGGAATCGATTGCTGAGTGGGCGCAAAACTTGCGCCAGTTCGGCCGCGCCGATCTTGGATGCTCAACCTGCGCACGCAGCGTATGAAGTTAGTCGAATTTTTTTTGCTTCAGTCATCATTTAAGGTGGCAGCATCACGTCGCTGTGACACTGCCTGGCTATGTTTTAGAAACCCGTTCTCTTGATTTGTGTTTGGGAGGAAGAAAATGGGTTTCTCGTTATTGATTGGCTAGTACCCGGCGTTTGCAGAACTATCCTTGTCGCAGAAATGACCTCCTTGCTTGGTGGTACTGACCAGATCCGCGTCGGACGCGGCATCGAGCAAAGTCATTCCGTCCATCGCCGCAGTGTTATCCTGGGATGGTTGAGCGATGGTGTCGGAGGCGACGTCGACGGAAGTCGTTTCGCCCTGGGCTGGCTGGACAACTGCATTGACGGGTGCGACGGTAGGAACAACGGACGGCATATACGCGAATGCAAGCAGCGCAAGCACTCCAAGCAATCCCGCTATGCCGATAGCGAGCACGAACATTTTACTTCTCACCGTTCTATCTCCTTGAGCTAAGACGTTACAGGTAACGTCTCTACTCGGAATCGAGGGACAAGCCGCGCGACCTATTTTTACGCCCGATCACGCAAAGGGCGTCGAGGTCAGCCAATCATTTTCTTGGCATCGCGTCTCTCATAAGAACACTGAGAGGGTCTTGTCGTTGCGCGTTGTTTCGGCGTCAGCGAGCCGTTTGCGTTTCGAGTTTGCGTTGATTCAACCACAGCGGCACGACGAGGGCAAGTGTCGCCGATAAATGCAGGTCGGCAAGAGCAAGCCAATATCCATTCTTAAAGTCGGTCAGATAGAATTTCATCAGATCGGGATTATTCTGTTGCAACCATAGAATCCCTAACGACAAGCTTGCGAAAACGCCGATGCCCCAAGTCCAAAAACTGAATTGATGAACCATTACGCTAAGGTGTTCACCGTTTTCTCGAAACCAATAGAGCGCGAGTGGGATCACCCAAGGAAACATCAAGAACGCGATTCTGATTTCACGCGCGCGGGCAAGTGCCAACTGAGTTCCTAGCACCAGAATGAAAATAATCAATGCGGTTGACGTGAGCACCTGCCAAGGATAATCTATGTGGGTGTGATTGCGTCGCTTGTTTATTAATTCTACGAAAAATGGAATCCAAAGGATTCCGAACACACAAAAGAGAAAGGCGCTGGTTTGCCAAGGCGTCTTAAAGTTGTAGATCGAGCCTTCGAAAGGATCATAGGTGGCAAAACCCATCAATCCGCGGATGCCGATAACGGCAAGCATAGGTGGCGTGCAGACCAAAATCCTTTTTCGCCACGAATCATTTGCCGTGAGCAAATACGCCAGCGGAACAATGAGAGTCGTCTCACGCGTCAGTGCGGCAAGGGTTGAAATGATGCAGACCCATGTGCTCTTTCTCTTGAAAACGCTGAAAAGCCCGAGCAAGACTAGAAAATATGCTAGCGGGTCCTCGCGGGTATAGACCGGATACTTGTAAGCTAGTGTCACCGGTGGCGATGCGAGAAACAGCAATCCTCCGACGAAAGCAAGCGTATGGGTAAAGTTCAACTCGTGCAAATAAAAATAGAACGTGATAAGAGCACAAGCAAAAAAAATAAAGCTCCAAGAGACAAAGACTAGATAGAATGCACGCGCGTCATTAGACGAGAAAAATGTGGTGTAGCTTGCCTGCACAATCCAATAGAATAACACGCGGTAGCGGGTTGGCACCCAGCTTTGCATTGACCAAGTTTGCGGTGATTCCGGCGGCGAGACCAAATCGATGGCTAGATTCTGCGGACTCGTTATTGTCCCGCCCGCGACCCAGTTCAATCCAAACACGACGGCGAGCAGAGCGATCAGAATTGCAAGATAGACCACATCGGTTTTGTGAATGGGCATCATGGAGTGCAACTATTCCAGTCGAATTTCCCCGCTCTTGCCGCCGCGCTTGAGCACCAAGCGCACGTTGTTCATGTGCATCGCTCGATCGACAGCTTTTGCCATGTCGTAGATCGTGAGTGCCGCCGTGCTTACGGCGACCAACGCTTCCATCTCCACGCCGGTCTTGCCTACATTCTTTGCCGTGCCGGTAATGCCGATACGCGCAGGCGTCTGATCGGTACCTTCTTCAAGAATCTCAAAATCGACGGCGACATCCGTGAGGAGAAGCGGATGGCACATGGGAATTAACTCGTGTGTGCGTTTGGCTGCTAGAATGCCTGCGACGCGCGCCACCGAAAACACTTCGCCTTTTTCGATCTTGCCCGCGCGAATCAACGCCAAGGTCGAGGCTTGCAATAGCACCTCGCCTTTGGCAATCGCGACGCGTTCCGTATCGGCTTTCGCGCTCACGTCCACCATTTGCGCGCGCCCTTGTTCATCCAAGTGTGAGAGAGTCATAATCGTACTGTGCATTATACTCGACTCTTTCTTGGAATTCAAATAAGTTTCGGCGATAAAAAAAGTGCGACGCATCCTTAAATTACGCTTCGGATGCGTCGCACTGTCATTTTGATTTAGATGAATGCGAATTGTTCCATCCAGCTAAGCTCTAATGCGATGAATTGTGTGTCGGAAATTGCGTTGACTGTCGCTACATCGGTCGGTGCAATCAAGTGATTTTTCGCCGTTCGATTTAGCATATTGATAGCTTTAAGCAATTGGGCATCCGGACTGGCTTGGAGTTGCTCGGCGGTTAGCGTTCGTTCGGATTCCGGTGTCAGAATGTTTGTATCCGGAGACAGCGTAACAACTTGATCGGGGGTGATACCTTTATGCCAGATGACGCGCCCATTCGGCGTGAGCCATTGTTCGACGGCAAGCATCAGGGCAGAACCATCCGACAACGCGAACTGATTCAACACTGTGCCTGTGCCAAACGTTGTCTCGCCGACGAGTGCGCCGCGTTGAGCATCTTGAATCGCTCCCGCGACAATTTCGGATGCGCTCGCGCTGCCTTTGTTTACCAAGACAACCATCGGCATCTGGGTTGCCACGCCGCCGGGGCGGACGGCAATGTGTGCCACGCGTCCTTGGGCATTCTGTTCCAGTAGCACATCGCCCGTCCCAAGAAATTGACTGGCGGTATTGATCGCTTCGTTCAGCAATCCACCGGGATTATTTCGCAAATCCAGAATAACACTCGTGATGCCTTGTTGTTGCATGTCGCTTAACGCTCGTGACAATTGCCGACTAACGCCTTGACTGAAACCTGCCAAGCGTAAATGAGCGATGGAGGTGCCGGGCAATTTCTGCCAGGTCACATTATTGATGACGATGCGCGCGCGTACGATCGTCACATCAAACGTTTTGTTGGTCGATGGGTTGAAAATTGTCAAGGTGACGGATGTGCCCGCTGGTCCTAAAACCTTCCCAACGACCTGATCGGCCGGCAAGCCGCTGATTTTATTACCATCGACTTTAAGGATGACATCGCCCGCATGTAAACCGGCGCGCTGCGCGGGTGAATCATCGAATGGCGCGACGATGACGATTTGTCCATTTTGGCTTTCGATTTGTGCACCAATGCCTTCAAACTGACCGCGCTGATAATTCTGGGCCGATTTGACCATCTGCGGTGTCAGAAATGTCGAATGCCCGGTATCGCCTAGCGCATTGACCATGCCGCTAAGCGCGCCATAAGTTAGCGATTCGGTTTGCATAGCCGACGGATCGACATAGTTTTTCTGAATCTTGTCCCAGGCTTCGTTAATCAATTGAATGTTGGGACCCACAGAAGACGTGGAGCTTGTATCGGCATGAGTCGGCGCGGCTTGACGATCTAATACGATTCCGGTGCTGATGCCAAGTAGCAATACCAAAATAACCAGACCTTGTCTGGCAACTTGCTTGAATCTATTTCGATTCATTCCATTCTTCCTTCAATAATAAACCGAGTAGGGACGTTCAATCGAACGTCCCTACTTGCAATGTTTATTGGCCTGTGGAGTTGGGTCGAGCAGCGAGAGTGACTTGGAGTTGTTGTTCTTTGCTATCGCGCAGGATGGTCAACGTAACTGTTTGATTGACGGTGGTTGAACCAGCAAGATAGGTCACAATATCATCGAAACTCTTGACGGGCTTGCCATCGATTGCGGTGACGACATCGCCACCGATCTGCGCTTGCAAACCGTTGATGGTGGTTTGTTGGCTGCTGCCACGTAAGCCAGCTTTGGCGGCAGGACCATTGGGTATCACGGTGACGACGAGCGCGCCGCGTTGATTGGGTTTGAGTCCCATTGCTTGTGCCAAGTTTGCACCCACCGTTGTACCGCTAATGCCAATATAGGGATGGCTATAGCGACCGTTGGTGATCAGCGCTGGCACTACTTTTTGCACAATCGTTGAGGGAATGGCAAAGCCAATACCTGCCGAAACACCGGAGGGTGATTCAATGGCGGATGTTACGCCGATGAGTTTTCCCTCGGAGTTGAGCAACACGCCACCGGAGTTACCGGGATTGATTGGCGTATCGGTTTGGATCACATCGGGAATGGAATAGGATGGACCTTGTGTAAATCCGTTGACACTACTTGAGCTATTAGCGACGGGAAGCGAACGACCAAGCGCACTGATGATACCGGTCGTCATCGTATTTTGTTCGCCATAAGGATTGCCAATGGCGATGGCAAATTGTCCAACCTTGACTTGCGTCGAATCGGCAATCTGCACGGGTTTCAACTGATTGGCGGGAACACTGACCGAAATGACGGCGAGATCACTATCCGGATCGGAGGCAACAATTTTGGCGGCAGCGCTGCTGCCATCCGAGAAGGTGACTTGGATTTGAGTCGCACCGTCGACCACATGGTTATTGGTGACGATGTGACCGGATGTATCCCAGACAAACCCAGAGCCAAGTGCCGTAGCTTGCCCTGGTCCGAAATTCGGATGATTTTGCGGCAAGTTGGGTGAAGCCGCTCGCGATTCAACGACGTCGATGGCGACGACGGATGGACTGACCTGACTATAGATATTAATCAACGATGATTCAAAATCGGAAACGGTTCCGAACTTGGGAGCCGCTAAAGGCGCCGGTTGGAGTCCGGCTGTTGCGGGCTGTGCCGCCGCGGAGACTTTTGACGTGCTGATAAAAGTTCCTGCATACATCGCCACAACCAGCATGGCGGTGAGAACAATCAACAATGCGATCTTGCGTTTCACTAGGAACCTCCTTGAGGATTGAACACGGATAAACACGTTATCCGACTAGACGATCTTCGATTGTTTCATATTCGAGTGCTCTGATTGTGAAACGGACACTTGAATTTGGAATGAGATGGGAATGAGGAGAAGCTAAATGAGTGCGTTCTTAACGCAACTTTAACTTTATGATTATCGTCGAATAACCAAAGTCAGTATAGGTCATATGATCTGGGTAAACAATCGGTAAAACTATGACACTTGATGGTTCCTCGCAAAATTTTATATTGCCTTAAGGTTTAAGCGCGTTTGTGACTACCAGGATGAACAAAAAAACGATGGATCAAGTTAAACAAATGCAACCATTGATCGCGGCAGTGGTGATGACTGTCCTCCTTGGACTATGCGCCGTGAGTTCAAGCTTGAGCGGTCTTGTTCTACAAATCTAACTCTCCTCTCATCCATAACTCACCTTGCGAGCTTATGCTTTCGGTATGAATGCTCCATAAATGTGCAAGATAAAGTGGAGGAGGAAATGAAAACGGGTCTTCGAATCTTGGGCGTTGTATTCGCCGTGGCTGTTGTTCTTGTTTTAATTGGCGGTGCCGCAATGTTTGTCTTTTCCCAACTTGGGCCAGACAGAATCGTAATGCGGTCTGGTCGATTAGAGTTTCCGTTTATTGGTCCGCTCCTAATGATCTGGTTTATCGGCGCGCTCATGGTTATTGCGGCGATCTTGTTTATCTTGTGGTTTGTGCCCCAAGCGGAAGAACATGCTGGGGTAACTGAAACGCCCATTGACGCAAAACCGAATTCGCCATTACCAAGTTCAATCGCCGCAGCGCCGCGGCTCGATTTGCTCAAAGTTCGCTACGCCAAAGGCGAAATCACGAAAGAACAATTCGACGAAATGAAACAACAAATTGCCTAGCCCTTCATAATATTCAAACCGGCCCACGATTTTTCGTGAGCCGGTTTTTTATTTTAACCGAGACTAGGGTTGATGTCCTCTCGCCTGCTCATTTCCAAAGCGTCCGGATTGTTACCGGGGAACAATCTTGAAGAGAAAGTTGCGTTGAATCATCCACCAAATGGCGATCACGCCCGAAAGTTGCACGCCCGTATTGACCCAATCCAAGCTCGTCGTCTCCGATGGAAATTTCGGAATGATGAACGCAAGTACCGCAATTACGGCGACATGCATCGTATAACTGTAGAGCGAGTTTTGCCCAAGCGGCAACAACAGTTGTCCAAAAATTTTGCGGATCGGCTGCCACAGTAAGGTCACGGCGAGATACGCAAACTGAAAAACGATCAGGCTAGCGATCAAGCGTCCCGGTGCGAGCGTGGTCTTGTGGAAAAAATCCGTCAAGAACGTCTGTGTGTCGAGACCCGGTACCATACTGGCTAACCACGCCGCATTGTTCAAATACATGCGCACGAGAAAGATCAACAACAGACTTGCCAGCACAAAGTAAGGGACGCGCGGAATTTGACGGAGCTTTGCGGCGACTGCATCACGATGAAACCCAAGCGCCATGGCGCTAAAGAAAAGGACTTGCCATGCGGCCAGATCGAATGTGCCGCTGTTGATCACGCGCCAGGGAATGTGAATTTGATCGGGGAAAATTTGGACGGCGAGCCACAGTCCAATTGAACCGAGGACCAGCCACTTGGTATGACCCTTGACGAGTAATCCCAACGCAATCGGCGCGGCAAGCATGAGGAACGTGTAGATCATGGGAACATCGGTGAGGAACATGGTTTGGCGCAAGGTGATGACGTTGAACATGAACGCCGGCAGATCGCTGAACTGAAAATCGTTTGCCCAACCAAAGCGACCTACAATCGATACCGTCGCAAATAGAAACGTGAGAACGACGGTGAGTTTGTAAAGCGTCCCTGCGCGCGCGAGTGCTTTGGTCTGCGCGATCTTTAATCCTTGCTTCAAAGCAATTCCGCCGTACACGCTGCCGACGACCAGACCGGAGATGAAAAAGAATCCTTCTGCCGCCGAAACGAAAAACGTATTTCCTCCGGTGATGAAATACAGCCATGACGGTCCGCCCCAATGATCGACGATCATCGCGAAAACGGCTAGCCCGCGCAAAAGATCGAGCCGCAAGTCGCGTTTGTCGTTGGCGGCGTATGCCCAATTGAGGGCGAGAGAGCGGGGGAGTGCAAGACTGGGGAACTTTCGGGTTGACGGTGATTGTATATTTGTTTGAGCCATCCTAGTCTCTCTTGTTCTTTAATCCATTACGTATTGATATTAGCTGCAATGGATTAAAGAATTCACAGTGTATGCTGAGAAATTTCTAAGGATGGCGAATCTCTAACAAGTTTCTTAGATTTGAGTCGTTATTTCATCAAGTGAATAGCATTCTTTCTCAACGATACCGTCCAGGTTCGTTGGCGCGCGAGGTTGAGTCGTTCGTAAATGTACACGGGCAATTCGATTTGAATGTCGTAATTTTGAGTCGATAAAGTACCAAGTCGTTGATCAATCCCGCGAAAGAACAGCGTGGTCGTCATGCCATCGTTCATCTCGCGGACGATTTCGCCATGCAGCGCATTTTCGTCCGAGGATTGTGCTGCGCGTTCGGGACGCAGCAGCATGATGCGTTCGGGACGCATACACACATTTACGCGCGTACCGACTTCGAATGATGACGGCAGCGTGTCGATCAACATCTCGCCAACGCGAACCTGGGAACCGGTCTTGCTTCGTGCAACGATTTCGCCCGCTAAAATATTTTTCACGCCGATGGCACGCGCGGCATTCAAGGAACAGGGATGACTCAGAACTTCGCCCGGTTTATCGATTTGAATAATTTCACCCTGGCTGACGACGGCAAGCTTGTCGGCGAGAAAATAGGCTTCACCTAAATCGTGCGTGACGAACACGACGGGGATTTTTACTTCGCGATGCAAGGTCAAAAGCTCGTCGCGCAATTGCATTCGCGTGGGCGCATCTAGCGCGCTGAACGGCTCGTCGAGCAAAAGCAGCGATGGACTGGGCGCTAGCGCACGCGCAAGCGCAATTCGTTGTTGTTGACCACCGGACAATTCGAATGGAAATCGATTGGCGAATCCATCGAGATTCATCAAGCGCAATAAATTTCGGACGCGCTCGTGTTGCGCGTTTGCGGCTTCGCGAAAGAGACCGTACGCCACGTTCTGTTCGACGGTGAGATGCGGAAAAAGCGCAAGGTCTTGTTTGACCAAACCGATGCGGCGTTGTTGCGGCGGTAAATCGATTCGTCGTTGGGAATCGAACAGCACGCGCTCGCCGACGGCGATGCGTCCCGCATCGGGCGTAAGAAATCCACCGACGACGGCGAGTGTCATCGATTTGCCTGCGCCACTGGGACCAAAAAGCACGATGGTCTCATTTTCTTGTGCCGATAAATCGATGTTGAGTTTGAATCCGTCGAGTTTTTTGCGAATTGAAATTTCGAGCATGTTATCCTAATGCCAAACCTTTGGGACTGATCAGACGCATCGCTGCCAGAATGCCAAATGAAACGAAAATCAAAATTACCGATAGTGCCAATGCGCTGTCGAGATTGGATTCCAAGCCGATATAAATCGCCAGCGGCATTGTTTGCGTGCGCCCTTGGAAATTACCCGCGAACATGATCGTCGCGCCAAACTCGCCAAGCGCGCGTGCCCAGGTCATGAGTATGCCGCCGAACAAAGACGGCGCGGCGAGCGGTAAAGTGATGCGCCAGAAGGTTCGCAAATCGGAAACACCGAGCAGCGCCGACATTTGCTCCAAGCCGCGATCGACCGATGCGAATCCCGCTTTCGCCGCGCGAACGTAGAACGGCGCGGCGACAAATGTTTCGGCGATGACGACGGCCGCCGTCGTGAACGGCAATTCGATTCCGAAGCTGGCGAGCGTGGGACCAAGCAAGCCGCGCCGACCAAATGCCATCAACAGCGCGAGACCGGCGACGGCGGGTGGCAGCACCATCGGAACATCGATGAGCGCATCGACGATGGCTTTGCCGCGAAAATCTTCGCGCGCCAAAAAATACGCGACCGGTGTTCCGATCACAATGGCTAGCAGCGCAGAGAGTGTTGCGGTGAATAACGATAAGCGTAACGCGTCGAAGGTTGCTTCGCTGAGCCAACCTTCGGCGCGGAAGGGCAATGCGCGCCACACCACGGCGATCAATGGAAGAATCAGAAAGAGCAAGAGGACAACAACGATGCTGCGAAATATCACTTGCTTGGGTGACAATTGTGCAATGGAATGCTTCATGCAATCCTCGAATTGCTGTAGGGGCGGGGTCTCGCCACCGAAGGTGGCGCTCCCGCCCAGAATTAGGCGATATGACGTCGCTTCTACTGTACCGCTGCAAATCCTGCCTTGGCAAGTATCGACTGTCCATCTGCCGAAAGTACGTAATCGACAAATGTTTGCGCGAGCGATACGTTTGTGCTGGATTTGAGGACGGCGATGGGATAAAGCGCAATCACATTGTATTGAGTGGGTATATCAATGGTGGCTAACTTGTCGATGGTGGCTTGCGCATCGGTTGTGTAAACTACCCCTGCGTCCGCTTCGCCGAGCGCAACTTTGCTAACGACCTGCTTGACGTCGTTCTCTTTCGATACGACGCGTGCGAGGACGCGTGTTTTGAAATCTGCGCCGTAACTTGCATCCGCCGAAAGTTTGTCTAGAACTTGAAGCGTGTAATTGCCGACCGGCACGCTCGTATCGGCAATATCAAGTTTGAGGCCGGCTTGAGCCAAGCCCTGCAACGATTTGATTCCGGCTGGGTTATTTTTTGGCATGATGACGACGAGGCGGTTGCGCGTAAAAATTGGCGCGTCGCCGACGACGAGTCCTTGCGTCTTGAGTGGGTTAAGGTTGTTATTGTCCGCACTCGCAAATACATCCGCTTTTGCGCCTTGCTCGATCTGCGTGCGCAACGACTGTGATCCCGCAAAGTTAAACATCACCTTTGTCCCAGGATTTGTTTTTTCAAATGCTTTGCCAATTTCGGTGAAAGGGGTCGTTAGCGACGCCGCTGCAAAAACTGTCAATGTTCCACCGAGATTGGTCTGGACAGCCGTCGTTGTTGGTGCAGGGACAATCGTTGTGGCTGGGGTTGGCTGACATGCGACAGATAATAGTGCGATGAGCGCGATGGTAAACAGGGTTCTAGTGGCTTTCATTTTCTTCTCCGCGGTTTTAGTGATGTATTCTGGGCTTGAAAGGACTTGAGCCAGGTTAACGCCGATTGGATCTGGCTGGTGCGAAATGAGAAAACAGTTTTCTCAAATTGACTCGCCGTATCCTTTGATGTGCTGGCTTGCTGCAAACTCTCCAATTCCGAGCATAGCGATTTTTCCTGCCGCTTGATTAACTCATTGACTGCGGCAGTCCCTTCCATGCGCGCAAAGTATAGCCGGACGATAAACTCGATGCGCATCTCGCGCATCCCGCGTGCAGGGGTAGTCATCCATTCGCGGAATGCCGTACGCCCCACCTTGGTCAACTCGAAAACTTTTTTGCTCGGTCGCGCATCTTGCAATTCAAGCGTGGCTTTGACCCATCCTTTCGTTTCCAATACTTTGAGTTCCGCGTACATTTGGCTCATGCCGAGATGCCAGACCTGTCCCAGACCTGCAGGATCGGACAAGTCTTGGTACAATTCGTAACCATGATGCGGTTCGTTCAAAAGAAGACCGAGTAGAGCGTACGAGGAGGTTTTTTGAGAACGCATGAGTTGCTCCTTGCTTGAATACTCAATCATTGAGTAGGTAAGGCTACTTTACCCGATTATCGCTGGTCTGTCAAATACGTGACGCATTTATTTGCGTTCTAAATCAAATCGGCATACATTGTTCCTGTAGATTCTTTGCCATTTTCAAGGAGTAGAATGTCTCAACGGGTCAATGCGGAATCGCTGAAAGTTTTTTGCGTGCGAGCGTTTCAGCGTGTTGGAGTCAACGAGCAAGACGCGCGCATCGCCGCCGATATTTTGGTCGCTGCCGATTTACGGGGTGTGCTCAGCCACGGTGTCGCACATCTTAAACGCTATGTCGACGGTTTGTGTACGGACGTCATCAATCCTCATCCGCAAGAACGTGTCGTCGTCGAAAATCTTGCCACTGCCACCCTCGATGCAGACGCGGGCTTGGGACAACCGGTGTCGTACCGCGCGATGCAAAAAGCGATTCAAAAAGCGCAGCAGGTTGGCGCGGGCTTTGTCACCGTTCGTAACTCGAATCACTTTGGCATCGCGGGCTATTATGCGATGATGGCGCTCGAGCACGATTGCATTGGACTCGCGATGACGAACGCCTCACCCAAAGCGGTTCCAACGTTTGGGCGACACGCATTGCTTGGAACGAATCCCATCGCGGTGGCAGCTCCCGCAAGCAAAGCGCGTCCGTTCGTGCTCGACATGGCAACGACAACGGTCGCGCTTGGCAAAATCGAGATTGCCAATCAGTTGGACAAGCCAATCCCAGCCGGTTGGGCAATCGACAGGAATGGCAATCCGGCCGTAGATTCGCATCGCACGTTGGACGAGTTCAAGCGCAATGTCGGTGGTGGACTTTTGCCACTCGGCGGCGAAGGCGAATTGTTCAGCGGTTACAAGGGCTATGGACTGGCCGTGTGGGTGGAAACCTTTACGGCGTTACTCTCTGGCGCGGCGTTTGCATCGACGACGTACCCAAAAACGTTCGAGGGAGAAGCGTTGCCCGCGAACATCGGTCACTTTTTTGGCGCGTGGCGCATCGATAGTTTTCGTCCGCCCGAAGAATTCAAAGCCGCGATGGATGATTTGCAGACGCTCATCAAGTCTGCGCCAAAAGCCGATGGACATGATCGGATTTATATTCACGGCGAAAAAGAATTCGAAGCGACGGAGATCAATCAGCGCGAAGGTATCCCTTTGAATCGCAAGGTCATGGATGAACTGCACGCCGTCGCGCAACAATTACAAATCGAAATGGATTTTTGATTCGAGGTTCAAGACCTTCCAGGTTTCCGCGAAGCGAACCTGGAAGGTCTGATATAATTATCGCAAGGAGATCACAATGTCATTTTCACTTTCAGAACTGCAACAAAAATTTCCAAACATGTATCCCAGCTCGTTTGTCACGCACAACGATGCGGCGTTCTGGCTTGACCATAAAGGCGACCGAAATCAATTGGTCGTTCTCGCACGGGAGGGCAACCCATTACGGGATCAGTTTCAGGGCGAGCGTTCTCCATTTCAACCTGGGTATGCGGTAGTTGTTTGCGCGACCAACCACGCGAATGCGCGCGCCTTGCGCAACGCACTCGCCTGGCTCACACCCAAGCCTATCGGGTTGGCGACATCGGCAGGGACTGGGGATCGCTTGGGACTCGCGACGCCCGGTCATGTGCGCGCGTTTAATGCGGTTGGCGGCAACATCGTGCCGATTTTCGCGCAGCAATCGATTCGCGAGATGCAGCGCACCGGACGTTCCGCCGACGATGTGATGACGGATGCGACGTTCGGCACATTCGAAGCGGGTTGGCGTAAACTGGTGGGCGCAGACGCAGACCACTTGAAAGTCCCGGAAGACATCGATACGTGTGTTGCGGCGGGCTTTTCGTTTTACACGATTGATCCCGGCGCGCATGTCGATAGCGAAGCGGATACCGCATCGCCTACTGTGATTCACCAAAAAGTTGCCGTGCTGCCGTGGAAAGATTTGGCGAGTACGGCAGCTGATTTCGAAAAACGCTATGCGGGGCAAAAGGTTCAACTAGAAACCTGCACTGTTCAAATCGATTCTGAAGCGGCGTTGCGCGCGGCAGTCAAGTACGGCAAAGCGATTGCGCACGTCGCAATGATGTATCGACATCTTGTTGCAAAGAATATTCCCTTTGAACTCGAAGTTTCCGTCGACGAAACCGAAACGCCGACGACGCACGCTGAGCATATTATTGTCGTCAGCGAATTGAAACGATTGAATGTTCAGTGGGTTAGTCTCGCGCCGCGTTACATCGGTCGATTTGAAAAAGGTGTCGATTACATCGGCGACCCTTCGACCAGCTCAGGGCAGGCTCTCGCCGCGTTTGAAAAAGACTTCGCGGTCCACGCCGAAATCGCGCGCAAGTATGGTCCATACAAGTTGAGCATTCATTCAGGCTCGGACAAGTTCAGCGTCTATCCGATCACGATGGAACAAACACGTGGCTTGGTTCATCTCAAAACGGCGGGCACGAGTTACCTCGAAGCATTGCGCACCATCGCGGCATTTGATCCGGCGTTCTTCCGCAAGCTTTATGTTTTCGGACGCGAGCATTATGAGAGTGACCGTGTGAGTTATCACGTGTCCGCACAACTTGAGCGTGCGCCGAAACCGGAAGATGTGAAAGATGTCGATCTCCCGTCGTTGCTGAATCAATTCGATGCACGCGAAATTTTCCACGTCACGTTTGGTTCTGTGCTGACGACGAAAAAATCGGATGGCAAGTTCCTCTTTTACGATGATTTCATGGCGATCTTGCGCGCGCATCCCGACGCGTACGCGGCAAATCTCGAAGCGCACTTTATCAAGCATTTGAAACCATTCGCGACATAGCGCGAAAGAGCGCGAAAGACGCGAAAGACACGAAAGCGCACGAAAAAGCGCGAAAGGCGAAGCACGCGAAAGCATACGAAAGAGCGCGAAAGGTCACGAAAAATTTCCCTGAGTTTCCCCCAGTTCCTTATCTGTTAAAGGAGGCAAAGATGCTGACCGGAATTCATTTCTTGCTCACTTATCGCTGCACGTACGAATGCGATCATTGCTTTGTGTACAGCAGCCCGCGCGCGGAAGGCACGTTCACGCTCAAGCAAGTATCGCAAGTGCTAGACGAGGCGCGCAAAATCGGCACGATCAAATCGATTTACTATGAAGGCGGCGAACCGTTCTTGCTTTATCCGGTTTTGATCGAAGCGGTACGGCTTGCGCGACAAGCTGGCTTTCAAGTCGGCATTGTGACGAATGGACATTTCGCCACCTCGGAAGAAGATGCTGCGCTTTGGCTCAAACCGCTCGCCGAAATTGGCATCGCCGATTTGAGTATCAGCGACGATGGATTCCATTCTGACGCGGTTGAGAGTCCCGCCAAGCGCGCCATTCGCGCGGCGCGAGAACTTCATCTGCCGGTCGATTCGATTTGTATCGATGCGCCAACTGTCGAATCAAAATCCGCGCGTGAAAAAGGCGAGCCGATTGTGGGTGGTGGCGTGCGGTTTCGCGGCCGGGCAGTAGAAAAATTGACCCAGGGCTTGCCGCGCATTCATTGGCAAGAATTCACCGAATGCCCGCACGAGGATTTATCCGACCCCGGTCGCGTTCACATGGATGCGTACGGTAACGTGCAATTGTGTCAGGGCTTGTGCATGGGCGATGCGTGGCAAACGCCGCTATCGACGTTGGTCAAGAATTACGATGTGGCGTCGCATCCCATCGCAGGTCTATTGGCGAGTGGCGGTCCGGCGTTGTTGGTGAAGGAGTTCAACCTCGCGCATGAAGACTCGTATGTCGATGCGTGTCATTTGTGCTACAGCGCGCGCAAAGCACTGATGAATCGTTTTCCAGAATTTCTTGCGCCGAAACAGGTGTACGGGATTTAGAGAAATGCGTGGTGATTACCTATAATTCGGGCATGTCATTTCGAGGCACAGTTTGTGTGCCGAGAAATCTCGTTTTCGGCGTCCGCGATTTCTCGCTTCGCTCGAAATGACAGTTTTGGGTAATCACCAGAGAAATGCCCGTTGCGCGTTAAACCCGAAACGTGTAAAATATGCAAAAGCAAATCTCACGCGAGGGTGCGTATGGCAAGCGATAGTGATTCCGTAAGCTATCTGGATTTCGATCTCGAAATTGGCGTGGGGACAGGGCGCAGCTACCCAATCGCCGTCGTGCACTCGCCTGCCGGTGAAGCGCGCGCGACGATGCAATTCCCATTCGATGAACTTGTCCTCGATAGTCGCCTCAAGGATTTGCAAATCGCGCTGTTGCGCTCTGGAGGCAAACGCCGCCAAGCGCTGACGCAAGAAGAAAGCGCGGTGCAAGAATTCGGCAAGCAATTGTTCGACGCGCTCATCGTCGGCGAAGTGCGCAGTCGCTACGATCTAAGCCAGCGCGAAGCGGGCTTGCAGAGCAAGGGCTTGCGTCTCAAACTGCGCATTGGGTCACCGCAGCTTGCGGCATTGCCCTGGGAATTTCTCTACGATACGCGCAACGCGGAATACGTTTGCCTCTCGACCAACACACCGGTCGTCCGCTATTTGGAACTCCCTCAACCGATTCAACCTCTGCTCGTGACTCTTCCTCTCCGCGTCCTGGGCATGATCGTTAGCCCAACCGATCTGCCTGAACTTGATGTCAAGCGCGAAAAGCAACGCGTCGAAAATGCGCTCAAGGATTTGCAGACGCGCGGCATGGTCCAAGTGACCTGGCTCGCCGGTCAAACCTGGCGCGATTTGCAGCGCGCGATGCGCAGCGGCACCTGGCACATTTTCCATTTTATCGGGCATGGCGGTTTTGACAGCAATGCGGACGAAGGGTTGGTTGCGCTCGCCGATGACGAAGGCAAAGCCGAATACATGAACGCAACCCAGTTGGGGCGCTTGCTCGCCGATCATCGTTCGCTACGTTTGGCTTTGCTGAATTCTTGCGAAGGCGCCAAGAGCAGCGAACTCGATTTGTTTTCCAGCACCGCATCGATTTTGGTGCGGCGAGGTATTCCCGCTGTGTTGGCGATGCAGTACGAAATTACCGACCGCGCGGCAATCGAATTTTCGCGCGCGTTCTATGAAGCCATTGCCGACGGTTTGCCCGTCGATGCGGCAACGGCGGAGGCGCGCAAAGCCGTCAGTTTCGCCGTGAACAACACCATCGAGTGGGGCACGCCGGTGCTTTTCATGCGCGCCCCGGATGGACTGCTCTTTCGTTTGCAGCCGTTGACGATTGTCGATCGGCAAAAGCAACAAGCCGCCGAGCTGAAAAAAGAACGTGAGTCAGAAAAACCACCGGAGAAAGAAGAAACTCTGGTTGAAAAAGTCGAAAAAAAGACCAAGCGTCGAGCGGAACCCAAGAAAGTCAAACCACAGGAATCGACCAGCGAAAAATCAAAGACCCCCCCGTTAACTCCAGGCGTTGCGACGTTGGTGATGGAGTTGGTTTTTGCGGAAACGAGCAAAGATTGGGGCAAGGTCATCGAATTGGGTGAGCGCATTCTCAAGACCGATCCCAATCATCAACCGGGACGATCCAAGACGGCGCAAGCTTATCGTGAGCGCGGCGTCAAAAACCATAACGATCACAAGTATGATTTGGCGATTGCCGATTATACGCGCGCCATCGAACTGGATTCGACGGTCGCCGACTATGTCTTTTTGCGCGGCTTGAGCTATGAATGGAAAAAAGAATATGCGCGTTCGATTGTCGATTACACGGCTGCGATCAAGCTCAATCCGAACAATGCCGAATATTACTATCGGCGCGGCGTCTGTGATCATTTTCAACGCGATTATAAAAGTGCCGTTGCGGATCATTCGTCCGCCATCCGGCTCGATCCAAAGAAAGCCGATTATTATCAATCGCGCGGCAACGCGTACTCGTGGTTGAACGAGTACGACAAAGCGATTGCGGATCATACCAAAGCGATTGAACTCGATCCCACCAAGCCCAATTACTTTTGGGAGCGCGCCAAGCGCTACAGTCGCAAGAGCGATTATGATCGCGCGATAGCGGACTATTCGCGCGCGCTTGCGCTCGATGGAAAGAATGCCGACTATTATTGTGATCGCGGCAAGAGTTACGTGGGCAAGCGCGACTATGATCGGGCGATGTTGGATTATAATCGTGCGATTGAACTCGTACCCACGCGCGCGGATTTTTATTACGAACGCGGTAAGAATTGGTCGGACAAACGTGACTTTACCCGTGCCATCGCCGATTACACACATGCAATCCAACTCGATCCCAAGGTAGCAAGCTATTATCAGTCGCGCGGGAATGCCTACTCTTGGCTCCAAGAGTACGACAAGTCCATCCTCGATCACACCAAAGCGATTGAACTCGATCCGACGAAATCGCAGTACTTTTGGGAACGTGGCAAACGCTATGCCAGCAAACGCGACTATGACCGTGCGATAGCGGATTACACGCGCGCGATTGCGATGGATAATCAAGTGGCAGACTATAATTTCGAGCGCGGTAAGAGTTATTATCAAAAAAAGAACTATGATCTGGCGATTGCGGATCACACGCGCGCCATCGAACTCGATTCGACTCAGGCGGATTATTTTTGGGAACGCGGCAAGACTTTTTCGTGGAAAAGCGACTGGGACGCCGCTAAACGCGATTACCGTCGCGCGGCTGACTTGGGCAATGAAGAGGCGAAAAAAGAGCTAGCTAAATTCAAATAGGCGAAACTTCGAGGTCGTCATGATCTCGAAGGTTACTTTTGGGATAAGGTCATGTCATTTCGAGACGCGATTTGTACGTCGAGAAATCGCATATTCTAGAATTGAGACGCTTCGCGTCGCTCCGCTACCCAGAAATATTAACCTGTCACCCTGAGCACGTTCGCTGCGCTCAGGGTAAACTCCGCGAAGGGTCTCATTCTCTGCAGAGAGAGATGCTTCGCTCCGCTCAGCATGACCAGTTTCTCTGCTTGAACATGCCTGAAAGGGCGTGAGTTCTCGAAATGACAGTTGCCTGTTTTTGCTGTTTGACGCTGGCGCGGTATGGTTGTAAAATGAACGCATAGAACAGATGTCCGGAGAAACATATGCCCGCCAAAACTAAAACTCACACTAGATGGATTTGCCAGCAGTGCGGCTTTGTATCGACCAAATCCTACGGTCGGTGTCCCGATTGCGGCGAATGGAATAGCATGACCGAAACGATTGTGACCGCCGCCGAGGAAAAGAAATCGGCGTTGGCGTCGCTTGCGCCGCACAGCACGCCGCAGAAAATAACCGAAATTGTGACCGAAGGTTTCGCGCGCATTCCCGTGCCGATTGGCGAACTTTCGCGGGTACTAGGCGGCGGGATTGTGCCCGGCTCGCTCGTATTGATAGGCGGAGAGCCTGGGATCGGCAAGTCGACGATGCTGTTGCAGTTGGCGGCGACGCTTGCAAAATCAGCGGGCATTGTGTTGTATATTTCGGGCGAAGAGTCCGTTCAACAAATCAAGATGCGCGCGGAACGATTGGGGCTTACGCCGAATTCGCTCTATCTCTTGACCGAAACCAATCTCGACGAAATTGCGGCGCACATCGAGCGACTCAAACCGCAGCTTGTGATTGTCGATTCAATACAGACGATCTATCTGGAAGAACTGTCGAGCGCAGCCGGTAGCATCTCGCAAGTGCGCGAATCGGCGGCGCGCTTGATGCACGTCGCGAAGGAAACGAACGTCGCGATTTTTCTTGTCGGTCACGTAACCAAAGCCGGCGCGATTGCCGGTCCGCGCGTGCTGGAACACATCGTCGATACGGTGCTCTATCTCGAAGGCGAACGCTTTCATTCGTATCGCTTGCTGCGGTCGGTGAAAAATCGTTTTGGCGCGACGAGCGAAGTCGGCGTGTTCGAGATGACGCAAGACGGTATGATTGAAGTCGATAACCCATCTGCCGCATTTCTCGCCGAGCGCGCGAAGGATGCGGCGGGCAGTGCGATTGCGGTCACAATGGAAGGCACGCGCCCGTTGCTCGTCGAAATTCAGGCGTTGACCAGTTCGAGTCCGTTTGCGTATCCGCGCCGTACG
The DNA here is from genome assembly GCA_016215025.1 of Chloroflexota bacterium. GTDB lineage: Bacteria > Chloroflexota > Anaerolineae > UBA4142 > UBA4142 > JACRMI01. The sequence continues at coordinate 72,602 of JACRMI010000151.1, forward strand.
CCGAACGGTTTTGATATGGGACGCTTGTTATTGCTGACGGCGGTCCTGTCACAACGCTGCGGATTGAAACTTGGGGCGCAAGATGTTTTCGTTAACGTGGTGGGCGGTCTGAAAATCACTGAGCCAGCGGCAGATTTGACCGTCGCGCTCGCTATCGCCTCGAGCTTCCGCAATCAGATCGTCGCGCAAGATTTGGTGGTGATCGGCGAAGTGGGGTTGAGCGGCGAACTTCGCACGGTGGCGCAGGCGCAGCGTCGCTTGATCGAAGCCTCGCGCTTGGGCTTTACGCGCGCGGTCGTGCCGCAAATGTTGACGAAGATGAAGGACAAACCCGACGGCATCGAGTTGATTGGGGCGCGTACCCTGGGACAAGCGATGGACGTGGCGTTGGTCAAGTAGGAAATAGATGCGCCGCACCTCGTCCTTTCAGGATGGTGCGGCGCATCTATTTCCAAATCCTGGTGATTACCTAAAAGCCAGTTATGTCATTTCGAGGCGCGTTTTTTGCGACGAGAAATCTTGCTTTCATGGAGGGAGATTTCTCGCTTCGCTCGAAATGACAGTTATGGGTAATCACCAGTCCAAACCTCGTTGACAATTGCATACTCCTGTGCTAAGATACCGACGCTCGAACGGAATTATTCATTTATTATTTGTCCCTGGTCTCTAACCGCATACGAACGTGTTGTCCCGAGGAAGCGCTCAACATATTAGTGTCATCGTGGCTGCGCAGCCACAAAGCTAGTCGCAATTGTATCTTTTATTCATCTCGTTGGGTGTACCTCGGTGGTACACTTTTTTATTGCGGTCAGAAACCAGGAGGAGGTACCCATGAGCGTCGAATTTCTCCTCCGCGTGATTGGAATGGTTTTCTTTGCCATCGTCGGCTGGCGCATCGGCGAAGCATTTGGCGGTGGCGATTCACAACTGCGGTACATTGTTGTTTTGGCGTTGGCGGGCGCGGCACTTGGTTTGCTCATCACCCCCTGGATTACGATTCGCCCCTACTTTTGGGCGCGCAAAACGATTCGCCAGGTTCCCGCGCAGCAACTTCTCGCCGCGACGATCGGTCTCTTGATCGGTTTGATTATCGCGGCGCTGTCGGCGTTCCCGCTGTCTTTTCTCCCCGGACCCTTTGGATCGATTTTCCCTTTTCTCTCGCTGATTCTCTTTGGCTATCTGGGCGCGTGGGTGATGGTCATGCGCGAGCGTGATTTCTTTGCGATTTTGGGTGGTCGAATCGGACGTGAGCAGTTGGTCAAAGGGGGAACCGAAAAATCGGTTTTGCTCGATACGAGCGTCATTATCGACGGACGCATCGCGGATATTTCGCGCACTGGCTTTATCGATGGCACGATGATGATTCCGCGCTTTGTCCTCGCCGAACTGCAACACATTGCCGATTCGGCCGACGCACTGCGCCGCAATCGCGGTCGGCGTGGGCTGGAGATGCTCAACAAGTTGCAAAAAGAATCGATTGTACCGATTCGCATCACCGACCTCGACGTGGAAGATGTGCATGAAGTGGACGACAAGCTGATTCGGCTTGCGAAGAATTTACACTGTCCCGTGGTCACAAACGATTATAACCTTAACCGGGTTGCCGAATTGCAAGGCGTGCGCGTGTTGAACATCAACGAACTAGCGAATGCGATTCGCGCGGTCGTCTTGCCCGGCGAAGGGATGAAAGTTCGCATTGTCCAAGAAGGCAAAGAGTTGGGGCAGGGCGTTGGCTATCTGGACGATGGCACGATGGTCGTCGTGGACAATGCCAAGAAACACATCAACAATACGATTGATGTGACGGTCACGCGCATGTTGCAAACGAACCAGGGACGCATGATCTTTGCGGCTCCGGTCGATGAGAAAAGCAAAACCAATGCGTGAGCGAACCGGCAAGATCGATGTCACTCGCTTGACGAGTCTCGCGCCGATTTTTGCAGAGGATGCGGGAATCGTCTTGGTATTTTTGTTCGGATCGTACGCGCAGAATCACGCCAGCGTTCTGAGTGACGTCGATCTGGCTTTGCTGTTGTCCATGAGTGTAACGTCCGACGAATATTTGAATTATCGAGTCAAGTACGCGAACTTGGCGATGGAAACTTTGCGCGATGAACGGGTCGACGTGGTGATCCTCAATACTGCCCCGCCGCTCCTGCGTCACCAAGCCATCAAAGGACGCGTACTTTTCGAGCGTTCACCCGAAGCGCGCGTCGAGTTCGTCGTCGACGTTCAACGCAAGTATCTCGATTTGAAACCGTTCTACGCAATTGATTACGCTTACATGAAACAACGCTTGAAGGATGGAACTTTTGGTAAGTCTTGATGTTGTCCAAAAACGATTGCGTTTGCTGAATGGCTATCTCAACAAACTATATTCGATTCAAAGTCGGATTACGCTGGAACAATTTCTTGCGGATAGTGATATGCAAGATATTGTCGAGCGTAATTTGCATTTGGCAATCGAGACGGTCTTGGATATTGGTCAGCATATCATTGCCAGTTCGGGATGGCAGCCCGCGGAAGAGTATCGCAACGTCTTTCCAATCTTGCAACAGCATGACGTGATAACCTCCGATCTGTTAGCGCGGGTCCAAGGCATGGCAGGTTTTCGGAATTTGCTGGTGCATGAGTATACGGCCATAGATCACGGTCAAGTATTTCACGTTTTGAAAAACCACTTGGATGATTTGGTGGAGTTGGCGCGTGCCTATCAAAATTTTGTGGATGCCAACTAGCCGGGCGAGTAAGAAACTTGATCTGTGCATGTGTAGTCTGGGGGCCTGTGGTTGTCGCAGCGTCCCCCTTGTTTCGTTCAAACCTCGCCTAACCGGAGAAGCATATGCTTAGAATTTACAGTACCCTCACTCGACAAAAAGAAGACTTTGTTCCGCATACACCCAAGCAAGTTTCGATGTACGTCTGTGGTCCCAATCTTTACGACCCGATTCACGTCGGGCACGCGTTTTCGTACATCATTTTCGATACGGTCAAACGTTATCTGCGCTTTAGCGGCTATCAAGTCCGCCACGCGCAAAACTTCACCGACATCGAAGATCGCATCATCGCCAAAGCACAAAAAGAAAATCAATCGATTCAAGCCATCGCCGATGTATACATTAAACGATTCATGGATGAGATGGATGCGCTCAACGTTCAGCGCGCCGATGCATATCCACGCGCGACGGGCGTCATTCCGACGATCATCGAAATCTGCCAAGGATTGATAGCCAAAGGTTTCGCGTACGAAGCGCATGGCGATATTTATTTTCGAGTGCGCAAAGACCCCGACTATGGTAAGTTGTCCAATCGCTCGCTTGACGCGATGGAAGCGGGCGCGCGCATCGACGTGGACGAACGCAAAGAGGACCCGATGGACTTTGCGTTGTGGAAAGCATCGAAACCGGGCGAGCCAAGCTGGGACAGTCCCTGGGGCAAAGGTCGTCCGGGCTGGCACATCGAATGCTCGGCGATGAACTTGGATGTGCACGGACCACAAATCGATATTCATGGCGGCGGACAGGATGTGATCTTTCCGCATCACGAAAACGAAATCGCGCAGAGCGAGTCCTACACCGGCAAGAAACCGTTTGCCAAGTACTGGATGCACAACGCGCTGTTGCGTCTGAGCGGCGACACGTCGGCGGAAGATAAAATGTCGCGTCACGTGGGTAACACGTTGTGGGTCAAGGACGCGCTGGAAAAACATTCGCCGGATGCGATTCGACTTTATCTGCTTTCGACGCACTATCGCACCCCGCTTGCATGGACGGACGCCGACGTAGAAGCGGCTGCGCGTGGTCTTGATCGATTGCGGGCTGCGGTTAAGGATGCGATCCCCTTCAAAGGCGCAGCCACGAATCCTGAGATCGCTCAGTTGGCGAACCAAACGCGTGAAAAATTTATCGCCGCAATGGACGATGATTTCGGCACGGCGCAAGCGATTGCCGCGCTTTATGATCTGGCGCGTGAGATCAATCGCGCGCGCGGCGAAGGCGCATCGCCTGAAGATTTGTCGCCCGCTCAAGCGACTCTCCACGAGCTTGCCGATGTGTTAGGGCTAACGTTGAAAGAGCCAGAATCGAAATTGCTCGGCGCAGCGCCGTTCATCGAGTTGCTCATTCAGACGCGCAAGGATTTGCGTGCCGCGAAACAGTACGCGCTTGCGGACAAGCTTCGCGATGAACTCGGCAAGCTAGGCGTGACCTTGGAAGATGGACCGCAAGGCACAACGTGGAAAGCTGGATAGCGAACAGCCGATAGCAGATGGCATATAGCGGATAGCAAAAACAACTATCTTCAATTTGCTATCCGCCATCTGCCATTCGTCACAAACCATATGCCAGATTATCTCTACGGTCGCCACGCGATTTTGGAAGCATTGCGCGCGGGACAACAAGTCGAAGAAATTCTCATTGCGATGGGCGTCCATGCACGCGGCGCGCTGGACGAATTGATGGCGCTTGCTAAAAGCGCAAACGTTCCGGTGCGTGGTGTCGCGCGTGGTGATTTGGATCGCATTGCCCGAAATCATCAAGGCGTGATCGCGCGCATTGGCGAATATCGTTACGCCGAAATCGAAGATTTGCTGGCAGTCGCGCAAGAGCGTGGCGAGCCAGCATTTCTGTTGATGCTCGATTCGGTGCAAGACCCGCAAAATTTCGGAACGCTCTTGCGAACGGCGGAAGCCGTGGGTGTGCATGGCATCGTCATTGCGGAACGTCGTGCGGTTGGAGTGACCGGTGCGGTGGTCAAATCCTCGGCGGGTGCAATCAATCATTTGAAAATTGTGCGCGTGACTAACCTGGCGCGCACGATTGATAATCTCAAACGTGAAAACATTTGGATTGTTGGCATCGAAAATGTGCCGGAAGCGAAGGACTATACGCGGATGGATTACAAGATGGCGCTGGCGCTCGTGCTGGGCAGCGAAGGCGAAGGGTTGAGTCGGCTTGTGCGCGAGAAATGCGATTTCCTTGTCAAGCTGCCGATGTGGGGCAAGGTCGGCTCGCTCAACGTCGCGGTCGCCGGTTCGATTATTTTGTATGCGGCAAAGGTGCAACGGGAATCCACGTCCTAAATGATTCTGCGCAGATGAAAACAACCCCGCTCGATTGAAGATCGGGGTTATTTCTATTGTTGGCTTTGTCACTCTGCACCCTCGACTCCAGTTGCAACACATCGCGATAGCGAAAATGCAATGTGCTCAATGCCTGGTTTTGGGTTGACAATGCTAGAGTCGTAAAGTTTCTCGAACCTTGTCCATGAGTCGCAGAGGAAGTTGTTCTATGTTTTTCTCCCAGGAAAAGATATGACAGCGATAGGCCATAGCTTATACTGTTTCCAGATAAAAGCGATTAGGTGGAAATTTTCCGCATAACATCCCGGTGCGGAGGCTTGTACGGAATCTTTCCGTATAAGCAATAGTTCATCGGACGCTTCGCGCCGTCGAACACGCGCTTGCACCCAGCATTTCGGCGTTCGCGCTTCGCGCTTCCGCCTCGTGTGGGTGAAGCGCCCCCCGTTCGGCGGCAAAGAGGAAATCATGTTCGATAAACTTAACCTTTCTCGTCGAGATTTTCTAAAAATGGTTTTGGCAAGCCTCGCCGTTGCATTTCCCGCTGCATGCAAGCGGCTCATTCCAGCAGAGGAGCAGCAGAGAAACAGTCTAGACTTCATCCGGAATGGTAAGCCGGTTCCATTCCCTACGGATACTGGTATGCAACCTCTCCAATGTAAGGTCAGGGATATCACAAGACTGGCCGAAGGCAACCGTCCACATTTATCGGCCAACGGACACTTCATCGCTTTCGACAAGAAACTCAAAGGGACCTACGAGCTTCATATTATGGGCGCAGATGGTTTTGGGACTTGTTGTCTCACACAAAATCCGAACTGGTGTAATAAGTTCATTTGGAGTTCCCATGTTTGACTACATCATCATAGGCGGAGGCTCCGCTGGCTGTGTCCTCGCAAACCGCCTTACTGAGGATACTGGCGTAAGAGTCTTACTGCTTGAGGCTGGCGAATCTGATAAGCGATGGCAAATCCATACTCCGGCGGCCTTCAGCCAACTTTTCAAGAGTTCATGTGACTGGGCATATGAGACGGAACCACAGAGCCAACTCGAAAATCGTCGATTGTATATGCCCCGTGGAAAGGTCCTCGGAGGATCAAGCTCGATAAATGCCATGATCTATACGCGAGGTCATCGATATGATTACGATCTTTGGCGGGATTTGGGCAATCCGGGATGGGGCTTTGAGAATATTATTCCGTACTTTAGGCGAGCGGAGAATCAAGTGCGGGGCAAATCCGAGTATCACGGGATCGGCGGACCGCTCAACGTCGAGGATCTGCAACACGTCAATCCTTTGACGCACGCCTTTGTAAAGGCTTGTGAAGAGATTGGGATTCGGGGAAATGATGATTTCTGTGGCCCGCATCAAGATGGAGTCGGTTGTTATCAAGTCACCCAAAAGCATGGGAAACGGCATAGCGCCGCTGCGGCATACATCGCACCCGTACGTCATCGGCCACACCTAACTGTCCTGACCAATTCACTGGTGACACAACTTCAGATTAGCCGGAACAGGGTTGTTGGTGTAGATTATCTTCAGGAAGGCATGCGCCAAAGTGCCGTTGCCCACCGAGAAATCATCTTGGCCGGCGGTGCCATTGGTTCGCCTCAGTTATTGATGCTGTCGGGCATCGGGCCAGCCGATCATCTGCGATCTCTGGATATTCCAGTAGTTCAAGACGTCCCCGGAGTGGGACGCAACTTGCAGGATCATCTTGGCATTATCCTGACTTACCGCTGTACCAGGCCCGTGAGTTTGGTTAATGCGGAAAGATTGGGTAGCGTGTTACAGTATTTGCTCTTCAAACGGGGGCCGCTGACTTCAAACGTCTCTGAAGCTGGTGCCTTTATCAGAACTGAACCGGGCCAGCCTGCACCAGACCTTCAGGTGGGTTTCGTTCCTGCCTACGCCCATAACCGCGGATTTCATCGTCCCCGTGGTCACTTTTTCAGTATCGGGTGCACTTATCTCCGCCCCTTCAGCCATGGATTCGTTCAGTTGCGCTCCCGAGAACCTTTGGAGCCGCCCATCATTCAACCTGAATATTTGTCCCATCCACAGGATAGATGTGTTCTTGTTGAAGGTGTCAAACTCTGTCGCCGAATTATTCAGGAGAGGTCATTCGCGGACTTGCGCGGAAACGAGCTCTTTCCGGGCGAGGAAGTCCAGGGTGATGAAGCCGTTCTGGATTTCATCCGGGCTTTTGGTCAAACCGTGGATCACCCAGTGGGCACATGCAAAATGGGGACCGATCCGATGGCGGTTGTCGATCCTGAATTACGGGTGCATGGCGTTGAAGGGCTTCGGGTCATAGACGCCTCCATCATGCCTACGGTCATCAGCGGCAATACGAATGCGCCCGTGATTATGATCGCGGAGAAGGCCGCTGACATGATTAGGGGCATCGGCCCAAGCCAGGAGGACTAATGGGAAGTAAAATCTGGACATTTGAAACGCTGGCACAAGCCAGCCGCGCGGCGCTGGAGGAGGCCCTTCTCGACTCAAAAGCGCCAGACCCGAGGCGCTTGGCTGGCTATGTCTACAACGGATACAACCATGATTGGCTTGGTCAGCTACCGGGAAAGAAATTTCGAAAGGTATTCTTGGCGAAGGATGAACGATTCTATGGATTGAACCAGATTGTCCAACAAGATGGGAACGACTTCACCGGACAATGGCGTGTACGAGTGGATAATGATCGACCGGTTGAATTGGGCTATTACCGAGTGCTGTCCGCAGCAGAGTCGACCTCCAATCGCCAAGTTGCTCAATACGACCACTTACTTCTTCTTGACTACAACATCGATCCAAACCCAAAAGGGGATCGGATGATGCGGGCTATTCGTGATTACGTTGGATTGCCAAACGAGGGAGATTACGACTTGGTACTTGGCAAGGCATACCTGCAAATCACCTCGTTTTTCTACATCTTTGCTAGCTATTTTGTGCTCGGACAACGCGAGGCTTATAAATGAAGATAGTCCGCAGGTCTTCTGCCGCCCAACCAGGCGCTGCATCCGACCGCTTCGCGCGTGACTGATCGGCGAAGCCAAGGAGTCTCGCGCTCGCGGCGGGTGAGCGCCGCCGTTAGGTGTTTATCGTCCCAAAGTTTTGTCGTCAGTTTTTGAGAATTCTATTTCGGGTAAGGGCACCGCAAAATCGAAGGAAAACATATGACATTTGAATGGAAATATTCATTGGATAACATCGACTGGGAAGAACTGTCCCGGCTTTATCTGGTTGCCCCGCTTGGACACAAAGCTCCTTCCGATTTAAAGGTGGCGTTCTCAAATAGCATGTCTCAATAATCACGACATCGTGTGCGCTGATGTAATCACGACATCGTGTGCACTTTAAAAGCCAATCGTAATCACGACATCGTGTGCGATTTGACCATACTTCCCTGTAACAGGAGGAAGTATGGAACCCGATACGAG